>NZ_QJJN01000001.1:0-46158 GCF_003201515.1 Alteromonas sp. I10
GGCTGTGAAGCACGGTTAGATATAGAACGCATCTCCTCAAACGAAGATAGCCTCAAACACTAAACGAATCACAACGGTCTATATTGATCGCTTACCCTACAAACGCTGTGAGTGATCTTACCTAAATGATGAAAGATTAATTTATACTAAAGTATAAAGCTATTGATTATATTGAAGTTTTTAAAAATTAGTCAAAAGTCGTACAAGAATCTTTCTTAAATCTCTGTAATTCAATATGGCGGTAATAATTGGAAGGAATACTATGAACATGTCACAAGGAAACACGACGAGTCACGGATTGAGTCAAGGATCATCAATGGAATAAGTTAGGACAACTTAAGGATGAGACTCCCACAAGGCAGTGGGGAAAGGGAAAGGAAAGCAGATAGGACACTGCATTAACAGGATGTTAGAAACGGATTTTAAAGGATATAGAGGGATTCAGGGACGTAAAATGTGAAAGGACTTCGCATACAGGATGTAGCAGGGAAAAATGGACGAGAGCTAGCAGGGAGCTAGAGGCAAGAAGCCAACGGCAGGATAGCCATTAAGGAATTTCTAGTTTGCATGGACGAGCAAACCAAGGACGAAAGAAGGACATGCTAAGGGATTGGCAAAGCTGTAGCAGGATGTACAGCAAACAATGGAATGAGGGAAGGGAACGTCAGCGGAGTCTGACAAGGACAGCCTCAGGAAGAGGAACACTGTATGAAGGATGTACAGTAAATTAGGATAAAAGGAAAGGGACCTACGCATGGATGTGTAGCTCGCACAGGAAGGCGCGAGAGTAGATGGAAAGGGGCGTATACGGATTTTAATCGGGAAGATTTTAGTCGCAAAGGATCGCGGAGAAGGATACTCAAAATTCCAGGAAAAAGGGGAGCCGCTAGGTTCCCCTTTTTTTTTGCGTTGTTTATTACCAATCCGTATGCATTTGTTATGTAAAACCTGACCTGAATGGTGAATTAATAACCGCTCACGCTTTTTGACATAGAAGCTTAAACTCTATGCGGCGGCACCTCTGTTCGCATAATCCTTACACCTATCAATTCAACTTCCCCAGTATATCGGTCCTCACCATTACTCGAAAACTCAAAGTTGAATACACTGTGCCAGTCAGGCTTTCCATATTTGAATGAAAATCGTGTTTTAGCTCTTGCCACACTCAGCAATTGTAAACCGTGTTTATCGCAGTATTGCTTTAGGTAAGTGTTTGTTTGCTCAGAAATGGCTCGAATGCGCCAAAACTGATAGCCAGTGAACCCAATAACCATCCACACCACTAACTCAAGTAACGTCATTTACTTTCTCGCTTGTGCAAACAATTGTTGAAATGCATTGCTGAGAATCTGAGGGTTGGCTTTGGAATGCAGGAGTGTTAGCACTTGTCTGCGTAACTTCGGGACTTGTACTAAATCTGAAAAGAACCCTGCGAATAAGGCGCCTTTATGACCCTCTTTTTCATCAACGTTTGCTGCCTGCTCTAAAAAGGCACTAAGCAGTAGTGGTTCCATTTGTTCGAAATGGCGTGCTGCAATAACGCTTAAAATATCAAGTCTCTGCGATTTTTCGCTCTTTAATAATTCGAGTAGTTTATTGTTGATGGTCGGGTGGAAACTACCTTCTGACGTGCCTCTCAGCGCCGCTAAATTGATGTCGTCACTTTTATCTATCTCAATTAAATACGCCGCTAATAGATTCTCAGGCAGAGAAACGCTTTCGCTCATTTCCATTAAAGTGTTAAGGAAAACGTCCGAGTAAAGTGAGGTGTTGGTTTTAATTGCCTGCGCTAATACATCTTGTTTGGGGTGATGGCTTAGACTTTGTACAAAGTCGGCCACGCTTTGCATGGATATCTGCTGCCAGTCAACCAGTTGTGGGGCTTGAATGTAGGCCTCAACTTTCTGCGCCTCTTCACTTAAAGGTTGGTTTAGGGTGCGTTTAACTAGTGCGTTAAATTGAGCGAGCTGCGATTGATTGGGAACAAACGAATAAGGATTATCAGGCAGAGTTTGCGCGTTTTCAGTATCTTCAGCAACAGACTGCCCTAGTGCATCAACAATAATCTCTAGAAAATGATTTCTTGCTGCGGCAACCACTAATCCTTGCTCATCAAGCGGCAGTTTCACAAACCAAATGTATTGTTGGGTAGAAGCATTTTTATTCCAAAAGACGATGCCGAACCACGCGTGTTGCTGACGAGGGTAGGGCGCGTAAGCACTGCCGTTTTCTATTTCTAGAAAGGTTTGACTATCGGTGGGTTCAAGGCGACGACCTAAATCAAAAACCTGATATTCAGTGCCTGCATGTAACAAAAACTCGCTGATAGAATTAATACCGTTAGCGCTCATAACTCGTTCCAAAATACTGCTTTAATCAAAATTTGCCAGGCTGTCACATCTATTCAAAGGGGCACGTCGATGAGATACCGCCAACAAAGACGGGTAATGGTATCACAGCAGAAGAAATTCAACGATAAGACACGTGGACTTATGTTGACCTTTAGCCCCTGATATACTGCGCGCTTCGAAATAGAAGCGTTTTTGAGTTGCGGAGAGGATGTGATTAAAACGAATAGCACTCATCACATAGCATTAAGTAAAGCATTGATACAATTAGAAACAGACATGTATCAGGATGGTATTTGGCCAAATGAAGAGCCTGCGGAACAAGACCTAAAAAATGCCACGGAAAGCTCAGTTCCTTTTGCGGTCGACTGTTTAGCGTTTGAGAGTTGGTTGGCTTTTATTTTTATTCCCAAAATGCGCATTTTGTTGAAACAGGAAATGCCTTTACCACCCATGCAAATTACGCCTGCAGCAGAAATATATCTTTCATCGGCGCATCAGCGCACTCTGTCCCAGCTTCAAGTTATTGATAATATTGCCAATGGAGACATTGGGTGAGCAAACACAACGCACTATGCAGAACGATTTAAAAGGCCAATTAACTGTGCATTCAGACGAGCAAATAATAGAAAAGGCAAGCGTTGGTGAGGAAGGTCGTGTTGACGCTCTTCATTTACCTGTGTTGTACCAAGATGAACATATCATCGCAATTGAGAAGCCGCCAGGCCTACTAGTACACAGAAGCCCGATTGATAGACATGAAACGGTGTTCGCAGTACAGACACTCAGAGACCAAATAGGCCAGCACGTCTATCCTGCTCATCGTTTAGACCGACCCACTTCAGGTGTGCTGGTGTTTAGCTTTAGCTCAGAAGTTGCAGCAAAGCTTGGACAGCAGATGATGGACAAGCAGGTAGTAAAAACGTATCACGCTATAGTACGCGGTTTTGTGCATCACACAGGGTATATCGATTACGCCCTAAAATACCGCTACGACAAAATAGCCGACAAGCATAAGCGCCCGCAGCAGCCGCCACAACCAGCATCAACTATGTATCAGTCAGTGGCAAAATTCGAAGTGCCTGAGCCTGTAGGCAAATACCAAAGTGCACGATATTCGCTAGTTAAGCTTTCTCCTAGTACCGGTCGTAAACATCAGCTTCGTCGGCACATGGTTCATATTCGTCACCCCATTATCGGCGATACTACCCATGGAGACGGCAAACAAAACAAATTCGCCAAGCAGCACTTTAATTTTAACAATTTGGCCTTAAGTTGTACTCAAATGGGCTTTTCTCATCCTATCACTGGAAAGTGGGTAACGATTAATTCACAGATGCACAGTGAAATGCGACTATGGCTCGAAAAATTAGCGCCGTTTTGCGTTTAGGTTGATAAAATAGTAAGAATTTCCGCCTGTCGACAAAGGCGACGATCATTGGTTTAAGAGGTAAAAATGGCAACATTGAAAATTATTGCGGGTACAGTTTACGGCAATGCGCAACACGTAGCTGAGCAGGTGGAAGAGAACTTAGCTGAACAGGGCGTGGATTGCTCACTAGAAAGCGACCCGTCGGTTGCAGATTTTACTGATGCTGACGCACTTTTGATCATTACCTCTACAACAGGGCAGGGCGATGTACCACCAAACCTTGAGTTTGTGTTTTCAGATCTGAAAGACGAATCGCCTATGCTAACCGGCAAGCCATTCGCGGTAGCAGCGCTAGGCGATAGCAGCTATGGCGATAGTTTCTGTGGTGCAGGTAAACAGTTTCATGCGTTACTGACCGAGCTACAAGGTAACGCAGTTGCCGACATGTTAGAGGTTGACGCGATTGAAACCCTAGAGCCCGAAAAAGACGTAGTAGAGTGGGTAAACACCATTAAAGATAAGCTGTTGGCTTAAGTCTTAGAAATGTTCTGATTACGAAAAGAAAGAGGCGCATAAGCGCCTCTTTTAATTTGTGAGTCTTTCAGCATGTGGCTCGGCTAATTGAAATTAACCCGAGCCGTTAGCGATAAGCCAGAAATACTGCTTATTCTACGCCGCGAAGTAGCGCGTTGATACCTACTTTCGCGCGGGTCTTCGCATCTACTTTCTTCACGATGATAGCGGCGTAAAGGCTGTATTTACCATCTGCGCTTGGCAGGTTACCCGCCACGACTACTGAACCTGCTGGTACACGGCCATAGTGAACTTCACCGGTTTCGCGGTCATAAATACGAGTGCTCTGACCGATGTAAACGCCCATTGAGATAACAGAACCTTCTTCAACAATCACGCCTTCTACAATTTCAGATCGCGCGCCGATAAAGCAGTTATCTTCAATAATGGTGGGGTTAGCCTGAAGTGGTTCTAATACGCCGCCAATACCCACGCCACCTGAAAGGTGAACATTCTTACCAATTTGCGCACACGAGCCTACTGTCGCCCATGTATCAACCATAGTACCTTCGTCAACGAACGCACCAATGTTTACGTAAGAAGGCATAACAACCGCGTTCTTGCCTACGAATGTACCCGTACGTACCGCTGCTGGTGGAACAATACGCGCGCCGTCAGCCGCAAACTGTTCAGCAGTATAGTTTGTATACTTAAGCGGTACTTTGTCATAAAACTTACTTTCGGCGCCTTCAATCACATCGTTGTTGTGAAGACGGAAGAAAAGTAGAACAGCTTTTTTAAGCCATTGATGTACTACCCATTCGCCAGCAATTTTTTCTGCAACGCGCGCTTTACCTGTGTTTAAAAGGTCAATAGCTTGTGCTACTGCATCTCTTACTTCATCAGATGCAGATGAAGGGCTAATGCTATCGCGATTTTCGAAGGCGTCTTCAATGATGGCTTTCAATTCATTCATGGTATTGTGATATCTTCAAGTTGGTCGAGTTTGAACAGGATACGCTTTTTAAGGTTCACCTGTTGTTCTTGGGTTAATGCTTTGCCAGCCTCATTGCTGACGATAAAAATATCTTCGGCTCGCTCTCCAATGGTGGCAATTTTCGCAAGCTTAAGCGTCATATTAGTATCAACGAATGCGTGACCAATTTTAGCTAAAATGCCCGGAGCGTCTAGGGCTTCTAACTCAATAAGCGTGGCTTCATCGTTGATATTGAAAAAGCGTACCTTAGTAGGCACATCAAGTTGTTTCATTTGCCGAGGCAATTTACGCTTATTTTCGTGCGAACGCCCCGGCTTTTCAAGTTGGGCAGAAATAGCATTTTCAATGGACGCAATGCGAGACTCTGAGCTTATACGACTGCCGTCATTTTCAAGAATAAGCATGCTATCGAACACATAGCCATCTCTGGTCACGGTAACGTGGGCGTCGTGAATTGAACAGTTTCGACTGTCCAGCACTGACGCGACTTGCGCAAACAATGCTTTTCTATCTTTGCCGTAAACAAACACCTCAGTGCCACCTTTCGCACTGTTATCATTTGCTTTTACCAACAGGCCATCGTGCTCTGGTGTAAGCCATTCATTCTGAGCTTTAATAATTTCATCAGTATGCCACGCAATTTGAGTAGGCTTAAAGCGAACAAAGTAATCGTCGTCCAGGCGGGCCCACAATGCATCAATAGCAACAGGCTCAATAGCGCGCTCTTGCAAAATTTGCCTTGCTTGGTGTTTGTGAGTAGTTACTCGCTCGTTCAATGTTACTTGACACTGTAGTCCATTATCCAATGCCTTTTGCGTCATTAAATATAATTCGCGAAGTAAAGATGCTTTCCAGTCGTTCCAAAGGTTGTCATTGGTGGCACGAATATCGGCAAGGGTTAGCGTATAAAGCAAATTAAGGTGATTGTGGCTTCTTACCGCGCCAGCAAACTCGCTTATAACGTCTGGGTCATAAATATCACGGCGTTGGGCTACCACTGACATCAGTAGGTGGTTTTCTACAAGCCATGCAATCATTTCAGCATCGTCGCTGGGAACATCGTGTTGCTGACAGAACTTTGCTACATCTTGGGCACCTAATGTGGAATGATCGCCATTTCTACCTTTGGCGATATCGTGGAAAATAGCCGCGATATAAAGCACTTCTGGTTTATCGAGGTTTCTACAAATTCTGCCGCAGCGCGGGAAGTCTTTATTTGCCTTTGAGAAAAAGTAGTTAACGTGCTTCACCAATCGGTGAGTGTGTTCGTCCACCGTGTAGGCGTGAAACAGGTCGAACTGCATCATACCTACAATGGCATCCCATTCAGGAAGATAAGCTTGTAAAATGCCGTATTGATGCATGATGTCCCATGCAAAATCAAAGAACTCAGGCTGTTTCATTAAGCGCATGAATTTTTCGCGGCACAGCGGGCGCTCAACATAGTATTCTGCTTCAAAAGCGCGGTGAGCGTTGCGCAGCTGACGTATGCAAATCGTACTGAGGCCTTGTACTTCTGGCGTGTTGGCCACCAAATGCAGAAAGTCCAAGATTGCTTCGGGAGAGGAGAACACGGTTTCGTGTCGTGGCGATATCATATTATCGAGCAGCTCGAAATCTTCGTTTATGATCACGCTTTTCTGAACGCTTTGGTTCAGCATGTCGTACTTGAAGCGCTGAAGCAGCATTTGATTCAGTTCAGACACCCGCGCCACTGTGCGGAAAAAGTCCCGCATCATTTTTTCGACAGACGATTTACCTTCTTCACCATACCCCATCATTTTTGCAACGTCAGGTTGGTAATCAAACAGCAGCCGGTTTTCGCTTCTGCCTGCAACCAGATGTAGTGCACAACGCATTTTCCAAAGGTGCATGCGACAAGCAATTAATTCACTGTGCTCTTGTTCTGTAAAGTAGCCGTGGCCTACTAAATTCCAGCCGTCATATTCTTTAAAATGCTTTTTGGCGACCCAGCCAATAGATTGAATATCACGCAAACACCCGGGGTTTTCTTTGATGTTAGGTTCAAGGTTATAAGCGGTACCGTTGAATTTGGCGTGGCGTTTTTTCTGCTCGTCGTACTTGGCTGAGAAAAACGCTTTGCTCGACCATGAGTTTCGACCGTTAACTTCATCCCACAATTTTTCAAAGGTGGCTTCACTGCCGCAAAGTAATCGGCTTTCCACTAAATTGGTCGCAATCGTAATATCGTCTTTTGCTAGCTTGACCGTTTCTTTGATAGTGCGAACTGACTGGCCAACATCTAATTTGATATCCCATAAAAGGGTGATGAACATGCCAATTTTTTCTTGTACATCGGGCTTAAGCTTCTTTTTACAAACTATGAGTAAATCGATGTCTGAATGAGGTTGCAGATGACCACGGCCGTAACCACCAACGGCGCAAAGCGATAATTCGTCGACGGTATCTAAACCATAAAGTTGCCAAAGATGACAAAGCAACGCATCGACGAACTGTGCACGACCGGTAACGAGTTGATTAACCGGCGTAGCGTCGAAGGACTCCGTTATCCAGGCATAACTGGCTTCCACGCACGATTTAATGGCGGGGATTTCATCAACAGAGCTAATTGTGTCGATATTCTTTATCAGTGATTGCAGCGTCAAAATACACCTTTGAAATAGACTTCTTTTTAGACGCTAAGAACAATAGCATGAATTGCTAGTAGTTCGCAGTAGCAAATTAATGCATAAGTTAGGTTGAATTGTGAATATTTATGGTTTTTTGTTATAGGTGTGTAGCGCAGTAAATATGAGGGGAGTGGGCACACGATGCCGAACTTTGATAGTTGGAATTTGAGCTAACGAGCCAATAAAAAAGCAGCCGCGAATTCAACGGCTGCTTTGCATAATTCGATAGACTCAATCTTCTGAAACCATATTTTAACGCGATTATTCGAAACGTTATCAATATTGTCGAAGTCGATTTATCCGTGAGAAATGATGCGTTCCAAGGTTTCTTCTTCGCGAAGCGTAAGAATCTCAACGCCGGTTTCAGTGACCAATAGGGTGTGCTCCCATTGGGCGCTTAAACTTCTGTCTTTAGTTACCACAGTCCATTGGTCTGGTAGCACTTTTGAGTAGCGCTTGCCTGCGTTGACCATAGGCTCGATGGTAAAGCACATGCCCGGCTCTAACACATCACCTGTACCTGGCTTACCGTAGTGAACAATTTGTGGTTCTTCGTGGAAACTAGCGCCAATACCGTGGCCGCAGTATTCACGAACTATTGAATAGTTATGCGCTTCTGCGTGGGTTTGACAAATATGACCGATATCGCCAAGGCGCATACCCGGTTTCACTTGCTCAATAGCTTTATATAAGCATTCTTGGGTAACGCGAATTAGGCGCTCTGCAAGGATAGAAGGCTTACCCACCACAAACATCTTTGACGTATCGCCATGATAGCCATCTTTAATAACTGTGACGTCGATATTAATGATGTCGCCGTCTTTCAGTTTCTTGTCAGAAGGAATACCGTGGCAAATACAGTGGTTTACTGACGTGCAGATAGATTTAGGAAAAGGCGGATGGCCGTAATTTAAAGGCGCGGGTACCGCTTTTTGCTCATTTACGATGTAGTCGTGGCAAATAGTATTTAGCTCATCAGTGGTAACGCCTTTTTTTACGTAAGGCCCTATCATAGTAAGCACTTCGGCTGCCAGTTTACCGGCTACGCGCATTTTTTCGATTTCTTCTGGGGTTTTGATAATAGCTGTCACAGCGCCTCTCAAATCGTTTGAAACTAGTTTGATGAAGAATTTTGATTACTTACGCATTATAACACTATTCAGGTCATTCTTAGTAAGGTGATGATATTGCTGGTTTTTATTTGATAAAGTCAGAGGTGTAAAGCGACCTTATCAAAGGTTCTATACTTTCTTTAATTTAAATACTTCAAATTGTCGCTTTTTACCCTCAAAACTTGAGGCTTAGGTGGTATTGTGGTATAAAGCGCGCGCCCTGACGGAAAGCTCATTTTGCCACGTGCATTTGGCACCGTTTTAGAGGGTAAATTTATTTTATTAAAACACACATATACCGACACTTCGTATCGGGGTGTTCAGTTCAATTTAGGTTGGTCTGAATCGATACAAGGGGTATATGGAGGCCTAACCCCAAGAGGAAAATAAAATGGCTAATGTTTCTATGCGTGACATGCTGAAAGCAGGTGTGCATTTCGGTCACCAAACTCGTTACTGGAACCCAAAGATGAAGCCTTTCATCTTCGGCGCTCGTAACAAAGTTCATATCATCAACCTTGAAAAAACGGTTCCACTTTTCAACAACGCACTTAACTACCTTTCAGGTGTTGCGTCTAAGAAAGGTAAAATCCTTTTCGTTGGTACTAAGCGCGCAGCTGGCGAAGCAGTTAAAGATGCTGCTCTTAAGTGCGACCAGTACTACGTAAACAAGCGTTGGTTAGGTGGTATGCTGACTAACTGGAAAACAGTACGTCAGTCAATCAAGCGTCTTAAAGATCTTGAGCAGCAAAGCCAAGACGGTACGTTTGAGAAGCTAACTAAGAAAGAAGCACTTATGCTTCAGCGCGAAATGGACAAGCTTGAAAACAGCCTTGGCGGTATCAAAGACATGGGCGGTCTTCCAGACGCGATCTTTGTTATCGACGCAGATCACGAGCACATTGCTGTAACAGAAGCTCGTAACCTAGGTATTCCTGTTGTTGGTGTTGTTGATACTAACTCTAACCCAGACGGTGTTGATTACATCATCCCTGGTAACGACGATGCTATCCGCGCTATCCAACTTTACTTGGATGCTGCTGCAAACGCTATCAACTCAGGTCGCGAAAGCAACCTTGAAGTACAAGCTGAGCAAGACGACTTCGTAGAAGCAGCAGAGTAATTCTGATTGCTTACTGTCATATCTTAATAATATGGCAGTACTACAATACGAAACGTATTGAGAGGGGCGACATCGCCCCTTTTACCTAACGAATTTATATTTAATGCTGAGGAATTGAAAAATGGCAGTGACTGCAGCACTAGTTAAAGAACTGCGCGAACGTACTGGCGCAGGTATGCTGGATTGTAAAAAAGCCCTGGTTGAAACGGATGGTGACATTGAGTTAGCCATTGAAAACATGCGTAAATCAGGCCAAGCGAAAGCGGCTAAAAAAGCAGGCCGTATCGCAGCTGAAGGTGTAATCCTTACTAAGGTTGAAGCAGGTCGTGCGACTATGCTTGAACTTAACTGTGAAACTGACTTCGTAGCACGTGACGAAGGTTTCCTTAAGTTTGGTAACGAGCTACTAGAAGTAGCTGCTGCTAACAACATCAACGACATCGACGCGCTTAACGATGCAGAACTTAACGGTTCTAAAGTAAGCGAAGTTCGTGACGCACTTGTTGCTAAAATCGGCGAAAACATCTCTCCTCGTCGCGTTATCAACGTTGAAGGCGATACACTAGGCGCGTATGTACACGGCGGCCGTATTGGTGTTATCTCTATCCTTACTGGCGGTGACGAAGAGCTAGCGAAAGACGTTGCAATGCACGTTGCAGCTGCAAGCCCGCAGTTCGTTAAGCCTGAAAACGTTCCAGCAGAAGTTGTTGAGAAAGAGAAAGAAATCCAAATCGAAATCGCTATCCAGTCTGGTAAGCCGGCTGATATCGCTGAGAAAATGGTTGCAGGCCGCATGAAGAAGTTCACTGGCGAAGTGAGCTTGACTGGTCAGCCTTTCGTTAAAGATCCTTCAATCTCTGTTGCTGAGCTTCTTAAGAACAACAGCGCAGACGTAATCAACTTCGTACGTTTCGAAGTTGGTGAAGGTATCGAGAAGAAGACTGAAGACTTCGCTGCTGAAGTAGCTGCTCAAATGGCTGCTGCTAAGAAATAATTGAGTGTTTATCTTTTGCATTAAGCAATAGTTAGATAAACTACAAAGCACCTCTTAGGAGGTGCTTTTTTATAGCTGAACATCTTTAGTGTTGCCAATGTAATGCGTAAGTGTGAAGCTAGGCGAAATACGTACGCGCCTGCCTGACAAACGAAAGCGCTTTGTCCTATGTTTTTTACACCAGTAATTTAACGAAAGACATAGGACAAAACGGGTTTACGAGGACAATTCAAACTATGAGTATCACACCAAAATCAGCATACCGACGCATTTTGTTAAAGCTTAGTGGTGAAGCCCTAATGGGGGCGGAAGGCTTTGGCATAGACCCTAAAGTGCTAGATAGAATGGCACAAGAGATTAAAGAGCTGGTTGAACTTGGTGTTCAAGTTGGTCTTGTTATCGGTGGTGGTAACTTGTTCCGTGGCGAAGGCTTAGCAAAAGCGGGAATGAACCGCGTTGTTGGCGATCACATGGGAATGTTAGCTACCGTTATGAATGGCTTAGCCATGCGCGACGCGCTTCATCGTGCATTTGTAAATGCTCGTATGATGTCAGCTATCCCACTTAATGGCGTGTGCGATGCATACAACTGGGCCGAAGCCATTAGCCTTCTTAAGTCTGGCCGCGTTGTTATCTTCTCTGCGGGTACGGGCAATCCTTTCTTCACTACAGACTCAGCGGCTTGCTTACGCGGCATCGAAATTGAAGCCGATGCGGTATTAAAAGCGACCAAAGTGGATGGTGTATATAGTGATGATCCGGTTAAAAACCCAGAAGCTACGCTGTATGAAGAACTGACTTACCAAGAAGTACTAGAAAAAGAACTTAAAGTGATGGACTTGTCAGCGTTTACTTTGGCGCGCGATCACAGCTTGCCAATTCGCGTATTCAACATGAATAAGCCAGGTTGCCTAAAACGTGTTGTGATGGGCGAAAAAGAAGGTACTGTTATTCGCCACGCTGACAACGATTAATTAAGAACAATAGGATACAAATCGTGATTGATGAAATTGAATTAGATGCGCAAGAGCGCATGGAAAAAAGCCTAGTTTCTCTAAAGGGCCAATTCAGCAAAATCCGCACTGGTCGTGCGCATCCAAGCCTTCTAGATGGCATCATGGTACCTTATTACGGCGTAGACACGCCGCTAAAGCAAGTGGCTAACGTAGTTGCAGAAGACAGCCGTACTCTAGCGTTAACTGTGTTTGATAAAAGCGCCATTCAAGCGGTAGAAAAGGCCATTATGCAGTCTGACCTAGGTTTAAACCCAATGAGTGCAGGTGGTTCAATTCGTATTCCTTTACCTCCTCTAACGGAAGAGCGTCGTAAAGACCTTATTCGCGTTGTTCGCAACGAAGCAGAAGGTGGTCGTGTAGCTATCCGCAACATCCGTCGCGACGCTAACGGTGACATCAAAGATCTTCTTAAAGAAAAAGAGATCAGTGAAGATGAAAGCCGAGCAGCTGAAGAGAACATTCAATCTATTACTAACGATTTCATTAAGAAAGTTGACAGCATGCTTGCTGACAAAGAAAAAGAACTAATGGAAGTATAAGTAAGTATTATGATTGGAAAGCGTTTAAGCGCAGCCAAATCGACGAAAGCTGAGGCGCCGGCAGTGACTGCTGGCCCGAAGCACGTTGCAATCATTATGGATGGCAATGGTCGATGGGCGCAAAGGAAAGGGAAAATTCGTACCTTTGGCCACAAAGCCGGGGTAGAGTCTGTTCGTTCTGTTGTGCGCTTTGCACGTCAAAACGGCATTGAATCACTTACGCTATTCGCGTTTTCAAGTGAAAACTGGAAGCGTCCTGAGGAAGAAGTCAGTGTCTTGATGGAGCTGTTCAATCTTGTCCTCAATAGTGAAGCAAAACGGTTACACAAAAATGGTGTACGTTTGCAGGTTATTGGTGATGTTGAAGCGTTTGACGCTAAGCTAGTCGAAAAAATTCGCAAAGCTGAAGACATGACCAAAGACAACAAAGATTTAGTCTTAAATATCGCCGCAAATTATGGCGGTAGATGGGACATTGTAAACGCGGCTAAGCAACTTGCAACGCAAGTGAAAAGCGGTGAACTTGATGTTGAAAACATCTCTGAAGACGCACTTAACGCGCATATTTCAACGGCTAACCTTCCTGAGTTAGACCTTCTCATTCGCACAGGTGGCGAGCACCGTATTAGCAATTTCTTGCTGTGGCAGTGTGCCTATGCTGAATTGTACTTTACTGACGTACTATGGCCCGACTTTAACGAAGACGTGTTTCAACTAGCCGTAGACGATTTTAATGTTCGCCAACGTCGCTTTGGTCTAACCGGTGAACAAGTAGTCACAGCCGATGGTTAACACCATGCAGGCAATTATCAGGCTAGCCCTGGTAACGAAAGCCAAGGGCAAATTATGCTAAAACAACGAATAATAACTGCATTAATCCTCGCGCCACTGGCGCTTTACGCTATTCTTTTTCTTCCTATTTTTTGGTTTGAAATAGCTATTGCTGGCGTGGTCGGCATTGGCGCCTATGAATGGGCGAATATGTCGGGTGTGTGTGAACGCCCCAAAAAGCTCATCTATATGGCGAGTGCTTTTGCCATATGTATTGCGCTCTCATTAATTGTCGATGCAAGCACGATCTGGTATCAGGGGCAGTTACATGGTTTGTATCGCGCTATATTAACTATCGCCGTTCTGTGGTGGCTAGCCTCATTGTTTATGGTGCTTGCCTATCCTAAATACTCCAAATTCTGGAAAGACAGTCGCAGCGTTAGAACCCTATTCGGTGCACTTACACTAATACCTACGTGGGTAGCGGTAGTGGCGCTTCGAACGAGCTTGCACGATGTAGACCCGTTTTACGGTGCATCACTTATCTTTTACGTATTGGGTATTGTTTGGGCTGCAGACATAGGGGCTTTCTTTGTTGGCGTGAAATTTGGTCGCCATAAGCTACGCCCAAACGTATCGCCGGGTAAAAGTTTAGAAGGCCTATTAGGCGGTATTGCGGCTTCATTCGCTATTATTGCTTTTGCGGCCCTTCACTATCAGGTAGAGCCTTCACGTATTTGGCTCCACCTCGCTATTGGCGGTATCACGGTAGCTGTTTCAGCGCTTGGTGATTTAAACGAAAGCATGCTTAAGCGCTGTGCGGGTATTAAAGATAGTGGCAAAATTCTACCAGGGCACGGTGGTGTACTAGACAGAATTGATAGCTTAACGGCTGCGTTCCCTGTTTTCGCATTCTGCTATGTAACTTGGATGGCGTAATGCAAACAGTAACAGTGTTAGGGGCCACAGGCTCCATTGGTTGCAATACACTTGATGTAATAAATCGCCACCCAGATAAATACCGCGTATTTGCCATTACTGGTAACTCTCAGCTTGAATTACTTATGGAGCAGGCTCAGAAATGCGCACCGCGCTATGTGGTAATTGCCGATGACGCTAACTACAAAGTAGCTTGTGAGTTAGCATCTCAGTACGGTGTTGATGCAGAAATTCTCTCCGGAGCCAAGGCACTGGAAGAAGTATCAAGTGCGCCTGAAGTTGATGCTGTAATGGCTGCAATTGTTGGTGCAGCCGGCCTTTTGCCTACACTGGCGGCGGTAAAGGCAGGCAAACGGGTTTTGCTTGCGAATAAAGAGGCCTTGGTCATGTCTGGCGCTTTATTTATCGAGGCTGCGAACCAAAGCGGCGCTGAAATCCTTCCTATCGACAGCGAACACAATGCCATATTCCAGTGCCTCCCGCACGATTATGAATACGGTAACTTTGCTGCATCCGGTATTCGTAAAATTTTATTAACGGGCTCAGGTGGGCCGTTTAGAGAAAGGCCTTTAGATAGCTTCTCGTCAATTACAATCGATGAAGCCAGCACACACCCTAACTGGTCGATGGGCAGAAAAATAACAATCGACTCGGCGACTATGATGAACAAGGGGCTGGAATTTATTGAAGCCTGTTGGTTGTTCGGTGCTGGTGCAGATGATATTGATGTGGTTATTCACCCGCAAAGTATTATTCATTCTATGGTGCAATATGTTGATGGCTCGGTGATCGCACAAATGGGTAACCCTGACATGCGTACCCCTATTGCCTATGGTTTGGCGCATCCTGAGCGAATCGAAGCGGGCGTGACGCCGCTCGACTTTTCTGACATTGGTAATTTCAGTTTTCAAACCCCTTGCTTTGAACGTTATCCGAATTTGAAGCTGGCTATTGATGCGTGTAAAGAAGGGCAATGTGCAACAACGCGAGTGAACGCATCAAATGAAGTGGCTGTCGACGCCTTTCTAGAAGGCAAAATTCAGTTTTGCGATATTGCTAAAGTAAATGACGCCACGCTTAATGCTATGCCCAATGTGTCGGTGAATTCTATTCAGCAAATACTAGAGCAAGACAGCCTTGCAAGAGCAAAAGCTAACGAGATTATTCGAGGTAAATTCCAGTGCTAGCATTTTTATGGAGCCTTGGTGCATTCATTGTAGCCTTAGGTATTTTGGTTGCTGTACATGAATGGGGGCACTTTTATGTGGCTCGTAAATGCGGTGTGCAGGTAGAGCGCTTCTCAATTGGTTTTGGAAAGCCTATATGGCGTAAAACAAGTAAATCAGGCACAGAATATGTCATCGCTATGATCCCATTAGGTGGATACGTGCGCATGCTCGATGGACGCATTGATGACGTACCGCCTGAGTTAGAAGACAAAGCGTTTAACAATAAACCCGTTTTGCAGCGCATGGCGGTTATTGCTGCTGGCCCTGGCGTTAACTTTATTTTTGCGTTCTTCGCATTGTGGTTGATGTATCTGGTGGGGCTGGAAACGGTTAAGCCAGTAGTTAAACAGGTTGAGCCAGAAAGCATCGCAGCCATTGCTGGTGTACAACCTGGTGATGAAATAATTAAAGTTGGCGACAGGAATACGCCTGATTGGGAAGCGGTAAACCTGGAAATAGTCTCAAACATTGGCGCCGAAAAAGCCAATGTTACGGTTAAAAATTCGTCAAATGTTGAAAAAGAACTGACTTTTACACTGGGTTCTTGGAACTTTGACCCAGATAGCGAGTCTCCTTTAAGCAGCTTAGGGTTAACCCCTTATCGCCCAGATGCAACGTTAACCGTTGGGTTTGTAGGTGAAGGAAGCGCTGCTCAGCAAGCGGGTTTAAAACCCGGTGATGAGCTTCTTGCATTAAATGGCGCTAAGTTGTCATCGTGGGAGCGATTAGTTGACGTTATTGTTGAAAGTCCCGGCGAGAATATCTCGCTTGATATACAAAGGGATGGACAACAACTGACGTTAGATGCCACGATAGCGCGCCGCGATACACCACAAGGGCAAAGTGGATATCTCGGTGTAAGCCCAACATTTGAGCCTTGGCCAGAAGGGTATGTGTTTACGCATCAATATGGCATTATAGAGGCTATTGGGAAGGCGCTAGATAAAACATGGCGTCTTATGACACTCAGTGTCGAAATGATAGGTAAGCTCATCACGGGCGACGTGTCAGTGAAGAATTTGAGTGGGCCTATCTCAATTGCTCAAGGTGCGGGAACAAGTGCTGGGTATGGACTTGCGTACTTTTTGAGTTTTCTTGCCTTAATAAGCGTAAATTTAGGCATAATAAATTTATTACCCTTGCCCATGCTTGACGGTGGTCACCTCATGTTTTTTATCGTGGAGTGGATCACAGGCAAACCTGTGCCTGAAGCGGTGCAGGAATGGGGTTACAGAATAGGTGGCGTGCTTCTGTTTATGATCATGGGTATCGCAATTTTTAACGATATCGCTCGCATAACCTGATACAAATCAGGAAGTACAAAACAGCTAATACAAAACGCGGCCAGGAAAAGAAAAATAGATGAAGTTAAAACAGTTAGTAGCAGCCGGAGCCATTCTTTCCAGTGCTAGCTTTGCCAATGCTGCGGCGCAAGACAGTGAATTTGTCGTTGAAGACATTCGCGTAGAAGGTTTGCAACGAGTTGCACTTGGTGCAGCCTTAACCTACTTGCCCGTTCAAGTTGGCGACGAGCTTAATACATTCAGGGTAACGCAGCTTATTCGCTCGTTGTACTCTTCAACTCACTTTGAAAATGTTGAAATTCTTCGCGATGGCAATACGCTTGTTGTGCGTGTGTCTGAACGTCCAACTATCAGTAATATTATTTTTGATGGCAATGATGACATTAAAGATGAGCAACTTCAGGAAAGCTTGGACGGAAACGGGGTTCGCATTGGTGAGCCGCTTGATAAGACCGTACTAACCTCTATTGAGAATGGCCTGAAAGACTTCTTTTACAGCATCGGTAAATATAATGCTGATGTAACGGCTATCATAACGCCGCTACCGCGTAATCGTGTTGACTTGAAATTACTTTTCGAAGAAGGCGACGCGGCTGAAATTGAACAAATTAATATTGTAGGTAACGAAATCTTCTCAGACGAAGAGCTGATGGAGGCTTTCGAGCTGCAATACGACACGCCTTGGTGGGATTTTCTATCGGAAACTCGCTACCAGCAGCAAACGTTGCAAGGGGACATGGAAACGCTGCGTAACCATTACTTAAACCGTGGTTACCTTCGCTTCAACGTTGACTCTACGCAGGTTTCAATGACACCTGAAAAGTCAGGTATCTACATTGCCATGAACGTAACAGAAGGTGAGCAATACACCATTTCTGAAGTGGAATTGGTAGGCGACGTACTCGGACACGAAGAGTATATTGAACGCGTGCTTCCGCTTACTACGGGTGAACTCTATAACCAAGCCGAAGTAACGTATACAGAAGAATTTATCAGTAAGTATCTTGGTCGCTTCGGGTACGCTTACCCAACAGTAACTACGGTTCCTGAAATTAATGACGAAGACAAAACGGTTAAGCTCACGCTGTCTGTTGACCCAGGTAAGCGTATATACGTCAACCGTATTAAGTTTAACGGCAACGTGGTAACAGCAGATAACGTACTACGTCAGAACGTGAGTCAGATGGAAGGCACGTGGCTGTCGAATAACTTACTGGAGTCTTCTAAGAACCAGCTTTCTCGTCTTACCTATATGGAAGAAGTTGAGTTTGAAACGGTACGTATTCCGGGGTCGGAAGATAAAGTAGACGTTAATTTTAACGTCAAAGAACAGCCTTCGGGCTCGTTCAACGCAGGTATTGGTTACGGTGATAGAACGAAACTTAGCCTGCAGGCGGGTATCCAACAAGATAACTTCTTAGGTACAGGTAAACGAGTAGGCCTGAATCTAAGTACGGTATCTTACCAGCGTAGTGCGCAAATCACGTATAACGACCCTTACTTTACCATTGATGGTATCAGCTTGGGTGGAAGCATAGGCTACAGTGAATTCGACGGCTCTGACTTTAACGTAATCCAGTACAACTCAAAACGTTGGTCTATTGGTGCGAACATTGGTTATCCGATTAACGAGTTCAACCGTATTAACTTCGGTTTGACCTACAGCAACGTAGAGCTATTCAACCGTGGCTACTACGAGCAGACTGAACAGTTCTATAATCAGTTTACTAACGGTGAAGACCCAGACGCAGCGATTAAATACGATAGCTATTTGGCTAGCATAAGTTGGAGCAGAAGTACGCTTAACCGCGGTTTGTTCCCAACCGCCGGTTCATCTCAGCGAGCGTCATTCAGTATTACAACGCCAAACTCAGACGTTAACTACTTCAAGACCGTATTTGACGGTAAGTGGTACTTCCCATTATCTCGTAACCAGCGTTGGTCTTTCCTAGCGCGTGTACGTCTTGGCTACGGTAATGGTTATGGTGATATTAACGGCAATGAACAAATATTACCGTTTACAGAGAACTTTACTGCGGGTGGTTCAGACTCACTACGTGGCTTTGAAAACAACACGGTAGGTCCTCGCGGTATATTCTTAGGCAATACGGGTACCATTGTTGGGCCTGACGGTGAAGTGTTCCCAGGCGATCCAGCTGATGCTCAGCTATCTTGGTCAACGCGAAGCCTAGGTGGTAACGCGATGGCCCTTGGTGGTATAGAACTTATAGTTCCTACACCGTTTGTTGAAGAAGAAATGGATAACTCAGTTCGCACAAGTTTGTTTGTGGATGTGGGTAACGTGTGGGATACTGAGTTCGACTATGACTATTACCGTCAGTTTGACATAGCATCATCGCAAAATGGCGAGCTATTGGACTATTCTGACTGGAGCCTGTATCGTAGCTCGGCAGGTATATCAGTCCAGTGGATATCGCCAATGGGACCGATGGTATTCAGCTTCTCGAAAGCGATACAGCAACGTGATGGTGACGATGCGAGATTCTTCACTTTCAACATTGGTCAAACTTTCTAAGACATTAAAGCGAGCGCGTTTTTAGGCGCGCTCTATAATAAGATTCACAAAAGGAGTTCCCTTTGAAACAGTTGGTTAAACATATCGTTGCAGGAGCAATGCTGGGTAGCGCTTTAGTTAGTACATCTGTAATGGCAGAGCAGAAAGTTGCAGTTGTCGATGTGCAAGGTATTTTCCAAGCGATGCCTCAAGCGGCTGAAATTCAAAACGCTATTCAGGCTGAATTTAAAGATCAGCTTGAAGAAGTGAATCAACTGCAGCGTGATGGTCAGTTCTACGCAGAACGTCTTCAGCGCGACGCGGCGACTATGAGCGATGCAGAGAAGAAAGAACTAGAACAAAAAATCTTGTCAGTGCGTGAAGAGCTAGCTAAAAAAGGTCAACCTTTACAGCAAAACATTCAACGTCGCAGCAACGAAGAGCGCAACAAGCTTCTTGGCCTAATCAAGCAAGCTATTGACTCTGTTGCAGCAAAGCAAGGTTATGACCTGGTACTTAACTCTGGTGCAGTTGCGTTTGCAAAAGAAGAGCACGATTTATCTGAGCAAGTTCTTCAGCAAGTAAGCAAAACTAACTAATAACTGCGCTAGTCAGTTGTAAAATTTATCAGACCAACTCCCCAAAGGTGTTGGTCTGATTTGTTTTTTGCGCTTAACAGCGTATGGTTGCCGCCGTTTTTAGTTTTTACGGCGAGTTTGACCAGAATGCCAATCAATCATCTGTATTGGTATAAAATAGCTGTAGGTCATGCTTGTATACAGGAGAAAGTTTTTGGCCAATTCACTTAATACCATCGAAATTCAGGAAATATTGGAACTGTTACCTCATCGGTATCCATTCCTACTTGTTGATCGTGTAACAGACTATGTTCTGGGTGAGTCTGTAAAGGCTTATAAGAATATCACTATCAATGAGCCGTGTTTCATGGGGCACTTCCCTGAACAGCCAATTTTCCCAGGCGTATTAATTCTTGAAGCTATGGCACAAGCTGCCGGTGTTTTAGGATTTAAGACAATGGGTAACAATGATAAGTTATACTTGTATGCAGGGATTGATAACGCACGCTTTAAGCGTCCTGTCGTTCCAGGTGACAGGCTTGAGTTTGATGTTGCTCTAGTTAAAGAGCGCAGAGGGATTTGGAAATTTAAAGGCACTGCAAGCGTTGATGGCGATATCGCTTGTGTTGCAGAGTTTATGTGTGCGATGAGAGAGATAGCTTAACGTGATCCATCCAACTGCGGTAATTTCAGAAAGTGCAACGATTGGTGAAAATGTCACCATTGGCCCATTTTGTGTGGTAGACGACAACGTCACCATAGGCGATGGCTGTATTCTGAAATCACATGTGGTGGTACGCGGCCCAACGCGTATCGGTAAAAACAATAAATTTTATCAGTTTTCTTCAATTGGTGAAGACTGCCAAGATAAGAAGTATGCGGGCGAGCCTACTGAACTTGTCATCGGTGACGATAACGAGTTTAGGGAAGGGGTAACCGTTCACCGAGGCACTATTCAAGACAACAGCATTACCATAATTGGTTCTCGCTGTTTATTTATGGCCAACTCTCATGTTGCCCACGATTGTGTTCTTGGCAACGACATTATTATTGCAAACAGTGTTGCGATTGCTGGCCATGTTCACATGGACGACCACGTCATTGTTGGCGGTGCCGCAGGTATTCACCAGTTCTGTAAGATTGGAGCTCATTCGTTTTTGGGGGCTGGCGGCATTATTCTGCGCGACGTGCCTCCCTTTGTTATGGTCAGCGGCCAGAAAAATATTCCTCAGGGTATTAATTCTGAAGGACTTAAGCGTCGTGGCTTCAGCAAAGAAGAAGTTATGGCCATTAAACGCGCTTACAAAGCAATATACCGTGAAGGCAATACCGTAGACGAAGCCATTGAAAAACTTGCCGAACCCGCACAGGAGTTCCCTGGTGTGGCCCTTATGGTGAAGTTCTTACAAGACTCTGAGCGAGGCATTATTCGCTAATTATGTCTACGCCTATCCGTATCGGCATGGTTGCCGGAGAGCCCTCTGGTGACGTGCTTGCCGCCGGAATGGTTGCAGAGTTAAAACGCCAATACCCTGATGCTGTTATCGAAGGTATTGGCGGTCCAAATATGATAAACGCGGGTTTTCATAGTCTGTTCGATATGGAAACCTTGTCGGTTATGGGACTTGTTGAAGTTCTCTCCCATCTACCTGCCATCTTGAAAGTTAAAAAGCAGCTTCTTGCTCACTTCGAGCAAAATCCGCCTGATATTTTTGTGGGTATTGATGCGCCTGATTTTAATCTAAGAGTAGAAAAAGCGCTTAAAGCACGCGGTATCAAAACCATGCACTATGTGAGTCCCACTGTGTGGGCGTGGCGTGAAAAGCGCATCCATAAAATAGCGAAAGCGACTAATCGCGTGTTGGGTTTATTTCCTTTCGAACAGCAGGTTTACGATAAATACCACGTTCCCTATACCTTTGTGGGACACACAATGGCTGACGCTATAGCAATTGAGCCCGACCAAAATGCGGCGCGCCAAGAATTAGGTGTAGATGGTAATGCTACCGTATTGGCTGTACTTCCAGGCTCACGCAGAGGCGAAGTAGAAACGCTACTTCCAGTATTTCTGGAGACCATAGAAGCTATTCATGCTAAACGCAGCGACATTCAATTTCTTATCCCTGCTGCTAACGAACATCGTCTTACGCAAATAAAGGCACTCTTGCTGGAAGCCAATAATGCAGAGGAACGTTTACCCATTCAGGTAACGCAAGGCACATCGCGAGATGCGATGATAGCTAGCGATGTTATCTTGCTTGCATCAGGCACGGCTACCTTAGAGGCCATGTTATGTAAGCGCCCCATGGTGGCCGCTTATTTACTCGCACCACTCACGTATAAAATTATGCAGCGCTTGTATAAAGCGCCTTTCTTCACGTTGCCAAATCTATTGGCTAATGAAGCTATTATTCCTGAATTACTACAAGAAGAAGTAAATGCAGAGAATATGAGCAATCAGCTACTCAACTTCTTCGAAAGTGATAATTCAGCCCTGATTTCCCGTTTCACCGACCTCCACCATACGCTAAAATGCAACGCTGATAGAACAGCAGCAAAAGCTGTCGTGGAGGAATTGTTTGCATAAGTTAATTGCCGGCGTTGATGAAGTAGGTCGTGGCCCGTTAGTCGGTGATGTGGTCACCGCCGCGGTCATTCTCGACCCTGAAAATCCCATTGAAGGGCTAACCGACTCTAAAAAACTGAGTGAAAAAAAGCGCGTAGCGCTTGCCCAAGAAATTCGTGAAAAAGCACTCTACTGGAATATAGGTAGAGCTAGCCCTGAAGAAATAGATAAGCTTAATATACTGCACGCTACCATGCTCGCTATGATCCGCGCAGTGGAAGGCCTGCCAGTAAGGCCTGACTTTGTGCGCGTAGATGGTAACCGGGTTCCTGCGTGGAATTTTGAGTCTGAAGCGGTAGTGAAAGGCGATAGCCTGCACGCAGAAATTTCAGCGGCTTCCATTATTGCCAAAGTAGAGCGAGATAACGATATGATTTCGCTTCACGAGGCCTACCCGCAATATAACTTTGCCGGGCACAAAGGTTACCCCACAAAAGCACACTTTGAAGCCATCGCTGAATATGGCATCTTAGATTGCTATCGAAAAAGTTTTAAACCTGTAAAAGCGCTACTCGAAGAGAAATAACATCATGTCATCGCCATTTATTCATTTACGTGTTCACAGCGACTTTTCGATGATGGACGGCCTGAATAAGGTTAAACCTATTCTAGGTAAAGTGGCCGCGCTTGGCATGCCTGCCGTGGCGATCACCGACCAAATGAATATGTGTGGCTTGGTAAAGTTTTATTCCGAGGCACATAACTTAGGTATTAAGCCCATCATCGGCACTGATTTTTGGGTTACTAATGAAGTCTTTGGCGATGAACCTTTCAGACTAACCCTTATTGCGATGAATAATGAGGGATATAAGAACATTACGATTCTTATCTCCAAGGCCTATCTTCGCGGGCACCTCTCACACCGAGCGGTCATTGATCAAGAATGGTTGGCAGAGCACAGCGAAGGTGTGATTGCGTTATCGGGGGCACAGCATGGTGATGTTGGTGTGGGTTTAATGAAAAACAACGCCAAAATTCTCGACAGTGCCCTTGAGTTTTATCAAACGCATTTTCCCGACCGCTTTTATTTAGAGCTTATTAGAACCGGTAGACAAGGTGAGGAAGATTACTTGCACCTTGCCGTGGAGCTTGCTGAGCGGCGCGGCTTACCCGTGGTCGCCACCAATGAAGTGTGCTTTATTGACCGTGAAGGCTTTGATGCTCACGAAATTCGTGTATGTATTCACGATGGCTACACGCTTGATGATAACCGCCGCCCTAAACGATACAGTGACCAGCAATATCTGCGCACTGCGGAGGAAATGGTTGAGTTATTTAGCGATATTCCTGAAGCCATAGAAAATACGGTTGAAATTGCCAAGCGCTGTAACGTTACCGTACGGTTAAACGAGTACTTCTTGCCGCAATTTCCAACCGGCGGCATGACCACCGAAGACTTTTTGGTTAAGGTGTCTGAAGAGGGGTTGGAAGAACGTCTAGAATTTCTATTCCCCGATGAAGAAGTGCGCAAAGCGAAACGTCCAGAGTACGATGATCGACTTCGCATTGAGCTTGAAGTTATCAACCAAATGGGTTTCCCAGGCTACTTCCTTATTGTAATGGAATTTATTCAGTGGAGTAAGGATAACGGAATTCCGGTAGGGCCAGGGCGGGGTTCTGGTGCGGGCTCATTAGTGGCCTATGCCCTAAAAATTACCGACCTAGACCCGCTTGAATTCGACTTGCTATTCGAACGTTTCTTGAACCCAGAGCGTGTATCCATGCCCGACTTCGACGTCGACTTTTGTATGGATAGACGAGACGAGGTAATCGATCACGTTGCTGAGCTTTACGGACGTCAGGCGGTATCGCAGATCATTACATTCGGTACTATGGCGGCAAAAGCAGTAGTACGCGATGTTGGCCGCGTGCTTGGTCACCCTTACGGCTTTGTAGACAGAATCTCGAAGCTGATTCCACCTGACCCTGGCATGACGCTAGAGAAGGCGTTTAAAGCTGAGCCACAGCTACCAGAAGTGTATGAAAGCGATGAGGAAGTGAAAGACCTTATCGATATGGCGCGAATACTTGAAGGGGTTACCCGAAACGCCGGCAAGCACGCCGGTGGTGTTGTTATTGCGCCAACCACAATTACTGATTTCTCGCCTTTGTATTGTGATGACGAAGGTAAAAACCCCGTAACCCAGTTCGACAAAAACGACGTTGAAACGGCCGGCTTGGTAAAATTCGACTTCTTAGGTCTTCGTACGCTGACTATTATTCAGTGGGCAATAGATATGATCAAAGAAGGGAAGAACGTTGATGTCGATATCAGCGCCATACCGCTTGAAGATCCTAAGAGTTTCAGAACCCTTCAAAACGCCGAGACAACTGCGGTATTCCAGCTGGAATCTCGCGGTATGAAAGAGCTAATTAAGCGCCTTAAACCTGACTGCTTCGAAGATATTATCGCACTGGTGGCCCTGTTCCGTCCGGGCCCGCTGCAATCAGGCATGGTAGATAACTTTATTGATCGTAAGCACGGACGTGAAGAAATTTCCTACCCCGATGCTGAATATCAGCACGAGTGCTTGAAAGAAATTCTAGAGCCTACCTATGGCATTATCTTGTATCAGGAACAGGTAATGCAGATAGCCCAGGAAATGGCGGGCTACTCACTGGGCGGCGCTGACTTGCTTCGTCGTGCTATGGGTAAGAAAAAGCCTGAAGAAATGGCGAAGCAGCGCGGCACGTTCGCCGAAGGTGCGAAGGGCAATAATATTGACCCGGACCTTGCGATGAAAATCTTCGACTTGGTAGAAAAGTTCGCGGGTTACGGTTTTAACAAATCTCACTCTGCCGCTTATGCCTTGGTGTCTTACCAAACCCTGTGGCTGAAAGTGCATTATCCTGCGGAATTCATGGCTGCGGTAATGTCGGCGGATATGGATAACACCGATAAAATCGTGACGCTTGTCGATGAATGTGAGCGCATGGGCATCGAAATACTGCCGCCAGATTTAAATGCAGGTAAATACAAATTTACCGTCGATAGCGAAGGTCGCATTGTTTACGGTATCGGTGCGATTAAAGGGGTAGGTGAAGGCCCAATTGAAGCGATTATTGAAGCGCGGGAGACCCAAGGGGCATTTAAGGATCTATTTGATTTCTGCGCCAAGATAGACATTAAACGGGTAAACAAGCGAGTGCTAGAAAAGCTAGTATTAGCGGGGGCAATGGACAACTTAGGTCCGCATCGCGCCAGCCTTATGGCGAGCTTACCCGAAGCCCTTGCCGCCGCTGGACAGCACGCAAAAGCCGAGTCTTTTGGTCAGTCAGACATGTTTGGCCTACTGACTACCGAGCCAGAAGACGTGAAGCAAGCGTTTGCCGACGTCCCTGAGTGGCCTGAAAAAGTATGGCTAGAAGGTGAAAAAGATACCCTCGGGTTGTACTTAACCGGTCACCCCATCAATCAGTACGCGGAAGAACTGCGTTATTACACCGACGGTCGATTAGTTGATTTAAAACCAACCAATAAAGACCAAATGGCCAGTGCAGTAGGATTGGTGCTTGGCGTGCGTGTAATGACGAACAAGCGGGGGCGTCGCTGGGCCATAGTGACACTGGATGATAAGAGTGCCAGAATAGACGTACGTTTCTTCCCCGATATGTACGAGCAGTTCGAAAGTGTGTTAGAAACTGACAGAATATTGCTAATAAAGGGACAGGTCAGCTTTGATGATTTCTCTGGGGGCAATACAATCACCGCCCGTGATGTAATGGACATTGTTCAGGCACGAGAGAAAAACGCGAGAGCGCTGGCACTTAATATTGATACCCAGCTGCTTGAACCGAAGAAAATGAGTCAGATGCAATCTATCCTGCAGGCATTTAACGGCGGAAGTTGTCCTGTTCAGTTAGCGGTAACCCATCCAGACGCTGAAGTAATCTTAGCGTGTGGTGCAAGATGGTACGTTACCCCTGAAGACCAACTTTTGCACGATCTCAAACACTGTTTGGGAGACAAAGCCGTTTCAATTCTCTACCATTAAGGGTAAGAGTTCGATAGATTGGACATCTCGCGTTTGCATAGACGAGCGTAGTACGAATAGGACATGAAATGAGTATACAGTTTTTGGACTTTGAACAGCCAATAGCCGAACTAGAAGCAAAAATTGAAGAGCTTAGGTTGGTGAATCAAGGTGGCGAGTTTGACGTTGGTATTGAAGAAGAAATCAATAAGCTTCGCGGTAAAAGCGCAGAGCTGACTAAAAAGATCTTTTCTGATCTTGGCGCATGGCAAGTTTCCCAACTTGCACGTCACCCAATGCGTCCATACACGTTAGATTACATTCCTCGTATTTTTACAGAATTCGACGAGCTTGCTGGTGACCGCGCATTTGCTGACGATAAAGCGATTGTTGGTGGCCCAGCAATGCTAGATGATCAGCCGGTGATGATTATTGGTCATCAGAAAGGGCGTGACACCAACGAAAAAATTAAGCGTAACTTCGGTATGCCTAAACCAGAAGGTTATCGTAAAGCCTTGCGTCTAATGAAGATGGCCGAGCGCTTCAATATGCCTATCATCACCTTTATCGATACGCCAGGAGCGTATCCTGGTGTTGGCGCTGAAGAGCGTGGCCAGAGTGAGGCAATCGCGAAGAACCTATTCGAGATGGCTGAGCTTACCGTTCCAATCGTGTGTACCGTTATCGGTGAAGGTGGTTCAGGTGGCGCACTAGCAATTGGTGTTGGCGATCGTGTTAATATGCTTCAATATTCTACGTACTCGGTGATTTCACCAGAAGGTTGTGCGTCTATTCTGTGGAAAAGCGCAGAAAAAGCACCACTCGCTGCAGAAGCGATGGGCGTAAGTGCGCCACAAATTAAAGAGCTAGGCCTGATTAACAGTATTGTTGAAGAGCCTTTAGGTGGTGCGCATCGCGATCATAATGGCATGGCGGCTAATTTGAAGGCGGTCATTAAGCAGCAGCTTAACCAGCTTAAAGAGCTAGATAAGACTAAATTGATGGAAGAGCGTTACCAGCGTTTGATGTCGTTCGGTTATTGCTAAGCTCATTATAAGTTCATTAAGAAAACTAGCATGAAAGGTGCATTTAGCCGTTATGTACAGCTGCGTTCTATCAGTTTAAACGCTTGCTATAAAAACTAGCGAGCGGCGGCTTAATTCATGTCGGTCATGTAATGTCGTATACGAACAAGGGGGTTGTTTACCAAAGGTAACCAACCCCCTTGTGTTATTAGAAAGTGTGTTATTAGAAAGCCAGTGCTTAGCCAAATACAAAGTTAAACCTCAGTAAAATATAGCGTTGAAAGAATAAGGTATTACCGGTCTGTGACCCCTCTACAATCCCCAACAATCGAACATATCGTCAACCGCATAGCGACATCTCTCACTGATGTAGAGCTACCACTTCAAACGCCACTCGTCGTTGCTTACAGCGGTGGTGTGGATTCGACCGTTCTGCTCCAAGCCGTTATTGCGTATAGGGAGCAGTTTGATAGCCCAATTCATGCTGTACATGTACATCACGGTTTAAGTGATAATGCCGAACAGTGGGCAAAGCACTGCGAATTACAGTGTCGTCTTGAAGACGTAGCATTTCATTTGTATCGAGTTGATGTTGATACGGGGTCGAGAAAAAGCCTGGAAGCAGAAGCGCGTAAGGTTCGATACAACGCATTGTTAGAAGTGTGTGACCAAATAGGCGGTGTACTGTTATTAGGACAACATGCCGAAGATCAGCTTGAAACCGTATTGCTCCAGCTCAAACGCGGTGCTGGTCCTCAGGGCTTAGCGGGTATGGGAGAAGTTCAGTACCGAGGTGACACCTTGATAATGCGCCCTATGCTAGCACTAGAGAAAGCCGAGATTGTGGCTTGTGCCGAAGAGGAAATGTTGCAGTGGGTTGAGGATGAATCTAATCAGCAAAATAGCTTTGATAGGAACTTCTTAAGGAACGAAATTATACCTCACTTGCTGGCGCGATGGCCTAAGTTAACCAAAACCGTGGGGCGCAGCGCCGAGCTTTGTGCTGAGCAAAGTGCACTAGTCAGCGATTCTGCCCAAAAATATTTTGAAGATTTTAAACGCACAGATCTCAGGCTCGACGGGCAACAACTCGCTGCATTGTCGTTACCGTGGCAGGCTATGGTCATTCGCGCGTGGTTTCGAGCTCAAGGCGAGCTGTCGCCCTCAAAAGCGCAGACAGACCAAGTACTTGCTATGTTAAAAGCAAAGCATGATGCAACCCCTGAAGTGAACTTTAAATGGGGCAGGGTTATACGGTTTGACCAAGACCTTTATTGGGTGGTGAACGCTACTCATGAAGTACCGCAAAACCTAAAATTAGTGCCCAACCAAAATATCGCTCTTCCTTGGCTTAGAGGCCATATTCGAATTGCAGTACCAAAGGCGCGAGAAGAAGATACCGTTTCTCTGCAAACCAATGCTCGCAACCTTAAAGTAAAGCCAGAAAATGCGAACGTATCTAAGTTGCTGAAAGAATGGTTTAAGGTATGGCGCGTGCCAAGATGGGAGCGAAACGGCGTGCCGGCAATCTTGATTAACGACGAGCCCGTCGCACTGATTGTTGAAGGACGTTGTGTTTATCTACAGCCCAAAGCGCCAGATATAGAAATAACCTTTAGTCTCGACTGAATCTATGTAGCACTAAAAGTGCCGTTTTTTTAAAGGGCTAGATACTCTTGTTTATGGTATCCATGGCAATAATGTGCAAAAGCGGCATTGCTTTGCCGCCATCCTGATAAATTCAAATCGCGACGTTACGCTGCGTGATAGCTATTTTTGCCAGAATTTTTCACGCGGTACAGGGCGTTGTCAGCACGGTCAAATAGGCTACTCATCGTATCGCCGTCGCGATAAATCGCGCCGCCAAGGCTGGTTGATACGCCTAAGCGAGATAAGTAGCTAGAGCTATTGATACTCATTTGAATACGCTGGGCTGCACAAGCTAGTTGCTGTTGCGACTGACAGTCTAGCAAACAACAAAACTCATCGCCGCCATAGCGAAATGCTTCGTCTTCATCCCGCAGAACATTAGATAAATGTGATGCAACATGGACAAGTACTTTGTCACCTTCGCCATGACCAAAATTATCATTCACATACTTAAAGTTGTCTAAGTCGATCACCAAAAGTGCGAAAGGATCATCGTGTCTTTGCGCCCAGCCGAGTTGTCTTGTCATTGACTGCTCAAAGCCCGCTCGGTTACCTAAGCCAGTTAACACATCTTTAGTCGCCATCTGTTGCACACGCATTAATGAAAGAGCGTGCTTTACTTGTTTTCCAAATAAATCATGCAGTTGGAATAGACTCTCCCGTTGCGATAACGACAAGGGTGAACTAATGTAATAATAGACATGAGCTTGATCGCCATTAACGGCATTGGCACCTTGTAGTGGTAAATCAATGAGTGTTGACGATATCTTTGCATTACCGTACACCCAACGCGAGTCAAAGTCAGACAAGCTAAACCCGACAATAGGTAACAACGTGTTTAGCTGCTGAAAATACACGCCACCTAGCTCTTGTAGTTCAAGAGTAGAAAGTAGCTGCGTGATAAAGCCTGATAATTCACTAAAAGAGAGTGATTTACCTGTGCTCTCAGCAGGGTAAAAATTGTTATGTTGTGTGCTATCGTAGACTGACGTTGAAAAATCCACAGTAGTGCCCCTATACAAAATGCGTTGATATGCAAAGAAACAAGTGTCAAAGCCCTGACGTTTCTGTGGCCACATCTGCATTTTCGCGGAATTTATGGCGATCACAGCGGCAAAACTTGCCGGATCTGCATTTACACAGGGGATTTTGCAAACTAGATGCCAACAAAGTGTTTCAGGCACTAGTCTTTAGTTTAAAACGTAAAATCGCGTGATTTATCGCGCTTGTTTTACAAATGGAAGTTTATGTAGCTTTAGGAGGTAGTGTGGGGACGAGCTTTTTAAATATCGTGATATTGATGTTTATATCGGTATGTGCGGTCGCATTATTTAAACGCATTCATCTCCCTCCTATTCTTGCTTATCTGTTTGCCGGCGTACTCGCGGGTCCGCAACTATTATCTGTGTTTGCCCACCCAGAAGAAATGCACCTGCTCGCTGAAGTGGGCATAGTGTTTTTGCTCTTTTCACTTGGTCTTGAGTTCTCGTTACCCAAATTGTTGGCAATGCGCTCTTTAGTATTCGGTGTAGGATTAGGGCAAATGGTGTTTACCACGGCAGTGTTTACCTGTGTTCCTCTGTTTCTCGGCATTCCAATGAGTGCGTCCATCATTATTGGTGGTACGCTGGCGTTAAGCTCAACCGCTATTGTAATCAAGCAAGCAACCGAAATGGGCATTCTTAATAACAGGCGTACACAATTAGCGGTAAGTATCTTGCTCTTTCAAGACTTAGCGGTGGTTCCGTTCCTAATTGCTATTCCTCTTTTAGCCCAGACTGGTGAAGTAAGTATTGCGCTAGCTTTAGGCGAGGCGTTGCTTAAAGGTGTGTTTGTCATTGCGTTTCTAATGTCAGTGGGTAAGTGGTTACTACCTTGGGTGTTTAGAGAGGTAGCAAGAACAAGGACTGACGAGCTGTTTGTTCTGACCACTATATTGATTGCCCTATTGGCAGGAGGGCTAACTTATTACTTCGGGCTATCCATGGCGCTAGGCGCTTTCTTGGCGGGTATGATGTTGGGGGAAAGCCAATACAAGTATCAACTTGAAGCCGACATTCGTCCGTTTCGAGATATTTTAATGGGGTTATTTTTTGTTACCGTGGGTATGCAGTTAGAACTCACTGTACTGTGGAACAGCCTGTTTGAGATTGTTTTTGGCGTTTTTGCTTTGATGATAGTTAAAGTCATTTTAGTAAGAGGCGCATCTCTATTAGTTAAAACCGATGCAATAGATGGCTGGTCTGCTGGGGTTAAACTTTGTCAGATTGGCGAGTTTAGTTTTGTAATTGCTGCGCTTGCTACGACACACGGCGTGTTAACGTCAGAGCAGTCATCGCTGATTGTGTGTATGGGTGTAATCAGTATGGCGTTAACCCCGTGGCTTATGAATAACAGCGTCACTATAGCAAGGCGTATTGTTAACAAGGATATCTCGTTCGATGACAATGTGAGCTTTGGTAATGCAGAGCCGTTAACCAACCACGTCATTATTTGTGGGTTTGGCCGCGTTGGACAGTCGGTAGCTCGCATGCTGAAAATGGAAGGCATTCATTTTGTTGCCATAGATATGGATCCTGTCAGAGTACACGAGAGTCGAAACGCGGGAGAGCCCGTCATCTTCGGTGATGCGAGTCAAAAAGATATATTGATTACTGCCAATGTAGAAGGTGCCAAGCTTGTGCTTGTGACGTTTGATCAAGTCGATAAGGCCAAGCAGGTGATAACGCAGACCCGAAGCATTACGAGCACTACAGATGTTATGGTGCGTACCAAACGAGACTACCAGCTTGAAAGCCTATACAGCGCGGGTGCCAATCAAGTCGTGCCAGAGCTGCAAGAGGGGAGCTTGATGTTGGTATCGCAGGTGCTGCATTACGCCGGCGTGCCAATGTCTCGTATTTTAAAGCGGGTGCGAGCTGAGAGAAAAGGTCGCTACGATCATATGCACGGCTTTTACCCGGGAGAAACAACAGAGATCACCTATGGCACAGAAGACAAGTTAGAGTTTATCCATGCTGTGGTGTTGTCCGAACACGCTTCCTGTATTGGCAAAGCCATAAAAGATATCGATTTCTCGAGAATGCGAGTAGCGATTAAGGGCCTAAGGCGGGATGGAAATGAAGTTAAAGACCCAGACCAAGACGCTATTTTGCAAGCCCATGACGTGCTAGTGATTGCGGGTAAACCCCGGCGTGTAGAGCGAGCAGAGCGAAAACTATTAGAAGGGAGCTAGCACGCAGTTAAACTTAGCGTTGTTTAATCTAGCGCGCTTGCCATGGAACGTGTGTTGAATTACGTGAGTTCAAGCTTACGCTACGCGGTCGCTTTCTAAGTCTGCAAATTGCTTTTTTAGGTCGTAGCGCTCGTCTGTCACTATCTTCTCAAGCACAGAAACTCGTTCCTTAAGCTCTGCAATTTCGGCTTTATAAGCATCGGTTTCTTTGCTGCTAAGTTTCTTCTTACTTTTGTCTTTTGCACTTTCGACAATGGTAACTAAGGCCCAGGCACAAATGGCTACTATTGCAATCGCGGTCATATTCACGGTGGTATCCCTCACAAATGGCTTTAAAACAGTGTAGGTGAAAATTTGGCCTGTTGCCTAATTCACCCCGTATTTAGTTAAATACTTATCGGTAAAATTACTGCTTCGCTTCAGGTACTATAGCGGTTATCTAACATACTTTTTAGTAAAAAATGTAACCTGTTAAGTCCATCACACTAGCAGTGTTATAATGAGAGATTGCAAGTAGGTTGCCAAGTGACAAAAGTCATTACTTTCTAAGAAGTTAGAATGTTTACCTAAGCTAATACAAAATAAATGTTAATGAATTTCACCAAGTAAAGTAGCAAAATTGACGAATGAGTGACCAAAATAGCAACCGTCCAACACCAAACTTCGACCTTGCAAACAAGCAAACGCAAGAAAAAGAATCTGTGCAGGAACCGTTGACTGAAATCGCAATGGAAGACATCGCGACAGAAGAAGACATAATGTGGATGAGGCATGCGTTAACGCTTGCCGATAAGGCTGAGTCGATTGGTGAGGTGCCAGTCGGCGCCTGCGTAGTATTAAACGGTGAGCTTATCGGTGAAGGCTTCAATACGCCGATAACGGATAATGACCCATCTGCGCATGCAGAGCTACGTGCTGTTAAAGAAGCAGCAGCTGCGGTGCAAAACTACCGACTTATTGATGCTACGTTGTATGTGACATTAGAGCCCTGCTCTATGTGCGCAGGTATGCTGGTACATGCACGGGTAAAGCGGGTGGTGTTTGGCGCAAAGGATGCGAAGACAGGCGCTGCGGGCTCGGTCATGAACTTATTGCAACATCCTGCGCTTAATCATCAACTTGAGGTTGTATCTGGCGTATTAGCTGACGAATGTGCTAACAAATTGTCAGATTTTTTTCGCAAGCGCAGGAAAGAAATAAAGGCTGCCAAAAAGGCGAAAAGACTGCTAGAGGGTGATGCTTCAAGCTAATTTATAGCGTTGCCTGAAGTTGTGCTTATTCGTGTTTTCGCCCATTTGGTATGTACCGGTTACATGGTCAATCATTGTGAACCAGATGGCATAGAGGTGGCTTAGCCAGGCGTACGGGTTAACTGAGTGAACATATCGCTGGTAACAAATAGCTTGCGGCGCTGAAGTACTTTTTGGTGACAACGCTTAAGCATAAGTCTGCGTCTGTTGTTGTTTTTCAATTTTATTCCTTTTTTCATAAATCGATTTTTTTTCATTTGTTCTCCTTTCTCGCGTTGTGGCCACTTTATGTTTTTCGTGACCACTTTTCTTCCGTTGTGCGTAGCTCTCTTTATTTGAACAAGTCTCACGTTATTCGAGAGATGTTGTCATTAAAAGCCGCTGCTCTTCTAGAGCTTGTCATCGTTGAGAAAATAATTATTCTGAGAAAGTAAGTCAGTGTCTGACTAACTTCTTTTTAGGGTACAGTACAAAGATGACATCGAAATGACAGTTTTCAAGAGAGAAGCAAGGTGAACTGCGTCAAATTTTTCCTTGTTCGTCCAACCATACTAAGCTGTCATAATAACGACGAATATTTTCCACATACTGTAACGCTTCATCGCCTCTTGCATAGCCATAGCGAGTAGTACGGTAATATTTCTTTTGCCTAAGCTGTGGCAAGCGACGCTTTACATCTACCCAAAGGTCTGGATTGCCACCTTGTTGCTCGGTAAGAATGCGTGCGTCCTCCAAATGGCCCATACCAATATTATACGACGCCATAGCCATCCAGGTTCTATCTGGCTCGCTAATTCGCGCAGGTATGCGATTGAGCAAACTGGCAAAATAACGAGAGCCTCCGCGAATGCTTTGTTCAGGATCGGTTCTGTCATCTACGTTCCAGTCACTTGCCGTATCCATGGTGAGCATCATTAGACCGCGAACGCCAGTTCTTGAAATAGCGTCACTGTCCCAGTGACTTTCTTGATAACTCATTGCCGCAAGCAGTCGCCAGTCTAATTCACCTGCATACTGTTGAAATAAGGGTTTGTATTGGGCAAGTGCTGTCTCGGCAGCATAATTAAACGCACGACTGTCGACGTAATCGAACTGGCGAATATGGCCAAAGTACTTGTCTTCTAACACCGTAAACCAGCCTGACTGATGTACAGTACCAAAATATTCAATCAGCGCTGCTTTCACTGAGTCATCTTGATGTAATGGGAGCGCCCACGCCATCGGCATATCTTCATTAAGGGTTTTTGCCACGGCTAAGTTAGGATATCGCCTGCGCTGAAGGGCTAGACGGTTACTGTCTGCTACCGTATAAGCAATGTCGCCATTGGCAACTTGTTGTAACAGTTCTTCGGAGTCAGAATCTTCGGTGGTAACAAGTTGGGTTTTTATTATTGGGCTTTCACTATCACTTGCTTGGTCGGTTACCTGGCCTAATAAACTAGACAGTAAGTGAGCTTGGCTGCTACCTGCCACAGTAACAATAGGGGCATCAAGTTCTAATAAGTCTCTAGGTCTCGATGTCCCTGCTTGGAAGACGAGCTCTTGTTGAACGTGTTGATAGGCTGGACCGTAAGCAAAACGACTTTTAAGTAAAGGCGTTACCGCATCGCCTGTCGCGACAATGTCCAGATTACCTTCTTCTAACTGTTCTAACATGACTTCATAGCTGTAGAAGGGGTAAAGGTCGAGCGTCACGCCAAGGTAATCGGCAAATCCTGCCAGCAGTTCATATTCAAAACCCTGCGGCCCCTCTGCGCCGTTATAAAATGTTCCTGCACCATAAACGGTTCCCACGCGGATCGATTCTCGTTCCAACAATGAAGAGAGGGCAGTGGGTACGGAAGGAACGCCACAACTCATAACAGCAATAGATAATATGATTATTAATTGTAGTTTTAATCGTTTTTTATAGTCTTGTGACTGCATAGACCTTTACTTGTTGTCATTAAACCATCTAAGTTTAAAAAAAAGTTCATGTAAGCGCGTTATGAGGTTACTTACTGCGCATAATTACTCTATAATCCGCGCCGAAATACTCATCAATCCAAGAGGCAACGCGTCGCATTGGTGGTCGTTGTTTCTAACAAACCAGGTAAATCAATATGTTGGTCCTTCGAGGCGCTCCTGCACTATCAGAGTTTAACCAAACTAAACTGATTGCAAAGCTGGGTCAATCCGGCGTTAGGGTTAAAAACCTATATAGCGAATATGTTCACCTAGTCGATTCCCAAGGTGACTTGTCTAAGCAGCAAATAGAGATACTCGAGAAGCTGCTCACTTACGGCCCCGCGAGGCAAGCACAAACCCCTTCTGGAACCTTCTTCCTCATTACTCCTCGCCCCGGCACTATCTCTCCCTGGTCTTCTAAAGCCACCGACATCGCTCACAACTGCAGTCTAAAAAATATCAACCGCATAGAACGTGGTTGTGCGTTTTATATAGAAACAGAAAACGGTGTGAGTGAAGATGATTTTGCGCTTATCGCTAGTTTCTTACACGACAGAATGACCGAATCAGTGTTCACCAATACTGATGAAGCTGCGGTACTCTTTTCACATACCGAAGCCAATACTTTTACCAGTGTAGATGTATTAGGCGAAGGCAAAGACGCGCTAGTTAATGCAAATGTGTCGTTAGGCCTTGCTTTAGCTGATGATGAGATTGACTACCTGTTTGATAGCTTTACTAAGCTAGGCAGAAACCCGACTGACGTTGAACTTTATATGTTTGCGCAAGCAAACTCTGAACACTGTCGCCACAAAATTTTTAACGCTAGCTGGACCATTGATGGCGAGGACCAAGAGAAGTCGCTGTTTAAAATGATTAAAAACACCTACGAGTTGTTGCCTGATCACGTGTATTCAGCTTACAAAGATAACGCAGCGGTAATGGAAGGATGGCAAGCAGGTCGCTTCTTCCCGAACCCGCAGTCACACCAATACGAATACCATCATGAAAATATTGATATTTTGATGAAGGTAGAAACCCATAACCACCCAACGGCAATTTCACCTTTCCCAGGTGCGGCAACCGGCTCTGGTGGTGAAATCCGTGATGAAGGTGCAACCGGTCGTGGTTCAAAACCTAAAGCGGGCTTGGTTGGTTTTACCGTATCTAACTTGCGTATTCCTGGTGCTGAGCAACCGTGGGAATTCGAATACGGCAAGCCACAGCGTATTGTAAGCGCTCTTGATATTATGCTTGAAGGCCCACTAGGTGGCGCAGCGTTTAACAATGAATTTGGTCGCCCTGCGCTACTGGGTTATTTCCGTACCTTTGAACAAGAAGTCAATAGCTTCAACGGTGTTGAAGTGCGCGGCTATCACAAACCGATTATGTTAGCTGGTGGTTTAGGTAATATTCGTCGCGAGCATATTGAAAAAGGCGAAATCACGGTTGGCGCTAAGCTTATTGTGCTTGGCGGCCCCGCAATGAACATTGGTCTTGGCGGCGGTGCAGCCTCATCAATGGCATCTGGCCAATCAAACGAAGACTTAGACTTTGCTTCAGTACAGCGAGACAACCCTGAAATGGAGCGTCGCTGTCAGGAAGTGATTGATGCATGTTGGCAGTTAGGGGATAACAACCCTATCCAGTTTATCCACGATGTGGGCGCAGGTGGTCTTTCAAATGCACTGCCTGAGCTGGTTAATGACGGTGGCCGTGGCGGTAACTTTGAGCTTAGAAAAGTATTGTCAGATGAGCCAGGTATGACACCTCTGGAGCTATGGTGTAACGAATCTCAAGAGCGCTATGTTTTATCTGTCGCGCCTGAAAATATGCCAGTGTTCGAAGCAATTTGTGCCCGCGAACGTGCGCCGTTTGCTGTGGTTGGTGAAGCCACTGCCGAGCAGCACCTCAACCTGAACGACAGCCAGTTTGACAACAAACCAATCGATATGCCTCTTGATGTACTTTTAGGCAAGCCGCCTAAAATGCACCGCGACGTAAGCTCGACCAAGGTTAGCTCGCCAGCGCTAAACGAGGCAGGCATTACCTTGAGTGATGCAGCAAATCGCATTTTATCTTTGCCTACTGTGGCAGAGAAAACCTTCCTTATCACTATTGGCGACCGCTCAGTTACCGGCCTTGTAAGTCGTGATCAAATGGTAGGCCCATGGCAGGTGCCAGTGGCAGATGTGGCGGTTACTGCGACAGCGTTTGACACATACCACGGCGAAGCGATGTCGATGGGTGAGCGTACGCCTGTTGCGTTACTATCGCACGGCGCGTCTGCACGTCTTGCTGTGGGTGAAGCGTTAACCAATATTGCCGCAGCAAACATCGGCGATATTAAGCGCATTAAACTGTCTGCAAACTGGATGGCAGCAGCCGGACACCCCGGTGAAGATGCAGGTCTATATGAAGCGGTTAAAGCCGTGGGTGAGGAGCTTTGCCCAGAGCTAGGCCTAACCATTCCTGTGGGTAAAGACTCTATGTCGATGAAAACGGCATGGAATGAAAACGGTGAAGATAAAGCGGTGACTTCTCCGCTATCACTCGTTATCTCTGCCTTTGGCGCAGTAAAAGATATTCGCAAGACCCTAACGCCTCAGCTACGTACAGACAAAGGCGCAAGCCGCTTGCTGCTACTCGACTTGGGCGAAGGGAAAAATCGCTTGGGCGCAAGCTGCCTGGCACAAGTCTATACTCAGCTTGGTGATAGCCCAGCAGATGTGGTCTCTGCAACTCGCCTTAAAGCCTTCTTTGACGCAATGCAGACGTTAATTGAAAAAGGCTTGGTGTGTGCTTATCACGACCGTTCAGACGGTGGCCTGTTTACCACCGTTGCTGAAATGGCCTTTGCTGGTAAAACAGGTGTAAGCATTAACCTTGATAGCCTAGTTGGAAACGACATTGCCGTATTGTTCAATGAAGAACTAGGTGGCGTAATCCAAGTGCTTGAAAGCGATATGGATGCCGTTAACGCAGTACTGACTGAATTCGGTTTAACTGAATTGGCTCACGATATCGGTACGCTTAATAGCACCGACATGATTGAGTTTAGTCGCGGTGGTGTTGCTGTACTTGCAGATAGCCGCGTATCAATGCGTACAACGTGGGCACAAACCACGTTTGAAATGCAGAAACTGCGTGATAACCCTGAGTGTGCTGAACAAGAACACGCGGCAAAGCAAGATGCTGCCGACCCAGGTTTGCATGCTGCGTTGTCTTATGATGTGAACGAAGACGTAGCAGCTCCCTATATTGCCAAAGGTGTTAAGCCAAAAGTGGCGATATTGAGAGAGCAGGGCGTAAACTCGCATCTAGAAATGGCGGCTGCATTTACCCGTGCAGGCTTTGACGCTATCGATGTGCACATGAGTGACGTGTTGGCAGGTCGTATTACCCTTGAACAGTTTGCGGGCCTTGCGGCTTGTGGCGGTTTCTCTTACGGCGATGTATTAGGTGCAGGTGAAGGTTGGGCGAAATCTATATTGTTCAACAGCATGGCTCGCGACCAGTTTGAAGGCTTCTTCAACCGTAACGATACGTTCAGCTTAGGTGTGTGTAACGGCTGTCAGATGCTATCGAACCTTAAATCACTGATTCCAGGTACTGAGCATTGGCCACATTTCGTGACCAACCAGTCGGCGCGATTTGAAGCTCGTGTTGCAATGGTCGAAGTGATGGAGTCTAAGTCTGTGCTGCTTGATGGCATGGCAGGTTCGCGTATGCCTATTGCTGTGTCGCACGGTGAAGGTCAGGCTGAATTTGCCAATGACAACGCGTTGTCACAAGTAGGCGCGCAGGTGGCGATGCGTTACGTAGACAACTACGGCAAGCCAACCATGCAATATCCGGCAAACCCGAATGGTTCACCGCAGGGGATCACAGGCTTAACTTCACAGGACGGGCGAAGCACCATCATGATGCCGCACCCTGAACGTGTATTCAGAGCCGTGGCAAACTCGTGGCGTCCAGACGATTGGCAAGAAGATGGTGCGTGGATGCGTATCTTCAGAAACGCACGTAAGTTTGTTGGTTAACAAAACACACTTATTTTGACTAAAACAGGGGGAAACCTCTGTTTTAGTCATTAGAAAAATACTGTTTAATAAATATACATACTATAAATAGGCGTCAAAGCTTTGGCAAAGTGTCAAAAATCTGATTTTTGCCCTTGTCATCAGTTTGTCACTGATCTATTGTAGTGCAAGCAAGGAATGCGATTAGGTTACAGGAGTTGAGTTAGGGTTGTACCAGTGAAAGGCATGTGCCAGCTGGTTTAAATAATAAGAGACGACCGATGAATCGTTCTTCTAAAGGGTTTGGCTTAACCGGAGTGGCTGTAGCTGTAGTGCTGATGTTCGTAACTGCTGTTTTTAGCACATCTGCGAAGTCTGCCGAAGCTCCAACAACGCTAAGTGTGCTGTCTTCAGTTAAGTAGTCTGAAAGAAAAATTCTAACGCCCGTATCAAGTTACTTGATACGGGCGTTAATCATTGGGGGACAATAAAAACGTTCAGCATATAGCGCTTCATGAGATAAGCCTAAAAGCTACACCTAAAGACAAGCCCAAAAAAGCAAAGCTGACTCAACGAGTTCTTGCCTCTCATTTTATCCTTTCTTATTTTTTTCTCTGTTAATTAATTTCTGCTGCGGATGCTTTTTCAAAAGCACATATGTAGCACCAAAGCCTCCGTGCATCGGTTGAGCCGTATGGTAGGCAATGACTTCGTTTAGTTCTCTTAGCCAATGGTTAACATAACTTTTTTTCAAAGCGGGAAAGGGTTTGCTATTTTCACCTGTTCCATGTTTTATGAGCAGTGCACGAACCCCGCGTTCGTGACTAGATTTAATGGTGCTATAAATCAGGTCTCGGCTTTGTTCTAAGGTTTTCCCTGAAAGTGTTACGTTGGCCTCTAATGGATATTTACCAAGGCGAAGTTTTTTAAAAACACCGTCTTGAATACCGGGCTGCTGGAAGTGTATAAAATCATCAGGGGGTACCGGCTTCACACCTTCCATGCTCAGTGGGTTAGCGAGTTTTTCGCGGACGCCTAACTGCCTAGCCGCTCTTTTTTGTTTTTCAGCGAGCGCCTTTTCAGGATCGTGTAATAAAGCCTTATCATCTGAAGCGATTGGTTTTACATCTTGCATTTCTGCAAAAAACGAATCGATATCGTCGTTTTCAAATTGGCTCATATTAATCCCCGTATAAGCTACTTCTATCTTTTATACGCTATTTCTGCCCCGTTGGTCTATGGAGCATAACCGCTCGATATATCACCGGGCGCAACGAACAGCAGCACCGTCGATTGCAGTGTAATTATAAAGTGGGGATTAAATTCCAAAAATCATCGTTTAGTAAATGGCACCGGGTTCCGCTAAAGCTTCAATAGCGTCCCACTCTTCTTCAGAAAATGGGCACTGCTCAGCTGTTTCGGCACAACTATCAGCGTTATCAGGTGGGGGGAAATCGAAAGTCATAATGCTCTCCTGTTTTGAAGAGTATTACTTAAATTGGCTAAATTACAACCAAAGTATAATAAATTCTTCAATATTACAGGAGACGGTTTGTATAAGCATCTTTACTAAAAAGCAGAAACGTTGCGCAATTAATGGCGTCCCCAGCTGGAATCGAACCAACATCTAAGCCTTAGGAGGGCCTTGTTTTATCCATTAAACTATGGGGACCTAATGCGTAGGGAGTTTTATTATACGTAGTTCGGGAAAATACGAAACCCTTTGTCAACAAGGTGCAGCGCTATGAGCAGAATGTCTCTGTCATTGACGTGAAAGTAATGAGCCCATGGCCTGGTTTTCTAATGCATATAAAAAGCCCTCGTAGATACGAGGGCTTTGGCTATGGTCAGCGTATTTTAAATATCCGTAGGTGGAAGTTTATCAATCGCCGTTTTCAGTACCTCTGACTCGGTAGGAGATGTCGCGCCCACGTCACTTCCGCTTTCTTTAGTTGTGTCAACTGCTGAGTCGCTTGAACTCGTCGTTGAAACGCTCTCAGAACCTGAGTCAGTCGAAGTAGGCTCTGTTGAGGGAAGAATCAAATCTTCCGGAGGAAGGTCAATGTCCACAACATCAACAGTCACTTCAGTGACAGGCCCAGTAGTAACAATATCGCCTTCTTCAGGAAGGGTGATTGTGTCTTCTGGTACTGTACCGGAAGTGATAGGTTCTGGCGCTGTACTTTCTGGTGTAGAAAGCTCAGGCGAAAGCGGGCTTGTACCCTCGTCCGGCGCGGTGGGCACAGGACCGCCAATATCAACCGTATCAAGCTTAGTGCCAGACAGGTCGATAGTATCAACTCCACCAAAACCATCGCCCACAGTGGTACCAAGTGTGCTTACCTCGTCTTCAGGTAGCGTAATGATATCTGGTGTACTCTCTACTGGCTCCGTTATCGATGAAGGCTCGCTCATAAGCGGTGCAGTAGGCTCGTTTTCTGGTGTTATCAGTCTAGTTTCAGCGTTTAGATCGACTGTTTGAAGCGTTTGCCCTGTTAGGTCAATGACGTCAGGTGCTGTAGGCTCGTCAGTAACCACGGTGCCGCTGCTATCTGATGCACTGACAGACTCAGATGAACTGCTCATTACCACTTCAGGTACACCTTCACCAGATGCCGTTACAAACACGTTAAATTCTGCCTGTTCGATAGTGCCGTCTGGATATTCGATACGGTAAGTAAAGGTATCCGTTAAGGTTCCACCAAACACGGCTTGCGTGTTGTCCGGGGTATAAGTGTATGCGCCAGTTTCATCAATTTGCAGCGTACCGTAATCACCCACTAACGTAATGCCGCCAGTCGCATCTTGGAAGGTTGTTCCATCAGTAGAAACGGTTACGTCGTATGTTGGGCCAAACAGTATATCGTTTTCGAACAGATTGCCGGTGGCGGTTTGTACGCCGCTAACTTCAAACTGGTCAAGGTAGTTGATGGTAGAGGATAGGTCTACACTAATGCTGCCGACTAATCCAGCAGCAACAGTGCCGTCCATTGATAAGCGATAAAGTCCTTCGGTTAATCCGTTGACAGTAAGTGCGGTATCGCCATCAATACCTAACAAGCTGATAAGCTCATCGTTGGGGAACACTCTATAGGGTTCCCATGCTCCGTTTATAAACTTTTCAACCGTTATTGTGATGCTAGAGCCTAATGAGACTAACCCCACTGCATCTACATTTAACGTGATATCTTGAGTAGTATTTGCAGTAACATTAAAAGGGTCACTTTCATCGCTAAAACTTGTAATAAACAAACTTAGGAGATAATCATGCTGTAGCGCATCTAGTTCACTAGGGCCTGCTTCCGAGACAAAATCATAGGTCAATTCAGCACGTGCCGAGTCTGCCGATACCCCTTGTCCTGACAAGTTAAAGTTAAGATTGGCGGTAGAGGTATTCGTGCCATCTGAAATGGTGTAGCTAAAGCTATCTGTATTGCCTAAGCCGTCGCGCACGCCATTGGCTACATAGGTGTAGCTACCGTCTTCAAATATAGTTAAATCACCATAATCACCTTCAATGGTAATGCCAGATAAACCAGTACCCAATACCGTCACCGACTCTCCATTGGTATGAGTAACTTGTGTCACTACGCCGCCCTCGGCAATGCTATCGGCTACATCGCCTGTGTTAGCCGCATCAATAACATTCCCCGACGTTGTCGTGCTACCTTCAAACGCATATTCAGTGAGTGTTGAAGTTATATCGGTAGATTGTAGTAAAGTAACCGTATTGCTGAGCAGTGCTGCTGCGACTTCATCTAATACTGCATCTACAAATGCGCCTAATCCTAATAAGTTAAGCCCTGTGGTAATAGTACTCACTAAGTCGCCGGCGCCTATGGTATCAGCGGTGCTTAAGGCTGGCTCAAGAATAAGATTGCGTACAACCGTGCCCAAACCAAGTCCATTTAATATACTGGCTTCAGTGCCGTTTAGTGCGTCCTCAACAGCAGTTAGCACCACCTCTTGGTTTTCTTCACCCAGTACTACGCCGCCATCACCTAATTCTGTTAGCGTAATTGATCCGTCGCTATCTTGATCGAATAGTGTCTCAAGGGCACTTTCATCATTGCGTACAACCACGGTGTAATCACCAGCAGGTAGCCCAGAGAATTTCACAACCAGTGTATCGTCACCTGTTACTCCAATTAGGTTTACGCCAGCTACATCACCTATTAATGGGTTGTCCGGCGTCATAGCTGAGGCGACCACGTTGCCATCGGCATCGACAATATCAATACGATATGCATCAGCGACGGCGACTAACGCGGTTTGGCTAACTTCTACTACCACTTCGCCGAAGAAACCAGCATCAACGGTAAGCGTTGTGCTAGCCTCTGGCGAACCCGCTGCCGGAGAGCCTTCGGTTAAGCCAAGCACTTGGAAATCACTATCGCTAACTGGTGCATTCACGATGGCCGTTTGTGCGCCTAGCTCCATATCATTGTTATCGGTTTGGGCTACTACTGGCGGGAAGTCGCTCCCAGATATGGTTATGGTAAGTGCCGCGATATCAGACGTTTCACCATCTGATAAGGTGTAGTTAAACACTTCGTCCTGACCAATTGCACTACGATCGCCATCGGCGGTGTAGGTGTATGTGCCGTCTGCAGCAATTTCCAGTACGCCATAGTTTCCTTGAATAGTAACGGTACCAGTAGCAGGAACCGCCACACTATCACCAGAGGCGTTGGTAACGAGCGTTACTTGGGCACCGTTTAAGATAGTGTCGGCGCCTACGCCACTAATATCACCGTCGATTAGGTTGCCTTGGGCTACTAAATCACCGGTATAAGTGTATTCGGTTAATGTGGTGGTGATATCAGTGTCTTGCAATAAGGTTAATGTATTGCTGAGCAATGCATCGGCAACGACACTTAGAATGTCATCAAGGAAGCCAGTTAAACCAATTGCATCAAGAGGCGCGGTAAGTAAATTAACAAGCTGGCCCGCGCCAATTACTGTGGTAGCTTCCAGAAGTGTCTCTAGTACTCCCCTTACCTGCGTACCAACCGTACCAATTGGAATACCTAAAACGCCGGTATTTAACGTTGTTTCAATAGTATCAAGAACAACAGCTTGATTGTCTGGACCAAGTACAACACCAGCTGAACCAAGTTCTTGAAGGTTAACATCGTTACTATTGTCGTTGTCTAACAAGTCTTCAAGTAAGTTCTCATCATTGCGGACCACCACACTGTAGTTGCCAGCATCAAGGCCAGCTAACGCGAACGAAATGGTCTCGTCGCCGGTAACATCAAAAATGTCTAGGCCACCGACATCGGCAAGTTGTGAGTTTGCGCTTACTCCTTTGTAAACAAGTTGACCGCTCTCGTCATACACTTCAACAATGTAGGCATCGGCAACAGCAACCAGTGCTATTTGGTCAACTTCTACTAGCACTTCACCTACATGGTTAGGGGAAACGGTAAAGGAAGCACTTGCGTCTACACCACCTGTTGACTCTGCTAAGCCTATCACCTGCACGTCGCTGGTAGTTTCCGGTGGATTCACAGTAACTACTGGCTCGCCCATATCAACGGTGTTGCCGTCGTTTATAGCATCGAGAGCCTGTACGATAACATTTTGGCTTGCCGTACTCGCCGAGTTACCAGCTTCGTCGGTGACGGTTGCCACCACCGCGTAGGTACCTGCTGGTAGCGTTGTGCCTGTTAAATCAAGGCTCCAATTACCGCTGCCATCAATGGTAAGTTCAGGGTCAGTGCCAAAGGTATACGACGTGCCATCAACGGTAACGGTTAGGGTAGTATTGTCAGCAAGGTCAACCGTGCCATTAAAGATTAGCGTGCTATCGCTAGTAATAAAGTCACCAGCCACCCCAGAGTCGTTTGAGATACTGTCGAACGTTACTGTCTGACCGTTATTGTTTTCATCAATAGTGGTATCGATAACAACTGTACCTGTGTCAGTTGCAACATTGCCTACCGCATCTGTGGCGGTTACCGTTGCCGTGTAATTGCCTTCCGCAAGCAGGGCGACAATATTATCAGCCAGTGTCCACGTGCCGTCACCATTGTTGGTAGCGGTGTAATCGTTGCCGTCAATGGTCACCACCACAACCGCATTGGGGTCGTTCACCGTACCGGTAAGCTCTGGCGTGGTGTCGTTGGTGGTTAGATCGTTTATTGCAACGGTAGGCGCGGTGGTATCAATAACCACTGTACCAGTGTTGGTCACCGTGTTACCCGCGGCGTCCGTTGCAGTAACAGATGTTGGGTAACTGCCTTCTGCTAGCGCAGCAACTGCATTGTTAGCCAACGTCCACGTGCCATCACCATTGTTTGTAGCGGTGTAATCGTTGCCGTCAATCGTTACCACCACAACCGCATTGGGGTCGTTTACCGTACCGGTAAGCTCTGGCGTGGTGTCGTTGGTGGTTAGATCGTTTATTGCAACGGTAGGCGCGG
>NZ_QJJN01000001.1:46771-1032281 GCF_003201515.1 Alteromonas sp. I10
TGCTAGCACAGCAACTGCGTTGTCAGCCAGTGTCCAGGTGCCATCACCATTGTTGGTAGCGGTGTAATCATTGCCGTCAATGGTTACCACCACAACTGCATTCGGGTCGTTCACCGTACCGGTAAGCTCTGGCGTGGTGTCGTTGGTGGTTAGATCGTTAATCGCAACCGTAGGCGCGGTGACATCAATTATTACCGTACCTGTATTGGTAACAGTATTACCCGCGGCGTCTGTTGCGCTTACCGATGTTGGGTAGCTGCCTTCTGCTAGCGTAGCAACTGCGTTATCAGCCAGTGTCCATGTGCCGTCACCGTTATTGGTAGCGGTATAGTCGTTGCCGTCAATGGTCACCACCACAACCGCATTGGGGTCGTTCACCGTACCAGTTAGCTCAGGCGTGGTGTCGTTGGTGGTTAGATCGTTTATTGTAACGGTAGGTGCGGTTGTATCAATTATCACTGTACCTGTGTTGGTGACAGTATTACCCGCGGCGTCCGTTGCAGTAACAGATGTTGGGTAACTGCCTTCTGCTAGCGCAGCAACTGCATTGTCAGCCAATGTCCAGGTGCCATCACCATTGTTGGTAGCGGTGTAATCATTACCGTCAATGGTCACCACCACAACCGCATTCGGGTCGTTCACCGTACCGGTAAGCTCAGGCGTTGTGTCGTTGGTGGTCAGATCGTTTATTGCAACGGTAGGTGCGGTAGTATCAATTACCACTGTTCCTGTATTGGTGACAGTGTTGCCCGCGGCGTCTGTTGCGCTTACCGATGTTGGGTAGCTGCCTTCTGCTAGCGTAGCCACTACGTTATCAGCTAACGTCCAAGTGCCGTCACCATTGTTGGTAGCGGTGTAATCGTTGCCGTCAATGGTCACCACCACAACCGCATTGGTGTCGTTCACCGTACCAGTTAGCTCAGGCGTGGTGTCGTTGGTGGTTAGATCGTTTATTGCAACGGTAGGTGCGGTTGTATCAATTATCACTGTACCTGTGTTGGTGACAGTATTACCCGCGGCGTCCGTTGCAGTAACAGATGTTGGGTAACTGCCTTCTGCTAGCGTGGCGACTACGTCATCAGCCAGTGTCCAGGTGCCATCACCATTGTTGGTAGCGGTGTAATCATTACCGTCAATGGTCACCACCACAACCGCATTCGGGTCGTTCACCGTACCGGTAAGCTCAGGCGTTGTGTCGTTGGTGGTCAGATCGTTTATTGCAACGGTGGGTGCGGTAGTATCAATTACCACTGTACCTGTATTGGTGACAGTGTTGCCCGCGGCGTCTGTTGCAGTAACAGATGTTGGGTAACTGCCTTCTGCTAGCACAGCAACTGCGTTGTCAGCCAGTGTCCAGGTGCCATCACCATTGTTGGTAGCGCTGTAATCATTGCCGTCAATGGTTACCACCACAACTGCATTCGGATCGTTCACCGTACCGGTAAGCTCAGGCGTGGTGTCGTTGGTAGTAAGATCGTTTATTGCAACGGTAGGCGCGGTGGTATCAATTACTACAGTACCAGTGTCGGTATCGGTATTACCCGCATCGTCAGTTGCAGTAACAGATGTTGGGTAACTACCTTCAGCGAGTGTAGAGACTACGTCATCGGCCAGCGTCCACGTACCGTCACCGTTATTGGTAGCGGTGTAGTCGTTGCCGTCAATGGTGACTACTACAGTAGCCGTTGGGTCATCAACCGTACCCGTTAGCGCAGGCGTAGTGTCGTTGGTCGTTACATCATTGATGGTTACGACAGGTGCCACGGCATCTACCGTGTCAGATGCAGGCCCACTGGTGTTACCCGCTTCATCGGTAGCCGTTGCCGTTACTACAACTCCATCTGCTAATGGTGTATCTGGCGTTACGCTCCAATTGCCGTCACCATCAGCGATGACGGTGAAATCTGGCGTGCCGTCTCCGTCTACATCCACATTTACCGTAGCGCCCGCTTCGGCTGTGCCGGTAATTTCAGTGCCGTTGCCCGCTTCAACGGTAGGCGCAGTTGGTGCTGTGGTATCAATAACCACTGTACCAGTATTCGTACCCACATTACCTTCTGGGTCGGTTGCAGTAACCGTTGCGGTATAGCTACCTTCAGCAAGTGCCGCTACCGCATCGTCAGCCAGTGTCCAGGTGCCATCACCGTTATTGGTGGCGGTATAGTCGGCACCGTTGATGGTAACAACCACCGTGGCTGTTGGGTCGTCAACCGAACCAGTAAGTGCCGGCGTTGTATCGTTCGTTGTTAAATCGTTAAAGGCAACCACTGGCGCAGCCGCGTCAACCGTGTCTGAGGCTGGGTTGCTAATGTTACCCGCTGCGTCAGTTGCCGTTACGGTCACAATTACGCCATCGGCAAGCGGTGTATCAGGCGTAATGCTCCAATTACCGTCGCCATCAGCGATGACGGTGAAATCGGGCGTGCCGTCGCCATCCACGTCTACATTTACGGTTGCGCCTGCTTCAGCGGTACCGGTAATTTCAGTGCCGTTGCCCGCATCCACAGTAGGTATGGCAGGTGGTGTAGTATCAATCACTACGGTTCCTGAATTTGAACCCACATTGCCATCGGCATCCGTGGCAGTAACGGTAGCGGTATAGCTACCATCTGCAAGTGTAGCCACTGCATCGTCAGCCAGGGTCCAACTTCCATCGCCATTGTTAGTTGCGGTGTAGTCCACGCCATCAATGGTCACTACTACGATAGCGCTTGGATCGTCAACTGTACCGGTTAGCTCTGGTGTAGCGTCATTAGTGGTTAAGTCATTGATTGCAACGACTGGCGCAACAGCATCTACTGTATCTGACGCTGGTGCACTGACATTGCCAGCTTCATCAACCGCTGTTGCCGTAACGACCACGCCATCGGCCAGTGGTGTAGTGGGGGTTACTGACCAATTTCCATCGCCATCAGCGATGACGGTGAAGTCTGGCGTGCCGTCGCCATCCACGTCCACATTTACGGTTGCGCCTGCTTCGGCAGTACCCGTAATTTCAGTGCCGTTGCCTGCATCGACGGTAGGCGCTGCTGGAGCAGTGATATCAATCACCACAGTCCCAGAGTTAGTTCCAGTGTTACCGTCGGCATCAGTAGCAGTAACCGTAGCGGTATAGCTACCTTCAGCCAGCGCGGCAACGATATCGTCAGCCAGTGTCCAACTGCCATCACCATTGTTTATAGCGGTATAGTCTGTATCGTTAATGGTAATGACCACGATGGCGGTTGGATCGTCTACCGAACCGGTAAGTGCAGGCGTGGTGTCATTAGTCGTTAGGTCGTCAAAGGCAACGATTGGCGCAACAGCGTCTACGGTATCAGAAGCCGGGCTACTCGTATTGCCAGCTTCATCGGTTGCTGTTGCAGTGACAACCACGCCATCCGCTAGCGGTGTTGTGGGTGTTACTGACCAGTTACCATCGCCATCAGCAATCACTGTGAAATCAGGTGTGCCATCACCGTCAACGTCTACGTTTACGACAGCGCCTGCTTCGGCTGTGCCGGTAATTTCGGTACCGTTGCCTGCATCAACAGTAGGCGCAGCTGGCGCAGTAGTATCGATAACACCGCCATTTTCGTTTGCGGTTGCCGTATTACCCGCGCCATCTGTTGCACTTGCGGTGACCGAATAATTACCTTCAGATAAGGCCGCTGGCACATCTACAGAGAAGGTGCCATTAGCTTGAACAATGGCGCCAAATGTTTGGGTGTTTCCTGCACTATCGGTAACGCTGATGGATACGGTGCTGCCTGGCGCAATATCTGTAGTACCGGAAATGGTCGGTGTGGTGTCGTTTCCTGTACCAAGCGCGTCCAAGGTTAGGTTTGGCACGGCTGTATTGATATTTCCGCTGGTAGTATCAGACGCTGAATTTCCAGCAGCATCAGTGGCGGTAGCAGTAACATTGAAGTTTCCGTCTGCCATTGCATTGGGCACGTCGGCGCTGAAATTACCAAGGCTATCGACAATAGCCGTAAATGTCTGTTCAGCTCCCGCGCTGTCGGTGACGGTTATGGTCACTGAACTACCTGGGCTTAAATCGGTGCTACCCGTGATCGTTGGCGTGGTATCGTTACCTGTGCCTTGTGCATCTAAATTGATCGTCGGCGCGGTAGTGTCTACGCTACCGTTTGTTTCAGTGGCAGTTGTCTCATTACCTGCAGGGTCTTGGGCAACGGCGGTAACGGTATACCCTCCTTCAGCCATAGGGCTTGGCACATCGACCGAGAAACTGCCGTCTCCCTGAACGGTTGCATCGAAGGTTTGGCTTACACCTGCATTATCCGTCACAGTAATCGTTACCGTAGCACCTGCAGGCAGGTCAGTATTCCCTGATATTGTAGGCGTTGTGTCACTGTCTGGGGCTAGTGTATCTAACGATAGAGTAGGGGCTGTCGTATCAATAACGCCTGTATTGTCTACGACGGTAGTGCTATTACCCGCTTCATCACTTGCCGTGGCTTCAACACTGTATGCACCTTCTGCCAAAGGCGCAGGCACATCCACTGTAAAGTTTCCATTTACATCAACCGTAGCTGTGAGGGTTTGAACATTTCCGGCGCTGTCAGTTACCACAAGCGTAACTTCACTACCCTGCGCAAGGTTTGTGCTACCAGATAGGGTAGGCGTTGTGTCATTGCCTTCCTCAAGTGGCGTTAAGGTTAGTGATGGTGCTGTAGTATCTATACTTCCAGCATCACTGGCTGTTGCTGTATTACCTGCCTCATCACTGATGGTAGCGCTTACCGTGAAGTCGCCTTCAGCTAAATCCGTACCTGGGGAGATAGAGAAAGAACCATCGGCCTGTACCACTGCGCTTAAGGTCTGGGTCGCACCAGCGCTATCCGTTACCAAAATAGTGACCACAGCGCCCGCAGGTTCATCGGTTGTACCGGTAATGAGTGGCGTCGCGTCGTTAGTGGTATCGGCAACATCTATAGTAAGTGTAGGTACTAGAGTATCAACTACGCCTGCTTCGTTATCGGTTGTACTGTTGTTTGCTTCATCGGTGGCGGTTGCTGAAACAGTGAAGTTTCCTTCAGCCATCGCCGCTGGTACATCGGCAGAGAATACGCCGCCCGCGCCAACCAATGCAGAGAACACCTGTGTATTACCCGCACTATCAACAACCGTTATTTGCACTGTAGAACCTTGCGGTAAATCTACAGTACCGCTTATGGTTGGGGTTGAGTCGCTAACTGTACCTGGCTCGTCCAGCGTAATAACAGGTGAAATTGTGTCGATTAGGCCGGTTTCAGCGTCGGACGCTGTATTGCCAGCTTCATCAACGACCGTTGCCTGAACTGTGTAGCTACCCTCAGCCAAAGTGGTGGGTACGTCTACGCTAAAAGAGCCGTCGCTTTGTACGGTTGCTGATAAGGTTTGTATATTGCCAGCGTTATCGGTGACGGTAATTGAAACCGTGCTTCCGGCTGGCTGGTCTGTCGTTCCGCTAATGGTTGGTGTTGCATCATTGCCTACACCCGGATCTGCCACATCAATAGCCGGTGATGTGGTATCTACTACACCGCCAGTTTCAGAGTCAGAGCCTGTATTTCCGGCTCCGTCAGTCACCTCTGCGACAACTGTGTAGCTACCTTCGGCCAAATCTGACGGTACGCTTGCGCTGAAGGTGCCATCTCCTTGTACTGTTGCAGTAAAGGTTTGAACTGCTCCAGCACTATCTGTCACTGTTAAAGTGACGGTAGCACCAGCTGGCGCGTTAGTTGTACCTGAAATAAGAGGCGTAGCGTCGTTTGTCTGGCCAAGGGCATCTAGGGTAATGTCCGGGGCGCTTGCATTAATATTGCCGCTATCTGACACTGTCGTGCTATTGCCCGCAGCATCGCTTGCACTGGCTGTTACATCGTAATCGCCATCAACAAGCGCGCTGGGTACTTCAACTGAGAAAGTGCCATCCGCGTTTACCGTGGCGGTAAGGTTCTGTACATTACCGCCTGCATCGGTGACAACCAGTGTAATTGTTGCTCCCTCTGGCAAGTCGGTAGTACCGCTTAAAATTGGCGTTGCGTCATTGCCGCTGGCCACTGGATCTAAGTTGATAACAGGTGGGGTGGTGTCAACTGTACCGTTGTTATCAACCGCTGTGTTTTGATTACCTGCATCATCAGTCGCCGTCACTTCTACGGTGTAATCGCCTTCAGCAAGGTCAACCGGCACATCAGCGCTAAAGCTACCGTTCCCTTGAACGGTAGCAGTGAAAGTTTGCGTATTGCCCTGGCTGTCAGTCACGCTAATGCTTACAGTGTTGCCCGCAGCCAAGTCGGTGGTTCCCGATATAGTCGGTGTGGCATCGTTAGTTAGGCCTTGTGCATCTAACGCTACGGTGGGGGCTGCTGTATCTATGACGCCGTTATTATCTATTGCCGTTGCTGAATTACCCGCATCGTCAGTCGCAGTGACTGTCACGCTGAAACTGCCCTCGGCTAAATCGGCAGGAACATCAGCACTGTAAGTGCCATCGTTTTGAACGGTTGCTGTGAATGTTTGGGTATTTCCAGCGTTGTCTGTCACGCTTATGCTAACTGTGTCGCCAGCATTGAGGTCTGTGGTGCCAGAGATAGACGGCGTTGCATCATTGCCAAGCCCTTGTGAATCGATGGTTATCGATGGGGCTGTGGTATCGATGTTACCGCCATTTTCGGTTACCGATGCACTGTTGCCAGCGCCGTCTGTGGCGGTCGCAGTAACAGAATAGTCACCTTCAGGTAAGCTTGCAGGAACATCAGCCGTAAAGCTTCCATCACCTTGCACTATGGCACTGAAAGTCTGTGTGTTTCCAGCACTGTCAGTCACAGTTAGCGTTACAGTGCTACCTGGCGCTAAGTCGGTGTTACCTGAAATAGTCGGCGTCGTGTCGTTGCCCGACCCAAGAGGGTCGAGGGATAGGGTAGGCGCGGCAGAATTTATGTCGCCGCTCACTGTATCTGTAGCAGTATTGCCTGCAGCATCAGTCGCCGTTGCAGTAACGTCGAAGTTTCCGTCAGCCATAGGATTGGGCACATCTGCACTGAAGTCGCCGTTACCATCTACAGTTGCAGTAAACGTCTGCACAGTGCCAACACTGTCAGTTACTGTAATGGTTACTGTGCTTCCCGCGGCCAGGTCGGTACTTCCGCTAATAGTAGGCGTGTTATCGTTACCTGTACCAAGCGGATCCAAAGTGATAACAGGCGCTGTGGTATCTACGCTGCCACCCGTTTCAGAATCAAAACCTTGGTTACCTGCAGCGTCTTGAGCCGTTGCGGTAACCGTATAGTCACCTTCAGCTAGTGGTGAAGGTACGTTGGCGGCAAAACTGCCGTCGGTTTGTACCGTTGCGGCAAAGGTTTGCGTGTTACCCGCACTGTCGACCACCGTTAGTGTGACAATGGCGCCAGCTGGAAGGTTTGTGGTGCCAGAAATGGTTGGCGTAGCGTTATTCTCTGGCGTTAATTCGTCAAGATTTAGCTCAGGTGGCGTGATGTCGATAACGCCTGAATTATCAAGAACCGACGTGCTGTTGCCTGCTTCATCAGTGGCAGTAGCTTCAACACTGTAAGAGCCTTCAGCAAGGGCACTGGGCACATCAACCGTAAAGTTTCCTGCAGCATCAACTGTTGCTGTAACCGTTTGAATGTTGCCAGTACTGTCTGTAATAACCAAGGAAACCACGCTACCTTCGGCTAGGTCTGTACTTCCCGAAATGGTTGGGGTTGTGTCGTTGCCTAATCCTTGAGGATCTAAGGTTAGGGTAGGCGCGGTGGTGTCTATGGTGCCTGTTGCATTGGCTGACGCACTGTTGCCAGCATCGTCGGTGGCCGTTGCAGTAACCGTAAAGTCACCTTCGGCCAGTGCAGCTGGTACATCCACAGAAAAGTTGCCGTTTGCGTCAACCGTTGCGGTCACAGTTTGTGTATTGCCAGCGTTATCGGTGATCGACAGCGTTACACTCTCACCTGCTGCTAAGTCCGTAGTGCCTGAAATGGTAGGTGTAGTATCGTTATTTGAACCCAGCGCATCTAGTGAAATAACGGGGGCGACGGTATCGACGATCCCGTTATTGTCGGTGACAGAGGCACTATTTCCGTTGCTGTCAGTAGCGGTAGCGGTTACTGAGTAATCACCTTCGGCAAGAGGCGCGGGGACATCAGCACTAAAGTTACCGCTCGCATCAACAAGTGCAGTAAAGGTTTGGGTGTTGCCTGTACTGTCAGTGACAAAAAGCGTCACTGTTGAACCCGCGGGTAGGTCAGTCGTACCCGAAATGGTTGGTGAAGTATCGCTAACCGTAACTTGCGCATCTAGTGTCAGCGCGGGGGCACTGGTATCTAACGTACCGGTATCAGAAGTGGTGGTTGTATTACCTGCATCGTCTGAGGCACTTGCTGTTACCGTGTAGCTACCATCAGGTATAGCGTTTGGAACATCCGCGCTGAAGTCACCGTTTGCGTCCACAATGGCGTCAAAGGTTTGTGTATTGCCTGCGCTATCTGTGACGGTTAACGTTACCGTGCTTCCCGGTGCTAAATCAGTGCTGCCCGATATGTTAGGCGTTTCATCGTTGCCTGTGCCCTGCGGATTTAGCGTAAGTACAGGGGCGGTGGTGTCAATATTGCCACCGTCCTCAGTTGCGGTTGTTGAATTACCTGCATCATCTGTTGCAGTAACTTCGACGCTGTAATCTCCTTCAGGCAGTGGAGACAATACCTCTGTTGCAAAGTTGCCGTCAGCATCAACCAATGCGTTAATGGTTTGCGTGTCGCCATTGCTGTCAGTTACGGTGATCACAACAACAGCGCCTTCAGGTAAATCTGTATTACCTGAAATAACCGGCGTAGTGTCATTACCTGAATCTAACGGGTTAACGGTAACAATAGGCGCTTGTGTATCAACACTTCCATTTGTTTCGTTTGCCGTCGCGGTGTTGCCTTGTGCATCGCTTACTGTTGCCGTAACGGTAAAGTCGCCTTCAGCTAGGGCGCTAGGCACATCGGCACTGAATGTGCCGTCTGCTTGCACGGCTGCTTGGAAACTTTGAGAGTTACCATTGGCATCTACCACAGTAATGGTAACCAGTGTGCCAGGTGCCACGTCGGTAGTACCTGTGATAGTTGGGGTAACATCGCTGGTAGCGCCTTGTGTATCAAGGGTTAACAGTGGCGCTTCGCTATCTACATTACCTGTTGTATTGGCATTCGCGGTATTGCCTGCACTGTCGGTTGCAGTGGCAGTAACAGTAAAGTCGCCGTCAGCTAGTGCGTTTGGCACATCTACGCTAAAGTTACCATTTGCATCGACCAAGGCATTGATTGTTTGCGTGTTTCCAGCGCTATCTGTAACGACAAGCGTAACCGTGCTTCCTTCAGGAAGGTCAGTGGTGCCTGAAAGCGTAGGTGTGGTGTCACCCGTGCTGCCAGGGTTTTCTAGGGTAAGCGTAGGCGCGGTGGTATCTACAACGCCGCTATTGTCGGTTACTGTTGTCGTATTGCCATCGCCGTCAGTTGCGCTGGCGGTTACGGTGTAAGCGCCATCAGCGAGTGGAGTGGTAACATCTGCACTAAATGTTCCGCCTGTGCCTACAGTCGCGGTAATCGTTTGCGTGTTACCTGTGCTATCCGTCACGGTTAAAGTAACCGTGCTTCCTTCAGGCAAGTTGGTAGTGCCTGAAATAGCGGGCGTACTGTCATTCGTTTCGCCTTGTCCATCTAGCACTAACGTAGGAGCACTAGTATTAATGTTACCCGTTGCGTTGTCTGTAACTTCATTGCCTGCCTCGTCTTCTGCCGTGGCAGTAACAGTAAAGTCTCCATCAGCCAGTTCTTGGGGTACTTCGACAGAGAAATTACCGTTAGCATCGACTAAGGTGTTGATAGTTTGAATGTTACCTGCGCTATCTACGACCGTTAGCGAGACAACACTCCCTTCCGGCAGATCAGTGCTGCCCGATAAAGTTGGTGTGGGATCGTTGCCAGACCCCACTGAATTTAAAGATAGCGATGGTGCGGTTGTATCTACAATGCCGCCGTTTTCTGTCACACTAGCGGTATTACCATTTTCATCGACAGCGGTTGCTGTAACGGAGTAGTTACCTTCTGCTAATGCGCTAGGTACTTCAGCGCTAAAGCCTCCGTTTTCATCAACAACGGCTTCAATAGTTTGCTGGTTACCTAAGCTATCGGTGACCACCAGTGTTACCGTGCTACCTTGTGGTAAATCTGTTGTGCCACTAATAAGTGGCGTGGTGTCGTTGCCAATGTCTTGAGGGTCGAGCGAAAGCGTTGGTGCTGCGGTATCAATATTGCCCTGTGTCGATGCAGAGTCTTGATTACCCGCATCGTCAGTGACAGTGGCGGTAACGGTAAAGTTGCCGTCGGCAAGCTCTGCCGGCACGTCAACAGAGAAAGTGCCGTCATTTTGGACAAGAGCGTCAAAGGTTTGCGTATTTCCTGCACTGTCTGTAACAGTGATTGATACACTGCTACCCGGTGCCTGGTCTGTGTTACCTGAGATGGTTGGCGTAGTATCATTAGTACTGCCTTGAGCATCCAAGTTAACCAGCGGCGATGTAATATCGATATTACCGCCAGTTTCGGTTGCCGTTGCAGTATTGCCGTTGGCGTCGGTCGCTGTAGCCGTTACGCTATATTCACCTTCAGCTAATGGGTTGGGCACATCGGCACTGAAATTACCAGAACCATCTACCGTTGCCGTAAATGTTTGCGTATTGCCAAGCGCATCGGTAACAGACAGTGTAACAGTGCTGCCAGCGGGTAAATCGGTAGTACCTGAGATAGTAGGCGTGGTGTCGTTGTCATCACCCAGTGGGTCAAGGGTTAAGCTTGGCGCATTGCTGTCCACTGTGCCAGTTTGTGACGTTGAAGCACTATTTCCCGCAGCATCGGTGGCTGTTGCTTCAACAGTGTAGTCGCCGTCAGCGAGTTCAGCGGGCACGTCTGCGCTAAATTCGCCGTTCGCGTCTACTGTGGCAGTAAAGGTTTGACTGTTTCCAGCACTATCGGTAACGGTAAGTGTAACCGTGCTGCCTGCTTCCAAGTTCGTAGAACCGCTAATTGAAGGTGTCGTGTCGTTACCTGTGCCAAGTGGCTCTAGTGAAATGGTGGGGGCTTGCGTATCAATGTTGCCGCCATTTTCAGTGACAGTCGTTGTATTGCCTGCCTCGTCTGTTGCACTGGCCTCTACGGTATATTCACCCTCAGTAAGCGGCGTTTGCACGTCGACGCTAAAGTCACCGTTTTCATCAACGATGGCATCGATAGTCTGCGTGTTGCCCGCACTGTCGGTCACTACAATGGTTACTGTTGAACCAGGTGGTAAATCGGTAGAGCCAGAAATTGTTGGCGTGGTGTCGCTGCCGTCAGTTTGCGGGTCTAAAGAAAGCGCTGGTGCGGTAGTGTCTATGTTGCCACTGTTGTCGACAGCGGTAGTTGTATTACCCGCTACATCAGTTGCTTCGACAGAAACCTCATAATTGCCTTCTGCTAGCGCGTCTTCGAGATCGGCGCTGAAATTACCATTTTCATCAACAATGGCAGTAACAGTTTGCGTATTACCCTGACTATCGGTGACGGTAATAACGACCTCGCTGCCCGCTGGTAAATCTGTATTACCTGAGATAGTCGGTGTTGTGTCGTTAGTATCCGTTTGCGGGTCGATGTTCACAATCGGTGGGGTGGTATCAAGTACAGTAGTGGCCGTGGCGGTAGAGCTATTGCCATTTTCGTCTGTCACCGTCACTTCAATCTCGTATTCGCCCTCTTCAGAGCCAGGAGGGAATGCAACATTGAAGTTGCCATTCTCATCGGTTGCCCCCGTTATTGTCTGGCTGTTGCCGTCGCTATCGGTGATAACAACCACAACCTCTGAATTAGGGGCGTCTGACGATCCCCCTATGCCTTCACTACCGTTGGTAGGAGAGCCGGTTTCAATGACAACATTAGGGCCTTGGGTATTAATAACTGCATCGATAGAGGTTGAAGCGGTATTGCCCGCCACATCAGACACAGTAGCGGTTACCGTGAAGTCGCCATTTGCGAGTGCTTGTGGCACTTCAGCGCTGAAGTTACCGTCTTCTTGCACTGTTGCAGTAATGGTTTGCGTAGTGCCATCTGAATGCACGATATCTAGTGTTACTATCGCACCCGGTTCTGCGTCGGTGTCGCCATTTATCACTGGCGTGTCATCATTGGTTGAGCCAATAGGATCAAGGCTGATTATTGGCGCCGTGGTGTCAATTTCGCCTGTTACTGTAGTAGTCGAGCTGTTACCTGCTGGTGTCGTCACAGTAACATCTACCGTGTACTCACCTTCGCTAAGTTCCGCTGGCACATCTTCGTTGAACGTGCCGTCAGCGCCCACTGTAGTGACGATTGTTTGCTCGTTACCCTCGCTATCTGTAACAACGATGACCACTTCACTGCCTGGAGGGGCATCGGTTTCACCAGAAACGTTGGGCGTAGTATCGTTCGTTGGCGCAGGTTGATTTACGATCGTCGAAGGACTTGTAGAATCATAATCGCCACTTGCTGTTGCTTGTGCGGTGTTACCCGCACCATCTGTCACCTCGGCAGTTACGCTGTATGTACCCTCAGCCACCGCATTTGGAACTTCAACGGTAAAGGTACCATCGGCAAGCACAGTGGTGGTAAAGGTTTGAGTAACGCCAGCACTATCGGTAACGGTAAGGGTTATCGTGCTTCCGGGCACGGCATCCGTTAACCCCGAAAGTGTGGGTGTAGCATCGCCATTTATTCCTGGGTCGTTTAATGAGATGGTTGGCGCCGTCACGTCGATAGCACCCTGAGCGTCAGCATTGGCCGTATTGCCTGCTTCATCAGTCACGCTGGCGTTAACCGTAAATTCGCCTTCAGCTAGTTCAGCCGGTACGTCAGCGCTGTAAGTGCCGTCAGCCTGCACAATGGCGGTCACGGTTTGAGTAACGCCTGCGCTATCGGTAATGGTTAACGTAACTGTGCTGCCAGGCCCGGCATCGGTAGTACCTGAAAGGGTCGGCGTGGTGTCGTTACCAGCCGCTATGGTGTCGATAGTGATCGAAGGTGCTGTAGTATCAATCTCGCCGGCAGTATCTGTGGTTGCTGTGTTGCCCGCTTCGTCGGTCACGCTGGCGTTAACGGTAAATTCACCTTCAGCTAATTCAGCAGGTACATCAACGCTATAGGTGCCGTCTGCTTGCACAGTGGCAGTTACAGTTTGAGTAACGCCCGCGCTATCGGTGATAGTTAATGTAACTGTACTACCCGGTGTAGCATCAGTGGTACCTGAAAGGGTCGGCGTGGTGTCGTTACCTGTCGCTATGGTGTCGATAGTTATCGACGGTGCAGTGGTATCAATTACGCCCGTGGTGTCTGTAGTTGCTGTATTGTCAGCCTCATCCGTCACGCTGGCGTTAACCGTAAATTCACCTTCGGCCAATTCAGCGGGCACATCAACGCTATACGTGCCGTCTGCTTGTACAGTAGCAGTCACGGTTTGCGTGTTGCCCGCGCTATCGGTGATAGTTAATGTTACTGTGCTACCCGGTGTAGCATCAGTGGTACCTGACAAGGTTGGCGTAGTGTCGTTACCTGTCGCTATGGTGTCGATAGTGATCGACGGTGCCGTAGTATCAATTACACCCGTGGTGTCTGTGGTTGCTGTATTGCCAGCCTCATCCGTCACGCTGGCGTTAACCGTAAATTCACCTTCGGCCAATTCAGCGGGCACATCAACGCTATACGTGCCGTCTGCTTGCACAATAGCTGTCACGGTTTGCGTATTGCCCGCACTATCGGTAATGGTTAACGTAACTGTGCTACCCGGTGTGGCATCAGTGGTACCTGACAGGGTAGGCGTGGTGTCGTTATCTGAACCCGGCGCATTAATGGTAATGGTTGGGGCGGTGGTATCAATTTCCCCTGTGGTATCAGCGGTTGCTGTATTGCCAGCCTCATCGGTCACACTGGCGTTAACAGTAAATTCACCTTCAGCTAATTCTGCAGGTACATCAACGCTATACGTGCCGTCAGCCTGCACAATGGCGGTCACGGTTTGCGTGTTACCTGCGCTATCGGTAATGGTTAATGTAACCGTGCTTCCTGGTGTGGCATCAGTGGTACCTGAAAGGGTTGGTGTGGTGTCGTTATCAGAACCTGGCGCATTGATGGTAATGGTTGGGGCGGTGGTATCAATTTCCCCTGTGGTATCAGCAGTTGCTGTATTGCCTGCCTCATCAGTAACACTGGCGTTAACGGTAAATTCGCCTTCAGCTAATTCAGCAGGTACATCAACGCTATAGGTGCCGTCTGCTTGCACAATGGCAGTTACGGTTTGAGTATTGCCTGCACTGTCGGTAATGGTTAGCGTAACTGTGCTGCCAGGAGTGGCATCAGTGGTACCTGAAAGGGTAGGCGTGGTGTCGTTATCAGAACCCGGCGCATTAATAGTAATGGTTGGGGCGGTAGCGTCAATTTCACCGGTGGTAGAACTATCTGCAGTATTACCTGTAGGTTCTAACACGGTAGCGTCTACCGTGAACTCACCATCAGCCAGTGCATTTGGTACGTCTACACTGAACGTACCGTCGTCTTGTACTATGGCGGTAACAACCTGAGTGTTTCCCTCACTATCGGTAACGGTTAGAGTGACTGTACTGCCTGGAATTGCTGAAGTAATCCCTGAAAGTGTTGGCGTAGTATCGCTTGTTAAGCCAATCGCATCTAGGGTAAGAGAGATGTCTTGTGCTTGCTCGCCTGTTCCAGAAAACTCAACTGGCGTAACATCGTCGTTGCCATTTGCACTTTGATCGAACTGGAAACCCACAGGATCGACTTCTTCATTTATTCGATCAACGCGCACAAAATTACTACCGCCGTCAGTACCAGCACCGCCATCTAGACCCGCCGCGGTTGCTTCTAACGATTCTAAAATGTCTCCATCACCTGCAAGCACATCAAGAAAGTCAGCGTCACCTTCTTGGTTGTTATCATCAACGCCGTCAACACCGTCAAGTAATGCTGTTAGCTCATCCACACTTTCATCAAAAACAGCAAATTCATCGTCAGAATTGTTTTCGGTGAAATCTAATTGCAGCGGGAAAGTAACACTTTGTCCGGCTGGAAGTGTGCGAAGTTCTCCATCTACACTTACGGTAACAAATCCATCAGGTGATATGTTTAATACGTCGCCTTCAGCCACCGTCATACCGACAGTAACATTGACCTGTTCACCTGTTTCACCACGTACTAAAGAAGCCTCGCCGTTTACTTCTGCAATGATTACTTCAGCCATAATTCCCTCTCAATCGATAAATTTTCACGCTATACAAAAAGCGTAGCAGAGCTTTTTTATCTCGTTACCGGACCGTGGTACGGGGGGCTCATATCCTTTGGTATAAGTTGTAGGGAATTCCCCCTAATTTATTCATTTTTAGATTAAAAAGTGTGGCAGCAGTTTGCAGAAAATTTATTAGCGTCTACTTTTTAAAAGTAAGAAACGACACAAATGTCGCTTAGTATTTATATAGTGAGATGCATATATGAAGTTGATAAATTCAGTGCTTTCCAAGGTTGTTATTGGAGCAACTGGCGCTGTGCTAGCTCATGCGGCCATTGCTCAAAGTAGTGGTGTTGGTAACTCTCCAGTCAGTTTGGAAGACTACGTTCGCAAGGTAGTAAACGAAAACCCTGAAGTGCAAGCCAGCTGGCGTCAACTTCAAGTGGCTATGTCAGACGTTGATATTGCTCGTGGCGGCTTTCGCCCTCAGGTCGATGTGTTGGCATCAAGTGCTTATACCGATAGAAACTACGGGCTAGATCGGGAGTACATGGGACATACCGCGCAAATCGCCTTAACTCAGATGCTGTACGACGGTTTCTTAACAAGCAGTGAAGTTAAACGTTTTAAACAAGCGCAAGTGGTACGCTTTTTCGAACTAATGGGTGAAGTAGAGCAGAAATCTCTGGATACGGCTCTCGCCTACATGGATGTAAAGATGTTTCGTGAGCTCTTAAAACTCGCTGAAGAAAACTTAATTACTCATGTGGACGTGTTTAAACAAATTGAGGAGAGTGTAGAAGCTGGTGTAGGTCGTCGTGCCGATTTGGAACAAATTAGCGGCCGTTTGTCTCTGGCTGAGTCTAATGTGCTTACCGAGCTGTCTAATTTGCACGATGTTACCGCGCGGTTTTTACGGTTGGTGGGCGAGAAGCCAGCGAATAACTTGCAGCCGGTAACGTTAAACTCTGCGTATGTTGATGCCAGTGTAACAGACATTCAAACCTTACTCACTAACGCCTATGGCACCAATCCACAATTCAATGCCGCTATTTACAACATTGATGCCCAGCGTTACGCCGTGGACAGTGCAAAAAGTCTTTATCATCCGCAAGTCAATTTAACCGCAAGTTATGGTGCACAAACGCGAGACCAAGCTGCGCTGAATAACACCATTACTGAAGCCAGTGTTGGCGTCAACTTTTCTTACAACTTATATAATGGTGGTTCGGACCGCGCAGCGATTCGACAAGCTTTATCGCAGGTAGATTTAGCAAAAGACTTGCGGGATAAAGCCTGTATCGATATGAGACAAACGGTACAAATTGCTTATAACGATATTATCAATATTACTGAGCAGCTACCCTCACTGAATGCCCACCGCCTGTCTTCAGACAGAGTAAAGTCTGCATACATGGATCAGTTTACCATTGGCGAACGTTCTCTATTGGATTTGCTCGATTCCGAAAACGAGTACTACGAATCTAGTCGCGCATATTTAGAAGCACAATACACCTTAGAAAAGGCGCGCGTAAGACTGCTTGCGGCTTCGGGTAGCTTGGCACAAACGTTAGGAATTACAAAAGATGGCGTGCCTGATGTACTGAACAAAGCTGAAGAGAGAATAAGCTACGACCCTAACTACGTTTGTCCGGCCGTTCGTACAAACTTTGAAGATGAACTTAATATTCTTAAGCGCGACACAGATGGCGACGGCATTGTTGATTTGTGGGACGACTGCGTCGATTCTACACCAGGTGCCATGGTCGATGATTTTGGTTGTGAAGCCAAAGAGCCTGATATGGCCCCAGAACCAAGTGCTGCAGATTTTACGTTAGATAATGCGAAGATAATCAATTCATTCAACGTCAATATCGAATTTGCGTCTAATTCTACCGAGGTTTTGCCTGAATATGAGAACTCGCTTCAGGATGTCATTGAAGCCTTAAACAATGACCCAAATTCAGGGGTGATTATTCACGGTCACGCCTCTCTAGATGGGGATGCAGCCTACAACCAGCGGTTGTCTGAACGCAGAGCTAAGGCGGTTGCGTCGCTGCTTATGAATAAAGCGAACATAGAAGCTAGAAGAATTACTGCGGTTGGTTACGGAGAGAGTCGTCCGCTGGTTGATGAAGAATCAGACGCGGCGAACGCCCGTAATCGCAGAATTGAAGCGGCTATTATCCAGCTTCCTTCTAACGAATAGCAATGTGTAGGCCTATATGAAGGAAAAGAAGGTCGTAGACGACATATCCTATTTGGAACAGCAAGGAGGCGTATTGATGGATTGTTTGATTACGATCTGTCATGCGCACCATCTGGATGTATCTCGAGTCAGCCTGCTCAGTGGGCTTCCCTTAGATAGCGGCGAATTATCGCCCACAGGATTTGAGCGTGCAGCTAAACGGGCGGGACTCGCCAGCAGAACGGTTAAGCGCGATTTAGACCACATTAATACTGCGCTTTTGCCCGCTGTATTAGTCCTAAATGAAAAGCAAGCCTGTGTACTACATGGCTTAGAGCCTACCCATGCAAGAGTTTCGTATCCAGAACTAGATGACGCCGTGGTTGAAGTTCCCAGAGATGAACTTGCTGCCCGTTATACTGGGTACATAATATTTGCTCGTCCAGAGATGCATGCGCAAGAAACAAATGCGCAAATTGACAAGTCCTCGGTAGGGCACTGGTTGTGGTCATCTATCAAATCTGCAAAAGGGCTGTATAGGGATGTACTACTAGCCTCTGTTTTTATTAGCCTGCTTTCCATTGCCCTGCCTCTTTTTGTAATGAATGTATACGATAGGGTGGTGCCAAATGCGGCACTGGAAACCTTGTGGGCGCTGGCGATCGGCGTGCTTTTAGTTCTCGCGGCAGATTTCCTGTTACGCATGCTTCGGCAGTACTTTGTAGAACTGGCGGCAAGTCGGCTAGATGTCACGCTTTCTGCAAAAATTATGGAAAAAGTACTGTCTATAAATTTGGCCAGTAGGCCAGCAAAAAGCGGTTCCTTTATAAACAGCTTGCAATCTTTTGAGAGTATTCGGCAGTTTTTTGGTTCTGTAACGCTGGTGGCATTGGTTGATTTGCCATTCGGGCTCCTGTTTGTCGTTATCATAGCCATGATCGATTTTTATTTGATCATTCCTATTCTTATTGGCGCTACCGCGCTTTTCCTATACGCCATGAAAGCGCAACGCGTAATGCGTTCTCTTTCAGAAGAGTCGATGGAGATTAGCTCTCGAAAAAGCTCCCTCGTTACCGAAAGCGTGACTTCTTTAGAGGACATTAAGGCTTTTGGTTACCAGAGCCGAAACCAAAGTGCGTGGGAAAAACAGACGATATTTCTAGCCAAAGTTAACGCCAAGCTGCGTTTGGTTTCGATGTCGGTAAATAATGCTGCACTTTGGGTTCAGCAGTCAGTCGGCGTTGTAATCATTTTAACTGGTGTATATCTGATCATTGAAGGTGTAATCACCCAAGGTGGATTGATTGCTGCCTACCTATTGTCTAGCCGAGCCATGGGGCCGGTCTCCCAGGCTGCGGCTTTATTGGCGCAATACCATCACGCTGAGACGGCGAAGAATGCCCTTGACGATATTATGTCTTTACCGAGTGAGTCAGGCAGTAATAAGCAGATAAAAAGTAATATTGTGCTTAAGGGGAATATTGATGCAAGCCAGCTATGCTTTAAATATCCGGATGAAACCGTACTTGCACTCAAAGACATAAACTTCTCAATTAAACAAGGTGAGCACGTAGCGATTTTGGGCAAAAACGGATGCGGAAAATCTACCTTGAACAAACTGCTTATGGCCTTTTACCGCCCTGAGTCTGGGCAGTTACTCGTGGATGGCATTGACCTTCAGCAATACGACGCGACACTACTTCGCAAACAGATAGGTTACGTGCCACAAGACGTCAGCCTTTTCTACGGTTCATTGAAAGACAATATTATGTCTGAAGATTTACATATCGATGAAAGTGACTTTTGGGAGGTACTGACTCAGTGTGGTTTGGCTAAACTTGTTAATGGTAATGCCAACGGGATAGAGCAAAATGTAGGTGAGCGAGGTAGCTTACTTTCTGGTGGTCAGCGACAAGCAGTAGCGATGGCTAGAGCCATAGTGCGAAACCCTGCGATATATATCATGGATGAGCCTACCTCAGCCATGGACTCAACAAACGAAGCGCAGATGAAGGAAACCATAAAAGCAGCGACATCCGGCAAAACACTCATCATCAATACTCATCGTACTACGTTGCTTGACCTTGTTGAGCGCGTGATTGTTGTCGAGAACGGAAAAGTTATTGCTGACGGTAAGAAGGAAGATGTACTTGTTCAGTTTAAACAGCCAAGTCAAATACTTAAGAGGGCGCCATGATTTTAAACAGTGGTGGTGAGAAAAAAGACTGGTTGCAGCGATTAATGCGAGGTTGGCTAGCGCCACCTCCAGGTCAGGACTGGGTATTGGAAGCCGAGTGGTCACGTATAATGCAAACGCCGGTGAAAGCCCGTGGGCTTTTGTATTTGGTATCACTAGTTTTATTTCTTTTGGTGGTGTGGTCGTATTTTGCAGAGATTGATGAAGTTGCCAAAGGCGATGGTAAAGTCATACCGTCACAGCAACTACAGGTTCTCCAATCCTACGACGGAGGAATTGTACAGGATATATTAGTACGAGAAGGGCAAACGGTTGAAGCTGGGCAAGTGTTATTAAAGGTTGATCCTACCCGTTTTTTGTCAAGCCTTGAAGAAAACACAACCCAGTTTGCGGCGCTGGCGGCGAAAGTGCAGCGCTTATCTGCGCTTACCCAAGGTGACGTGTTGCGGTTTAATCGAGAGCTTCGCGAACAGGCTCCAACGATCGTTGATAACGAACGCAAGCTCTACAATTCCAACTTGGCGGAGCTTGATGAAGTTGCAGCAGGATCGGATTCTCGTATTATGCAACGCCGTCAAGACGTGGAAGAAGAGCGAGCGAATCTTTCCCAGTATCAAAACGTTTTGTCCCTCTCAAAGAAAGAGCTCTCTGTGACCAAGCCATTACTTGCATCAGGTGCTGTGTCGGAGATTGAAATCCTTCGATTGGAACGTCAGATAGTAGAGCTAGAAGGAAACATCACCAAGTCCAAGGTAGCGATTGAGCGTGGGTTAAACGCCATCGAAGAAGAAATCATAAAGAAGGAAGAAGCGCGTCTTAAACTGGTTAATCGATGGAACCAAGAATTGACCGAAGCCACCGCCGAAATGGCGACATTGCAGCAGTCTCAAACCAGTTTAGAAGATGTGGTGTCACAAGCAGCGCTGAGATCGCCAATCAATGGTACGGTGCAGCGCTTGCTCATCAATACCATTGGTGGGGTCATTACTCCAGGCAGCGCGGTAGTGGAACTCGTTCCTCAAGATGATCAACTTATTGTTGAGGCAAAGGTCTCGCCTAAAGACATTGCGTTTATTCGAGAAGGGCAGCAGGCCATCTTAAAATTCAGTGCTTATGACTTCACTATTTATGGCGGTATGTCCGCTGAAGTCCGACATATCAGTGCAGACGCCATTACCAACGAGAAAGATGAAACCTACTATTTAGTCAGGCTTGAAACGAAGAAAAGCATTGCTGATGAAGCGTTAGATATTTTACCTGGAATGATCGTACAGGTAGACATATTGACGGGAAAGAAAACTGTCCTTAACTATATATTATCCCCTCTGTTCAATGTTACAGCCTCTGCGCTGCGGGAGCGTTAAATGAGACATTTCATTGCCGAGAAAAATTTGCAAGGGGCGCTAACCCAGTATTCGTGGATCAGCTATAGTCGGGTTGATCAACTAACATGTGATCAAACTGATTGTATATGGATATTGGCAAGCGATGAGAACTGGCGGCAACAGCTAATTGAAGCCAAGCAAAAAGTAACGCAAGTGGTATTACTAACCTACAAATATGACCGTTTAGAGATGCAAACAGCGCTGATGCTAGGCGCTAGGGCGTATTGTCACGCATTAGGAACCCAGTCTCTTTTATCTTCGGTAGCGAGGGTGATAGAAGCCGGAGGCATGTGGTTACCTAATGAGTTACTTTTAGTGACAACATCTAATGTGGCGGTCAATCTGCAGTCTAAACGCGTGTTACCTGCTTTAAGTGGCTTAACGAACCGCGAAAAGGACGTATTGAGCGGCATTTTAGATGGGTTAAGCAATAAAGAAATTGCAAGAGAGCACGGTATTACTGAGCGTACCGTTAAAGAATATGTGGGTACGCTCTTACACAAATTTGAGGCAAAGGACCGAATCAGTCTATTACTTCGACTTGGTGAATTTAGTCATCTAAAAGATGCTCTATAACTTCCATGTGTGATACAACGCCGTCAATACCAAGTTCTATAAAGAGCGCTTGATGGTCAGAGCGTTTAACGCCGTCGGCGTATACTTTAATACCGAAAGTATGCGCCAGTGAGCAGAAGCCTCGAAGGAAAGCGTGATTAGCAGGGTTGAAGTCTATGTCGGCCATAAATGCGGAATCAATTTTCACATAGTCTAGCCCCATCTCTTGCACATCTAACAGTTGCGAGAACGATTCGCCTACACGTTTAAGGCCTATTTCGCATTCTTTAGCTTTAAGCGTAGTGCAAAAGTCGCTAAATTCGTCAGGGAAACGTGTTGCTGTAGATTCCCTTACTTCGAAGCACAGCTGTTTAGCTGCTTTTGAGTTGGTACCTATTTGATAATAAAGCTGTGCAAGGGTTTCAGGGTCTAGCATGAACTGTTCAGAGCAAAGAAAAGCAAACTTCGATTCTGTGCCAGAACGGTTAATGTAATCAATAAGGTGAATAATGGTTGTCAGTTCTAACTGTGGCAACAAACCTAAGTAACGTGCCCAGTGGGTATAGAAGCCGCTCTTTCTAAGCTCGCCGTCTATGTTCACCCCAGCCCAGCTTTGGTAATGAACCAAATTTCTGTCTATATCGAGCACTGGGAAATTAAATGTTTCTACATCGCGCTCATCGATAGCACGTTTGAGCTCTTGCTCCCATCGCTTCTCTTCCACAAGTGAAATGAATTCTCTTAGCGGGGCCTCGACAAACGGTTCATCCATTTCATCCGCTTCGGCTTCATCTATCATTGCATCAGCGCGCATAAGTGCGTTTGAAAAGCTGTCATCTGGTCGTAATTTCACAACCGACTGAAAGACTTGAGGGTCGCCATCGCGGCTAAATGCACTTAAACACGCACCGTGTAATGCTTCAGATATAGTAACGGCATCGTGTGTTTCGGTGAGGAGAATAGCAAATTCATTCTTTTGCATTCTAGCAATACGACTGTCGGTGAAAAGGTGATGATGCATAGAAAGGCAATCATTAATTTCTTCAACGAAGTCGCGAATACGATTTTTACGTATATTGGCCGGGGAGCGCAAGAAACCTTCGCCCTCAGTAAATCTCACAAAAAAGACGCAGTTGACGCCTTCTGTATCGCGAAAGGCAAGTTGGCCTTTTAAAATCGATATAAAATAGTCCCTGTTGGCGACACCTGATTCGTCGTCGAATTGGGTTTTATAGCGCATGAGATCAAGGCGGGTATTCTCCTCCTCCATGATCTTCTTGGACGTTCTTGCTAAGAAATTCATCGCGCGAACTACACGTTTGAGTTCTAGCGTGCGAGGTTCGGGCAGTTGAACAAATTTCATTTCACCAAAAGACTCGGCTTGATTAACAACGCCATCCAGAGGTCGAATAATAAAACGAAGTGCCCACGCGCCTATTATTCCTGAGAAGATACCTACAAGGGACAGGCCAAAAATGAGCCGTTGAGTAGCGCGCCACATAGATGCAACGGCGAAGCTGGTGTCGGTTTCAACATATATCGTACCGTACTGACCCCACCCCTCGCTAACCTGAGCAATACCTGGATTGACATTCGGTGAGAAATTGTCTGCAAACCATCTGGGCGTGTCTTCATCTAATTGCACTTCGTGGGTGTGGGCAGACACAATTTCGCCGTCCGCTTTTTGAAGTACAATTGTTGCGTAGTGTCCTATATCGAATTGGGACATGATGAAAAGGTCTAAAGATACGGGGTCTTTTTCTAATCCACTTAGCGTTAACGCCATCATACTTGCGTTATCTAAGTTTTTTGAGTAAAGCTGTTCTTCTACGTATTGCTTCGTAGTAATTCCATGAATTGTCACGCTACCTGCAATTGCAACAAGGACAACGACTACAATGGCTAGCCATAATTCTCTTGTTATTGACATAAACTCCTAGGACCTTCTGCTAATCCCCTCTTGCTTCATGCGCTCAATAACGTCACGCCACCTAGATAGTCTACTGGTAGACGAAGAAACCTGTGCCGTTTTGCCTGGTTGCCAAATACCTGAGTCGTTAAAACTAAAAACAGGTATCAGGTCTGTGCGCTGTGAGCCGGGTAATACATTAGACACTAAGCTGTCTAGCACAAGGGGATCCGATGAAGGGGAGTCATAGTATCCTAAAACCATATGTGCTTGTGTTACTCGACTTCTACCAATCTTCGCTTTTACATAAATTAGGCGAAGTTTAGAACTATCGATACCTAAGTGTAGCAGAGCTACGTATTTTGCAATGGCATAATCCTCACAATCTCCGCGAGAATGGCCAAAAAGTTCAGAAGGGGTTGCCCAGTAGTCTTTTTCTTTAAACACAATATCGTCAGTAGCATACTGAATATGCTCATCAAAGAAAGCGTTTACACCAAGCAATTGATCTTTGACACCCTTACTTTCAAGAGCGTGTAGGGCAACTTCTAGCGCTGCAACGTGTGATGCTTTATCAGCTCCAAATTTATTTTTTACTTCCTGTTCAAGCTTTGGAAACTCGATTACATACTGATCCTTCATTTGCTGTCCAGCCAGTAGCAGGGCCACTAATGCTAAGCAGTGCGACGCAAATAGAGAAAGGGTCATAACTTCATTATTTTAGTTATACTAAAGTATAGGCGAGCGTAACCTTCTTCACCTAAAGTTTAAGTATAATTTGCTATACGTAGTTATAGGTATAACATGGCTGTGCTGATAAACCAACCATGATTTCGAATGCTAAAGTGGAAATCGAGAAAGACTATTTTTTTACTACAAAATCGTGTTCTTGAATGTTTGCGATAATTCCTGCACCTTCGTTTACTACTAGAGACGAATTACCGTAGGCACTACTCACTACAAATTTGCCAGGATATAGCGAGTACTGTAAGTATTTACGGCCACGGTTATCGACAATCTCTTTAGCTTGATAAAGGTATAGTTCATCTTTTTCAGAAATGCCATTATCTCTGCCTAACGATACAGAAATTTTATCGCCGGCAACATTAATCACTCTACCTGTCATTGGCTGGCATGCAGTGGCTTCTTTTATGTCTTCAATCGCTTCTGCTATTGTCGCGTTGACAGTTTGCCCATAAAGCGACTGCCAAAACTTCGTCGAAAATTCATCTACATCTTCGAATCTGTCGAATGTCCATTCTCCTTGATTCTGATAAGACTTAGTCAACAACAGGCCTCCATTAATGCCGTCATAGACTTGAATGGTCATAGCAAAGGAGCGTCGAGAAGTACCCTCACGCCACGGTGTAAAAACCGAAGCCTCTTCCCGTGTCATGCTTAAATCATCTATCATGCCCACCAGCACAAATTGAGTATTACTTTGCGCTGAAAGCGTGCGTACATTTTGGTCAGTATATCGACTGTCAAATTTTGCAGTATGTGGCGCGATATAGATAATATCTAGGTTTTCAGTTTTATTTCGCATGGCCTGCGCTAACTGCTGGGTGAATGAAGCATCGAAATTGGGAATATTACCCTGTGTTAGCTGCGCTCTGTTACGTACCCTGAAATGTGTAGTAGCGAAATGTTTTTGGTCATTTTGTGCGGCACACACTTTTCCTCTTGGAAAAATGTCAGCGCGAATACTTACCGTAATCACATCGCCGCTATAAACTTCATCAACTAGTTCCAATTGTTCAACTTCGCCGGTAGAGCGAATGGTCATCTCTTCATTTTTAAGAAGACCATTTGTAAGCTTGGCGACACTATGAACTGACGCGCCTGCAAAAAGCATGGCTTGCTTAAGTGCCTCTTGGGTAGCCGCATGTCTGGCAGTTTCCTTATCACCATTTCGCACCACAGCCTGTCCTGTAGCCTCGTACCACACGGCATTTGCTTGCCCAACCAAAAATGCAAACAGGCAAATTACCGCCACGACTGCATTTAAAATAGTTACCAGCTTTGTTTTGCTAATATGTCGCACCGCACACCTCTGGAGGTTTTTATCTAACTGCGCTATGCAAAGCGCCCGGTTTATGAAGCGAAGTATGCGAAAAGAGTGCCAGTTGATGTGGTTTCGTCGCCATTAAATCAATCGGGCGCATATCTTGCACATATCTTGCAACGCGTATCTTGCTAAAGGTTTGTAAAAAGCGTCAGTTTAGATATGTCAAAATCTGCTACCGCGAGTATGGCAGTATCTCGTAGTTACAAGGCTGCCACCGACGAGAGCAGCGTAACTACACATTTGATTTTATTAATAATGTAATTTGGAAATGAAACTATGTGCTTGAAAAAAATACATAAATCAAAATCGCTGCTGCTGTCTTGCTTTCTTGGTTTAGCAATAAGCACTGGTGGATGCGGCATTATTGATAAACACGTTGAGTGGGAAACAATAGAACCAGAAAGCTATCCCGTGCTCAAGGCGGTAGGCTATGCGCCGATTTCTTCTCAGCATGGCGAAAGCGACAGCATGAAGCTTATAATGGCGATGAAAGCGTCAAAATTAGATGCATACCGAGAGCTCACTGAACAAGTCTATGGTCAAAAAATTGAAGGCAATCAGTCTCTGTCTCACTTGGTTATAGATAGCGAAACATTGCGAGCATCTGTAGAGGGGGTCATTAGAGGCGCTGAAGTCGTAAAAGCCTATCCGGTAGGTGAAGATACATACGTCACCGAACTCGCTTTAGATATGCAGCAGGTTTACGATATATATCTGTCGACCGCAAAACCGCGCCGAGTAAAGGATGTTAAGTATTATTAAACGTTAGCGAAAGGGGGGGGGGCGCAAGTGGCTGTATCGTGAAGTCTTAAAACATGCGCAAATTCACAGAGATATAATTTACTTTTACCGGTTAAGGCTTAATGGTTAAAGCTCGCTGAGTGGGGTTTACTGAAATCGCAAAAAATTAGGCGCTCACTCCCGACCCTAAAGTCCCGCCTTTCGGCTTTCCTTTTTTGTCATAGGTGAGCGATTCTTTGGCACGCACTTCCATCATCAAGTTACGTAAGTGTGTGAGGCGTAGCTGTCCTTGCTCTACGGCTTTTTGATTGACCTGCGTGCGGTATTTGCAATCGTCCAGAAGTTTCTTTGCATTAGCCATTAATGCTTCATCTTCTTCTGACATTGAGCCTTGATCGTTAATTGTGCGCTCAATGCTTCCATCGAGAGCCTGAATAGACGTTAACAGTGCTATCTTTTCGTCTAATAAGTTCATTAAAGATTCTGCGTCTCGCGAACTGATAAGTTGCAATTCTTTTTCAAGCAATACTGCAAGTGAAGACAGTTGCTCCACTTGCTTTGTTAGTGCTTGTGTCAATTGGCTTGCTTGTTCAGTCACGTTAGCTCTCTTCTGGTTAGTTACGAGTTTTGTCGCTCACTATTTAGCGCCAAAAATCTCACCTTCTAGTTTTGCAATCTTGTTGGCAAGCACTTCAGGATTAACTTTATACTCGCCACTTTGAATCGCTCGCTTAAGGCGATCGACTTTATCTTGGTTCACAGGCGCTTCCGAACCTTTCTTCTGAACCTGGTTGAGCTGCTGAGCAGATTGCGTCAACGATACAGAATCCTGACGCGGAACTGATGCGGTTTGCGCAGCCTGTGTTGATGCCTGCTGTGGAGATTGCTGCGTTTGGTTTTGCTGTGCAACCTTTCCATTATCAACGGGTGTTTTCGGTAACCCATTGTTTATATTGTTAATTGCCATAATTAGTCCTCACTACTTTTTCGCCTCTGTAAAGTGTATCGGCCTTTTGGCTAATTTCTTTAGCTAAATTGTGAACAAAAAAGTAGATATTCGCTGCCTCGTTTATAAGTGTATCACGACTTCTTCAGGGCTTGCGACTCTTGCTATCACCGCCTTTTGGCTACTGGCATTAATTACCTTAATATTGTCACCAACAACACCGTCTTGCTGAGCGATTCCGGCTGTTTTCACTTCCATACCTGCTACCTCAGCAGTTATGGTAATTCTGTCGCCTTTGCACACAAAGCATAGCATATTTGACTGTATAGCTTGTCCGTCAGTCACTCGGCGTTTTATTCTAGCCCCAATAAGTGCTTCTAGCTCAGTAAATGCGGTATGGCGCAATCGTCTTACATCAACTTTTGCCAGAGAGAGATTCGATGATGTTAGTACGGTTCCTGGACTTATTGCGCCTTGAGTGACAACAATTTCTTTGGTACGCGTTACTTGCCCGCTGGTAAAAAGGTACCATTCATTATTTCTACAGCTCACTCTAACTGATATATACGATTGGCTCAGCGCTTCTTGCGACGCATTGTATTCGAACCCAGTTGGGCAGTCAGGAATATTTATCCTATCGTCTATCTTCACAATAGACACATCAATGCTAGTATCCTGCGTATTATCAGCAAGTTGAGTTATTAGGTATTGTTTTGCGCCTTCTTCAACCTGTTTGTGATTGGTTTGTGTCGCCAAGCAGTTCATAGAAAGCACACTGAAAACGGTCAATGACAGTAATCGTGTGAATGTAAGGCGCGTTTTGGCGTTCATATTTTTCATCATGACTTTTCGTGTTCAGTTTACAAGTTATTGACTATGCTTAATACGGCCGGTTTGCTTAGTGCAAATAAATAACAGCCAAAGTAAATCCATAAGGTTTACAAGCACGAGCGTCAACGCAGGATCATTGACTAAGTTAAGGTATAAACCCTACTAAAGACTGAAAAATGCTATTTAGTGTCATTTTTCTGTCGTTTGACCTGCAAAAATTTAGTGATATTGTCTATCTTTATCATAAGAGGCAATGATCATGCCCAGTATTACTTAGAGGTGACCTATGTCGGGGATTTTAGATTCAGTAAACCAGCGCACGCAGCTTGTTGGGCAGAATCGCTTAGAGTTGCTGCTGTTTAGACTGAACGGCCGCCAACGCTTTGGAATTAACGTTTTTAAAGTGCGGGAAGTGCTTCAGTGTCCTCCGCTAACAGCAATGCCGAAATTAAACCCGTTGGTTCGTGGTGTGGCGCACATCCGTGGTCAAACCATATCGGTCATTGATTTAAGTATGGCAACACGCGGCCGTAAAATTGAAGATCTCTCTAATGCCTTTATTGTTATTGCGGAATATAACCGTTCAGTTCAGGGCTTTTTGGTGGGTGCCGTAGAGCGTATCATCAACACCAATTGGGATGCGATCATGCCGCCACCTCAAGGTACTGGCAGAGCAAGCTATTTAACGGCGGTGACTGAAGTTGAAAATGAACTTATTGAAATTCTAGACGTTGAGAAAATTTTAAATGAAATTTCTCCGTTGAATGCCGAAGTAAGTTCAGAGGTGGCAGAAGGTCTGACAACCGAAGGCCAAGAGAACAAAATTATCTTTATTGCAGATGACTCTGCGGTAGCGAGAAACCAAGTTAAAAAGGCCCTAACTTCACTAGGCTTAGAAATTGAGCTAGCTAAAAACGGTCTTGAAGCATTAAACAGGCTTAAAGAAATTGCGGAAGAGTATGGCGATGTAACGAACCGTGTAGGCGTGCTGGTCTCAGATATCGAGATGCCAGAAATGGACGGCTATACACTAACCGCCGAAATTAAGAATACGCCTGAACTTCAAAAGCTTCATGTTGTATTGCATACGTCGCTCAGTGGTGTCTTCAACCAAGCTATGGTGCAGAAAGTAGGGGCTGATGACTTTATCGCGAAATTCCACCCCGATGAACTTGCTACCGCGGTACAAAAGTGGCTAATGACTGAGTGCGAATAACGGAGCAAGATAGGATTGGCTAATAAAGACGTTTCGCCAGCAAGTTACCTTAAGTTTAGAGAGTTTTTGGAAAAGCAATGCGGCATAGTATTAGGTGATAATAAACAATACCTGGTGCGCAGCCGTTTAGCTTCATTACTCTATAAGCATAAGTATGAGTCTGCTGACGAACTGATTGACGTGGTTGTGAAAGGGTTCGACAGAACTTTACTACAGAACGTTATTGACGCAATGACTACAAACGAAACGTTGTGGTTTCGAGACAACTATCCCTTCGATTTACTTGTAAAAGAGTTACTACCAACACTATCGGCAAAAAATCAGAAGCTTCGCATATGGAGTGCCGCTTGTTCGTCTGGACAAGAGCCTTATTCTATTGCGATGTCTGTACTTGAATATCAGCGCCAAAGGCCAGGTGCATTAAGAGCGGGTGTTGAAATTGTTGCTACAGATTTATCGTCAGAAATGCTGCAAAAGTGTGAGTTAGGTATTTATGACGAACTGTCCCTTGCAAGGGGATTGTCCCCGCAAAGGAGACAGGCCTTTTTCCAGCAAAATGATAGCGGGCTTATGCAGGTAAAACCCGACGTTCGTCGGATGGTAAGCTTTAGAAGTCTAAATTTACTTTCGAGCTATGCAGCACTTGGCCGCTTTGATATCGTTTTTTGCCGTAATGTTTTAATTTATTTCTCGGCCGAAGTAAAACAACGCATCCTGCAACAAATTGCCGGACAGCTGCAGCCTCAGGGTGTGCTTTTCCTTGGCGCCTCTGAATCAATCAGCGCTGCAAGTGATACCTACAGTATGGTTAAGTGCCACCCTGGCCTTTACTATCAAAAAAAATGATCTAACTTATCGGCCTGATAACTAATACTTTTTTTACGATCAGGTCGACATTTTTGACTTACACCCTCCGTCAAAATCTCATTATGGCATTTGCCTTGCTAACTATTTCTACAAACGACAGTAAAACGGCAAGATTCGATATTTAATTGTCCGCTTACATTGTCACCACGAAACAAATTTTTAGTATGTCAGAGGTCATGTTATGGCTATTAACCTAGATAAGCTGGTTGGCTTTCATGAGTCAGCACTCACTATACGCACAGAGCGTATGGAAGTGATTTCTGGAAATCTAGCGAACGCAAACACGCCTGGTTATAAAGCGCGGGACATTGATTTTAATAAAGCAATGCAGTCGGCTATGCGAGAAGCATCTGGTGGTACAGCCAATCACGCTTCTTCAGGAATGGTGCGGACAAATGATCGCCACTTAAGCGGCAATTCTACGTCAGTAGCGGCAAACTTTGACATGCAATACCGCATCCCAACACAACCAGACACTGGCGACGGTAATACGGTTGAAGTTCAAGCGGAAAGAAATCGGTTTTTAGACAATGGATTGCGCTACCAAGCCAGCCTAGAATTTTTGAACGGAAAAATTAAAGGCATGAAAAAAGCGCTTAGCTCAGGAGGTCAGTAGTCATGAGTTTATTTAATGTAATGCAAATTTCGAGTACGGGTATGGAGGCGGAGAATGTACGTCTTAATACTACGGCAAGTAATATTGCCAACGCTAACTCGGTTAGCAGCAGCTATGACGAAACATACCGAGCTCGCCATCCAGTTTTCGCTACGGCGTTGCAAGATGCAATGCGCGACCAGTCGAAAGGTGCAGGTGTTCAAGTAAAGGGTATTGTAGAAAGTGATGCTCCTTTGCAAGTGGAGTATTCACCTAACAACCCGATGGCAGATGAAAACGGCTACATCTATAAACCCAACGTGAACATTGTAGAAGAGATGGCGAATATGATGTCAGCGTCTAAAGCGTATGAAACTAACGTGCAGGTTGCGGACACCACAAAGCGTATTTTCCGTCGCGTACTGCAGCTAGGTCAAGGGCAGTAACTTGCCGCTTGAATAATGTGAGGATTACTCAGTGAATACCATAAACAATACTGGCTTAAATACTGATCTGTATTGGCAAGAGGAAACCGTCAAAATAGCTGACGGCACCGAGCAGCAGTTAACCCAGGAAGATTTCTTCTCAATGTTAACTGAGCAGTTAGCCAATCAGGATCCCACTGCACCCGTTGATAACGATCAAATGGTAGCGCAGATGACATCATTTACGATGGCCGACGGTATTTCCCAGCTTAACGAAAAGTTTGAGTCGTTTGCAGCTTCAATGACATCGAATCAAGCGTTACAAGCTTCTAGTCTTATCGGGCAAAACGTTCTGGTTCAAGGTAACGTGGGTTATATGGCCAATGAAGGCGATGGCATTTCGGGTGTCATCGTGAATGAAAAAACAGTTCAGAATATGACGATCACTATTGAGAACCAGTTTGGTGAAGTCATAAAAACCATTGATGCAGGCACACAAAGCGCTGGCAACATTGAGTTTGAATGGGATGGCAAAGATAAGCATGGCAACCAGATGGCACCGGGTGAATATGTTATCAGTGCCACTGGCGAATTAAATGGAGAGGGTGTTCAGCTGAATACCGCCGTTAATCGCCATGTTGGAAGTGTAAGCTTGGCTGGTAGTGGTCAAGGCGTAATTTTGAATTTGGATGGTGATGTCAGTATCAATCTTGATGACGTCATTCAAATCGGCAGTTAGTAGGAGAATCAATAATGTCTTTTAATATTGCACTGAGTGGCGTATCAGCCGCACAAAAAGATTTGGATGTAACCGCCAACAACATCGCAAACGTAAATACAGTTGGCTTTAAAGAATCTCGCGCTGAATTTGGCGATGTTTATGCGGCATCACTGCTTTCAGGTGGTAAAACTAAAGTAGGTGACGGTGTACTCACTCAAGAAGTTGCTCAGCAATTTTCTCAAGGTAGCCTTCAGTTTACCAATACCTCGCTTGATTTGGCGATCACGGGTAATGGTTTCTTTGCGACAGTACCTGAAATTACGTCTCGCGACTTCTCGTTCACACGTGCGGGTCAGTTCAAGTTAGATAGCGACAATTTCGTGGTTAATAGTAACGGCGATAACTTATTGGGTTTCCCCGTTAACTCTGATGGTACAAGTGCCTCGGTAGCACTTAGTACTACTGAGCCAGTGCGTATTCCAGACTCTTCGGGTTCTCCCGCACAAACCACAGAAGTTGACATTCGAATGAACTTGCCTGCTGGTGATGCAGCCCTAGATCCACAAGATTTTGACCCTGAAGATCCGCTTACCTACAACGCAGCAACATCGGTAACCGTTTACGATTCGTTAGGTGATAGCCACGTAATGACCTATTACTTCATAAAGGATGCGACACCAGGTGTTGATAATGAGTGGTATGTTGCTACTGCAGTAGATGACACGCTAGTTGATATGACAGATTCAGCGGGTAATGACACAGACCCAGCAACAGCAGTAAATAGTGTCGGTGGTAACACTGGTAACGCCGTAACAGCATCTAAACTCATCTTCTCTCAAGGCGGTGATTTCGCTGGTATGGAAACGCCTGATGGCCTACCTACACTTGATTTCAAAATGGAAACAGAAGCGCTAGGCGCAGGTATTCTTGCTAATGGCTCAGATCCTACGCAGCAAATAAGTATAGATTTCAACCTCGATGTTAATAGCGCTACGCCTAATGAGCCGACTCAGTTCGCCTCTGCGTTCGAGGTTACATCATTAGAACAGGATGGTTTGCCTGTAGGTCGATTGACGGGTATCGATATCGGTCCTGACGGCCTGGTTCGTGCAACGTTCTCTAATGGTACGTCTGAACCTATTGTTCGTGTCGCTTTGGTTCGCTTTTCTAATGAACAAGGCCTAACTCAAGAGAGCAGTACTCAGTGGAAGGAAAGTATTCTTTCTGGTGAGGCACTAGCGGGTGAAGCAACAACTGGTACTTTCGGCGAAATTAACTCTTCGGCGCTAGAACAAGCTAACGTTAACCTTACCACTGAGCTCATCGATATGATTATCGCTCAGCGTAACTTCCAGGCAAACTCGCGTGCGCTTGAAGTGAACAACTCGCTAAACCAGACTATCCTTAACATTCGATAGTTTGCAGTAAGCTACATTAGCAGATTGCTAAGCGGCAAATTTTAGGCGCGGAAAACCGTACCTATTTGACCCGATTTAGAAAGGTCGCAACAATGCGACCTTTTTATTTTTCTATATATATCAATTCAATACCGCCCTTATTTTTCAATTGCACTAAATATCCACAGATTGGCACTGCCTTTGCAAAATCTTGTTTAAGGTTTAATCAGAGTCAAAAGTCAGTCATGGACAAACTTCTCTATATTTCAGCAAGTGGCGCCTCCCAAGACCTACTAGGAACAGGGATTAGGGCCAATAACTTGGCTAATGCACAGACAACGGGATTCAGAGCGCAGTTAGAGCAGGCAAGGTCAATGCCGGCCTACGGCGAAGGTTTGCCGACCCGCGTGTTTTCCATGACAGAAAGCCCGTCGAATAATTACGAGTCGGGCCCAATGATTAAAACAGACCGCGATTTAGATGTAGCCATTCAAGGTGATGGTTGGTTCGCTGTACAAGATCAAAATGGTCAAGAAGCTTACTCGCGTGATGGAAATTTCAAGTTGGGCGATGACGGAATTTTGACAGATATCCACGATCGCGTCGTGCTTGGTGACAATGGGCCAATATTCCTTCCCGTTCCTTTAGATAATCTCAATATTGCGGCCGATGGCACGTTGTCAATGAGACAGTTAGGTGCCCCTGCTAATGTTATTGAAGAAGTGGGGCGACTTAAATTAGTTAGCCCAAACTATGCAGACATGGAACGTGGGAACGACGGCTTATTTAGAATGGAAGATGGCTCAATAGCGCCAGCCAATGCCAACGTAAAAGTAATGTCGGGCATGCTTGAAGGTTCCAACGTCAATGCGGTTGACGAAATGGTAGACATGATAAGTCTGCAGCGTCACTACGAGCTTCAAGTCAAAATGATGAAGCAAGCAGAGAAACTAGATCAAAGTGGCAATGCGTTATTACGCATTCTGTAAACGAATTTTTATCATCGTTGCCCCATGAGCAACGTCGGAGGTTAACATGCATCCAGCACTATGGATAAGTAAAACCGGACTAGACGCCGCACAGACTGATGTGGCAGTGGTATCTAACAACCTAGCCAATGCGTCAACAGTGGGCTTTAAAAAAGACCGCGCGGTGTTTGAAGATTTGCTTTATCAGAATATCAATCAGCCAGGCGGTCGTTCGTCTGCTGACACAGAGCTACCTTCTGGGCTTATGCTTGGTTCAGGCTCGAAGGTCGTTGCTACTCAAAAAGCACATACGCAAGGTAACCTGTTAACCACTGAAAACGCGCTTGATATGTCAATTCAAGGCCGTGGTTACTTTGAAATATTGCAGCCAGACGGCACCATTGCATATTCGAGAAATGGTCAGTTTTCACTGAACGACCAAGGCCAAATTGTTACATCTGGCGCGGGCTTTTTGCTTCAGCCTGAAGTGGCTATTCCCGAAGATGCGCAACAAATCACAATATCTCAAGATGGTGAAATTAGCGTGAGCATACGGGGCCAAGCTGAACCGCAGGTACTCGGTCAGCTTAATATTTCTGACTTTGTTAACCCAACCGGATTACAACCAACCGGACAAAACCTTTATGTAGAGACAGCGTCAAGCGGTGCGCCTATTCAGGGGATCCCTGGTCTGCAAGGATTGGGGTACATCTCACAAGGCACGTTGGAAACCTCTAACGTGAACGTGACTGAAGAGTTAGTAAACCTTATCGAAAGCCAGCGCTTGTATGAGATGAACTCAAAGGTTATCTCATCGGTCGACCAAATGCTTGGTCAGGTTATTCAGCAACTTTAGTAGGTAGCATCATGCGTATTTTAGGTTTATCTGCTGCACTTCTGATACTTGGCGGTTGCGCCAGTACAAACGAGCCTCCTGTTCAGGCAAACGACCCGTCGTTTGCACCGGTAGTGCCAGATTACCCGCGTGAAACGGTAGTAGAGGATGGCTCGCTTTTTCGTTCGCAGCTTGCTAACAACTTATATTCTGACGTTACCGCAAGAAGAGTCGGTGACATCATCACTGTAACGTTAAGCGAGAATACCCAAGCGAGCAAATCAGCCGACACTAGCACAGCGAAAGATTCAAACGTCAATCTTAACCCTATTACCGGGCTTGCTGGGCAAGCGATAAACATTGGCGGAGAGTCCGTACAATTAGGAATAAGTTCATCCCGAGATTTCTCCGGTGATGCCACTGCTAACCAAAGCAACAGCTTAAACGGCGCTATCTCCGTTACTGTGGTCGACGTACTTCCTAACAGCAACCTTGTTATTCGTGGCGAAAAGTGGCTAACCCTGAATCAGGGCGATGAATATATCCGTCTTACCGGCATCATTCGTCCGGCAGACATTAGTCCCGAGAATGAAATCGTGTCCACTAAGGTTGCAAATGCGCGTATCCAATATTCGGGTACGGGAAGTTTTGCGCGAGCACAAGAAAAGGGTTGGTTAACCAAGTTCTTTGATTCTGCTTGGTGGCCTCTTTAGGTTTTAGGATAGGAGAGTGAACATGCGTTTGTTTTCAGTAGTATTAGCCGTTTTCACAATGCTTTTATCTTCACAGGCAGGTGCGCAGCGCATTAAAGATGTAGCGAGTATTCAAGGCGTACGTAGTAACCAGTTAGTGGGATATGGTCTTGTTGTAGGTTTGCCTGGAACGGGTGAACAAAGCCCGTTTACCGAACAAAGTTTCAGAACCATGCTGCGTAACTTTGGTATCAGTCTTGACGCTAACACTAAGCCCAAAATACGAAACGTGGCCGCAGTGGCGGTGCACGCCGACCTGCCTGCTTTTGCAAAACCCGGACAAACCATTGATATTACGGTTTCTTCAGTTGGCGAAGCGGCCAGTCTTCAAGGCGGAACACTGCTCCAGACGTTTCTTCGCGGTGTTGACGGTAAAGTCTACGCTGTAGCGCAAGGCAGCTTAGTCGTGAGCGGGTTTGGCGCACAAGGCGGTGATGGCTCTCGTATTGTCGTTAATACGCCAACGGTAGGCAGAATTCCAAACGGTGCGATGGTAGAGCAATCTGTACCAACAGGCTTTGCCAATGGCGACACGTTAACGCTTAACCTCCATTATCCAGATTTCTCAACAGCCAAGTCGCTTGCAGATACGATCAACGAGCGCTTAGGTGCACAGCCGGAAAATGGCTATGTTATTGCTAAGCCCATTGATGCAGCGTCTGTTCGAGTGTCGGCCCCGCGAGATGTCGGTCAGCGCGTGGGCTTTTTGGCTACCTTAGAAAACTTCGAATTTACACCAGCTGATGCGCCAGCGCGTGTGGTAATAAACAGCCGCACAGGAACCATTGTTATTGGCAGTGACGTTCGCTTGTTACCAGCAGCAATTACTCACGGCGGGCTAACGGTGACCATCTCTGAAAATCAGCAAGTTTCTCAACCTAACGCGTTTGGTGAAGGGCAGACTGCTGTTACCACTCAGTCGATTGTTGATGTCGATTTGGCAGATAGCCGCATGTTTAAGTTTGAGCCAGGCGTTACTCTGGACCAGCTTGTGCGCGCGGTCAATGAGGTGGGCGCTGCGCCGGGCGATTTAATGGCAATTTTGGAAGCATTACGTCAAGCAGGCGCATTGCGTGGAGAGCTCGTTATTATTTAAAACGAGCAAAGAGCATTTACGAGACGTTAGTAAAAATAAGGTCACAGCGGAATAAGCACGATGGAATCACTTAGCACAAAAAGTCAGCTTGATATGGCTCGCAATGTCCACGATATGGGCAGCATAAACAAAATGCGTAAAGCCATTGCGTCGGGCGACGAGACGGTATTGCAAGAAGCTGCCCAGCAGTTTGAAGCGATATTTGTGCAAATGATGTTGAAATCAATGCGTAAAGCGCAAGATGCCCTTGCTGACGAAAATAGCCCATTTAATTCGCAGCAAGTTAAATTTTATCGTGATATGCACGACCAACAGCTAGCGACAGACCTCACTTCCGGTGGTGGCTTAGGTCTCGCTGATGTCATTGTTAAACAGTTAGGTCAAACTGAGGATAGCTATACGCCTGCCAGTGTAATCAGAAGTGACGGTGACTTATCATCACTTAACAGAAACCGTGTGTACAACGTAGCTGAGGCGCAGGATATTGCCCTTTCTTCACAGTCTATTCGTAGCCAGTCAGCACAAAAAGATGCCATGTTCGAAAGTCCCGAGCAGTTTGTAGAGAGCCTAATGCCAATAGCTGAGAAAGTGGCAGAAAAATACGGAATGGATCCTAAAGCAATAATTTCCCAAGCCGCAGTTGAAACCGGGTGGGGGAAATTTGTTATCCATAAAGCGGATGGGGAAAGCTCGCACAACTTATTTGGCATCAAAGCAAATAAGGGATGGCAAGGAGAGCAGGCTGTAGTCGACACGTTGGAATTTAACAATGGACTACCGCAAAAACAAAAGGCTGCTTTTAGGTCCTACTCGTCAGTAGAAGACGCAATGGAAGACTATGGACGCTTTATCACATCACAGCCTCGCTACAGTCATGCTGTCGAGAATGCTTCTGACGCAGCGCGCTATACCCATGCGCTTCAAGAAGCGGGCTACGCTACCGACCCTGAATACGCGCGCAAGATAATGGCAGTGTATAACAGCGATCGTCTCAGCACGTTAATGCCATAGCATTGGAGATTACATTGTGAGTTCTGTCGATTTATTCTCATTAGCGACCAGTGGTGTTAACGCCAGTAGTAAGCTATTACAAACGACCAGTAACAATATTGCCAACGTCAACACGCCAGGCTATGTTCGCGAGCGCACTGAGCTTCAAAACAGCCAAGTCTTCGGTGTAGAGATCGGCAATACCGAACGTATCATCAACGTATTTGCTCAAAATCAATTGCGCAGGGACATTACTTCTGTCGGCGAGCTTGAGGCATTCTCTAGTAAAACAGCGGCCATTGACAATCTATTAGCGAGTGAGGCTAACTCCATCTCCCAAGGATTGAGCGAGTACTTCGCCGCGTTGCAAACAGCTGCTGACGATCCTACTAACCTGGCGTCTCGCGACCAAGTGTTAGGGAAATCTGAGTCTTTGTACCAACGAATGAAGACACTGTCTGATTATATGTTGGAGAAAGAAGAAGAATTAAACCTAGAGTTCACGTCGATGGTGAATCGAGCGAACACCTTGATTGGCAATATTGGCGATCTAAATCGCAATATTGTTATTGCCAATGGTAACAATACCAGCGACCAGCCTAGCGCATTGCTTAATGAGAGAGATCAAGCGATAGACGAGCTCGCTTCAATCATGGGAATAACAGTTAAAGAAAGCACCACGCAAAATGGAGCGGTAACAATTAACCTGACTTCTGGTGAGTCATTGGTATTAGAAAATGGCGCATTTAATTTATTTGAACTGAATACCAATGCTGACTTAACGTTCAAGCAGCTTAAACTAGAAACAAACTTTGGCTCACAGACAAAAGCTGATGCCTCAATACGTATCGTAGAAGATGATTTAGGTGGCGCACTTGGCGGTTTATTCGAGTACAGAAACGAAATTTTAGGCCCTGCAATGCGGGATGTTGGTCAGCTATCAGTAGCATTCGCCGATGCAATGAATACGCAAAATAAATTGGGGATGGACTTAGACGGCCAACTTGGTAGCAATATTTTCGATATACCTTCGTTTCGCGGATTAGCATATAGCGATACCAATGGTGACTATGTTGTAACTGCACAAATTACCGAAGGTAAAGGTGCAGAGCTAACGGATGCTGACTACAAAATTGAGGTGACGGCAGTAACTGCGGGCGTGCCTAGCCAAATAGAAATTACGCTATTAAATGCAGATGGCACACCGAAAAAAGACGCTTCTGGCAATGATATTATCTATTCCAATTACGCGGTTACAGCTGGGTTTAATGAATTGCCCGGTGGTATTGAAGTTGATTTCTCAGGAACCGATCCCTATACCGTGGGTAATGAGTTTCTCATTCAGCCAACTAAAGATATCGCGTCTAAGATTACACTAGAGACAAATCGCCCTGAAGATTTAGCGTTTGCAAGCCCGGTGAGAGCAGGAGCAAATAATACAAATTTGGGAAGCGCAAATGTCATTGACGTTACGGTATCTAACACAGAAGTCGGCGCTTCTGCTTTTGACGGAGCGGGTGGGTTGTTAAATTCAGCGCCAGCTCAAATTAACTTTACGGCCGCAGGTACATACGACGTTGTAGATGGAAGCGGTAATGTTTTAGCTACAGTAACTGGCACAACTGATTTAACTAACCTCATTAGTCAAGCGGGAATAAGCCCAGATCCAGGCTTTGATTTGAGCTTGGATGGCGTGCCAAAAGCTGGGGATAGTTTCTCGATCAGCTATAATACAGATGGCTTTAACGATAACAGTAATGCGCTTAATTTAGCGGCTATTCAAAACGAAAATACGGTGCAAGTGAGCAGTGAGGCAACGAATACACCACGTACCTTCCAAGATGCTTATGCATCTATGGTTGGCCGAATTGGTGAAGATGCCTCGATGGCAAAAGTAACACTTGCTTCAGCGGAAGCCATGAAGGTTCAATCGCAGAATTGGTTTGAGTCTGTCTCTGGCGTTAGCTTAGACGAAGAAGCCGCAAATTTAATAAAGTATCAACAAAGCTATGCTGCCGCAGCGCGAATTTTGTCTACGGCGCAAGAATTGTTTAATACCATTTTGCAGTCAGCAAGGTAGGTGAGTTATGCGTATATCAACGAATCAAATTTATGATCAAAACATGCGCTCGATTATGCAAAATCAGGGCGATTTGGCAAAGACTCAAGAGCAGCTAGCTTCTGGAAAACGCATTATCACTCCGAGTGACGACCCTGTTGGTGCGGCAAAAGTATTACGTTTAACCGAAGAAATCGATGAGCTAACCCAATTTCAGCGCAACAATGATCTAGTAACAGGTTCGCTCGAACAGCAGGAAGCGGTATTGACGAATATTACCAATTCGGTTAACCGTGCTAGAACATTAATCGTTCAGGCGGGAAATGGTATTTTGGATGATCCTGACAAACGAGCTATCGGGTCAGAGTTAGAGCAAATTAAGCTCGAAATATTTGATTTGATGAACACGCAGGATGCAGATGGTAATTACCTGTACGCAGGTTATCAATCTGGCAATCAAGCATTTACTTTTAACCCGGCTTCGGGAGGTAATGCAATATCCTTTTCGGGCGATGCCGGCGTAAACTTCATTCAGCTTTCAAATAGCTCGAAGATTCAGTCTACCAGTAACGGGTATGAAGTTTTTGAGAACGTACTATCTCGTTTCAACTTTTCAGTAACAGCGAATACGGTAACCTCGTTAGAGGGAGCGACAATTATGGAGCAAGGTACTTTCGATACCTTTTTTAATAATAATTATGATAATGCTAACCTAACAAACAACGACTTTAGGGTAGATTTTCTCGGAACAGGTCAGGCTCAGCTTGTTAATCAAAACAGTGGTGCAGTTATTGAAACGGTAGGCTACACCTCAGGAGAGCCCTTTACGCTGAAAGGTATGCAATTTGAAGCTGTTGCGTCACCAGGCGACTCGATCAGTTTTTCTCTAGATCAACCTGAGAAAAAAAGCATGGCACAAACAATCCATGAAGTGCAGTCTTTACTATCAGACACTTCAATTAATCATGGAGCGCTACAGGATGCTATCGCCGATGCATTGGTAGGTCTGGATAACGGCCTAGAGAAAATATCTCTAGAGCGCGCTTCCTTGGGAAGTCGCTTGAATATCGCTGAAAGTACTTATGAAAGTAACCTAGACATGGAAATTGCAGCGAAAGCCCAGCGCTCTTCAATTCAAGATGTTGACTACGCTGAAGCATCGACTGAATTTGCGAAACAGGAAACCGCGTTAAGTGCGGCACTGGCAACATTTCCGCAAATTTCCAACCTTTCCTTATTTAACTACATTTAGTCGGGGTTAAAATAACGACTTAACCCCATCAATTTTGGCTACATAGACCCTCGCCTGATTATCTATATGGCTTGAATAGTAAGACATGTAAAGTAGATCATTATCTAATATCAGGCCAGGATAACTCGTATCACCGCTACTGGGCATTGTTAGTATTTCGGTTAGTGTTTTATTTGTCTTATCGAAATGCCAAAGTCGTGTCGAAAACTCTCTGGTTTCCCAGTTCACATGCCGACCAGCAACAAGGAATGTTGTTTTAGTGAGCGCTATGGCACAAGGCCCACCAATATAAATTCCCAAGTCATGCCAGAACCACTTTGTATAGGGAGGCGTAGATGTGCCAAATTGAGCAGAAAATGTATCGGCATCTCGTCTTAAAAATACTGTTGCTTCACCGTCGTGGTCAAACAAGAGGGCGCTTTCATTTGGGAATCCCTTGTTATTTTTAGCAAGACCGAAAACGTTTGGTTTGTGGACGCGCATTGCGCGGGTGGGGTCGCCTTCGTAAAGCGAAATGTAATCAGCGGGGCGGTGATAAGCAAAGCCGAATGCCTTATTGTTTATCCATTGCGGTTTCCATATCCACCAGCCATCATCGCCGAACCAGTGTTTGCTAGACCAAGATTGTCCAGTTGTGGAGAAAACACTTAGCATCTTAGTATGTGCTTGTTCATTTTCATCAATTGTCTTAGCGAAGGCCGTTACTATTGCTCTTTGACCGTCGTACATCAATTTAGGATCTCTTAAATCGGTACCGAGCTCTTTAATCAACACTTTGTTGATCACTTCTAACGTTTCTTTACGCAAAGTAAGGATAACAATAGCGCCATCTCTGCTCACATGATCTGTTGCTTGGCGATAGCAGCACAACAGTGAACTGCTACTTTTGTCGAAGGGATTCTCCATCAAATCAGTAAAGGCTGCATGAACTGCAGGTGGTGATACACGACTAATTTCAACTATTTGAAGTTTTTGTTTCAATTGAAATCTCCTTTAAAAATCTGATGGTTACTGAAAGTTCTTGTCTCGTCGAGCGGCAACATATTACCGCTAATCGGCAAATATCGTAATTTTTTCTAAAGAGAATTTATATGTTGTCGATACAGTTTCTGAGAGAGCCAGTTCATCAATTACCCCTCAGGTCTTGATGACTACTAAAACAAAACGTCGGAAATCCCGACAGCCAGCGCACGCTGGACTGAGAGTGTAGGAGAGACTTTATGTCAATGTTCGTTAATACCAATGTATCCTCATTGAATGCCCAGCGTCAGCTTTTTGATGTAAGCAATTCATTGAGTACTTCATTTGAACGTTTATCTTCAGGCTTCCGTATCAACAGCGCTGCTGATGATGCTGCAGGTCTTCAGATTACCGATCGTATGACCTCACAAATTGAAGGTCTAAACCAAGCCGTTCGTAATGCTAACGATGCGATTTCATTGTCGCAAACTGCTGAAGGCGCGTTGTCTGAGACAACAACAGCACTTCAACGTATTCGTACTCTAGCTATTCAATCACAAAACGGTATCAACAGTTCTGCAGACCGCGCAGCGCTTCAAAAAGAAGTATCTGCACTACGTACAGAAATTTCACGTATAGCTACAACCACTGAATTTGCTGGTGTAAGTATCCTTTCAGGTGCGTTCTCTGCTTCGTTCCTAGTAGGTGCAAACTCGGGTCAGACAATTTCTGTTAACTTGTCTTCACCTACGCTTACTGCTGCGGGTGTTTCAGGTTTTGGCCCATCGGGTCTTGGTATTGGCACTGGTGATGTTCTTTCAGCAGAAAATGCTTCTACAATTCTTGATAATGTGGACAGCGCAATTTCTGCTATTGGTAGCTTACGAGCTGATTTGGGTGCTTTGCAAAACCGCTTCCAATCAACTATTCGTAACCTAAGCAATATCTCTGAAAACGTGTCGGCTGCACGTTCACAGATTAAAGATACAGATTTTGCTACGGAAACCGCTAACTTGACGCGTAACCAGATCATTCAGCAGGCAAGTACTACTGTATTATCTCAGGCTAACCAGCGTCCTCAGGCTGCTTTACAGCTTCTAGGCTAATCGCCATTAACGTGAAGCCAGGAGGTAGTGCTCTAGTTCACGTGCGTTCAAAGCTGGTCTTTTGAAGACCAGCTTTTCTATATACCGACCTTTCAAACGCGTCATTCCCCTCATTTATACTATTCGTGCACGTAAAATTACCCTCTAACACTCTGGAATATATAGATTTTTAATTTATATCCGCCGTTTTTCTAAAAATTAGCAAAAAATACCTAAAGTAAAATTCGAACTTTGACGATAACTATTACAAAGGGGAGATAAACCATGTTTCTTTTCTCTATGCTTCTAAAGCTAATGTTTAAGAGCGTAAAAAGCACAGTTTGAATACAAGTTTTTTTAAATTAACTGTATTTAAAAGTTAGGAAAAACAGTGCTTTAAATCGAATAAAATTATTTGAAAAAATTACTAAAGTAAATGCAAGTAAAGGTCGATAAAAAATGGAGTTTGCTGATGAATGGTTAGAGCTGCTGACCGGCGAGATTAGAGCCAGGAGGTAGTGAGAGGTTTGAGGTTCTGGAACACCAAACCCACCGACCAGCAAAGAGAAGTAACTTCTCTACTTAGCAAGTTCCATTGGTAGTGTGCCAATGAAACGTCAGATTAAACTGACATGTAATTCAAAGCACAGGCTATGCCAAATATTTAAACTAATCGCGCAAATAATAAAACCAATAGCGCAACACTCGAAACTGTTAGGAGAGACCCATGAGTCTATTTGTTAATACCAACGTGTCATCTTTGAATGCACAACGTCAATTGTTCACTACCGGTAATAACTTGAGCACCGCGTTTGAACGTCTTTCATCTGGTTTTAGAATTAACAGTGCTGCAGACGATGCCGCGGGACTGCAAATTACTGACCGTATGACCTCGCAAATTCAAGGTTTGGATCAAGCGGTACGAAATGCTAACGACGGTATTTCACTAGCACAAACTGCTGAAGGTGCGATGGCTGAAACTACCACTGCTCTACAACGTATTCGTACGTTGGCGATTCAATCGCAGAACGGTATTAATAGCTCAGCTGACCGAGCGGCGCTGCAAAAAGAAGTTTCTGCATTGAGAACTGAAATTTCACGTATCGCAACAACAACTGAGTTTGCTGGTGTTAGTATTCTTTCAGGTGTGTTCTCTGCTAGCTTTTTGGTAGGCGCAAACTCTGGACAAACAATTTCAGTGAACCTATCGACTCAAGCATTAACCGCAGCAGGTGTTAACGGCTTCAGTGCTACAGGGCTTGGAATTATATCTGCCGACGTTTTGACCGCAGCGGGTGCGTCTGCTCTTCTTGACGATGTAGATGCAGCAATCTCTGCAATTGGTGGCCTTCGCGCAGATTTGGGTGCTATTCAAAACAGATTCCAATCTACGATTAGAAACCTGAGCAATATCTCAGAGAACGTATCAGCGGCAAGATCGCGAATCAAAGATGCAGACTTTGCCACCGAAACGGCAGAACTAAGCCGCAACCAGATTTTACAGCAAGCTAGTACTACTATCCTGGCACAGGCTAACCAGCGTCCACAGGCTGCACTTTCACTACTAGGTGGTTAATTAAAAGACGCTTGAATTTGGGAAGGAGTTGAGAGGCCATCCCCTGAAAAAGGATAGCGGCCGTAAGGCCGCCCCTTTGAGAAAGCGTCGACTAACAGGACTGAGAGTGTAGAAGTGTTGGTTGAGAGGCCAGTTTATCCTACTAAATACCTGCCAGCCGACAGAAACTGAATTTGCTCAATCTCCTAACGTGAGCAAATTGGCCGAGATTAAATAGTCTCGGCCTTTTTTTTAGTAATACCGAAACATCCCGCCAATTTCAAACAAATTGCAGAGCACGACAATTTGTTCAAAATATACCTTGCAGCATCAATGCCAACTTTAAATTTAGAGTAAAAGATTTCGCCTGTCTTATTGATAAGACATGCAGTGGTACTCTCATTCCAATTCTTTTTCCAATTCTCATTCCAATTCTTTGCCGTTCAATTAACAAGCCGATTCTGTCTTGCGTATGAGAAGTAGGTACTGCCGCTTTGTTGCGAAAAAGACAAACCTTCTTGAACGCTTTAACTCGTTTTAATCATTGCTTGATAAATCAACCGAATAAACGTGATCTTTTTAAATTTTTATGAATTTATTTGTCAACTAATTCAGTGGCTTACCTTTTTATTTCGAAAAAAGATAAAAAAAACGAAAAAAAAACTAAAGAACCTAAAGGGTTGGCCGATACCAATAGTTGAGGGGTAATTTACTTTACTTTTAAAAGAGGCGTTAGCTCGGAGTAGTGACCAAGCTAATTTGAACTGGAAGGATTTGATCGTACCACATTGGTCGACGAGTCCCTAGGAGGTATTCCAATGAGTTTATTCGTTAACACAAATGTGTCTTCGATCAACGCACAACGTCAGCTTTTTGACGTAAATGATCGTCTTAACACGTCGTTCGAAAGATTGTCTTCAGGTTTTAGAATCAACAGTGCCGCAGATGATGCTGCAGGTCTTCAAATTTCTGACAGACTTACGTCGCAAGTTGAAGGCTTGAACCAAGCAGTACGCAACGCGAACGATGCTATTTCTTTAGCACAAACAGCTGAAGGTGCGATCAGTGAGATTACTACGAGTCTACAGCGTATTCGCCAGCTATCAATTCAATCGCAAAACGGCATCAACTCTTCTGCTGACCGTTTGGCGCTTCAAAAAGAAGTATCAGCGCTACGAACTGAAATTTCACGTATCGCAACGGATACTCAGTTTGGTAACGTTAACATCTTAGATGGTAACTTTTCTGCTTCATTCCTAGTGGGTGCTAACGCAGGTCAAACGATTTCAGTAAACCTTTCAACCGGTAACCTAGGATCAATTACTGGCTTTAGTACAGCCGGTCTTGGTATTGATGGTGATAGTGTTGAAACTGCTTCAGGTGCTGCTGCGCTATTAAGTGCGGTCGATGCTGCAATATCTGGTGTTGGGGGCGTTCGTGCTGATTTAGGTGCGCTTCAAAACAGATTCCAGTCGACTATTCGTAACCTGAGTAACATCAGTGAGAACTTGTCTGCGGCACGCTCTCAAATCAGAGATACAGATTTTGCTGCGGAAACGGCTGAACTAACGCGTAACCAGATTATTCAGCAAGCATCTGTTTCAGTTCTGAGCCAGGCCAACCAGCGTCCACAAACTGCGCTATCGTTGCTTGGATAAGCTATAATACAATTAGCCTTAGTTGAGATGTAACGGGTGCTTGCTTAGGCAGGTTCCCGTTTTGTCGTTTCAGAAGGGGGGTAGAAACGTGGAAATACCGAATATTCAAAATGGTCAGCCTTTTGCATCAAGTACAGCGATAGGTACTTCAACAGGTACAGCACCAAATACAGCATCGTCGGTAAGAGACAGTTTAAGTTCACCTAAAGAAGTTAACAGTGACGCAAATCGTATAGATGAGCTTGCTAAGTCTTCTTCATCTCAAAGCAACAGCGTTGAGGTGGAAGATGAAAATTTATCTCAAGGTTTATCTGGAGAAGTCGATAACCAAGGTGGAGAGAGGAATGTTGCTGACCTTGAAGAGGCGGTGGCAAAAGTTGAGTCATTTCTAACTGTTCAAAACAGGGATTTAACTTTTTCAATCGACGAAAATACCAATCGTTCGGTTGTGACAGTTAAAGATAGTCAATCTGGAGACGTTATTCGGCAGATTCCTTCCGAGGAGCTTTTAAAGCTTGCTGAAAGAATTCAGGAATTACAGCAGGATGTAGGGAATAGCGTAGGGGTGTTTATCAACAATCAGGTTTAATGAGGTAGGTTATGACTATTCAGTCGCTAGGTGTAGGTTCAGGTTTAGCTCTTGATGATCTTGTCCAGCAGCTTTTAGATGCTGAGAGATTGCCTAAAGAGGAAAGGCTCAACACAAAAGAAGAAAAGATCGAAGCAGAAATCTCTGGTCTTGGACAGATAAAGTCTAAGTTGTCAGATTTTAAAGATGCTGTCGATGACTTACGTAGCGATACTGATATTAACGGTCGAGAGCCTACAATCGTTAATCCTTCAGAAGATGACGACGTTTTATCTGCTGATGCGTCGAGCTCAGCATTACGCGGAAGTTACGATATTACCGTGCAACAACTTGCATCGGGAAGTCGCATAACTACAGACGCGGGTGCTTTCACTTCAAGTTCAGATCCTGTTTTAAGTTCTGGAACGGGTTCTTTGACCTTTAGCATTCCTGGTGGTGATTCATTTACTATCAACGTTGATTCTGGCACATCTCTTGTAGACCTCAGAGAAGCGATCAACAGCGCAGACGATAATTTCGGTGTAACCGCAAATATTATTGATACAGGTACTGCCGAAGGGCCTCGCCTGGTGTTTCTGTCTGAAGAGACCGGTGATGGCAATGATCTAGTTATCAACAATGATACAGGCGCTGCAGAACTAGACAGACTTTCAACTGCGGGTGGAACTAATAACATTAGCGCTGCCAACATTGAATCTGCCAAAAACGCAATTGCATTTGTTGACGGAATTGAAGTTCAAAGCCAGTCAAATAAGTTCGAAAACACTATTCAAAACGTCACTTTTGATGTTAACGAGATCTCACCCAAAGATAATGCGGGCAACTTTTTGTCGACGACGCTGAAAATCGGTTTTGACAAAGAAGGTCTGGAACAGAAAATTAGGGATTTTGTAGATAACTATAATGCGATTATTGACGAAATTGGAACGTTGACGCGCTATGGTGAATCTGAGTTGGAAGAAGATGGTGCGCTTGCTGGAGACTCATTGCTAAGAGGAATCCAGTCTGGACTATCATCTATTATTGGCGATAACGTGTCTACTTCACAGCTTGGTGGGTTATTCAGACTTGGTATAGAGCTAGACGAAGATGGAAAGTTAGAAATTAGTTCGTCAGACTTTGGAATTGGGTCTGGGGAAGACAGATTAAAAGATGCGTTGGAAGACAATTTCGACGATATCGCTACATTGTTTACAGACGAAAATGAAGGTATAGCGGTTCGCTTATACGATTTCGTTGATGAGTTTACGTCATCTGGAGGCCTTATTTCTCTGCGCGAAAAAACGGCGAAAGAGAATAGAGAGGGTGTTTATTCTGAAAGGGAAACTTTGGAGCTTCGTATGTTCAACTATGAGCAAATCTTACGAAGCAAGTACCTTAACTTAGACCAGACTGTGGCACAGTTGAATCAGACAAGCTCGGCATTATTAGCCGCACTATAACGTACGAGTTTCGGAGAAAGTATGTCTCTTAAAGGTATTAATGCCTACAAAAAAGGTAATTTAAAGCAAGATGTTGCCAATGCAGATCCTCACAAGTTGACCTTGATGCTGCTTCAAGGCGCGTTAGACAGGATTGCATATGCGAAAGGTGCAATGGAACGAAAAGAGTTGCAAGAGAAGGCGACATTTATTTCGAAAGCAACGGCCATTATTATTCACCTGCGCGATACGTTAGATGTAAAAGTGGGCGGCGAAGTTGCTGAAAACATGTTTGCCCTCTATGAATTTATGATCGAGAAACTGAACGAGGCTCATGTTAACAATGATATTAAGTTGTTAGATGAGGTATCTTCACTGTTATCGCCGATTAGAGATGCTTGGGTGCAAATTCCCCAAGAAGCAAAAGAAGAGGCGTTTCGAGCGCAACGAGAAAGTAAGCAAGCGATTTGAACGTCGATAAGTTAAACCATTCATCTACACCTCTTTTCCTAAGCAAAGTCAACGCAGCAATTGCGGTTTGCGTGGCAGCAGAGCCTGCCGCGCTTTCAACTGAAACTTTCCGTCATCTAATCAGCCTGCGACATTCGTTGGTTCTTCGCGAGTTAAGCAGACTCTCTGGAAATGAACGCACTACCTTCGCTGAAAATGAACTAATTATTAATCAAGAATTAGAAGAACTTGGGCTTAAGTTGAAGTTAGCTGCAAAAGAGGAGATAGTTGGCTTTTCAAGAGCGCAAAAAGCGGCAAAGAGATATAAAAAATAATGCTTAAAGCTATTAAATTCTACCTTTTAGATGATGAAGATAAACAAACATCGCTAGAAGTTGAATCTGCGTACGCGATTAAAAAGAACAAAGAAAAAAGCTTAATAGCTTTCAAGCGCGTAATGCCGGCTATCTTTACTCAGCTCATTCGGGCGAGAAGCACATCCACCTCAGTTTTCGTTAACAAAGATAAAGAACTCGATATTGTCGACTTTAATAGCGGCAAGGTCTTTTACGGGGAACAGGTAACCGCAAGTATTCACCAACATGTGGACTCGTTTATAAGTTCTCCTTGGGTATTGGACAAAAACGGGTTTTCTCGGCAATCCAAGCCCATCGAAGACGATGCAGAAGTGTTAGTTGTACTGGGGTTGGCTCTTGGAATTCACCTACTTAAATTGGTAAATGAAACTAATTTCAAAAGTATCGTCCTTTACGAGCCTAATTTTGAATTCACACATTGCTCTATGCTCACCGGTGTTTGGCCAGAAATTTTCAAAGTTGCTGCAGAGAAGGGAACGGCAATTTATTTTCAAAGCCAGTTAGACGGTAGTTCTGTATTAGAAGATTTAAGTGAATTAAAGCAGGTAAGTCCTTTTGCTTCAGTTCATTTTTATCAGCATTATCATAGTGCGAGCTTTGACTCAGTACTTAAAAGTCTATCTGGGCTAACAATTAAAGACGTGCAAAAGCGGCTATTTTCATTTTCTTCCTCGCAGCCATTTGACGACTATATAGTTCCTTGGAGTCCGGTGGTTACATCCAATGATTGGGCGACCAGTAACCTTAGTAAAGTCGTTTTTGATAATAACATTGAAGCGTTTGCGAAGTATTACCCTGATATAGCTAAAGAATTCAGCGACTACAAGCCGGTCAAGTGGGAGCCAAAAGCTAATCAATCAGGTGAAGTAAACCTCTTCCATATAGAGACCTGCACACCGCTTTACGGTGACAGCCCAAAACGCGAGTCTGAACTAGCTTATGAAGCATTTGTGAAGCAGCCCAACCGCGATAACCTAATATTAGGCTACGCAGGGGGGAAACTCATTCATTATTCGCATCATAAAATGGTAAGGAAAATCCAAGAACATTTGGCGGGAATGGAAGAGGAAGAAAGTAAGCTACCGGAAACCGTTAAATCGATGCTCCTTTTTGGCATGGGAGCAGGATATCAGTTAGAAGCGCTCAGTGACTCGCGAGATATAGAAAAACTCTTTGTTTGCGAACCCAACCGAGACTACTTTTTTGCTTCTCTGTTTGCGATAGATTGGGCGGCAATTCTGAACAAAGTTGAAGAAAAACGGCACCGTATTTACCTTAACATCGGGGATGACGGAACTAACCTCGTTCGGGACCTTTTAAGTCAATTCCACTCTATCGGAACACATATCATTGCCAATACCTACTTAACACTCGGCTATGATAACGAAGTGCTTCTTCCTGCGGTTGATAAGCTAAGAGAAGACCTGCGCTTAATTGTCGCCATGGGGGAATACTTCGAGCATTCTCGCTTTGGCACGACGCATACGAAATGGGCGGTAGAAAATAATATAGGCTTTTATCGCAAATCTGGTGTGCCGGAGCTCAGTAGAAATTTAAGTGAGGTAGCGGTATTTATCGTCGGAAATGGCCCCTCTCTTGATAATTTACTGCCCCTTTTGAAGGAAGAAAGGGAGCGAGCTATAGTCATATCTTGCGGCACAGCCTTACAGGCAATGCACAGTAATGGTATTGTTCCTGACTTTCACGCAGAAGTAGAGTCGAACCGAGCGTCTTTCGATTGGGCATCGCGTATAGGCGATAAAGACTATTTAAAGCAGATCAATTTTATCAGCTGTAATGGTGTTCACCCTGATACGGTAAAGCTCTATAAAGACACCTTTCTCGCTTTCAAAGAAGGTGAGTCGTCAACGGTTTTTATGAAGGAACTCTTTCCTGAGTTAGAATTGCCATTCCTTCATTTTTCCTATCCTACCGTATCGAATTTTGTCATTAACTACGTGTTAGAACTGGGCTTTAAACAAGTTTATCTATTCGGCGTTGACTTGGGGATGGTTGATGTTAATCACCATCACTCTAAATCCTCAGGCTATTATAAAAAAGATGGCGGCGAACTGTTTAATCACGCAGAGCGCATAGACACTTCATTGGTAGTGCGAGGGAACTTTAGACCCTATGTAAATACCAAGTTTGAATTCAACATGTCAAAGTCGGTGATTGAGAAAACCTTATCTGCTTTCAGTGATGCTGACGTTTATAATTTAAACGATGGCGCAAAAATCGTTGGAAGTCCTCCATTAGAGCAAGACGCGTTAATTATTACTAATTCATTGGAAGACAAACAGGCTGCGATGAGTTGGATTCAAACTCAGGCTCATGTTCCTATTCCGGTAGCTGAATTCCAACAACGTTTTGCTAAACGGTTTAATCATGATGCGCTAATAGAGGACATCACCAATTTTAAAGCGTTATCTGACAAAGAATTTAATGGGCGCGAAGATATCGATAAACTGGTGTTCGATCAGCGCAAGTTCTTAGTCGAGGCGTATTTGCGTAAAAGCTCCATTTTATTTTTTTACTTCAATGGTACTTCGAATTACATAAACAGCATTTTCAGTAAATTAACGCATTTCAAAAATGACGAACTAGTGATGGAGAAATTCGAAGCTATTAGATCGTGTTGGCACAACTTTCTTGATGACGCGTTAACGAGTGTTTCGATGTATCCTGATGCTTTTGACTCTGTTTCAAGTTTCACAAAAGAAAGACAAGAGATCACCTTATCAGAATACGTAAAGAGTGAGAACGTAGGTTTTATTAGTGATTCTGCTAGCCATATTATTGAGACTCTTGGCCTAAACGAAAATATTGATAACAGTCAACATCGCTATCAACTTGAATTTATCTCAAGTGCTGCTGATTTGAAAAAGCGCAAGCCTGAAGTTAGCCGAGCGGCATTCATAACAAACGAACCTGAACTCTTGCTAGAATTACATGAAGGTTTCAACACAGCGGAAACCGACGTTTTGGTATTCAGTCCCTTTAACAATTCGGATAAAAAAGGCGTGGAAAAATCCGTGTTTACTGCGGTACTCGCGCTAGTTTCGAGCAATAAACTGAAATTGGTGTTTCCTAAGCTTGAGAAAGAGGATTGGGGGAGTTTTTTCGATGATTACTTCCACAAGTTGTCAAATAGTATGACGTCTTTTGAAACGTACAGCATGTTTGCTTTAGCTTCTGAGCCTCTTGCCGATAAAGAGATGACCAATGAAGCCGGTGATAGATTTTGGTTATGTCCAAGACCGTTAGAAGCATCACTTTGTAAAACAAAGATCATTTTTAATAAAAAGAAGTCGTCTTAGCGTGAGCAAATTACTCAATCACCGTGCCACTAGCGTCAGAAGTAGCTAAACCGATATACGCTAACAGCAGAGACACTTATGAATGTAGCAATAATCCCAGCGCGAGGTGGTAGCAAACGCATTTTGCGAAAAAACCTCCGCCTTTTTTGCAATAAACCTATTATTGCCTGGTCTATAGAAGCTGCTCTAGCCTCAAAGGAATTTGATAAGGTTATTGTAAGTACTGACGATGACGAAATTGCGCAGTTTGCTATTGAAAAAGGGGCTTTCGTTCCGTTTGTTCGTCCAGCTGAATTGTCTGATGACCATGCGGTAACTCGCGATGTTGTTAATCACGCGTTGACATGGCTGGCCGACAACGAAAAACCAGCAAATTACTGTTGTGTGCTTTACGCTACCGCACCTTTTGTTACATCGGAAGACTTAGTGAATGCGTTTGCAAAATTAAAAAGTTCGAAGAAGGACTTCTGTTTCTCTGCAACAAGCTTTCCTTTTCCTATTCAACGTGCTTTCCATTTTACGCCGCAAGGTGATATTGAAATGTTTGATAAACAGCACATGAAAACACGCTCTCAGGATCTGCTGGAAGCCTACCATGACGCAGGGCAATTCTACTGGGGCAAGGCTGACGCTTTTCTAAAGAATTTGCCAATGTATTCTCATCACGCCACCGCGTTTCTGATGCCAAGATACCGCGTGCAAGATATCGATACCGAAGAAGATTGGGAAACCGCAGAGCTTCTATTCAGAGCGATCCAGTCTCGAGGGCTGTGAAAATGAACAACTCGATTACAGCGTTGGTGCGCGTAGACAGTGGTGAACACATAGGAACTGGCCATGTTATGCGCTGCCTTACACTGGCAAAGCTATTAAGAGCGCGCGGTATTTCAATATACTTTATTTCAAAGCCTCACAAGGGGCATTGTTTAGATGAAATCAGACGCGCAGATTTTAAGGTAATCGAGTTACCGACTTCCAACGCTCAAGAATACGCAGGAAACTGGTGTCCTCACGCTCATTGGTTAGGTGGAACAGAATCCAATGATGCGCGTGAGTCATTAGCGGCATTGCACCATACAACATTAAACGAGCGCGTTATTGTTGTTGTAGATCATTTTTCTTTGACTTCACAGTGGCACATTGCGTTAAAAGAAGCCCTAAATGCAAAAGTTGTCGTTATTGATGGGCTGGCCGACCGAACACTAAAATGTGATGTATTGATTGACCCTAATTTAGTACTTGATGCTCAGAAAAAATGGGATGGAAAAATTCAAAATAATACTAAGCTCATGATCGGTCCCCAGTATTTTCCGTTGCGAGAAGAGTTTGCATTTTCCCCCCCTACATTGCCTCAAGCACTAAAGCGCATTTTTGTATGCTTTGGAGGAATGGATAAAGACAATGCCACTCTATTTATCTGCGAGCTGCTCGCAAAGTGGTGCACAAGCTTAAATGAACCCGTTAGCGTTGACGTCATCATTGGAGAGCATCACCCATTTAAGCCGCTAATATACGCATTTTGTACTCAGCACGGCTTTAAATTACATGTGCAAGCTTCGAATGTTTCATTATTAATGGCGCAGGCTGACCTGGCAATTGGTGGTGGTGGCACCATGTCCTGGGAGCGTTGTAAAATGGCGCTACCGACCCTTGTCCTCGCTATTGCACAAAATCAAGTTGCGCAAGCGATCGCATTAGAAGAAAAGGGGGCCGCGGTCTATGTTGGGGACTACAGCACAGAGTCGAAGCGCTTAGAAAAAATTCAACAACGCGTTGTCAATGTGCTTGAGAATTTGCGATGCTCTCCAGATACATTGAAAACAATGTCACAAAGCGCGTTATCGATTATGGAAGCATACAACCACAATCAACCGTGGGTAGATGAAATTATCAAATAAAGGCAGGATGTGTTGAAAAAGGTAGTGATTATAGGTGGTGGCGGTAACGGCTTGGTTGTCGCACAAATCGTGCTTGATCTAATAAAGATTGGCGAGCCTTTAGAGCTAGTCGGCTTTTTGAATGACAATATTCCTGCAGGTGAATATATAGAGCGATGGCCAGTTTTGGGCGCGCCCCATGAATGGGAAAGTTTAGACGAAGATACGTTATTCGTTTATGCACTGTTGTCCGTGGGAAAAATGAAAGCCCGTGCAGAAAAGTTTAAGCGTCTCAACATTCCACAGCACCGGTTAGCTACGCTGGTACATCCGTCAGCGAACATCGGTTTTAACGTTAAACTCGGTTGCGGTGTTGTCATTGCAGCAAATACTGTGCTTCAGCCCGGTACAAGAGTGGGTGACAACTGCTTTATTCGCGCTAATGCTAATTTAGGGCATGATGTTGCGGTTGATGATTTAGTCGATATAGGCCCTAATTCAACACTGTGTGGCTATGCACACATTGAGGAAGGTGTACAAATAGCGCCAAATTCCGTTGTGAGAGACAGCGTGCGTGTTGGGATGTACAGCACAGTGGCAGCAGGAGCAGCAATTTTTAAGGACGTTGCCCCTGAGTCTACCATGTTGGGAAATCCGGCTAAGAGGATTCGATAATGAAAACACAGCTCAAATTTAAAGGCTCGAGAAACTACCTCCATAGTACCGACTTTTATACGTGGTTTAGCACTGCAGTGTGTGAAGAAAATCAAATCGTAACCAAACTCGTGTTTAAACAATTGATTCATCGGCAGTGTGAGGTTTTGTTTGGGCAGCTCGAAGATGATGTTGAAAAAAACATTGTTGGTACAGTTGAGCTTCTTGATAAGAACACACAAGAAAGAACGCGAGGCGTGATTGTTGAGACAGAAGGGCAAGTACAGGAATCCTACCCATTTGACGAAGATATACTAGTACAACGTGCTGATGTCATGTCTGATGAGCAGCAGGCGACTTCTTTTTTTCGTAACGACTGCACAACTGTAGAACTAGTGGTTGCCTTGACGAAAAAACTCCATAACACACTCTTTAGTCTAAAGACGGGCAAGTGGTTAGTGGGGCAGCTTAACTTTTTTGATGAACTGCCGATAGGTTATGAAAGTCTTTCAATTAAAACCACGCGGATAATGCAAAACAAGTTTTCAATTAACGACGTTGTTATCGATGGAAAACGTTTTGGAACCGTACAGTTCATTGTTGGAGAATAGCATGATAGGCATTAAAGCTATTTCAAGTTACATACCGAAAGAAGGTGTCGATAACTTCAAACAAGCAGAGACCTTCGAGGAGTCGGCATCATTTGTTGAGACTAAGCTTGGCGCGCGCTTTTTGCCAAGGTTAGAACAAGGTGATGACACCTCTGATATAGCGGTAAAAGCGGTTGATGCGTTGCTGTGTGAGTCTGATCTTGCCAAAGAAGACATCGATGCCCTTATTGTTGTAACACAAAACCCCGACGGGCAAGGCTTGCCTCACTGTGCGGCATTAGTTCATAAAAAGTTAGCACTACCTACTCATGTTGCGGCGTTTGACGTTTCACTTGGGTGCTCAGGGTATGTATATGGGTTATCGATTTTACAAGGCTTCTTAGCGGCTTCTGGCAAAAAGAATGGTGTATTGGTAACCGCTGATCCGTATTCAAAAGTAATTACAACGCCTAATAGAACAACCTCTATGCTGTTCGGCGACGCCGCTACTGCCACATGGATGGGTGAAAATCCACAGCTTGTGGTGTCAGACTGCTCATTTGGTACTGATGGAAAAGGCGCTGAACATTTAAAGGTTGAACAAGGCGAGCTTTATATGAATGGTAGGCAAGTTTTTAACTTTGCCTCGTTGAACGTTGCTCCTGCAATAAAAACGTTATTAGAAAAGAACGATTGGCCCGAAGAGAGTGTGGACGCGTTTATTTTACACCAAGGAAGCTTAGCTATTGTTGACGCCATAGCAAGACGCTTCAAAGGTAGTGAAGCTAAGTTTATTAAAGCACTGGAAAATACGGGTAACACCGTTTCTTCGTCTATCCCCCTAATATTGAAAAACTATTTGTCTAACGATAACTCAGCGCGACTCGTTTTAAGCGGGTTTGGGGTCGGGTTTTCGTGGGCCACATGCCTATTAAAGAGGAATGAAGAATATGTTAACTGAAGCAGATGTAAAACAAGCAATGACTGACTCTGGTGTGACTACTGATGTAAGCAACCTAGGCAGCGAACAAGCATTTTCTGAGTATGGGTTAGATAGCTTAGATCTATTCAATCTATTTGTTGAACTTGAAGGTAAGACTGGCGTTACTGTCCCAGATGAAGATCTCGATAAGTTAACGTCTATTAACGACGTGCTTGTATATTTTAATAAGTCTTAGCAGATGTATCCATTTAACGACCAAGTCTTCATCATTGCCGAGCTGTCTGCCAATCACAATAACGATTTTGATTTGGCCGTCGATACGATAAAGGCGATGGCGAAAGCAGGTGCCAATGCGGTTAAAGTACAAACATACACCGCAGATTCGCTAGCTATCAATGTTGATAATGACATTTTTGGAAAGCGCAAAGAAGGGCTGTGGAAAGGGCGTACTTTGTGGGATTTATACAAAGAAGCGTCTATGCCTTACGAATGGCACGAGCCACTGCAGAAAGTGGCTCAAGAGCTAGGCTTGGTGTTTTTTTCTAGTCCATTTGATGTAGATGGCGTGGCATTTCTAGAGCAACTGAACGTTCCCCTATACAAAATAGCCTCCTTTGAAATCACAGATATTCCTTTAATCAGGGCGGTAGCAAAAACGGGGAAACCCATAATTATTTCTACGGGAGTTGCTCAAGAGGCGGATATTTCCTTAGCATTGGAAACCTGTCATAGGGAAAACAACCATCAGGTAACACTACTAAAATGCACCTCGAATTATCCCTCCACTCTTGCTGATGCTAATCTGAAAACCATGGCCGATATGCGCGCTAGATTTGATGTGACTGTAGGTGTTTCTGACCATACCATGGGCTCTATTGTACCCATAACAGCTACCGCATTGGGAGCGAGAGTAATAGAGAAGCACTTCATTTTAGACAGATCGCTTGGTGGGCCAGATTCAGCGTTTTCGATGGAGCCTAGGGAATTTTCTGATATGGTAGAAAGCGTTCGCCAAGTAGAGCAGACTTTAGGTAAAGTCACCTATGCGGTAAGCGAAAAAGATAAGCTAAGACGTCGTTCGCTTTACGCCAGTGCACCCATTCAAAAAGGGCAGCCCTTTACCCACGATAATGTTAAGTCACTTAGAACTGGGTTTGGCTTAGCACCGCAACATTTAGACGCACTTCTTAGTCGTGATGCGTCTAAACATTACAACATTGGCGAGCCTATATTAGAACTTGAAGTTAACTCGATAATTGATTAACAACGTCAATTGTCGTATCGACTATGTATTGCGCTTCTTCTTGCGTTAATGACGGGTAAAGAGGTAGCGTAATAGCATGGTGATAGTATTGTTCGGCATGCGGGTAGTCACCTTTTTTGAAGCCTAATTTTTGATAAAATGGCTGAAGGTGAATGGGAATGTAGTGGACGTGAGCAAAAATTCCCTTCGCTCTCAAGGTCTCTATAGCAATTTTATGCGTTTCAGAGTTCAACCTTGTGGCTCTTACAACGTACAAGTGATAGCTACTGTAGCAGTTACTTTTTACATCCAGAGGCGTGATATTGGCTTGATGTTCGAATGCATTGTCATAAAAAGCCGCGAGTACGTTTCTTTGCTCAACGAATTGAGCCAGTTTTGTTAGCTGACTTGTGCCTAGTGCAGCCTCTACATCGTTCATGCGGTAGTTAAAGCCCAATAGCACCTGTTGGTAGTACCAAGGTCCATGAGAAACTTCTGTCATTTCGTCCTGAACTGCCGTAACGCCGTGGCTTCGCATCAGCTGAATTTTTCGAGCTAACTCGCTTTTATTGGTTAACGCCGCGCCGCCTTCCATCGTAGTGATTATCTTAACGGGGTGAAAACTGAAAACCGTAATGTCTGAATACTGACAGCTTCCAACTGGCTGATCGCGGTATTTCGCGCCAATAGCGTGAGAAGCATCTTCGATAATACGAAAGTGATATTTTTCAGCGAGCGCCGCAATAGCTTTCATGTCGCATGATTGACCTGCGAAATGCACGGGAATGACAGCTTTGGGAAGGGTTCCATGCTCTTTAGCCTGCGCTAACTTTGCGGCTAATGCACTTACATCCATATTGCCTGTTGTGGGCTCTACATCAACAAAGTCTACCTCGGCACCGCAGTAAAGTGCACAATTCGCAGAGGCAACGAAGGAGTTGGGGCTGGTCCATACCGTATCGTTTTTCTCTACTCCAAGAGCAAGGCAAGCGAGGTGCAGTGCTGACGTAGCGCTGTTAACCGCTACAGCATGCTTAGCACCGCTTTGCAGAGTCAGAGCTTCTTCAAATGCTGGTACGGCTGGACCTTGCGTTAGCCAGTTGGATTTTAGTGAATTAACGACGGTGTTAATGTCATCTTCATCAATCGACTGACGTCCGTATGGGATCACTTATCCGCATCCTTATTACAGGAAACTATTTCCTCTACCGTGAGAAAATGTGGATTTGTATCAGATACATATTCGAAACCATCTGAAACTGGCTTACCTACTTCCTCCAGTCCGTTTGAAGTAAAGTTATTACTCCTGTGGAAGAACTTGATGGATGGTGCAATGACAAAGTGATCGTCATATTCGAAAGTGTGAAAGGCCATGTCGCCAGGGCACATCATTTCGTGAAGTTTCTCGCCAGGTCGAATACCCACTATCTTAATGGGTACACCTGGTGCCATGGCTTCGGCTAAATCGGTAATTCTAATTGACGGTATTTTGGGCACAAATATTTCGCCACCCATCATGCGCTCGAAATTCTTCAAAACAAAGTCGACGCCCTGCTGAAGTGTTATCCAAAATCGCGTCATATCTTTATGCGTAACCGGAATATGGTCAGTGCCTTCTTCAATGAGCTTATTGAAAAACGGAACAACCGAGCCTCTAGAGCCCACTACATTCCCGTATCTCACTACAGAAAATCGAGGTCTGCCCGCGCCAACCATATTATTTGCTGCAACAAACAGCTTATCGGAAGCGAGCTTAGTCGCACCGTACAAATTAACGGGGTTAGCTGCTTTGTCGGTCGACAGCGCGATAACTTTGCTTACCGAATTATCAATAGCTGCGTTTATAACGTTTTCAGCGCCATCGATATTAGTGCGGATGCACTCCGTGGGATTATATTCAGCAGCCGGAACTTGTTTCATGGCGGCAGCATGGATAACGTAGTCTACCCCTTGCATTGCGCGCGTAAGGCGGTCTTTATCTCGCACATCACCGATAAAGTAGCGCATGCAGGGAGCATTAAATTTCTGCTGCATTTCGAACTGTTTTAGCTCGTCACGCGAATAGATAATTAAGCGCTTGGGGTTATAGCGTGATAACAAATTTTCGGTGTATTTATGACCGAACGAACCTGTACCACCTGTTATCAATATAGACTTGCCGTCAAACATAGATCGCCCACGATTTTTATGATTATCGTTTAAATATATCATGTGTCGGCAACAATGCCATAAACCATTAGTTTTTAACGAGTCTTCCTTAAATAAAAAGTGAAATACTCAACAGTAACGATACCGTTGAGCCGTTGGGTATTCATTTTCATACTCTTTAAAAAAACAGTCACTCGTTATTCTTCTGTCTATTTACTACACTATATTAAGTGAAAGTTTAATAGGGTAGCCTCATGATTAAAATAGGTTCCGATTCAGGTAACTCACTTCTCAGCCAAGTGCAAGAGAAGCAAGAATCCTTGATGGAAAAGCTTGCCAGTGGTAAGAAAATTAAAGATGCAACTGACGGCGCAGCGGCCCAGCAAATCATCGATCGGTTAACTTCAGAAGTAGAAGGCAACCGCCAGGCTATTAATAACGTTTACGACGGAATTTCGGTGGCGCAGGTCGCAGAGGGTGGTTTAGGCAGCATCAATGACGATGTAAACCGCATTCGCGAACTTACCTTACAGTCTGGTAATGGTGTTTTGAGCAGTGGCGATCGCCGTGCTATTCAATCTGAAATTACGCAATTACAAGAGAATATCTCTCAAACCATTGAGCAGACGAATTTTGCTGGCAAGCCGTTATTATCTGAAAATGGCTCACTTGAATTCCAATCAGGTTCAAGTGCGGGTCAATCAATAAGCGTCAATACACAAGATGTTGCTGCTCAATTAAATGATGTACTGGCTATCGATATTACATCTGGCACTAGCATTGAAGATGCGCTAGGTGCAACTGATGCTGCAATTGAAACGATCGGTAACGCGCGAGGCGATTTAGGTGCTACCCAAAACCGTTTCGAAAGTGCGGCGCGTTCTCTTACTCAAGCTAACGTGAACACCGCTGAAGCGCGTAGCCGCATTCAAGATCTTGATTTTGCTCAAGCTGTGTCACAGCAGGCGTCAAACGATGTGCTGGGTCAGGCGGCGCTAACCGTTCAAGCGCAAGCGAATCAGCAGCAGAGTCAGGTTTTATCGTTGTTGAGTTAAACCAACATACGTTAATTTTGCTAAAATTAATCGAAAGAAGCAGGGTAACCTGCTTTTTTTATTGATACATTTCCGAAAACAGCGGTTGCGCTCCGATCTTTTGTCGTTACAATTTATAAATGCGCTAAACTGTAAATAATAACAAAGCGTTCTCGGGGAATTGATGAAGAACATTTTGCTGGTTAGTGACAACCAGGAACTTATTCAAAACTTGGAAACTATCGTTACCTTCATGGGAGAATCGTGTCAATCGCGAGGCTTTAGTGATTGCGAACGGTATTTGCAAGATAGTGGGGCTGATGCTGTTCTTATTGAGCACATATCGCCAGCCATAGTCAGCGGACTGGTTGAGAAGTTTCCTCACATACCATTTGTAGCATTGGTTGAAAATAATAGCCAAGCATCAGCAGGTTGTAATCTCGTTAGCGTTATTGCAACGCCATTAACCTATCCCGTTTTGACCCAAGCTATCCATCGTTGCCAAGAATACTCAAGGCGCAAACCGAGCTTGTCTCGTACATCGGGAACAAAGACGCGACTGTTTAGAAGCCTTATTGGTAAAAGCGAACAAATACAAATAGTTCGTCGATTAGTTGAACAGGTTGCTCCAACTGATGCCACTGTCTTGATTCTAGGTGAGTCTGGAACAGGTAAAGAGGTCGTTGCACGTAATGTTCACTTCTTATCTGAACGCAAAGACGGGCCATTTATTCCGGTAAACTGCGGTGCCATTCCTGGCGAACTGCTGGAAAGCGAGCTGTTTGGTCACGAAAAAGGCGCGTTTACTGGCGCAATCAGCGCGCGTAAAGGCCGTTTTGAGTTAGCGGAAGGCCGTACGTTGTTTCTGGATGAAATCGGTGATATGCCGCTTCAGATGCAGGTTAAATTATTGCGCGTGTTACAAGAGCGTACCTTCGAGCGCGTAGGCGGCAACAAGCCCCTTCAGTGTAACGTACGCATCATCGCCGCGACGCACCGCAATTTGGAAACCATGATCAGTGAAGACAAGTTCCGTGAGGACTTGTATTACCGACTCAACGTGTTCCCAATTGATAGCCCTGCACTTAGACAAAGAAAAGACGATATCCCCTTACTGCTCCAAGAGCTAAATAGTCGTATCCAAGGTGATGGGGTGGAAGGTGTGCGCTTTACCGAGCAAGCGATCGCCTCGTTAATGGAGCACGAATGGGCGGGCAACGTTCGTGAGCTGTCTAACTTGGTTGAACGCTTAACAATTCTTTATCCTGGTCAAATCGTTGATATCGCCGATTTACCTGAGAAATATCAATACGGTGATATACAGGCTTACGAGCCTGATTATCCCGAAGAAATTCTTGAGCGTGAAGCATTCAATGCACTCTTTGCTGAAGCGGCCGCGCAAGAGCCTGAAGAAGATCTTAACGAGCAAAGCCATGAGGGTTTGAACGGAATGGTTTCTTCATCTTTACCTGAGGAAGGGGTTAATCTCAAAGAGTACCTTTCTGAGTTGGAAGTAAACCTCATTCGACAGGCGTTAGACAATCAAGATTGGGTGGTGGCTCGAGCTGCCGACAAACTTGGTATGCGCAGAACAACGCTTGTCGAGAAAATGCGGAAGTACGATATTCAACGTACTGAAGAAGCGTAATGTCAGGTAATTGACGTTGCGCTTTCCTCTATAATTTAATCCTATCTAACTGAAAAATAAGCCAATGATGAATTGGCACATCTTCTGCTTTATCTAAGTCATAGTTTAACAGCGTCTGCAATTTGACGAGGGCAATATGGCTTTTGACAGCACACCACAATCAACTGAGTACTCAGCATCAAGCTATGCGTTAGATAGTATTGATAATGCGATATCTCGTGATGAATACGACCCCTCAAGCAGTGACGATATTTCGTCTTTACGGTTGCAGGCGAGTCGACTTGAGCACTTACTTCAGGTAATGCCTGCTGGCGTTATCGTTATAGACGGTAAAGGGATCGTGCGCCAAGCCAATGAACAAGCGAAAGCACTGTTAGGTGAACCGCTGGAAGAGGAAGTGTGGCGAAGTATTATCACGCGCTCATTCAAGCCTCGCGCTGACGACGGCCACGAAGTCTCACTTGTTGACGGTCGCCGAGTGAAGCTTTCTATCACGCCATTAGAAAATGAGCCTGGGCAATTAATTGTTATTACCGACTTAACCGAAACGCGGCAGCTGCAAGCACGCGTGAGTCATATGCAGCGCCTGTCTTCTCTCGGAAAAATGGTGGCATCCCTTGCTCACCAAATTCGTACGCCTCTTTCTGCGGCCATGCTCTATGCGTCTAATTTAACGCGCAAAGGCTTGGGACAAGAAGCACAAACTCAATTTGCAAACAAGCTAACTGACAGGCTTAAAGAGCTAGAGAGTCAGGTTAACGACATGCTGCTTTTCGCTAAGTCAGGGGAAGAACAAGTGGTCAGCCAAATTAGCTTGGGAGAGTTGTTTACTTCAATTGAAGGCAGTGCCCAAACCATGACGGCTCAAGCACAGCAAACGCTAACTTTTAGCGGCTTCGATAAAAACGTATCTATTACCGGTAATCTTACAGCGCTTCAAGGCGCGTTATTAAACCTTGTTCACAACGCGAGCCAAGTTACTCCGAAAGGGGAGTGCGTGCACGTAGAAACTGCAGTGTCTGATGAACGTTTGCATGTGGCCATTATAGATAAAGGTCCTGGCGTACCGGATAAACTCAAAAACAAAATTTTTGAACCGTTTTTCACAACTAAAACTCATGGCACGGGCCTTGGTCTTGCGGTGGTTAAATCCGTCGTAAACGCCCACAACGGTTTGCTTAGCGTATCAAATATGCCAGAAGGTGGGGCGTGCTTTAGTGTGTCTTTGCCGTGTGTGGTGAACGCTCAATCTTCACAAACATTGACTCATGTTGCGTAGGTCATAGGAGAGAATAATGTCTAAAACTACCATTTTAATTGTTGAAGATGACGCAGGATTACGCGAAGCACTCCTAGACACCCTTCTGTTAGGTAACTATGAGGTTGTTGCCGCTGACTGTGCTGAAGAAGCGTTAATGGTGCTGTCTTCGCGCTCCGTCGATTTAGTGGTAAGCGATATTCAAATGGGCGAAATGAGCGGTTTAACGCTACTTAAAAGTATCAAAACTAAGTACCCCAATATGCCGGTGCTATTGATGACAGCCTATGCCACTATTGATGATGCCGTGCAGGCAATGCGCGATGGCGCAACAGATTATCTATCCAAACCGTTTGCCCCAGAAGTACTGCTTAATTTAGTGGGACGCTACGCGCCGGCTCAAAAAATAGAGTCACGCACGCCTATTGTTGCTGACCCTTCAAGCTTGAAGTTACTTGAGCTTTCTCGCAAAGTCGCGAAGTCCGACGCCACTGTGATGGTAATGGGACCAAGCGGTTCGGGTAAAGAAGTGCTGTCTCGCTATATTCACGATCAGTCGCCGCGAAGTGATGCGCCATTTGTCGCCATCAACTGTGCAGCCATACCAGAGAACATGCTAGAAGCGACCTTGTTTGGTTACGAAAAAGGTGCGTTCACCGGCGCAATCCAAGCTTGCCCGGGTAAATTTGAACAAGCCCAAGACGGTACGCTGTTACTTGATGAAATAACCGAGATGGATTTGGCGCTTCAAGCTAAACTGCTACGCGTGTTACAAGAGCGCGAAGTAGAGCGTCTTGGCGGACGTAAAACCGTTAAGCTCAACGTCCGTGTTATTGCTACAAGTAACCGAGATTTGAGAAAAGCAGTGGATGCGGGAGAGTTCAGAGAAGATTTGTACTACCGCTTAAATGTATTCCCTATTGAGTGGCGCCCGCTATCGGAACGTCCGGGTGATATTGTCCCTCTCGCCGAACATCTGGTTCAGCGTCACGCTAGTTCTCAAGGGCTGGGTACTATCAGGTTAAGCGCAGCAGCACGCAATAAGCTGTCACAATACAGCTGGCCAGGGAACGTTCGCGAACTAGAAAACGTGGTTCAACGGGCGCTTATTTTATGCGAACACAATGAAATCGACGCCAGCGATTTAATGATTGACGAAGACATGACTGCACCTGTTGAGACACCGCAAGAGCATGTTGAAGATAATAGGCTAGGGTCTGAGCTGCGCTACCAAGAACATCAAATTATCCTCGATACATTGGTGTCGTGTAACGGCAAGCGTAAAGATGTGGCAGAAAAGCTCGGCATTAGTCCAAGAACCCTTCGTTACAAATTAGCGCGCATGCGCGAAGACGGTATTGAAGTGCCCGCATAAGGTCGCTTTCTACACTTTCGGTTTCCTCGTCCTTATCCGTCGCCTCTGTAGTAAAGAAGGCGGCGGTTTTTTGTTGCTCACACTAAGTCAAACGCCATAAATTTGGCTAACCCTCTTATTTTTGATTTATCTTCTTGATATGTATAGTTTTTTAAAGTTGGCAAGCCCTTTGCTAAATCCCCTCTATACATAAGTTATACGCCGATGTTCAGGCGGTCTCGAAAAAGCACTAGGAGTGGTTATGGACGTTAAAGCCAATAGTTTGTATCAAGAAATGCAGAACATGATTGGGCAAACTCGTCTTCAAGTTAATGAGCCTCAACAGCAGCCGCTTAGTGAAGTTAATAGCTCGGCAAGTGATTTCTCGACCATGCTAAAGAATGCGGTAGATGGTGTAAACGGCATGCAGCTCGAATCTAAAGACGCGCAGCAGCGTTTTGAAATGGGCGACCCTAACTTAAGCCTAGCTCAAGTTATGCTGACGAAAGAAAAGGCAGGCATTGCTTTTGAAGCCACTGTTCAAGTGCGTAACAAAGTACTTGAAGCCTATAAAACAATAATGAATATGCCGGTGTAGGTGGAGTAGGTTATGGCTGAAGCTACAGGTACAAACCTTACGGTTCCTGATCAAAATCAAGCAGTGGACAATGAGCCAGAAAACAAATCTGGTTTTATGGACACTTTAGGTAGCGCAGATATGATGCGCCAAATGGCCCTTGTGGTTGTTTTGGTAATCTGCGTCGCCATCGCTATTTTTATTCTTATCTGGTCGCAAGAACCTGATTACCGTCCACTTGCGAAAATGGAAACCCAAGAGCTTATTGAAACCCTCGATTATATGGATGCAAACCAAATCGACTATAAGCTTGAAGGCAATATTGTTTACGTAAGAAGTGACGAATTCCAAAACATCCGTTTAGGCATGACCCGCCAAGGGTTAACAAAGGCCTCTGATGCCGGTACAGATATCATTATGCAGGATATGGGGTTTGGCGTGAGCCAGCGTGTTGAGATGGAACGTCTAAAACACGCCCGCGAGCAACAAATCGCGGCTACCATCGAAGATATCGCGAGCATTCAAAAAGCCCGTGTCTTGTTAGCTATGCCTAAAGAGAACGTATTTGCGCGAAGAGAGAAGAAAGCGTCGGCAACCGTTGTGCTAACGGCTAAGCGCGGTGCCGTTATTGCAGGTGAAGAGGTTGATGCTGTTGTCGATATTGTGGCGTCTGCAGTGCAAAACATGGAGCCGTCTAAGGTAACCGTAACAGACAGCAATGGTCGTCTGCTTAACTCAGGCTCTCAAGATTCTATGAGTGCTCGTGCCAGAAAAGAATACGAGATTGAGCGCCAGCGTGAGCAAGAGTACTTAGAAAAAATTGACGCGATACTGATTCCAGTATTGGGCATAGGTAACTACACAGCACAAGCTGACGTTACCATGGACTTTACAGCTATGGAACAAACACAGCGTAGCTACAACCCTGATTTACCTGCGGTTCGCAGTGAAATGATAATGGAAGAAAACAGCGTAGGTGGCGGTGTTGGCGGTATTCCTGGTGCACTGTCTAATCAGCCTCCGTTAGATTCTAATATTCCAGAAAATGCAGTGGGCGGCAGTCAACAAACTATGCCTGGGCGCACAGCAAAAGAGTCTACGCGCAACTACGAACTTGATACCACTATCAGTCATACCAAGAAACAGACAGGGGTTATTCGCAGATTAAGTGTATCTGTGGCGGTGGACTATACCCAAGTTGCGGGTGAAGACGGTGCGATGACGCCAACACCGCGTAAACAAGAAGAGATTCTCAACATACGTAGGCTTTTACAGGGCGGCATTGGCTTTGACGTTACCCGTGGTGATTCGTTAGAAGTTGTAAGCGTGCCCTTTACTCGGATGGACGCAGGGGAAATTGAAGACGCGCCTATTTGGGAGCAGCCCGGATTTCTACCAATTCTTAAGCTAGTTGTTGGTGGCTTGGTTATAATAGTGCTTATCATCTTCGTGATTCGTCCTATGCTACGTCGTCTTATTAATCCTGATGAGTCGAACGACGCCGATGAATTTGATGCAGATGAGGGCTTAGATTTAGGCGATGACACCATTAGCATGTTAACGTCTGACTTTGACGAAGGACAGGTAGGTTTTGCGCCAGATGGTTCACTCATGCTGCCTGACCTGCACAAAGATGAAGATGTACTTAAAGCTGTACGTGCCCTTGTGGCCAATGAACCTGAGTTATCAGCCCAAGTAGTGAAGGGCTGGTTAATGCAAGACGAGTAGTGAGATAAGATTATGGCTGAAGAACTTGCCAATGTTGACGAGCCGTCATACGACGTCAGTAAATTAGAAGGCGTAGAAAAAGCGGCCATCTTGCTGCTGAGTCTTTCTGAAGAAGACGCCGCCCAGATATTGAAACACTTAGAGCCCAAGCAAGTACAAAAGCTCGGTACTGAAATGGCAAAAGTGGACGATATGACGCAAACCAAAATTACGGCGGTTCATAAGCACTTTATCGAAGAAATTCAGAATTACAGTACCATTGGCTTCCAAAGCCAAGACTTTGTTAAACGTGCGCTAACAGCCGCGTTAGGTGAAGATAAGGCGGCAAACCTAATTGATCAAATCCTGATGGGAAGCGGTGCAAAAGGCCTAGACTCATTGAAATGGATGGATTCTAAGCAAGTAGCTAGCATTATTCGCAATGAGCACCCGCAGATTCAAACTATCGTATTGTCTTATTTAGAGCCTGAACAAAGTGCTGAAATATTGGCGCAGTTCCCTGAAAAAGTACGACTCGACTTGCTAATGCGTATAGCAAATCTTGAGGAAGTTCAGCCGGCTGCACTACAAGAGCTGAACGAAATCATGGAGAAACAGTTTGCAGGTCAAGCGGGTACACAAGCAGCCAAAATGGGCGGCTTGAAGTCAGCGGCGAACATCATGAACTACCTAGATACCGCGATAGAAGGTCAGTTGATGGATGCTATTCGCGAGCAAGACGAAGAGATGAGCCAGCAAATTCAAGACCTGATGTTTGTATTCGACAATTTAGTCGATGTAGACGACAAGGGTATTCAGGCCATACTGCGCGAAGTACAGCAAGACGCGCTGCTTAAAGCCATTAAAGGTGCTGACGAAGAGCTTAAAGACAAAATTATGCGCAATATGTCTAAGCGTGCTGCTGAAATGCTTAATGATGATTTGGAAGCGCTCGGTCCTGTGCGTATTAGTGAAGTGGAAACAGCGCAGAAAGAGATCCTTTCTGTTGCCCGTCGACTTTCTGACTCTGGTGAAATCATGCTTGGTGGTGGCGGTGGCGAAGAGTTCCTGTAGGAACGCTAGTCCCGTCACTCATTTAGCCTAGGTAAATATATGACTGCCAAAAAAAGTTTCAGCGAAAACGAAGTAAATGAAGCTAAAAAATGGGACCTACCTTTCGTTGATGACCCCACTGCACCCCGAGAAAACGAGCCGACCAACGCGTTAAACAAACGTTCAGACTGGAAGTATGAACCGCCTGAAGTTGAGGAAGAGATTAAGCCGCCTACCGCTGAAGAAATAGAAGCTATACGTCAGGCTGCTTATGATGAAGGTTATCAGGAAGGTAAAGAAAAAGGTTTTGAAGAAGGAAAAGCGCAAGGCCTTGAAGCAGGTTTAGCGGAAGGTAAAGAGCAAGGTCACACCGAAGGGCTTGAACAAGGGCTTGAAGAAGGCCGCCAGCAAATGACGGCACAAGCCGAAGTGTGGCAAATGCTTGCTGAAAAATTTCACGACCCACTCTCGCAAGCCAACGATGAAACCCGAGACCAATTGGTAAAACTCGCCGTAACTCTTGCAAAAGCAGTTATTAAAATAGAGGTAAGTACTAACCAACAGGTTATAATGCAGGCGTTAAGCGAAGGTATTAAGGCGCTACCAATTAATCAAGCTGACTATCAAATTCATATGAATCCTGAAGATATTGAATTGGTAAAAGAGCATTTTGGTGAAGAGGAAATGACCAAAAAAGGCTGGAATTTGGTTGAAGCACCAGCAATGGAACGCGGTGGCTGTGACATTACCACTGCGCAAAATGCCGTAGATGTGTCGATTGAGCGTCGATGCCGCGACGTTATCGATAAGTTTCTTTTAAACCAAGGTTTATCTAATGACTAGCCCTTGGCATGCCCATTTTGAATCACTTACTAAACAAGTGACATCGCCACCCGTTGTTGCGGCGGGAAAATTAGTCCGGGGCATAGGGCTTACCCTTGAAGCTGTAGGTTGCCAGCTGCCGGTGGGCAGTCAATGTTTAGTGCAAACCATCGAAGGCGAAATAGAAGCTGAAGTGGTTGGCTTTGGTGATGATATTACCTATTTGATGCCCACTGAAGCGGTTCGCGGTATTGTGCCAGGGAGTCGCGTTATGCCGTTAAACCGGCAAAGCGGTTTGCCGGTAGGTATGGGACTGTTGGGACGTGTAGTCGATGGCAACGGTCAGCCACTTGACGGACTGGGTGAAATCAATGCCGAAGCGCGAGCTCCCACTACGCGTCCTCCTATGAACCCGCTCATTCGCCGTCCAATCAACACCCCTATGGATGTTGGCGTACGTGCCATCAATGCGTTAAATACGGTTGGCGTTGGTCAGCGTATGGGGCTTTTTGCAGGAAGTGGCGTGGGTAAAAGTGTGCTACTTGGCATGATGACCCGAGGCTGTGAAGCCGATGTGGTCGTGGTTGGGCTTGTAGGTGAGCGTGGCCGAGAAGTAAAAGAGTTTATCCACGAAATACTGACAGAAGAAGAACGCCAACGGGCGGTTGTAGTGGCAGCGCCAGCCGATACTTCACCGCTTATGCGTTTAAAGGGCTGTGAAACGGCGGTAACGATTGCTGAGTACTTCCGCGACAAAGGTATGAAGGTGCTGTTGCTGATTGATTCGTTAACTCGCTATGCCATGGCGCAGCGTGAGATTGCATTAGCTGTGGGTGAGCCACCAGCCACAAAAGGTTATCCGCCTTCGGTGTTTGCTCGGCTGCCCGCACTAGTAGAACGTGCAGGTAACGGCAGCGAACGGCAAGGCTCTATCACGGCTTTTTATACGGTGCTAACCGAAGGTGACGATTTGCAAGACCCAATTGCCGACGCCGCTCGCGCAATTTTGGATGGTCACGTAGTGTTGTCGCGAACCCTTGCCGATAGCGGTCATTACCCTGCTATTGATATTGAGGCGTCAATAAGTCGTGTAATGCCTATGGTCGTGAGCGAAGAACATCAATTGATGGCGCGTCGTATTCGACAAGTTTATTCAAACTACAAACAAAACCAAGACCTCATTTCTATTGGCGCTTATGCGAAAGGATCAGACCCGCGTATTGATCTGGCAATTCGCGCAGAGCCTGCAATCAACGCTTTATTGCAGCAAGGGATGAAACAAGTCATACCGTATGACGAGAGCTTAGAAGGCATGGCTGCACTGGCTAAAGGGCTGGGGCAAGGCTAATGTATAGCGCTGCAATGCAAGTTAGCTTGCCTATGATCCAGAAGTCATCAACCTTCCAAAAGGTATCGCATAATGTCTAAACAACTAGAACGTTTAGCTGAATTCGAGCGCGAAAAAGAGCAGCGAGAAGCCCGATACTACAAACAGGCCCAACAGAACGTTAATCAGCAAAAGCAAAAGCTAACCAGTCTTGAGCAGTACCGCATTGACTACATAAAAGGTATTCAACAAACCGGTCAAGCAGGTGTTACCGCCACCTATTATCAGCAGCATTTATCCTTCGTTGGAAAACTGGATAAAGCATGCGAACAACAGATGCAAGTGATTGCTCGTGCACAAATGGCGGCGGATCAGCGAAAGCAACTTTGGCTAAAGCAACAACAAAAAGTGAAAGCTGTTACCTTGTTGCTAGATAAGAAAAAGTTGGCAGAGCAGAAAAAAGAAGCCAGAGCTGAGCAGGCCATGATGGATGAGTTCGCTACCCAACGATTTTTCAGAGCTAAGCGCTCGTCTTTCTGATAATTAGTCGAGCCTCTGCCACTTTGGCTCAACCCTTGCAAAAACCATTTCATAATGTACTAGCGCGACGTAATTACTTTGCAATCGCTACTACGGTAAATCACCGTTTCTTTGAGTTTCATCACACAGTATAGCGTTTGAAATTCAGCGAGGGCGACTAAGGGCCGTAGCGAAAAATCATAGCGATACATGCTGACTAAGTAATGCTAAGTGATTGTAAATAAAGTAAGCGTTGGTGGGTTTGCGATGAAATGGCATCAAGTTTTTTGTAATAAAACGCCACGTGAATCATTCGCATCACGATACGTCTTCTTGGTGAAAGACGATTTAAATGTAGGACGGTAGGACAATATGCAACAAGTTGCCGCACATAAAACAGACATTGCCGCATTACCATTCTCTGCTTCTGGTACGGCGAAAGCCGTTGGAACGGGTATCGGAACTCAGCAACAAGCGAACAATGAAAATAACCAAGCATTTAACCGACTTTATCAAGACGCGAAAACGACCAAGTCAGATTTTGTTTTAAACGAAAAAGAAGATCAGGTTGCTCAATCTCGAACAGCAAACCGTTCGGACAAAGCGGCTCCCCAATCTTCAGTCTCCAGTGACACGATCAAAAATGGTAAAGACCGCGATGCGGGACATACGGATTTACCTGTTCGTGACGAAGTGACAGATATTCCAGCTGAGTCTGAAGCTGACTCTCATAATGCAAATCAAGAAGAAAATGCAACGCTTGGTGCACACGAGGTTGCGCAAGGTTCAGCAACGACAACGCAGCCTTCAACTGACGGTGAAAATACCAATCTCGTTATTGACGACGCTGAAGGCGCCGTTGAACAAAAAAACGTGACCGACGCGCAGTATGTCATTGGAGAAGGCGGCAGGAAAGATGCCGAGGCTGGCGTTATAACCTCACCTGGCACGCCAGACGGAAAGCCAAGCAAAGACGACGGCGAGCCAGACTGGATTGCCTACGTTGAGACGGTAGCCAATCGTTTTGGAAAAAGTGATGAATCTTCAGGTGAATCAGGTACCACAGAAGATAAGGGTATCTCTGAAGCTGCAGGCGAGGCAGTTAACGTCGTATCTATAAAAGAAAGCGGAAAACTTTGGAAGCTTCCGGAGGATGTGGATGCGAGCGATATGCCATCGGTCATGGCTCATCTGTTGTCGCAACTTAATAGTAACAATGATGGTGAATTAGCCATCGAATCCCTGTCGTCTGAAGCACAACAAACACTCACTGCACTAACTTCACTTCTTATTGGTGGCAACGCTAACAATCAACAGAGTGGAAGTGATAGTGAAGCGAACAATGCGTCTTCAAATGCGCAAACCGATATCAATACTAATTCAGATAAAAAAGTAAAAAATGACAATGAGCTTTCAGCATTAATTGCCAAGCTCATGCAGACTGAGAACACAGAAAACCCTGAACAAGGTCTAGCGTCAGACACTGAAGCCGCAAGTGCATTAAGCGGTATGTTAGAAACGTTAAATGGGCTATCTGAAAGCGGTAAAAAATCGGCCGAAGAATCGCTCGTACTAAGTCTACTAGCAGATGAACTTAACAATATTCAGGCCAAATCTCTTGATGACAATCTCGCCGAGGCTCAAGAGTTATTGGCCGAGTTAACTTCAGAGGCAGCTGTTGCCGGCAGCGTGGCGGTAAATACAGCAGCATCAAACGACGCTAAATCAGTATCGTCTGAGGGGCTGTCAAACGTTGATAACAGCGGCGAGCAAACCAAGGTAGTTGATTCTTTTGGTGCTACAGAAATTTCAAGCGACCTGCTTTCAGCGATAAGTGAGCTATCGCCACAAAGCGCGCAAAAGGCAACAGAAGCGTTTGCAGAGCGTGTAGTCGCGGCTCTGCCTGGTGGTGCACAGCAACAAGCGGTGAAGGCTAACATTATCGCTGGCATTAACGAGTTTCAGCAACAAGTCCAGCAAGGTAGAGAGCCTGGCATTGATTTATCAACTATTGTTGCCGATGCCGCGAAAGATGCTGCGGTAAGTGCTGATGTGGTTGCTTCAATGACAGCGCGTGTAGACGGTCAAGCCAGTCAATTCTTAAATTTGATGACGCAAACGCAAGCAAGTGCTCAACACGCTATTGCTGGATTGGTTAATCCAGCTGAATCGGTTATGCAGGAAAACTCTCAGCTTCGCGCTGAAGCGTCAAAAACTCAGCAGCAGTTTGAAGGTTTTGATAAAGCGGTCAATATTCATAAGAGCGACGGCCAGCAGCAGCTTAGTGAGAAAATTCGCTGGATGGTTAATGCGCGAAATACCATGGCTGAAATTCGCTTAGATCCTCCCGAGCTTGGCAGTATGCAGGTGAGAGTAAATGTGGCGGGTGACGCTGCAAGCGTCAGCTTTGTTGTGCAATCACAGCAAGCTAAAGATGCGTTGGCCGATGCTATGCCTAAGCTAAGGGATATGCTTTCAGAACAGGGTATTGAGTTAGGCGACGCCCAAGTTAGGAAAGATAATTCTTCTGGTCAAGAAAATGGCCAGCAACTTGCAGGAAACAGTCACCAAGGTCAGGGAGCTGGGGATCGTGGAGAAAATGACGGTGTAGATGACACGGATGGCATGCGGGTTATTGAGCAGTCGATTTCGCGCGCGGACAAGGGCGGCATAGACTTTTACGCTTAACCACATCCCGTATGAATTATTACCAATAGGTCGCATAGAGAGAATACGTAAACGCTGCTATGTTTTGAATGAAAGGAGTGAGCAGTAGGTGATATTAGAGGGTAATAGGAAGCGTGAAGACGCAAAAAATTACCCGTACACATATTGTTTTCCTCAAATAATGGCATTGCCATTTTTGACGGAACCTTGATAATACGTTTTTTCCGAGCATTACTGACGAGTTACACATGGCTGAAGAAGAATTACAAGTAGAAGAAGGCGGTAAAAAGAAAGGCAAAATGATGTTGATCATCATTATCGCTGTGGTTCTTTTAGGAGGCGGTGCAGCTGCCTATTTCTTATTATTCGCAGGCGGTGATGAGCCAGCAGCCGAACAGCTTGCCGAGACTGATGCTGCCGCAGCGGCTGCGAGTGCACCAGCATCAGCAGCAGGACAAGCTGAAATGGGCACTGCGCTTTACGTAGCGATGCCACGACCATTTGTTTTTAACGTGCCGGGCGCAGGAAGAGACAGGTTGGTTCAGATAAAAGTGCAGTTGCTTGTGCGCGGTTCTGACAATGAAGAGCTGGCGAAGACGCATATACCGCTAATTGAAGGGACATTACTACAGGCTTTTAGTACTTCAAACGCAGACGATCTGGTTACCGAAGCCGGTAAAATTGAGCTTCGCGAGCAGGCAGTAACTGAAGTACAAAAAGCATTAAAGGACATTACGGGCAGCGATGTAGTTGAGCGCGTATTGTTCACTGGGTTTGTCATGCAGTAATGCATTGACTAAGTAAGGTAGAAGACGGTGAGTGATTTATTATCTCAAGATGAAATCGATGCCCTATTACACGGGGTAGATGATGTAGAAGAAGAAGAGGTCGGCGGCAGCGACTCTGATGCTTCTACGCTCGAGTACGACTTCTCCTCGCAAGACAGAATAGTGCGTGGGCGTATGCCTACGCTTGAAATAGTTAATGAACGTTTCGCACGTCACATGCGTGTGAGTTTGTTCAACATGATGCGACGTTCAGCTGAAGTATCGATTAACGGTATTCAGATGATCAAGTTTGGCGAATATATTCATACGTTATTCGTTCCAACGAGTTTGAACATGGTGCGTTTCCGTCCACTTAAAGGTACGGGGCTTATCACCATGGAAGCCCGCTTGGTATTTATTCTGGTAGACAACTTCTTTGGTGGTGATGGTCGCTATCATGCGAAAATTGAAGGCCGGGAGTTTACGCCAACGGAGCGCCGTATTATCCAGATGCTGCTTAAAATAATCTTTGAAGATTATAAAGAAGCCTGGGCACCGGTCATGGATGTGTCGTTTGAATATTTGGACTCAGAAGTAAACCCTGCGATGGCGAACATTGTGAGCCCGACCGAGGTGGTGGTCATCAGCTCGTTCCATATCGAACTCGATGGCGGCGGTGGCGACTTCCACGTGTCCTTGCCATACTCAATGTTAGAGCCCATTCGCGAATTGCTTGATGCAGGTGTTCAAAGCGATAAAGAAGATACAGACTTACGTTGGAGTAAGGCGCTTCGCGATGAAATCATGGACGTTAAGGTGGCGTTAACTACGCATATGCTAGACGTTGATGTACCGCTTCGCGATGTGATGGAGTTTAAACCTGGCGATATCATCCCTGTGGAGATGCCAGAAACCATCACAGTATTAATTGAAGATTTACCCACATTCAGGGCTAAATTAGGTCGCAGTCGCGACAATTTGGCACTGAAAATTGTAGAGAAGATTGCAAGACCGACTTCAGTGAAGTCTGAGCTACAGTTATTAACCCGCGGTGGGCGCATTATTGATAATGACGCAGAACTGCAAGTACTCGAAGAAGACCTGTAAGGTAGAGGGGAGTTCCCATGAGTGAAGACGGTATGGACGATTGGGCAGCGGCAATGGCCGAACAAGCCGAATCTGAAGCGGAACAAGAGGCTGGCGATAACGAAGACGTACAAGTTGCTGAACTTGACGAATTAACTGACGACGCGCCGATTACGCAAGAAGAAAAGAAAAAGCTAGATACCATTCTAGATATACCTGTGACTATTTCGATGGAAGTCGGTCGTAGTCAAATAAGTATCCGAAATCTGCTACAGTTGAACCAGGGTTCTGTGGTGGAGCTGGATCGTGTTGCCGGTGAGCCACTAGATGTATTAGTTAATGGCACGTTGATTGCTCATGGAGAAGTAGTAGTGGTCAACGACAAATTCGGTATTCGATTAACGGATGTTATTAGTCAAATTGAGAGAATCAAGAAGCTCAGATAAAACTTCTTATAAAGTAAGGGGTTGCGCAATGCTGCCCCTTTTATTTAGCCAGATAGCCGTCGCGCAGTCGACCCAGTCAATCACCAATCCCACGTCGGTACTGTCAATTTTCCTTTCTTTACTTGTCGTTGTTGGCGTCATTTTCGCCCTGGCGTATGTGATGCGTCGATTTAATGTCACTGCGATGGGGGGAAATCAAATGAAAGTCGCGGCCAGCATGGTTGTTGGCACAAAAGAAAAAATCATGGTGATTCAGGTAGGTGAAGAGCAGCACCTCATTGGTGTTACCAGTCAAAACATCTCTCATTTAAGCAAATTAGATAAGAATCTCGATGTGCCTGTGAAAGGTGTGAACAAAACCACAGGCGAGCAACAAAATGGTGCCGATGCGTTTAAACAAAAACTTGTTGCTGCCATGGCGGGAAAGCTCAACCCGAATATAGAAAAGAATAAAACAAAGGAAGAGTCGAGAGATGCGTAAGTTTGCCTGGCTACTTTTAATACTGCCCTTATTACTTCTCGTTGAGCCCGCCTATGCTCAACAGGGGATTTCTGCAGTCACGGTGACAACCAATCAAGATGGTTCTCAAGACTACACCATGACGCTTCAAGCGCTGTTTATCATGACAGCGCTAAGCCTTATTCCTGCGTTTATCATGATGATGACCTCTTTCACGCGTATTATTGTGGTGTTGTCTATTTTGCGTCAGGCGATTGGCTTACAACAATCACCGTCAAACCAGATACTCATTGGCGTTAGTTTGTTTCTATCCATGTTTATTATGACGCCGGTATTCGAAGAGGTGAACGAGCGAGCTTTACAGCCCTATCTTAACGAGCAGCTCACCAGTTTAGACGCTCTTGAGCAAGCCAAAGGCCCTATGCGCGCGTTTATGCTTTCGCAAACACGGGTTAAAGACCTAGAAACGTTTGTACGAATAGCCGGAGACGAAGGAAAATACGCTGATACCAATGAAGTACCGCTAACCATTCTAATTCCGGCTTTTGTAACCAGTGAACTTAAAACCGCGTTTCAAATCGGTTTTATGCTATTTATTCCCTTTCTCATCATTGACTTGGTGGTAGCGTCTATATTGATGGCTATGGGTATGATGATGCTTTCACCTATGATTGTATCCTTACCGTTTAAGCTCATGTTGTTCGTGTTGGTTGATGGATGGAACTTGATTTTCGGCACGTTGGCGACCAGCTTCGGCATGGGCGTCTAGGAGGGCTTATGTCACCAGAAGTCTTTGTAGAAATACTGCGAGAAGCCATGTTCATGGTTATTGTGTTGGTATCTGCGGTGATTGTTCCAAGCTTGATCGTAGGCCTAGTTGTCGCTGTTTTTCAGGCAGCGACCAGTATCAACGAACAGACCATGAGTTTCTTGCCCCGCTTACTTGTAACGCTTCTCGCGCTGAGTTGGGGCGGAAACTGGTTGGTGCAACAGCTTATGGACTTTACTTTCAGAATGGTTGATATGATCCCGCAGGTTGTGGGATAGAAGGCTAAAGCTGTGGAAGTCGAACTCGCGACCATCAATCAATTTCTAGCGGACATGCTGCTGCCGTTTATGCGCATTAGCGGCTTATTCGTGGCCATGATTGGCTTGAGTGCTAAATCCATTCCGCCGCAGGTAAGAGCCTTGTTGGGTATAATGCTCACGCTCATCATCATGCCGGTAGTGCCCCCGTCACCCATAGAAAATTTGGTGGATGTGGGCACATTTTTAATCGTTATTCAGCAGTTGCTAATAGGCATTGCTATTGGTTTTATATCAATGATGGTGCTCAATACCTTCGTGCTTGCAGGTCAAATTATAGCAATGCAAACCGGTTTGGGGTTTGCGTCAATCGTTGACCCGGTAAACGGTATTAACGTGCCCGCAGTCGGCCAGTTTTATCTGATACTAGCGACCTTATTGTTTTGGACCTTGGATGGGCATTTGTCCATGATCCAAATGATAGTCATGAGCTTTGAGGCGTTTCCCATAGGCGAAGCATGGTGGACCGGTGAACAGTTTCGCGATATTGCCCATTGGGCCGGCTGGATGTTCATATCGGCAGTGACCCTTTCCCTTGCGCCAATCGTCTCGCTGCTTATCGTGAACTTGGCGTTTGGCGTAATGACCAAAGCTGCACCACAGCTAAACATTTTTAGTATTGGTTTTTCCATTGCTCAGGTAATGGGGTTACTAATTATTTGGATAACACTTGATAACTTTACTGCACACTTCGAAACCCAATGGTATAGAGCCGAACAGTTTATGTGTGAACTATTGAATATTTGTTCGTAGGAAAACATGGCAGATTCAAGCGAAAAAACAGAAGACCCCACGGGGAAAAAACTCGAAGATGCCCGAAAAAAAGGGCAGCTAGCCCGTTCCCGTGAACTCTCTACGACCCTAGTACTTATCGTCAGTGCTTTTATGTTCTTGTTTGTGGGCGGGTGGATTGCTGAATCTGTTTTTAAACTTACTCAGAGAATGTTCATTCTCTCTCGTGACGAAACCTATGATATCACCCACATGTTTGGCGCATGGGGTGAAGCCTTTTCGGCAGTAGGTCCTGCCGTGCTGCTATACATGGTTGTGGCAATGATAGCGGGCATTTATGGCTCTATCGCCCTTGGCGGTTTTAACTTTACCTGGGAAGGTGCAAAACCTAAGGGTTCAAAAATGAGCCCTATTCAAGGCTTCAAGCGTATGTTCGGCATGAACGGCTTGGTTGAGTTACTCAAGTCTATAGCGAAAGTGGTGGTCATAATTGGTATGGCCATCGGAGCGTTACTGTTCTTTGAAGATGAAGCGCTCCACCTTGATATGGAGCTTTATCCGGGAAACATCTTTCACGCACTCGACATGCTTAAGTGGGCGTTTCTTATTCTGGTGTGCGGCATGATCCCTATCGCGCTCATCGATGTGCCTTATCAAATGTATAAGCACAACAAAGAAATGAAGATGACCAAGCAAGAGGTTAAAGACGAACGGAAAAATGCGGAAGGCGACCCCATGGTTAAAGGCCGAATTCGCCGTTTGCAATATCAAGCAGCAACCAAGCGCATGATGCAGGAAGTACCGCAAGCAGACGTTGTAGTGACCAACCCTACTCACTTTTCTGTTGCCATTAAATATGACGAAAAAGGGGTAAGAGCGCCGGTTGTGGTCGCTAAAGGTGCTGATGAGCTAGCGATGCACATCAGAAAAATTGCTACAGCCAACGATGTGCCGTTGATCCCTTCTCCCATGCTTGCACGCGCCATTTTCTACTCCACTGAAGTGGACGATGAAATTCCTAACACCTTATTTATGGCGGTAGCGCAGGTGCTCGCACATGTTTATCAGTTAAAAGCGCATAGAGCAGGTAAGGGCAAACGTCCTAAGCCACTTAAACGGGATTTGCCTATCCCACCAGAGTACCGACACTAACCCAACTGCTGAATGGGTGAAAATTGACTTTGAAGGTGGGGCATAGGTATGTGCCCCGAACCAACAATTCTACCAGCGCGCTAGGGTTCCTCTCACATCCACATGAACAAAAGGCCCGTGCGCCGCATTAGCACCGTAAATACCAAGCCCACCGACTCTTGGACCGAAAGCGCCTTGTTTAGACATGTTTGATATAAAGTTCGCGAGCCATACCGCATCTTCGCGGTTTACCACACCGTCTTTATTGAGGTCATCCATCACCCCATCTTTCGGTGACTGATCGATATAGAAATCCGCTGCGCCACCCCAAACGTGACGGCTGTACTGAACATTGCCAATAGCTTTGTTGTAGAACGGAGTGCGATATCCACTCATTATGGTTAAGCCTTCAACAGCATGCCCTTCGTCATTTAAGGTGTGCAGTATTTTTTCCAGTTTCAACAAAAGGCCTGCTCGCAAATGTACATATTTGGGAAATCCTTGTTGCTGCTTGGATAGAAATTGACCTAGGGTGAAATTGGGCGACAACCTTACGTCCGTTTGTTCTGGCGATACTTCAATAAGTCCTGATGGGGGTAAATAAATGGGGTTGTTTTTTAAAGGCTTATCAGGATATTTACCAATTGTGTAGCCGTTTAACTTACCTGTTTTGTCTACCTTTTCCAAAGATGTCATCACAAAGACGTTGAGCGTCGCAGTTTCTCCTGACTGCGCGTTGGTGGTTTTAAGTACATAGTGCCCTGATTTCTTAGGTGCCATTATTGGCGCTTTCCCCACAACCCCGCTAACTATTTGAAGGTTCGAACTCGTCTTTAGTGACTCACCGTTCGCATGGTGAAATTGAAAGTTCCCAGTATGGCTTTTGTTGTCAAACTCAACAGTGAACGTTTTATTCGGCATTACGAAAATAGAGAAAATAGGGTAGGAGACCGTATTTCCATTAATAGCAAGCTTAGAGTTGAGCATGTCATTGTCAAAGGAGAACGCATCACTGGCGCGCACTACAGTTAAAAGAGCAATCAGCACTAACAAACACTTACGCACGTTTAAACTCCTTCAATTTCTCAATAATATGGCTGTCCCGATTGTATGCATCGCGGCGAAATACAATGGTTCCTGCTTCATCTGCAAACGCTGTGAAGTACACAATAAGAACAGGCATAGGTTTCTTCAAATATAGTGTACTGGTCTCTTCACTTTGAAGTAATTGCTCAGCTTGCGGTATTGCCTCTGTCTGGCCTGAATGAGTGAGTACCCATTGAGACAGCTTCAAAGGGTTAGAGACTCTGATGCAGCCAGAGCTGAAGTTCCTTTCTAATTTCGAAAAAAGGCTGTGATCGGGCGTGTCGTGAAGATAAATGGCATGCTTATTTGGAAGCATGAATTTCACTTTACCAAGGGCATTGTGCGGACCGGGCTTTTGTCTGAGTGTATAGTGAAATGTACCACGGCTAACATTTGTCCAATCAAACTCATCGACAGGGCTGAAGCCGCTGACACCGGCGGGCTGGGCTTCGTAACCTTGCTCAACCAATAAAGAAGGATTGGTTTTTAATTTCGCCAGCTTGTCTTTAGTGGCTATACTGAAAGGCACGGTCCAGTAGGGGTTAAACACCATATACTTCATTGATTCAGCGAAAACGGGCGTTTGCCTCACTGGTGTACCGACAATCACAGGCATTCCCAATGTTTCCTCACCTTCAGTAAATCCTCTCAACTGAAACGACGCAATGTTAACGCGTAAATATGTTGACCAAGTTTGATGAGGGAGCCAGCGCCAACGCTCTAAGTTTGCATCAATTCTTTCTAACCAAGAAAACGTGGTGGCATTTAATGCTTCTAAAGTGGAACTTCCCACGATACCATCTGGCTCTAAGCCCGCAGACATTTGAAACTGCTTAACCGCGTCCAGTAAATCTTTATCGAATAACTCTGAATAGGTGCCTGGCCCTAAAAGACGAGACTTCAGCAACACAACTCTTTCGCTCGTTGAGTTCAGCTTAAGTGTTGGGCCAACTGGAATTTGTGTGGTAACTGTAGAAACTGCCGTGAGTAAACGACGCTTTTTTTCTAACAGTAACTGGTATTCATGGTGTGATGGCCACATGGCCCGCAATGTTGCAGAAACACCGTTAGTTAATGCGTGATTGAGCGATGCCACAGGATCCGCTTCTCTTTGCTTAAGGAACCACTGCGAATCTGCATTGGCGGGGCTAACAAGCCCATTTAATCGATGCAGAGTTTGACTGATGAAGGCATCGGTTGCTAGTACATCTAAGAGTGCCGTGTTGGCGTCGCGACTTTCGAGCATTGACGCGTGGTAATACTCGGGCGAGAAGCCATGTAACTCTGAATCAGCAATTTCATGGAGGAGTTCCTGAAGACGGTTTTCAGCATCACTAGTACCAAACCATATAAGCTGGTAGCCCTGTTGAGTGTAGACCTCGCTTACCAAAACTCTATTGTACACACGAGATGGGTTACTATTTTGTGAACCGTATATCTCCACTGAATCAACTAGCAAATTCTCCACACGCTGTCGTAAGTTAGGTTGTTTAGATGCATGAGCTACATGACTAAAAGTCAGCATGATGACAAGGCTGACCCAACAAAACGTTGCAACACGGTTTTGTAGTACTACCATGAATAATCCTTTTAAAACGAAGAGTAGGCCCTAGGAATAGTGACGTAATTATAAACTGTTCGTATGTCCCTCGGATACAAAATCTTAATCGCCCTATACAAGTCACTGTAGACAGTAATCACGCATGATTACAGCTCAGATTTGGATAACTTTTGCGTAAAACACAAAGCTGGCACGTTAGTTGAAAACTCACTAGAAGATTCACATAAAGCGTCAATTTTCTGATAGAGAGACACCAAGCCATGCAGTTATCCGGTTATCTTCAGCGATTCGATAAAAATCAGCTGCAAAATTTTACCAGTGGTTTAGGCGCACCCATCGTCCTTTTGGCAATTATGGGCATGGTTATATTGCCTATGCCGCCATTCTTACTGGACGTGCTGTTTAGCTTTAATATTGCGTTGTCGCTAGTCATTATCTTGGTGGCTGTACTTACCCAGCGTCCAGTAGATTTCGGCATTTTTCCCTTGGTGTTACTTATCGCTACCGTTTTGAGACTAGCGCTTAACGTGGCTTCTACTCGCGTTGTCTTACTTTACGGACATGAAGGCGGCGATGCAGCAGGTAAAGTTATCGAAGCCTTCGGTGAGGTCGTGATTGGTGGTAACTACGCCGTAGGTATTGTTGTTTTCGCCATTCTTCTTATTATCAACTTCAAAGTTGTAACCGCAGGCGCAGGACGTATTTCAGAAGTAAGCGCTCGCTTTACGTTAGATGCTATGCCCGGTAAGCAAATGGCCATAGATGCTGATTTAAATGCAGGGTATATAGATCAAGACCAAGCACGTAAACGCCGTGAAGAGATTACCGCAGAAGCGGATTTTTACGGGTCGATGGACGGTGCGTCAAAATTTGTAAAGGGTGATGCGGTCGCAGGCCTTTTCATCATGCTGATTAATATTGTCGGTGGTCTTTTTATTGGCATGATTCAGCACGGGCTTTCATTCGGTAACGCTATAGAAATCTACACCATATTGACCATCGGTGATGGTTTGGTGGCGCAAATTCCTTCATTATTACTTTCGGTCGCTACAGCCATTATCGTTACTCGTGAAAACGAGACCCAGGAAATGGGCAAAGAAATCCGCGGTCAGCTTGGTAATAATCAAGCTCTTTATATAGCCTCGGGCGTTCTATTTGTGATGGGTATCATTCCAGGGATGCCTCATATCGCATTCTTAGGCTTCTCATTCTTGATTGCAGGCTTTGCTTACTGGCAGTCGGTCCAAGAAAAGAGAAAGGCCGCAGAGCCCAAAGTGCCAGACAATGTGGTAAAAGATGAATCGGTTGCGCCTGAAGTGAAAGAGCTTGGCTGGGATGATGTTCAGCAGGTAGATACCATCGGATTGGAAGTGGGCTATCGCTTAATTCCTCTTGTCGATAAATCCCAAGGTGGCGAGTTGTTGACGCGCATTAAAGGCGTACGTAAGAAACTATCGCAAGAGCTGGGTTTCCTTATTCCGCCTGTCCACATTCGCGATAACTTGGATTTAGAGCCCAACACTTACACCATCGCTATGCTAGGCGTAACGATAGGCGATTCCATCATCAGTCACGATGAAGAACTTGCTATTAATCCAGGGCAAGTGTTCGGTAAATTAGAAGGGCGTGCCACTAAAGACCCCGCGTTCGGCTTAGACGCAGTATGGATTAAGCCCAATAAACGGGAGCATGCTCAAACCCTTGGGTACACAGTAGTAGACGCTGCGACCGTTGTAGCGACCCATTTAAGCCAATTACTCTCTAACAATGCATATCAATTATTAGGGCACGAGGAAGCGCAACAACTTCTTGATATGCTTGCCAAGCAGCATCCGAAACTGGTTGAAGGATTAGTACCAGACATTCTTCCTCTAAGCACCGTCGTGAAGGTACTGCAAACCTTATTGTTTGAAGGCGTGCCTATTCGCGATATGCGTACAATCGTGCAAACACTCAGTGAGTACGGCACGCGCAGCCAAGACCCCGATGTTTTAGTGTCTGCAGTGCGTATTGCCCTTAAACGTTTAATTGTCCAAGAAATTACTCAAGGTGCAAAAGAGATACCTGTCATAACCTTGGCGCCAGAGTTGGAACAGATGTTGCACCAGTCACTTCAAGCAGGTGGCGAAGATGGCGCTGGCATAGAACCAGGTCTGGCAGACAAGCTGCAAAAATCATTGCAGCAAGCCAGTCAGCAGCAAGAGTTAGAAGGAGAGCCTGCAGTACTCCTTACCTCAGGCATGCTACGACCCGTTCTGTCTCGCTTCTTAAAATATTCGGTTGTTGGGCTTCATGTTCTGTCTTACCAAGAAGTGCCTGACGACAAACAAATAAAAATAGTCAGTTCGGTCGGTCAATAATCTGACACTGGGTGATTGGAGAGGTTGCAATGAAAATTAGACGTTTCTTCGGCAAAGATATGCGTGAGGCGTTAAGCCAAGTTAAAGCTGAATTGGGCAGTGACGCTGTGATCATGTCAAATCGCAAAGTCGCTGACGGTATTGAGCTTGTCGCAGCCTACGACAAAGAGCCTGAAGCGAAGTTGTTTACGCCGAAAGCGTCTCCACAAGCCGCTGCAAAAACACCCGGTCAAAAGGCAGTGCCTAGCTTGAGCGAAATCATTGGTGACGACGGTCCTGATAGCCTTAAAGCACTGCTAGAAAAGCAGCACGGTGGAAATAATGGCGTGGCGAGTCCTGCGCAACCTAACCAACCAATGACAGCGAATGCTAAGCACGCCAATGAAATTGCTTCGCACTTAGACTTCTCAGAAGCCTTTATTGACGACGTAGAAGCCCAGCAGTCTTCTCATGAACCAGTTCGTCAGAACGCTTTCCCAGAGCATCAAGCGTCAAGTATGGATGATACCTCTGTGACGCAGTCAGCGGAGCTTGCGCAAATCAAGGAAGAGCTAGCGTCTCTTCGCGATGTATTGCAATATCAAGTGGCCGACTTGATGGAAGCTAAGAACAAACGTCAAAAACCTGTTCATCAATATCTAATCACCCGTTTAACCGATATGGGGTTAAGCAACGCGTTAGCGAAACAGCTTATTAGCTATACGCCGTCACATTACAACGAACGAGATGCATGGGTATATCTTCTTAACCTATTGGCTAATCGCATAAATGTGACAGGAAACGATATACTTAGCGCACAAGGTGCTGTTGCATTAGTAGGGCCAACAGGTACCGGTAAAACAACTACCGTTGCGAAACTTGCTGCCCGCTATGCGCAGAAATACGGTGCAGAGTCGGTTGCGATGATTACCATTGATACGTATAGAATTGCCGCCTATGAGCAGCTAGCGACTTACGGAAAGATTATTGGCTGCACGGTGAGAAAAGCGCAGACTAGTGAAGAACTTGCGGATTTATTATTCCAACTTCGTCATAAGCGACTAGTATTGATTGATACGGCTGGATTTAGTCAAAGAGACAGTCGATTAATTAAACAAATTAAGCAGTTTGATAACGGACAAATGCCAAATGTTAAAAAATATTTGGTAGCGCAAGCAAATACGCAATATCCTGCTTTGCAGAGAATCATTCAAGCGTATGATGATATTGAACTAAGTGGCTGTATTTTCACAAAGTTAGATGAGTGCTACTCTTTAGGAGAGGTGCTTAGTGCAGCGGTTGAATACCAATTACCGGTTAGTTATGTCACCGATGGTCAAAAAGTACCTGAAGACATTAAGATTGCAGAAGCGAAATCTTTGGTTTCCGCTGCTGCAAAGCTTTATAAAAAGTACGGTTTGAATCATACTAGTGGTAACAACGCAATTAAAACAGCATAAGCAGTATGATTGACGACCAAGCGAGTAGCTTAAGAAAAATGAAGCAATCACGGTTAATCAAAGTAATCGCCGTCACCGGTGGCAAAGGTGGCGTAGGTAAAACAAACATTACATTGAACACCGCTATCGCCATGGCGAAGCAAGGTAAACGTGTAATGGTTCTCGATGCGGACCTCGGTCTTGCTAACGTAGACGTTATGTTAGGTTTGCGTGTTGAGAAAAACTTATCCCACGTGCTTTCCGGCGAATGTACACTTGATGAAGTATTAGTGACCGGTCCGCACGGAATAAAGATTGCCCCTGCCACATCAGGCACGCAGTCGATGGCAGAATTGTCGCCAACGCAACACGCTGGCCTAATTCGTGCCTTTAGTGAGCTGCGCTCGCAAATTGACGTGCTTATCGTTGATACAGCGGCAGGTATTTCAGACATGGTGTTGAGCTTTTCAAAAGCCTCACAAGACATCATGGTCGTTGTGTGTGACGAGCCTACTTCATTGACAGATGCGTATGCATTGATAAAAATTCTGAATAGAGAGCACGGTGTTTTCCGCTTCAAAGTTGTGGCTAATATGGTGCGCGACGTGCGAGAAGGCCAAAAGCTATTTAGTAAATTGAGCAAAGTGACAGGGCGTTTTTTAGATGTTGCACTAGAATTAGTGGCGACAGTACCGTTTGACGAGAACATTCGTAAAGCAGTGCGTAAACAAACAGCCATTGTCGATGCTTACCCAGGTTCACCGGCAGCCGTTGCAATAACACAGTTGGCGAGTAAAGCCTTAACATGGCCTATTCCAGCGCAGCCAGGTGGCCATTTAGAGTTTTTCATTGAACAATTAGTTGCAGAAAAAGCCGTAGGAAGTCAGCGTTGAACAGCAAGGCAGCCGCTTATCAACAACAAACCGATAAAGCGCAGTTAGTCGAAAGACATGCGCCATTGGTTAAGCGTATAGCGCATCACTTGATAGCGCGATTGCCGGCTAGTGTTCTTGTAGACGATTTAATTCAATCAGGCATGATTGGATTATTAGAAGCCGCGCGAAACTTTGATGGTTCAAAAGGAGCCAGCTTTGAAACGTTTGCCGGCATTCGCATTCGCGGTGCTATGCTAGATGAAATTCGCAAAGGGGATTGGACACCGCGTTCAGTTCACCGAAATGGCCGAGCGATCACTGAAGCAATTTCGCAAGTAGAAAGCGAAACAGGCCGCGATGCTAGAGATTCTGATATTGCTGATAAGCTTAATGTAAGCTTGCAGGACTATCACCAAATGCTTAATGAAGTAAATGCCGGAAAGCTGGTAGGTATTGAAGATTTAGGTGTGTCAGAAGATGTTATTTCGACAGAGCAAAATCGAGGTAGCGACGCACCACTGGAAGATTTGATGCAAGGCGCTTTCCAAAAAGCGCTTGCCCATGCAATTACGACATTACCTGAAAGAGAAGCGATTGTACTTTCGCTGTATTATGATGAAGAGCTGAACCTAAGAGAAATTGGTGAGGTTCTTGATGTAAGTGAATCGAGAGTCAGTCAAATTCACAGTCAGGCCATGTTAAAACTCAAATCACGAATGAAGTCGTGGCAAGCTGACGAAGAATAGAAATTAATAACAATTAACCCCTCACTGGAGGCTATTTTGGACAAAAGCATGAAAATTCTCGTGGTCGATGATTTTTCTACCATGAGACGTATCATCAAAAACCTACTTAAAGATTTGGGTTTTTCCAACATCCAGGAAGCGGATGACGGAAGTACTGCATTGCCTATGTTGCAGCAAGGTGATTTCGATTTCGTAGTTACCGATTGGAACATGCCTGGAATGCAGGGTATTGACTTGCTTCGCGCGATTAGAGCCGATGACAAGCTCAAGCACCTACCAGTACTTATGGTTACTGCTGAAGCGAAGAAAGAGCAAATTGTTGCCGCTGCGCAAGCAGGTGTTAATGGCTACGTTGTTAAGCCGTTCACTGCAGCAACACTTAAAGAAAAATTAGATAAAATATTCGAACGTTTAGGTTGATCCAGACGCTCACCAGAGAAATGAGGTTTACTGGATGTCAACGAATGTAAACGTTCCAATTTCGTTGGAAGAAGCAAAACAGCTTGTCACCTACCTTGAAGAGGGTGACAACGCTTCAGCCAATGCCCTATTAGAAGCGGCCTCAATGAAAGAAAACGTTGAGTTATTTGCCGAAGTAGGGAAACTGACGCGTCAGCTCCATGACGCGCTGAATAATTTCCAAATAGACGACCGCATTAAAAATCTCGCGACCGATGATATTCCCGATGCACAATCCCGCCTAACCTACGTAATTGAAGAAACTGAAAAAGCTGCTAATACTACTATGGATGCCGTTGAAGCGAGCATGCCTATAGCTGAAATGCTGTCGGCGCGCATCGAAAAGGTTATGCCTGAGTGGAAGAAGCTGATGAATCGCCAAATAGAGTTGGGTGAATTCAAGGCTTTATGCGCAGACTTAGACGAATTGTTGGAAGAAGGTTCGGCACAGTCAGCTAAACTTACACAGTTACTTACAGAAGTATTGATGGCTCAAGGTTATCAAGACTTAACTGGTCAGGTTATTCGCCGCGTTATCGACTTGGTTAAAGAAGTGGAAGACAGCTTAGTTAACATGCTTACCATGTTTGGTGAACGCGACGGTGCAGAACAAACTAAACCATCTAGCGTTAAGGCCGATAAGGTTGATGGTGTAGAGGCAGAAGGCCCTATCATTGATGCCGATAAGCGCGACGACGTCGTGTCAGGCCAAGATGATGTAGATGATCTTCTGTCTAGCTTAGGTTTTTAGGGGAGCGGGCGCATGTCGTTTGATGTTGACGAGGATATATTACAGGACTTTCTAGTTGAGGCTGGAGAGATACTTGAACAATTACAAGAACAGCTCGTTGATCTTGAGAACAATCCTGAAGATGCGGATTTGCTGAATGCAATTTTCCGTGGTTATCACACAGTTAAAGGGGGAGCAGGGTTCCTGTCTCTTACCGAGTTAGTAGAAATTTGTCACGGTGCGGAAAACGTCTTTGACGTAATGCGTAACGGTCAACGAACACTAACCCCTGAACTGATGGATATTATTCTGCAAGCCACAGATGTGGTGGTTGAAATGTTTGAACGAGTGAAAGCTCGGGATCCATTAGAGCCAGCAGATGCACACCTAGTAGACTTGTTACACAAACTAAGTCGCCCGGAATCTCCAGATGAGAATATTTTTGGTGAACAAAGCGCGCCGGCGTCAGAACCTGAGCCCGCGATTGAAGAGCCAGAATTAGTTGTTGAAGAGCCTACTGCACAGGCACCAAGTTCTGGTGATAGCGGCGGTATTGACGAAATCACTGAAGATGAGTTTGAAGCGCTGCTTGATGAGCTTCATGGCTCTGGGGCACCAGGACAGTCCTCAGCGGCTAAAAGCGAACCTGCAAAGGCTGCTGCACCTGCTGCCGCTAGTGATAACGACGATATCACCGACGAAGAATTTGAAGCGCTGCTCGATGATTTACATGGCAAAGGCAAGTTTGGTGGTGAAGAAGCTGCGCCAAAGGCAAATACACCAGCTCCAGCACCAGTTACGCCGAGTTCAGCTGGTGATGAAGAAATCACCGATGACGAATTTGAAGCACTGCTTGACCAACTACATGGCTCAGGGCAAGGGCCTACCAAGCAGGGAGCCGTTTCAAAGGCGCCAGAGCCTCCTGTAGATAAGGCAGCAACAGAAGCGGTTCAAAAAGCGAAACAAGCAGCGCCCGCTGCGCCAAAAGCGACGCCTGCTCCTAGCGCCGCAGCGCCAGCTAAAGCAAGCGCGCCTGCTGCACCAAAAGCAGCGCCTAAAAAAGATGAGAAGAAGGCGGCACCAGCTGCGCCTCCTGCTGAGACTACAGTACGTGTAGATACCAAGCGTCTTGACCAAATTATGAACATGGTGGGTGAACTCGTACTAGTGAGAAACAGGCTAATAAGCTTGGGTATCAACAGTAACGACGAAAGCATGTCCAAAGCCATTGCCAACTTAGATGTGGTAACGGGCGACTTGCAAGGTGCGGTAATGAAAACCCGCATGCAACCAATCAAGAAGGTGTTTGGTCGTTTCCCTCGCGTTGTTCGAGACCTCGCTAGAAGCTTGAAAAAAGAAATAACCCTTGAGCTTGTGGGTGAGGAAACTGATTTAGACAAAAACCTGGTTGAAGCACTGGCCGATCCACTTGTGCATTTGGTGAGAAACTCCGTCGACCATGGTATTGAAATGCCTGATGACCGTGCTGCAGCGGGTAAGCCGCGCATGGGTACGGTTCAGCTATCGGCATCTCAAGAAGGCGATCATATTCTTCTAACCATCGAAGATGATGGTAAAGGAATGGATCCTGAAAAGCTTAAAGAAATTGCTATTAGTCGCGGTGTACTAGACGCAGACGCAGCTGCACGGATGTCGGATGTTGAAGCGTTTAACTTGATATTCGCGCCAGGGTTCTCAACCAAAACTGAAATTAGTGATATTTCTGGTCGCGGTGTGGGCATGGACGTGGTTAAGACCAAAATTAACCAACTTAACGGCACCGTGAACATTGATTCACAGCTAGGAAAAGGCACGCGACTGGATATCAAAGTTCCGCTAACGCTAGCCATTCTTCCGACGCTAATGATTGTTGTAGGAAAACAAACCTTTGCGTTACCATTAGGTGCGGTGAACGAAATAATAAATATGGACATCAAAAAGACCAACACGGTCGATGGCCAGCTAACAATGATAGTTCGTTCAAAAGCAATTCCGTTGTTCTTCCTTGGTGAATGGTTGATTCGAGGTCCCAAAAACATCGATAGAGAAAAGGGACACGTTGTTGTAGTGCAAATTGGTACACAACAAGTAGGATTCGTAGTAGACGCGCTAATAGGCCAAGAAGAAGTGGTTATTAAACCTCTTGATGCATTATTGCAAGGCACGCCTGGTATGGCGGGAGCCACGATTACATCAGACGGTGGAATTGCACTAATTTTAGATATTCCGAGCCTGCTTAAACGGTATGCGCGTAAACCCATCAAGTAAGGCGATGAATTAACAGGAATAATAATCCATGGTCTTTAAAGTCCTTGTCGTGGACGACTCGACTTTTTATCGTCGTCGAGTAAAAGAAATACTCGATGGCGATAGGGAACTTGAAGTTGTTGGGGAAGCGAGAAATGGGCGCGATGCACTTGAAAAAGCAGAAGCGCTTAAGCCGGATGTGATAACGATGGATGTTGAAATGCCTGTCATGGACGGCATTTCAGCTGTAAAGGCCATAATGGACAAACGGCCTACACCTATTCTTATGTTTTCGTCGCTTACGCATCATGGTGCGCAAGCGACATTAGATGCGTTAGAAGCGGGCGCGCTCGATTTCTTACCGAAGAAATTTGAAGATATCGCGCAGGACAGAAAAGACGCATCGCGCTTGTTGTGTACAAAAGTACGCTTAATAGCGCGTCGTGGTATTGGTCTTAAGCGTCCGTCGTTTCGCTCTACAGAGGCAAGAAAGCTTCCTGATAATGCGCCAAAGCAGGCGTTTTTTAAAACATCAGGGTTGCTATCAGGGCATAAAGACGCAGCCAAACAACCAACCGTTTCGTCTGTAAGAGCGACGGGAAAGCACTACAAGTGTTTGGCAATTGGGGCTTCTACAGGCGGGCCTGTGGCGCTTCAAAAAGTGCTGTCTCCTTTACCTGCAGAGTTTCCTTACCCCATTTTGCTTGTACAACACATGCCTGGAACATTTACTACGGCATTTGCACAGCGTTTAGACACAAACTGTAAGATTAGAGTAAAAGAAGCCGAGCACGGTGACATTCTAAAACCAGGTCATGCGTATCTTGCTCCCGGTGGGAAGCAAATGTTGCTAGAAACCATAGGTGCGAATAAACGCATTGCCATTGTTGACGCAAATGCGAGTGACAAGGTGAATTATAAGCCCAGTGTTGATCTCACTTTCAGTTCTCTGGCTAAAGCTTATGGTGGGGATGTATTAGGAATTATATTGACGGGTATGGGGGCTGACGGCAGAGAAGGATGTCGAATGCTCAAGGAAAAAGGCGCAACGATTTGGGCTCAAGACCAAGATTCCTGTGTTGTGTACGGTATGCCTCAAGCTGTAGCCGTTGCCAATATATCCAGTAAAAATATAAACATTGATGATATGAGCAGTTGCGTTCAAACCGAAATGCGATAGCAGTTTGAACAGTAATGGAACAGCAAATATGAAAGTGTGGACAGTAGCGAATCAGAAAGGTGGTGTAGGAAAGACTACCACTACGGTGAGCCTTGGCGGCTTGCTTGCACAGCAAGGCAAGCGAGTGCTCATGATTGATACTGATCCACATGCATCGCTGAGTTATTACTTCGGTATCGATGCAGAAGCGTCAAGTCATTCAGTTTACGATATTTTTATTAAGTCTAATGACATTACGGCCGATAATGTTATGGATTGTCTGTGCCCGACAAAGTTAGACAACTTATATGTGCTTCCTGCAACAATGGCGCTCGCGACCTTAGATAGAACGATGGGTAGCGAACAAGGTATGGGCTTAGTCCTAAAAAAAGTGTTGGCAAAAATCGCAGGGGAATTCGATGTTGCTATCATCGATTGCCCTCCAGTGCTTGGGGTGCTGATGGTTAACGCTCTTGCAGCGTGTGACAAGGTTATCGTGCCTACCCAAACGGAATATCTGGCGCTTAAAGGGCTAGACAGAATGATTCGTACCATGGAAATTATGGGACGTTCGTTGGACAAATCCTTTGATACTGTGATTATTCCAACTATGTTTGATAAGCGCACTAACGCGGCGCTTGCATCGCGAAAGCGCTTAATGAATGACTATGGTGAGCGCGTGTGGGAAGGGGTTATTCCCGTCGACACGCACTTCAGGGATGCAAGTTTAGTACAGCTTCCCATTTCCGCAGCGTACCCCAAAACACGTGGTGTGTCTGCGTACGAGAAACTATTAGCGGTATTGGAGAAATAACGAGAACATGAGCAAGCAATCGCCTTTTGCCCGTGAAGAAGTGATGGAGGCATACCTTGATAGCCTCCTCAAAGAGCCAGAAGCACCGGAAGATGTGACTGCGCGCACGGCAAAATTGCTCGAGCAGGCTTCTCAGCAGATGGCTGAAACGGCACTTGCTTCTACCGCCAATGAAAGTGAGCCGCTATCGAATGAACAAGAAGCGATAGCGGAAAAGGTTACATCGTTAATTGAAACGCAAAAAGCAAAGACAATTGAAGATGAACAGCAACAGTCTCACGCAGAAACTTTAGTAGAAAATGAACAAGAAGCTGCGTTAAACCGCGCTGAAAAAACAAAAGTTCCACTAAAGGATACTCTCGGTTTTCGCTTTCAGGCGCTATTCTTTGAGGTTGCAGGGTTAACACTTGCGGTGCCTTTGACGTCGCTAGGTGGGATCCACCAAATTGAGAAGATTGGCCCTTTATTTGGAAAACCTGATTGGTTTATGGGTGTAATGTTGCACAGAGAGTCTAAACTAAGTGTTGTTGACTCTGCAAAATGGGTAATGCCAGAAAAATATGACGAAAACCTCGCACAATCGCTTAACTACCGATATCTTATAATGTTAGGGGAAAGTGCGTGGGGTCTGGCTAGTGAAAAGCTAGTCAATACGGTCAATTTGACTACCGATGATGTTAAATGGCGCGAGTCCACAGGTAAGCGTCCCTGGTTAGCAGGGATGGTTAAAGAAAAAATGTGCGCGTTAATTGACGTTGAAGAATTAATATCTATGCTTAACAAAGGCTTAGGCAGTAACGACCAGACGCCATAGTATTGGGAGCCAGGTTCATGAGCGACGAAAGAATAAATAATAACGCCACCGACAGCAACGACGAAGTCCTTCAATGGGTAACGTATCGTTTAGGTGAAGAAACTTACGGTATCAACGTGATGCAAGTTCAAGAGGTCTTGCGTTATACCGAAATAGCCCCTGTACCCGGTGCACCTGACTATGTACTTGGTATTATCAATCTGCGTGGTAACGTAGTAACGGTTATCGATACGCGTGCTCGTTTCGGATTACCGCCAACAGAAATTACTGACAATACCCGTATCGTTATTATTGAGTCTGACGAGCAGGTGGTTGGTATTCTGGTGGATAGTGTCGCTGAGGTGGTTTACTTGAAATCTTCAGAGATTGATAGTGCCCCTAACGTAGGTACTGAAGAGAGTGCTAAGTTTATCCAAGGTGTAAGTAACCGCGACGGCGAACTGCTTATTCTTGTAGATCTTAATAAATTGTTAAGCGACGAAGAGTGGGATGAGCTTAGCAACATCTAAATAAATGAATAGGCGGTATTGATTATAATACTGCCTACATTTCCCCAAGGGTTATGTCCATGGATTGGCAGCTTGCTGCACCTACCTTATTAGAACTCATACTGTGTATTCTTGTAGTTATACTCATCGCCGCGATGGGTGTGCTGTATTCACACATTAAGCAGTTGCGTTCTGCATTAAGCGAAAGCGAACATGCTAACGCAGAGGCTATTGCCCGCACTGAAGCCCTTGCTAAAAATGCAAATAATCAACAAACTGAGGCGCAAGCACGCACCTTGGTGATCACTCGACACCTTCAAGAATTAGACGAAAAGCAAACTGATATTGAAAACCAGCTTCGAGAACTCAAGCTTCAAGATCCTTCCCTACGCCTATATCAGCGTGCGGCGGACTTAGTCAAGCAAGGCGCTAGCATTGATGAAATTATTGAAGCCTGCGACATTCCTCGTGCCGAAGCTGAGATGTTGGTAATGGTGCATAAACAAAATAATTAGTATTTTTGAGCACCAGAGAAAAAACGTTTAGACGTCTAGACGTAAAGATGTTGACATATCGCCAGTTATAGACACAATACAGATATTGTAATTTATCACTGGAGCCCTCTATGCCAATTCGTATTCCTGAGCAGTTACCCGCGCAGAATGTACTACTAGGTGAAAACATTTTTACCATGGACATGGACAGGGCTGCCAATCAGGATATTCGTCCTCTTGAAGTCGGTATTCTTAATTTAATGCCGAACAAGATAGAAACAGAGGTACAGTTACTTCGTCTATTATCGAACACGCCACTGCAAATAAACGTGGATTTAATTCGAATTGATAATCAAGCGCCGAAGAATACCCCCCAATCGCACATGGATGCTTTCTATCACGACTTTTCAGCGGTAGCGAATAAGAAATACGATGGCCTTATTGTCACCGGTGCGCCTCTCGCGCTTATCGATTATGAGGAAGTAAAGTACTGGGAAACCATGACCACCATATTGGAGTGGGCGCAGCGTCACGTGAACTCAACCCTTTACTTATGTTGGGCTGCTCACGCCGCCATGTATCACTTTTACGGCATTACACGAGAGCTTAGAGACGAAAAGTTTTCAGGTGTCTTTAAACATAAAGTGAATGACCCGAACAATGAGCTATTAAGAGGCTTTGATCCTTCATTTTACGCACCACATTCCCGTTATGGGCATATTAACACCTCGTTGTATAACAGCGTCGATGGACTTAGTGTTGTTGCAGAGTCTGACGATGTAGGCGCTTATATTGTGGCGTCAGAAGATAAGCGTATGGTATTTGTGACGGGCCACCCGGAATACGATCCAGATACACTTAAAGATGAGTATTTTCGAGATATTGCCGCGGGACAAACGCCAGTAATTCCAAAAAATTATTTTGAAGAGGATGATCCAGCCAAGTCTCCTATTGTACAGTGGCGCTCACACGGCAGCCTATTGTTTACAAACTGGCTGAATTATTATGTCTATCAGACCACGCCTTACGATTTAAGTCAGCTTGCTGAAAAGTCACAGCCAAAGAGGTAGCACGTGAGCCAAAGACCAAATTCTAGCGCGCAAGCAACGCTTACAGAAGCCGCTAAAAAGCGCATCCTTATATTAGATGGCGCCATGGGCACCATGATTCAGCGCCATAAGTTAGAAGAAGAAGATTATCGCGGAACACAGTTTGCCGACTGGCACTGCGATGTTAAGGGTAACAACGATTTGTTGGTTCTTACCCAGCCCGATATCATCTATCAAATTCACTGTGATTACTTTGAAGCTGGCGCGGACATTATTGAAACGAATACGTTTAATGCTACGACTATCGCTATGGCCGATTACGATATGCAGGCTCAATCCCGTGATATTAATTTAGCTGCAGCTAAATTGGCGCGTAAAGCTGCCGATGAGTTCACAGCAAAGACACCCGACAAACCCCGTTTCGTGGCGGGCGTACTTGGGCCAACAAACCGCACTGCTTCAATTTCGCCTGACGTTAACGACCCAGGCAAACGCAATGTTACTTTTGACGAACTCGTGGAAGCGTATAGCGAGTCTACCGAAGCGCTCATTGAAGGCGGTGCAGATTTAATCATGCTGGAAACCATCTTCGATACACTTAATGCGAAAGCGGCAGCCTATGCGGTAGAGTCGGTTTTTGAAAAGCTAGGTATATCGCTGCCCGTTATGGTGTCTGGCACGATTACCGATGCCTCAGGGCGCACGCTGTCTGGTCAAACCGCGGAAGCGTTTTATTATTCCATGCGACACATCAGTCCATTCTCATTCGGCTTAAACTGTGCTCTTGGACCAGACTTACTGCGCCAATACGTAGATGAAGTTGCTACTGTTAGTGAGTGCTTAATTTCAGCGCACCCTAACGCTGGTTTACCGAACGAGTTTGGTGAATACGACATGGAAGGCCCTGAAATGGCCGAGCACATCAAAGAATGGGCGCAGTCTGGGCTAGTGAATATTGTAGGTGGCTGCTGCGGCAGTACGCCGGAACACATTCACGATATTGCTAACGCGGTCAATGGAATTGCGCCAAGAAAAGTGCCACAGTTTGAACCCAAAATGCGTTTGTCAGGCCTAGAGCCGTTTGTACACTAGGAGGGCATTATGAGCGCAGAATTTTCTACATTTATTAATATCGGTGAGCGTACCAACGTAACAGGCTCCGCTCGTTTTAAACGACTTATTCTTGAAGGTGATTATGAAACTGCACTTGATGTCGCAAGGCAACAAGTAGAGAACGGCGCGCAGATCATCGATATCAATATGGATGAGGCCATGCTTGATTCTAAGCAGGCCATGATCACCTTTTTGAACCTAATCGCCTCTGAGCCTGATATTAGCCGCGTACCTATTATGATCGATTCGTCTAAATGGGATGTTATCGAAGCAGGACTTAAGTGCGTGCAGGGCAAAGCGATTGTTAACTCTATCAGCTTAAAAGAAGGGGAAGAGCTCTTCTTAAACCAAGCCAAGCTAATAAAACGCTATGGTGCAGCAACCGTAGTGATGGCGTTTGACGAAACTGGTCAGGCTGACACGCAGGCTCGAAAAGTAGAAATTTGTCAGCGTAGCTACAAGCTGCTGACAGAAGAAGTCGGCTTTCCACCTGAAGATATTATTTTTGACCCTAACATTTTTGCAGTAGCGACGGGTATTGAAGAGCACGATAATTACGCGGTTGATTTTATTGAAGCTACCCGTGAGATACGTAAAACCTGCCCTTACTCTCATATTTCAGGCGGTCTTTCTAATATTTCATTCTCGTTCAGAGGTAACAACCCGGTACGTGAAGCTATGCACTCGGTATTCCTATATCACGCTATTCGCGCGGGTATGGATATGGCCATTGTGAATGCAGGTCAGCTAGAGGTATATGACGAAATACCGGCTGAACTTCGAGATGCGGTTGAAGACGTGATTTTAAACCGCAGAAGTGATGCCACTGAACGCTTACTCGATATTGCACCGAACTATCAAGGCGATGGAAAGGCTGCCGCAAAAGAAGATTTATCCTGGCGCGAACAAGAGGTTAATAAGCGCTTAGAGCACGCCCTAGTTAAAGGGATAACCGACTACATCATTGATGACACCGAAGAAGCGCGTCAGCAAGCTGAGCGCCCACTACACGTTATTGAAGGGCCATTAATGGATGGCATGAACGTGGTAGGGGATTTATTCGGTGAAGGTAAGATGTTCCTTCCTCAGGTGGTAAAGTCGGCTCGCGTTATGAAAAAAGCGGTAGCCCATTTACAGCCATACATTGAAGAAGAAAAGTCAGACGACGCTAAAAGTAACGGCAAAATTCTATTAGCCACGGTAAAGGGCGATGTTCACGATATCGGTAAAAATATTGTTGGCGTGGTACTTCAGTGTAATAACTTTGAAGTGATTGATCTTGGCGTAATGGTGCCAGCGGCGACAATCTTACAAACCGCTAAAGATGAAAACGTTGATATGATAGGCCTGTCAGGCCTTATTACACCTTCACTAGATGAAATGGTTCACGTTGCCAAAGAAATGGAGCGTCAGGGCTTTGATATCCCGCTGCTTATTGGCGGTGCGACTACGTCTAAAGCGCACACTGCGGTAAAAATTGAACAAAACTACCATGCGCCTGTAGCCTATGTTCCAAATGCTAGTAGAGCAGTAGGCGTATGTCAGCGCCTTCTAAACAAAACGTCCCGCGATATTTACGCGCAGGAATTGGCAAAAGAATACGATACGGTACGTGAACAGCACGCCCGTAAAAAGCCGCGCAGCAAGCCGGTGACATTAGCTCAAGCCAGAGAAAACGCTTTTAAGCCAGATTTTACGACTTTACCAGTAAAACCTGCGAACCTAGGTGTAACACCGGTAACCGCCGATTTGGCTACGCTGCGCAACTACATTGATTGGACGCCATTTTTCTTAACCTGGTCTTTGGCAGGCAAGTACCCACGTATACTTGAAGATGAGGTGGTGGGAGAGCAGGCAAAGTCACTATTTAACGACGCCAACGCCATGCTGGATAAAATTATCGAAGAGAATAGCCTTCAGGCGAAAGGCGTTATCGGCTTGTTTCCTGCCAACCGCGTTAATGACGATGTTGAAATTTATACCGATGAGTCGAGAAACCAGATTCAAGGTGTTGCCCATCACTTGCGTCAGCAAACCCTAAAAGACAAATTCGCTAATTATTGTTTAGCAGACTTTGTAGCTGAAAAGTCGAGTGGCATAAATGATTATGTGGGCGCTTTTGCCGTCACCGGCGGTATAGGTGAAGACGAGCTTGCTGATAGCTATATTCAGACTGGCGATGACTACAACGGCATTATGGTTAAAGCGGTGGCAGACAGGCTTGCCGAAGCGTTTGCGGAATATCTGCACGAGCAAGTGCGTAAGCATTACTGGGGTTACGCCGCTGACGAATCACTAAGTAACGAAGAACTTATTCGCGAAAAATACCAAGGCATTCGACCGGCACCAGGCTACGCCGCGTGTCCCGAGCATACTGAAAAGCAGCTTATTTGGGATTTGTTGTCAGCAGAGCAGCATACAGGTATGAAGCTTACGGAAAGTTACGCCATGTGGCCGGGGGCGTCAGTATCGGGTTGGTATTTTGCTCACCCTGATGCCAAATACTTTGCTGTCGCCAAAATTCAAGCCGACCAAGTAGAAGATTACGCCACACGTAAAGGCTGGACCTTAGAAGAGGCTGAAAAGTGGTTGGGTCCAAACTTAAGTGATTAATGCTGATTAGGCAGGTAACGTGTATGCAAATCGAAAAGCCTTTTAGTCAGGCTTGTGAGAACAACAAGCGCGCCATTTTGAGCGTGCTTGAACGTAAATTTGCCAATTGCCGACAGGTATTAGAGATAGGGAGTGGAACAGGTCAGCACGCCGTATTTTTGGCTGAGCATTTGCCCCATCTTATTTGGCACACAAGCGACCAACCACACTATCACGAAGGCATTGCCGCGTGGCTGAGTGATTCAAATACGGGGAATGTGAAACCTCCTATAGCATTCACCGTTGGGCAAGATGACTTTCCCAACCTCGACATAGACGGCATTTTTACGGCAAACACCGCGCATATCATGCAAAAAGAAGAGGCGAAGCTACTCATGGAATCAGTAGCGTTGCGCTTACCCAAAGGGGGCGTATTCTGTCAGTATGGCCCTTTTACACATAGTGGTAAGTTTACTTCTGAAAGTAACCAAACCTTCCATACTTCGCTTTTAGCGCGTGGTTATGGTGGCTACCGCGATATCAATGAGCTTACTGCTTGGGCAGGCGAGTTAAGCTTGCAAGAAATAATCGACATGCCCGCCAACAACCATATGCTTATTTGGCAAAAACGCTAAAGAAGTATCAAGGCTGCAGCACTTTGCTTTAAAAACAGTTGAAGCAAAGAAAGTCAGCACTCACATCAAAGGAGTAACTATGAGCTTTAAAGTAAACCATTATTTCGACAACAAAGTGAGCTCGATTGGGTTTGAATCTGCAAACGGCCCTTGTACCTCAGGCGTAATGTCGCCGGGTGAATACACATTTTCTACCTCTCAAAAAGAGCTGATGAAAGTGGTTGAAGGTGAGCTTGTGGTAAAGCTACCGGGAAGTGACGAATGGCAATCTTTCGCAACGGGTACCAGTTTTAATGTGCCTGCCGATGCATCTTTTGACGTAAAAGTGTCTACGCCTACCGCTTATCTTTGCTTTTACAGCTAATTCTTAAAAGCGTTTAATTCACTCTGTATTTAAACTTTCGTAGAATTGACTTTCAGAGGTTGTAAAATTTCTCTGTATATCTCAAAGTATTAGAAGTGCAAGCGAGCTCGGCTCACTTGCGCTTTTATACTAATAAAACTAAACCTGAAATGTGTGCGAATTATCAGGGCCTGTTGACCTTTGATGTACGAATTATGGTCTAAATGGAAGCCTTTTAATCGCGAAACAGTCCTGCAAGCCTAATGGGCTAAGTTAAAGGGCTGTGACAAAGAGTAAAAGGCTTCCATAACGACCCCTTCGGGCAGCGCCTTTGTGCCATCTATACTGCGTTGAATGTTTTCGACTTAGAACCACTAAACCGTCAAACATCCGCCTTGTCTAGATGGCACAAAGACCGCTGAAAAAATGTACAACAAAGGTCAGCAGGCCCTAGTGCTGGAATACACTTTTCACACGTTGTGGCGTTTAGTAAACAATGAGAAGTACAAATGAAATCCATATCACTCCAAAAAAAGTTCATGCTTATCGTTGGCGGTAGCATAGCTTTGATGTTACTCATTACGGCGTTTTTCTTAGTCAATACCGTTGCAGATAACACCCGCAGTCGCGTAGAAAAAGAGCTTAAATCCTTAGTTGCACGTGAGGCTAATGACGTTGAAGGCTTCTTCGCAACCTATGGCGGCGTTGCTAGAGCGTTCCTAAGTAGTCCTTTTCTACAAGATTTTTTTACGCGCCATAACACGCGAGGAGCGCCCGAAAGCCAACTGGCTCAATCCAAAGATATCTATGCCACATTTGAGGGCATCAGCAGTCAAGATCCCATTATTAAATCGGCGTTCTTTGGTTCAGCTAAGACGGGTGAATACTTCTATGAAGAGGGCCGAGTCGGCGTCGACACTTCGGGTCCTGATGCTGGCAATCCTAACGCCGGTTACTTTGCAACTAAGCGTCCGTGGTTTACTACTGCCGTTGAAAAAGGAAAGCTATATGTAACGCCTCCTGCTGTCGATTCCCAAGATGGAAGCGTATCTGCAGTAGTACAAACCCCGATATACAAAAATGGAGCGTTACTAGGCGTTGGCGGTGTCGATATTCTTATTAGCACGGTGGGTAAGGTCATAGATGCCATTCGTTATGAAGAACAAGGCACGGCTTTTTTACTCGATGAAAACCAAAACATTGTTTACTTTCCAAAACAGAGCAAAGCGTTGCCACTAAGCTCCTCTATTCGCAACTTTGACAGCGTGTTTGATAGCACTGAAGGGTTTGGCAAGTTGGCAAGTAATATTGCGGCTAATGAATCTGGTATTGTGCACGTAACCTGGAAGGGGGAAGACTATGTTGCGGTTTTTGAGCACGCTCAGTTAACTAACCCACAAATGAATTGGTCGCTGGGCATTCTTATCCCTGCAAGCATCATTGATAGCCCTATAAATAATGCAATTACTACGGCAATTATCGTCGCCTTTGTGATTATTGGATTAATAGCGCTTATTACTTATTTTGCGAGTGCTAAAGTCACTCAGCCTTTGGTCGAAATGCGCAACGCAATGGCGGAAATAGCGCATGGCGACGGCGACTTAACCAAGCGTCTGGAAGTTAAGAGTAACGACGAAATCGGTGCGCTTGCCATAGAGTTTAATACCTTTACCGATAAACTAAGATCATTGCTAAAAGATACTGCCGCTAACACTAAGGCTGTTTCTGATGCAGCGGATCACCTTCGAGATGTGAGTCACGCGACTAGCAAGGAAATTAACCAAGAGCGTAGTCAGGTGGACAATGTGTCTACGGCAGTGACGCAGATGGCTGCTACCGTCGTTGAAATTTCAAAAAATGCGGCACAGTCCAGTGACGCTGCGACTAAAGCAGATGAATTGGTACAAGCCGGCAGTGAGCAAGTGCAAGATGCCATGAGGGAAATTCGCGCGCTGGCTGACGCCATCAGTCAGGGTGTTGAAGTTGTGGGCGGATTGAGCAAAGAGTCAGATAGCATCGGTGCTGTAGTCGATGTAATTAACAGCATTGCTGAACAAACTAATTTGCTGGCATTAAACGCTGCCATTGAAGCGGCGAGAGCCGGTGAACAGGGGCGCGGCTTTGCCGTTGTTGCAGATGAAGTTCGCTCATTAGCAAGTCGTACACAAGAATCGACGACTGATATACGAAAAATGGTAGAGCGATTGCAGGCGATGTCTGAGCAGACCAACAGTGTTATGCAGGAAGGACAAACCCGTTCTCAATCTGGTGTCGATAAGACAGAGAAAGTGGTCGAAACGCTTAAAGACATTACCCAGTCTATAGGTTTGGTTCACGAGCAAAGTACTCACATAGCACTGGCGACCGAGCAGCAAACGGAGGTGGCGCAAGATATTAATAAGTCGCTCGTAGCTATCACTGGTTTAAGTGATAAAACTAGTCAGCATGCAGAAGAGTTAGCTGTGGAAGCTACGCAGCTAAGTGCCGTCTCTGGTGACTTAAAAGAATTGGTGGGGCAGTTTAAAATTTAGCGCCATTCATACCGTTAACCGCGCATAATGCGCGACAGTCTTTAATTAGAGCGTTGTCGCTTGCCAACATTGTTGGCAAGCGAATTATTTTATTCCCTAGTTTGACATAAGTTTCCGAAATACAGTTTGGAAAACCTATGGCTTGTGCGTTTGCGAAAGGGCAATGAAATCATCTACAAACCCCAATACGTCCTGCGCTTTTCTATGACCCAAGTACAGCGTTTTTGATACGCCTTGTTCACCAAGCGACCGACAAGTCAGGAGATCGCTTTCTTTTGATTCATCAATTAACCATTTAGGTAGCGCAGTAACACCACGTCCCGCTGCTACCATTTGTAAGATGATCTCTGTGGTTTCAATCGTTTTATGTTGCCTCACTGTGCAATTGGCAGGAGTAAGAAAATGCGTGAATACGTCCAGTCGACTGAGTTCTACGGGGTAGGTGATAAGGGTCTCATTGCTTAAGTCTTTCGGTGTAACAAATGGTTTCTCTGCCAAAGGGTGGTGCTTATCCATTACCAACACTTGTTCATATTCGAACACTGGCGTGTAGGTAATGGTTTCAAGTGAAAGAGGGTCTGGCGTGAGCAATATATCAATATCGTACCCGTGAAGCGCTTGTAAACCGCCAAAAGAGAACGCGCGGCGTACATCTACATCAACATCTGGAAAGGCTTTCAAAAAAGGCGCCACTACCTTGAGCAACCATTCAAAACACGGGTAGCACTCCATCCCAATACGTAATATGCCCTGTTTACCATCGGCGAATCTGCGTAATTGGGCTTCAGTATGCTCAAACTGGGGTAAAACTCGGTGAGCTAAGCCCAATACACTCTGACCCGCCTGAGTCAGCGTGAGTCTTCTGCCGTCTTTTTTCCAAAGCGGTACGTCAAAATGGGCTTCCAACTTTTTCATTGCGTGACTTAACGCTGACTGGGTTAGAAAAAGCGATTTTGCCGCTTCTGTCATCGTGCCTTCAGCATCTATCGCTCTTACTATTCGTAAATGTTGTCTATCAATCATAATAAATTACAACCAGTTTAACGTTTTTGAAGAGGGCTTGGGGCAGCACTGACTATAGTCACGGCGTCCGACAGGCGAGTTTCAATTATCTCTTTTATGATAATTGATATTTCTCTAAAGGTCTTTCGCCCAGGCGCAGTGTTTCTCCACGCTAATGAGTGCTGACGCTCAATAGGCATATCGGCAATCTCACACACGTGTAACGCTTCAGGCTTGTGCAACTCAGAATGAATATAAAGCCCTGGTAGGAACGCTACACCCATGCCCATTACCACCATTTGACGCAAAGTATCGAGGCTGGTGCCCTCATAGTCACGCTGTAAATCTGCCCCAATCTCATCGCAAATGCGCTGCACTTGATGATGAAAGTGATGTCGGTCTTCGAGTGTTAACACTTTCTCGCCGCTTATTTCTTCTGGCTTAACATAGGCTTTTCCTGACAATTTGTGATCAGAAGGCGTGACGAATTTTAAAGGCTCTTTGAAGAGTGGTTGCGTGATTAATTGAGAGTTTTCGCCCGAAAGTGGGGAAAGAATTAGGTCATATTCACCACGCAGTAGACCGTGTTGCAATGCGTTAGGGGCGCCTTCTCGAACATAGAAGCGCAAGCCGGGCTTCCGTTTGTGCAGATCTGGTAGCACAAAGGGAAGTAAATAAGGCCCTAGTGTTGGCGGTATCCCTAACCGGTAGGTTACAACTTCACCCTCGGACAAGTCTCGTGCAATTTCGCTGAACCGTTGAGAGGCCTGCAGCACCTCTTCCGCTGCATCAAGCAAGGCTTTACCTTGGGGAGATAACAGCGTTCCCGTGCGTGATCGTTCAAAAAGCGTTAGCCCTAAGAGGTTTTCTAGCGCACTGATCTGACTGGTCAGAGTAGGCTGACTAATTCCCAGTATTCCCGCTGCTTGCCTGAAGCTTAGGTATTTAGCCACTGCAACAAAATAGCGGATTTGGTTAATTGACGGGGTCTTTCCGTTGAATTGCATGGTGAAAATGGCTCTCTCTTACTATGCTTATGGGTAGTGTTACGTAAGCAGTGATAGTATTTAGCTATCGCGAGTTAGTATATTAAACTATTAATCTATCAGGTGAAACTGGCGTAATTACATAATCATTACAATTATTAAAAAATTGGGAGTTATATATGGATCACGTTATCTCAGGTGTTGCCAAATTCCAGAAAGAAGTTTACCCAAACAAAAAAGCTACGTTTCAAAAACTAGCTACTGGGCAGAACCCTGAAGTGCTTTTCATTACGTGCTCTGATTCACGTATCGACCCGAACTTAGTAACACAAACTGATCCGGGTGAGCTATTTATCTGCCGTAATGCGGGCAACATCGTACCTCCTCACAGCAACCAAACTGGTGGCATGACAGCGTCTATTGAGTTTGCAGTTGCTGCACTGGGCGTTTCTCACATTGTTATTTGTGGCCATACTGACTGTGGTGCAATGAAAGGCGCCATCAACCCTGAAGGCTTAAGTGCGCTACCGCATGTAAAAGAGTGGCTAGGTCATTGCCGTGTTGCAACTGAAGTTGTTAAAGAGCGCTGTGGCCATTCAGACCTTTCTATTGACGATCTAGAAGCGGTAACGAAAGAGAACGTTGTTCAGCAAATTCAGCACCTTCGCACTCACCCTGCTGTTGCTGCAAAAATTGCAACAGGTCAGGTTAAACTTCACGGATGGGTTTATAACATTGGTTCAGGTGAAGTGCTTTACTACAACACTGAGTCTGGTGAATTTGATGTAATGGACGAGTCTACTGCCGAAGCACAACTTGCTCGCGGTGAATAAGGTCTATAACTATGGTAAAAATTAACCTTTCAAACCTACGAGGCGATTTTACCGGCGGTTTAACAGCCGGTATCGTTGCTTTACCACTGGCGCTTGCACTTGGTGTAGCGTCAGGCTTAGGCCCAATGGCGGGTCTGTACGGTGCTATTGCGGTTGGCTTCTTTGCCGCACTTTTCGGTGGTACACCAGCACAGATTTCTGGTCCAACGGGGCCTATGGTTGTTGTTCTTGCAGGCTTGTTCGCAAGTCTGTCAGGCGACGCCAGCCTTATATTCACAGCTGTGATATTGGCCGGTATATTCCAGATTGTTTTTGGTGTCCTTGGTGTTGGCCAATACATTCGCCTGGTGCCTTACCCGGTAATATCGGGCTTTATGTCGGGCATCGGTGCAATCATCATCATTCTTCAAATCGGCCGCTTACTGGGCCATGAGCCGCCAGGCGGAACAATCGGCGCATTGACATACTTGCCAACCGCGCTTGCCGATATTGATTTTGCAACCTTAGCGTTAGGCCTTGGTACCTTGGTTATTGCCTACAAATGGCCACCGCAATTAGGCAAGTATGTGCCTGGCGCACTGGCTGCACTTATCATTGGCACGCTTGTAAGTTTAGCGTTGTCTGTGCCAATTCTTGGTGATATCCCGACGGGGTTACCTAGCCTTCACCTTCCAGTATTTGACCAAAGCAAAGCACTGCTTATTCTTGAAGCCGCGTTTATTCTAGCTGTGCTGGGAGCCATCGATAGTCTACTTACATCTCTTGTTGCTGATAACATGACGCGTACCCGTCACGATAGTAACAAAGAGCTAATCGGCCAAGGTATTGGTAATACATTTGCTGGTCTTATCGGCGGTATCGCAGGTGCAGGCGCAACGATGCGTACTGTTGTAAATATCCGAAGCGGTGGTAAGTACAACATATCAGGCATGGTACACGCGCTAGTTCTTCTAGCAATTGTGTTAGGTCTTAGCCCGCTAGCAGCGCAAATTCCTCACGCAGTTCTTGCTGGTATCTTGGTTAAAGTTGGCTTAGATATCATCGACTGGAGTTACTTGAAGCGCGCTCACAAAGGCCCACGTTGGGACTTCGGCCTAATGATTATGGTGCTTGCGCTAACGGTATTTGTAGATCTGATCACAGCAGTTGGTGTTGGCGTGGTATTCGCAGCATTAGCTTACGTTAAGCAAATCGCACAGCTGCAAATTGAAGAGCTTAAGAAAATCCCTGAGTCGTTAAACGACCCTAAAGAAAATGAGCTATTGGAATCTCTTAAAGACAAAGTATCAATCTTTAGTTTTGGCGGACCACTAAGCTTTGGTGCGGCTGCCGATTTGGGCCACCACGTTCGTGAGCGAGTGAAACCGGGTTCTAAAGTCACCATTTTAGATTTCTCGCGCGTTCCACTTATGGATGTTTCAGCTGCGATGGCAGTTGATACAGTTACCTCAGATGCACTAGCGGCAGGTCGTCAGCTGGTTATTTGTGGTGCTAATGCAGAAGTCAATAAGGTGCTTGAGGGCGTAAACGAAGCGCACCCCGGTATCCCCAACTTTGACACGCTACACGACGCCTTGCTTTACGCAGAAAAGCAAGTAGCCGGGACTGAAAGCAAAAACACTCGTTTTCAAGCCGCAACGCAGTCGTAAAGTAATATCAAGGTAAGATAAACCTTTCCCTTTTGGCCCTCCTTAGTGAGGGCTTTTTTGTGTCTGTTAGGCAAAGATTTCTTTGCTAAATTTCTGGGGCCGTTTATAGCTGATGCGTGTTTACTTGGATGTCATTGAATAAACAAACATGGAAAATGTTTTATTAATTGATTGTTCAATTAAACTTAACGCTACTGTAACAATTCCTACCTAGAGTAGTGAGTAAACATTACACAACTACTTTGGGAAACACATGAAAACACACAATAAACTCTCGTTAGCTGTACTTGCAGCACTTTCGTCTATGACTACACCTACAGTGGCGTGGGCAGAGGAAGCAGAGCGTGCTGACGAAGAGCGCATAGAAGAAATTACCGTTGTTGGGCGAAGCGTTTCTTACGCGAATAACGCAACGAGCGACGATATGTTTAAACAACAGGCTAATCTTAGCAGTGTGTTAGCCGCGGTTGATAGCCTGCCGGGTGTGCTTATTAACGAAGGTGATACCTTTGGGGCTGATGACTGGTCAACGTCTATTGTTATTCGTGGCTTTCAAGTAAACCTAAACGAGCAGCAAATTGGCATGACGGTAGATGGCATCGCCAACGGTAACTCGAATTACGGTGGTGGCGCGAAAGCGAATCGCTATATCGATACCGAAAACGTAAAAGGCGTTGAAGTTTCTCAGGGTACGGCGGATATCGCTTCCCGTTCACACGAAGCCTTGGGCGGCACACTGAATTTCACCACCATTAACCCGTCTGCGGAGCAGGGCTTAATAACCAGTGTAACTGCGGGTTCATTTGATGCGTCAAAATACTATGTACGCTACGAAACAGGCGAAATCTTTAAAGATACTTACGCGTGGATAAGCCTTTCAAGTCAAGAAAGTTCTGACTTTATGCAGCAGGCAGCAGAGAACACCCGTGATCATTTAGCCATGAAGTTTATCTCTACCGTTAACGACGTGTCTCTTACAGGTTACCTGTCTTACGACGATACCCACGAAGATAACTACCAGCGCATATACGGGCTGGCGCAATATGAGCAAAATCCTGATTGGGACCAGTTAACTGACGAGTGGACAGGCGTGCCTTATCAAGATCAGGCGTATCGTCGAGGTTGGTCTACCCTACGCGAAAACCTTTTCGCTTATTTACAGGCTGACTTTACTATTGGCCAGGTCGATTTTATGACTAACGTGTATTATCACAACAATGAAGGACGCGGCGAATGGGTTCCCCCCTATATTGTTGATATCACTGATGACGGAGCAGAAGGGCACTCAGAGCTTATTGTTGGAAATACGTTATTCGGTGGAGAGGAGCTGGGACAAATCTACTTTGTTGATAGACAAGGCAACCAGCTAAGCCCTATTGAGGGGTGTCAAAGCTCACTGACCTTCCCTTATGGTGGTGCAGGGGCAGAATATGACCCAGGCTGTCATGCGCAAGGCGCTATTCCTGTGGGCTCATATCGTCACACCCATTATGATAAAGAGCGTTTTGGCATTAATGCTGATGCTGTGTGGTACACCAAAATTGGTGATTTTGATAATACCGTACGTTTTGGTATTTGGTGGGAAGACTATGAGCGTGGCGAGTCTCGCGATTGGCATAAAATTACCAACTCGTCTATTAGCGTCGATTATGACAACGTGCCTTACTGGGTGCAGTACGACAGAACCTTCCCAGTTGATACCTTGATGTACTATGTGGGAGATGAGCTTGATCTAGGCTTTGCCCGCATTCGCGCTGGTGCCAAGAAGTTTAACGTAGATATCGAGAAAACGGACAACTTTGATTCAGCCAACAACTTAGCGGTGAATACTGACTCAGATACCTTATTCTCAGCCGGTATCGTTGCACCTTTACCCATTGAAGGAGTGGAAGTTTTCGCAGGTTACGGTGAGAACTTTGCGGCAATCAAAGATGCGCAACTAGAGCGCAACGATACTGACCTTCGCTTTATAAAGCCAGAAACAGCCGACAACATTGACGTAGGTTTCCGCTACTCTTCACCTGGCTTCAATGCCAGCGTGACCTACTACAATATTGAGTTTAACGACCGTATTCAATTTACCAGTAACGAAACCTCAGAGGGCATAGACTTTCTTGAAGCAGCCGCGGGTGGATACAAAAACGTGGGCGGTATTGAGTCTAGCGGTTTTGAAATTTCAGCAGACATTATGCTAACCGAAGAGTTCTCGTTGTTCACTTCTATTACCTTAAGCGAGTCAGAATATGTTGCGACGGTAGGTAGTTCAGGTACACAATACGATACACTTGACGATGCGCTGGCAGCCATCGCTGATCCTGAAAACCCTGAAGTGTCACTGGTAGCTATTGAAGGTAATACGGTTATCGGTACGCCTGACACTATGGCGGTAATTAGCCTTGATTGGGCACGCGATAACTACTTTGCAGGCCTGTCTACCAAGTACGTTGATAGCCGCTACCTGGATATTGATAATGCAGCACAAGTTGATGACTATATCGTTAGCGACTTCTATATTGGCGGCTTTATCGAAAACATTGGTTCAGGTGCTGAAGAGCTAGAAGTGCGTTTAACAGTAAACAACCTGTTTGATGAAGACTATGCGTCTACCATTGCACCAGGTGCATTTTGGATTGGCGCACCTCGCGCTGTTGCAGTCAACGCACGCTTAACCTTTTAATCGTGATATCATGCCTGCGGCGGCATTGTGCTGTCGCAGGTTATTTTTTAGATTTAAGGTTTGGAGTTGTAGCATGCCCAAGGTGGGAATGGAGCCAGTTCGCAAGAAGCAATTAATAGAAGCAACGCTAGAAGTGATGGCAGAAGTTGGCTATCACGGTACAACGATTAGCTTAATTAGCAAAAGAGCTGGGCTTTCTTCAGGGATAATCAGTCACTATTTTGGTGACAAGCAAGGTTTAATTGAAGCAACGATGCGCCACCTTCTCGATGCGCTAAAAATCACGCAGCGTATTGACGATCCCCTAGAGCGGATTGATTTCATTATTGAAAATAACTTTTCACAAACGCAAGGGGCGAGTTCCGCCACCAATACCTGGTTTAACTTCTGGGCGTTGTCACTACACAACGAAGGCTTGCATCGTTTGCAGTGTATTAACCACAAACGCTTAGAGCGTAATTTAGCGTTTAGTTACCGCAAGCTACTTAAACCTGAGCAGGTCAAAAACGCCGCTGCGTCTACCGCTGCATTAATTGATGGGTATTGGCTTCGTTATTCCATGGGCAGTGTGGGTAACGGTGATTTTTCAGAAGCTGTAGCCCGTTGTAAGCAATACGTTCGCGATTTAGTTGCCCAATACGGAAGATAAATAAGCAAACGGAAGTTAAACAAGTACTCGCGGCTGGCGTATAAGTACCACTGACGAATACTGATTAGAAAAATAAAAAGGGCGGTTCGAGATAAGTCGAACCGCCCTTTTTAATTATCTACACTTTCTAAATGAGCTATGCGGACTGGTATTAGCTGGCGCCAGATACAAATCGCTATCCGGCGCGAGAAGCTAGCATGTGCTCACTAAGTGCTTAACTCAATGAGTTACCAAATTCTTACGCGCTCTTCTGGCGCAAGATAAAGTGCATCACCTGGTTTCACGTCAAACGCTTCATACCATGCATCATGGTTTCTTGGAGCTTGTGCACGATAACGACCTGGCGCGTGTGTACCTGCGCGAAGTTGATTCAGCATGCTTTCTTCAGTGCGTTTTTCTTTCCACACTTGTGCCCATGCAAGGAAGAAACGCTGATCGCCTGTTAGGCCGTCAATTACCGGCGCTTCTTTGCCGTTAAGGCTAAGTTTGTAGGCGTGGTAAGCCATGGCTAGACCACCCACGTCACCAATGTTTTCACCCAAGCTGTTGCGACCATTTACGAAGTTACCTTCGATAGGCTCGTACTGGCTGTATTGCTCGGCTAGCATATCCGCTTTTTCTTCAAACGCTGCGCGGTCAGCATCGGTCCACCAATTGCGCTGAATACCGTTTGCATCTGACTTCGAGCCTTGATCGTCAAAACCATGTCCCATTTCGTGACCAATTACCGCACCGATTGCACCGTAGTTAACTGCCGCGTCGGCGTTTGGATCAAAGAATGGTGGTTGCAAAATAGCCGCTGGGAATACAATTTCGTTGAACGAGCTATTGTAGTAGGCGTTAACGCGCTGCGGTGTCATACCCCAGCGATTGCGATCCGTTTTCTCTAGCTCACGTTCTACCGATTGGTCTTGGAAGAATGTGCGTAGGTTTCGAACATTGCCTACTAAGTCTTTGTCGCTGATGGTTACGCCGTCGAAAGACTGCCATTCGTCTGGGTAGCCAATTTTAGGGTTAAATGCCATTAGCTTTTCTTTGGCATTTACCTTGGTTTCTTCGCTCATCCAGTCTAGGTTTTCAATACGCTCACCTAGTGCTGTACGCAAGTTCTCAACCAGCTCTGCCATCTGCTCTTTTGAGCTTTCTGGGAAGTATTCGTTTACGTAAATCTTGCCGATAGCAAAACCAAGTGACTCAGTACCAGACATTTGGCTCACTGCGCGTTTCCAACGAGGACGAGGCTCTTGCTGACCGCTTAGTGTACGACCAAAGAAGTCAAAGTTGGCTAGGTAGATATCTTCAGAAAGGAAATCCGCATTGTTTGAAATAGTGTGATATTTCAAGTACGACTTCCAATCAGCGAGATCAGCTTCGTTAATAATTTTAATAACGTCTTTTACTGGCTCAGGCTGTGTAATATTTAGCTCAGGTACCTTATAACCGGTTTGAGCAAAATACGTATCCCAATCAAAGCCAGGGTACTCGTCAGACAGCTTGCTACGTTCAATCTGGTTAAGAGTAAGATCGCGGTCACGGCGTTTTTCGCGAGGCCACTGAATTTCTGCAATTTGTGTTTCAAGGGCAAGAATGTTCGCCGCTTTTTCAGCTGCGTTTTCTTCGCCTGCAAAATTTAGCATCTGCTCGATGTGCGCTACATAAGCTTCACGAATTTTAACAAAACGTTCGCTATCGCTCAGGTAGTAGTCGCGATCAGGAAGGCCTAAACCACCAACACCAACACTTAATTGGTATTCATTTGGGTCAAGGCGGTTGTACCACATACCGCCGCCAATTGGCGTGGTTGAGCCTACTAACCAGCTGTTACCAAATGCTTTGGTTAGGTCAGTTTTGTTTTCAATGCTATCGATAGACGTGAGTACGTCTTTAATTGGCTCAATACCTTTCTCGTTGATAGTATCGGTATCCATATAAGCAACGAAAAAGTCGTGAACAAGCTTCTCTTCTGCATTTAGTGAAGACTTTTCCATTAGCCCATCAATGATGTTTTTAACTTGCTCTTCACTACGCTCTGCAAGACCCGTAAACGCGCCGTAGCGAGTTTTGTCAGCGGGCAGCTCGTAGTTGTCGTACCATGTACCGCTCGCGTACATGAAGAAGTCATCACCAGGTTTTACCGCTTCATTGCGAGCGGTCAAGTCTACGCCAAAAGAGCCTAGTTCCGCTTCGCCCTTCATTTCTGGCGCTTCAACATTGCTGGTTTGTTCTTGGGCTTGTTCAGGCTGACCGCAACCAGCAAGTCCCAAAGATGCCGTAATCGCTACGGCAAGAAGTTTATATTTCATCGTTTTTCTCGTTGTGATTATAAGTGTCGTCGTTAGGTGCAGTGACACTCGTTGTTTTTAAAGTAGGCACAAATTCCTTGTTAAACGGTAAAGCATTCCGTGCCTGATTAAAATAGCTTGCGATATGTGGCGTTTCTCGCTGTAAAAAGTCTGCTACAGCAGTGTGAAACGACGGATGTTGTAATTTGTGATGAGAACGGCAATAAATGGGCTCGAAGCCTCGAAGTATTTTATGTTCACCTTGGGTGCCGGGATTAAAAAGCGATAGCTTTTTCTCAATGGCGAATTCAATGCCTTCAAAATAACAGCAGGCAAAATGTAGCCCGTCTATTTCTTTCAGTGCTCCCCAGTATCTGCCATACAGTCCTGTCTCATCATAGAAAAAGAGGGCGCTGGCTACTGCTACCTTATTCTCTATTGCCGTCACTATAAGCATGTTATCGCTCATGCTCTCGACTAGCTGCTCGAAGAACGCATCGTTCAAATATCCCACGTGACCGCTTCGTTTTAAATAGGTTGCTTTGTAACACTTTGTGAAAAACTGCAGTGTCTCTGGACTAATCTCATTGCCAGTATGATGGGTAAAGCGGACGCCTTGCTCGTTCAGTTTACGTCGACTTTTCTTGATATCTTTTCTTTTGCGGGAGGTAAGCGCGTTAAGAAAATCGTCGAAATCACCATAACCGTAGTTATGCCACTGAAACTGAACTGCGTATCGGGTCAGGTAGTGGTTGGGAATACTGGGTTGAACTTTGAATTGGTCATTAGGCAAATCAGCGGCTAATGCACTGGCCTCAGGCTCGCCTTTACCAATAAGTTGAGCCGAGGTGCTTTCATTGGGAAATAGCCAATGAAAAGAAGATAAAGCCTCACCAAATACGGACTCTACATACGCTGTCAATGTATTTTCCAGTTCACTTAAAAGTGACGGAGTAAGCGCAATGTGTCCATCAGAAAGTAGTCTAGAGCCTGTTACGGGGGTAAAGGGGATGGCCGATATCCATTTAGGATAATAGTCGAGACCGTGCTGTGCATAAGCATTAGCCCATGCGTGGTCAAACACGTATTCACCGTAGCTGTGAGTTTTCAGGTAGCCGGGAATAACGAGATTAACAGCCTCATGCTGACCTTTCGCTATAGCAATATGGCAAGGCTGCCACCCAGATTCATTGCTGCACGAGCCGCTGCGTTCTAGCGCATGTAAAAATTCATAAGAAACGAAAGGACCCGATTCTTTTGCGAGGTATTGCCAGCGCTCTTTAGAGATCTGTTCAATCGAATCTATTATTGTTATGCGATAGTTGGATGCTGTCATGCAGTTTACATCATGTAGAGGTTAAGTGCGTAAAACGCTAGATAGTCGCAATGTACGAGTAATTAACGCTAAAATAACGCGGTTTCTACGTTTAATACAGAAGAGTAAGTTTACAAAAATGTCAGAGTTCGACCGAAAAATCATTACCGACGCGATTACTCGCATGCTGGCACGACGAGAGCATAGCTTTAACGAGATTATGCGAAAGTTGCAGCAGAAGGGAATAGCGAGTGATGCTTTCATGCCTATTCTGGAGGAATTCAAAGATGCTGATATCCAAAGCGATGCTAGATTTGCAGAAAGCCGAGCTCGCGCATTGTATTTAAAAGGGAAGGGACCCCGCGCAATTAAATTAGACTTACAGCAATACGGTGTAGATGAAAGTACTGCAGAACACGCAATGAGAGAGATTGACGCTGACTGGTTTGAAAGTGCTAAAAAAGTAAAAGAGAAAAAGTTTGGCGAGTTTTATGAAACCGAATTCGCGTTGAGACAAAAGCAGAAACAATTTCTTCAATATCGTGGCTTTTACCAAGATCACATTGAATATGCGGTAAGCGCAAACGAATCTAGCTAAAACGGCTGGTTTATGCTCATGTTTACCGACAAATAGATGCCGTTGGCGATTCGTTTTATGAATACTGGCTATTTTCGTCGATTTAAAGTGAAATTTGAGCCTATCTTCTCCCCGTTACACTTAACAAAATTGCGTTATCCATGGTATTGTTGCGCAAATTTGTGTGCATTTTAATTATCCAGAGAATTATAGCGAGGATAAGCGTATTGCGTATTCGCAAACTGCCCCGATTATAAAGCTCATTAGAACAGGCAAATCGCACGTTTCAAAAATAGAATAAAGGAAGTTAGGTTTTCAATGACATTATCAACTGCTGACTTACGTAACAAGTTTATCGATTATTTTAAAAGCCATGGCCACCAAGCGGTGGCGAGCTCGTCACTGGTTCCGGCAGATGATCCCACACTTCTTTTTACCAACGCGGGCATGAACCAGTTTAAAGACTGTTTTTTAGGTGCGGAAAAACGCAGCTATACCCGTGCGGTATCGTCACAGCGCTGCGTTCGCGCAGGTGGTAAGCATAACGACCTTGAGAACGTGGGTTACACTGCGCGTCACCATACCTTTTTTGAAATGCTGGGTAACTTCAGCTTTGGCGATTATTTCAAAAAAGAAGCGATAGAGTTTGCGTGGAATTTCCTTACCAAAGAAATTGGTTTGCCAAAAGAAAAGCTCTTAGTCACCGTTTATTCTGAAGATGACGAAGCTTTCGACATCTGGGAAAACCATATTGGTGTTCCAAAAGAAAAGATTATTCGCATTAGTACGTCAGATAACTTCTGGTCTATGGGCGATACCGGTCCATGTGGTCCTTGTTCTGAAATCTTTTACGATCACGGTGCGCACATTTGGGGAGGTCCTCCGGGAACACCAGAAGAAGACGGCGACCGCTTTATCGAAATTTGGAACCTGGTATTTATGCAGTTTAACAAACAAGCTGACGGTACCATGGAGCCACTCCCTAAGCCTTCAATCGATACCGGTATGGGCCTAGAGCGTATTTCCGCTATCTTGCAGAACGTGCACAGCAACTACGAGATCGACCTTTTCCAAAACTTGATCAAATCAGCAGCATCAATTGTTGGAAGCGAAGATTTAGAAAATAAATCGCTACGGGTTATCGCCGATCACATTCGTTCGTGCAGCTTCTTAATTTGCGATGGCGTTATGCCATCAAATGAAGGGCGCGGATACGTATTACGTCGCATTATTCGTCGCGCTGTCCGCCACGGCTATCAACTTGGCGCAAACGATATTTTCTTCTATAAGCTTGTAGCATCACTTGCAAAAGAAATGGGTGAAGCGTATCCAGAACTTGTAGACCAGCTACCGGTAATTGAAAAAGTACTACGTGTTGAAGAAGAGCAGTTTAGCAAAACGTTAGCCCGTGGTATGGCTATTCTAAACGATACACTAGAAACTCTAGAAGGCGACACAGTGCCGGGTGACGTAGTGTTTAAGCTTTACGACACCTATGGTTTCCCTACTGACTTAACCAATGATGTAGCACGTGAGCACGACCTTAAGATTGACGAAGAAGGTTTTGAAGCTGCTATGCAAGCACAGCGTGCCCGTGCACAGCAGGCTAGCAACTTTGGTGCAGACTACAATAGTAAACTCGCCATTGACCACACAACCTCATTTACTGGGTACACCGATGTAGAAGGCCAGGCGAATGTGGTTGAACTTATTGCCGACAATGCGTTTGTTGAGAAGCTTGAAGACGGTCAAGAAGGCGTTGTGGTATTAGACAGCACACCGTTCTACGCTGAAAGCGGTGGTCAGGCAGGTGACAAAGGTGTGCTTCGCGTGGCAAACGGTGAATTCATTGTTACTGACACCCAAAAAATGGGTAATGCGTTTGCACACAAAGGTATTGCTAAAGGTTCGGTATCTAAAGGTGATACGGCAACCGCAGCGATTGATGCAGCAAATCGTGAAGCCATTAAAAAGAACCACAGCGCAACGCATTTACTTCATGCAGCACTGCGTGAAATTTTAGGTGAGCACGTAACTCAGAAAGGTTCATTGGTTGAAGCGCCGCGCATGCGTTTTGACTTCTCGCATTTTGAGGCAGTAACGGCTGAGCAACTTGCTGAGATTGAAAGACGAGTTAACCAAGAAATACGTGCAAACCACACGTTAGCAACTGAACTAATGGATTTGGATGAAGCCAAAGCATCAGGCGCAATGGCGCTATTTGGTGAAAAGTACGACGAAAAAGTTCGCGTGGTAACCATGGGACCATTCTCTGTTGAGCTATGTGGTGGTACTCACGTTACACGTACTGGTGATATTGGCTTGTTTAAAATTACCAGTGAAGCGGGTATTGCATCGGGCGTTCGACGTATCGAAGCAGTTACTGGCGAGCATGCACTTGAAGTCGTGCAAACCCAACAAGCGACACTGTCTTCATTGTCTGCGTTATTGAAAACAGACAGCCAAAATGTACTTGATCGCGTAGTTTCTCTACAAAATCAGACTAAAGAACTAGAAAAAGCACTCAATTCTGCGAAACAAAAACTGGCGAGTCAGCAAGGTGCTGATATGCTTAGTAATGCAGTAGAGATAAATGGCGTTAAAGTTCTTATTGCGAATTTGGAAGGTGTTGAAGCGAAGTCATTGCGTTCAATGATGGATGACATTAAAAACCGAATTGGTGAAGGGATCGTAGTATTAGGTGTGGCTAATGACGCGAAAGTGAATCTTATTGCTGGCGTTACTAAAAACCTCACTAGTAAAGTTAAAGCGGGCGAGCTAGTTAACTTTGTCGCATCACAAGTAGGTGGCAAAGGGGGCGGTCGTCCAGATATGGCACAGGCAGGCGGTGACCAGCCTGAAAACTTGGGCCAGGCGCTAGATTCGGTTAACGCTTGGTTACAAGATAAGCTATAATTATTTTTGTGTATAACAGTGAGTTTTTGAAGTGACGCAGAAACATGGAATCACTGTCGCTTCCATCGGGTCGTGCCGATGGGTTGGCAAATCTTAATGGATGATGTTCAGTATTAAGGAACAGGAGCAAGCGAATGCTTATTTTGACTCGTCGAGTTGGTGAAACGCTTATGGTTGGTGACGATGTAACCGTTACCGTACTAGGTGTAAAAGGGAATCAGGTACGTATCGGTGTGAATGCACCAAAAGAAGTTTCTGTGCACCGTGAAGAGATATACATGCGCATTCAAGCAGAAAAAGGCGGTCAGCCAGGCTCTGCAGAATAATTGCATTATACGCTTCATTGGAAAAGGTCAGCTTACGCTGGCCTTTTTTGTTTTAAGTGAGTAAATCTTATCGGGCTTTAGCGCAAGCCTATTGTTTCTGTTCTATTTCGCCAGAAATGACGTTGTGATGTCTCGCGCTAACGACCAAGTTAAGTCTCTGGGTCGTGCACAGCTTTTTTCTAGCACAATGCCTTCTGGGTGGACGATTTTTAAATCGAGACATTAACCGCTTTATCTGAGATTTTGGAGCGTTTTTAAATAACTTAAGTAAGTAATACGAATCAGCGTACTTGGTTATGAACAAATAAATTCAAAACTTTTCGATATTATTTTTGAAAAATTGACTAAATTATTAAGGCGGGTCAGTTAAAACTGCAATGAAGCTGCGCATATTCAAATGCAAATTAACGAGCATCGTTAAATAAAATTCGGTTTAATTGCTTGTATTGCGAACAAATTACTGGTTTTTTGCTCGAATCGTTTAAAATGGCAGCGGGTGAACAATTTCTTTATAAAAAAGGTTTGACTCAGGCCAATGAATCCGTAAAATGCACCCCGCAGTCAAGGAGAGGTGGGTGAGTGGCTGAAACCAGTTCCCTGCTAAGGAACCATACGCATATACGCGTATCGAGGGTTCGAATCCCTCCCTCTCCGCCATTATTCGTTGGCAGTGACGGCCAACAACAAGTTTTGCGCGTGTGTAGCTCAGCTGGATAGAGTACCTGGCTACGAACCAGGCGGTCGGAGGTTCGAATCCTTCCACACGCGCCACTTATTTTAAAGCGTCGCCTTTTGAGGTAGAATTCAAAAGTACACAAGTTTACGCGTGTGTAGCTCAGCTGGATAGAGTACCTGGCTACGAACCAGGCGGTCGGAGGTTCGAATCCTTCCACACGCGCCATATTGAAAAACCCACCTTTTTAGGTGGGTTTTTTCATTTCTACTCCTTTTATTTTTGTTCTCTCCACTTTCGTCTAAGCGCGCTGTTCAAAATTTAAGCTAAACTTAATGTGTCTAACAGCAGTAAAGCGCGAGGTACGCTATGGCACATCCATCTACTACTTTCCGATTTTTAGCAGAACCTACCGACGTAAACTTTGGCGGTAACGTTCACGGTGGCATTGTAATGAAATGGATTGACCAAGCAGCCTATGCCTGTGCCGCGCAATGGTCCAAATGTTACTGCGTCACGGTGTCTGCCAATGGCATACGTTTCATAAAACCTATAAAAGTAGGCCAGCTAGTTGAGATAACCGCATCGTTGGTACACACTGGTGCGTCAAGTATGCATATCTATGTTGTGGTTAAATCGGGCGACGCCACGGAAAACACTACGTCTGTCGCAAATCGCTGTTTTATAACTTTTATGGCGGTGGACTGTGAGGGAAGCCCAGTAAATGTGCCTGCTTACGTACCCAAGGATGAACGACATATGCAACTAGAATTAGTGGCGATGCATGCGAAAGATTTCGCTAAACAGCTAGACAGTGACTTTACGGAAAATATAGGCTTTCATTAAGACGTGAGTATAAATGAACGTAAACGTAGATTGCTGGCATCGGCAACGCTTATGCTAATTCCTAAAATATGCTTTTGTTGCAAATTTATTAAAGAATAATGCATTAAGTTTCATTTTGGCGGGTTTTATTCATTTTAAAGTGGTTTTTTATGCTACTTTGTTGTGTTTTGAAAAACCACGTGATACTTATTCAGGTACAAAATAACAACAGGATTGAATATGGATTCGGGATCCGTCGCTAGCCTGCTCTTTGAAGCAGGTTCTCTTATGCTTATAGGAATGGTATTTGTTTTCTCATTCTTAGGGCTTCTTATTGTGGGTATTCATCTCATTGCCCGATTTTGTGAAGCTTTTCCCGGTGAAACAGCAGAGCTTTCAGCTAATTTAAAAGGGCCTTCAGCTAATTTGAGTCGAAACAATCAAGCGGTACAACCAGGAATAGACGGAAACGTTATCGCAGCTATTTCTGCCGCAATTCATACCCATCGCCAAAATTCTAAAAAATAAAGCCTAATCAGGAGTTACCATGTCTAAGCCTCTGGCCCTTACCGAGCTGGTTCTGCGTGATGCCCACCAATCCCTTCTTGCTACGCGCATGCGTATTGAAGATATGCTTCCCATAGCGGAAAAACTAGATAAAGCTGGCTTTTGGTCAGTTGAATCTTGGGGTGGTGCTACATTTGATGCCTGTATTCGTTATTTAGGGGAAGACCCTTGGGAGCGCATCAGAAAGCTAAAAGCAGCCATGCCTAACACGAAACAGCAAATGCTGTTGCGTGGTCAAAACCTATTGGGTTACCGCCATTATGCTGACGATGTTGTCACTCGCTTTGTAGAGCGTGCTCACGAAAGTGGCGTAGATGTATTTAGAATTTTTGATGCCATGAATGACATTAGAAATTTGAAAACCGCAATAAAAGCGACCATAGACAGTGGCGCTCACGCGCAAGGGACAATTTCTTATACGGTAAGCCCTGTGCACAATCTTAAGCTTTGGCTCGAAATGGCGAAACAGCTTGAAGACCTAGGGGTTCATTCTATCTGCGTAAAAGATATGGCTGGGCTTTTAAAACCGTACGAGTGCGAGGCATTGATTACCGGATTAAAAGAAACGGTTGATGTACCTATTGCCATGCAGTGCCATGCCACAACAGGGTTGAGTACGGCGACGTATCAAAAAGCTATCGATGCCGGTATTGATATGCTGGACACGGCTATTTCTTCAATGAGCATGACTTATGGCCATAGCGCAACTGAGACCATGGTTTCTATCGTAGAAGGTACTGAGCGCGATACGGGCATTTCATTGCCTGAGCTTGAAGACATTGCCAGTTACTTCAGGGAAGTAAGAAAGAAATACAGCAAGTTCGAAGGCAGTCTCAAAGGGGTAGATGCACGTATTCTTTTGGCTCAAGTACCGGGCGGAATGCTAACCAACATGGAAAGTCAGCTTAAAGAGCAGGGCGCTGAAGATAAATTCGAAGAAGTGTTAAAAGAAATTCCACGGGTGAGGGAAGATCTTGGGTTCATTCCTCTTGTTACGCCAACCTCACAAATCGTGGGCACGCAGTCAGTGCTTAACGTACTCACCGGCGAGCGTTACAAAAGCATTACAAAAGAAACCGCAGGCGTTCTTAAAGGTGAATATGGCGCTACCGCAGCACCAGTAAACAAGGATTTGCAGGCGCGTGTGCTTGATGGCGCAGAGCCCGTGACATGTCGCCCTGCTGACAATATTGCACCAGAGCTGGATACACTGAGTAAAGAGCTTGATGAACTGGCTGAGAAAAAGCAACTATCGCTGTCAGACGATAAAATTGATGATGTTTTGACTTATGCCTTATTCCCGCAGATAGGCCTAAAGTTTATCGAAAACCGCGGCAACCCTGATGCGTTTGAACCTGCACCTAGCGCGCAAGAGTCGCAAAGCTCGAGTGCGCCTAAGCCTGCTGAAGCCAAGTCAAGCTCACAGGGGGCTACAACGAGTGAAACTTACGATGTAAATGTAGATGGAAAAGTGTATCGCGTTGAAGTGGCGCCTTCAGGTACGCTGACGAGCGTTACACCTGCTAGTAGCTCTCAGACGCAAGCACAGCCTCAAACTAAGAGTGCTGCGTCATCAGCCTCTACTTCTTCTCAGTCTATTGATGCACCGCTTGCAGGTAACGTCTTCAAAGTCTTGGTGAGAAACGGCGACAGCGTGTCAGAAGGCGATGTGGTGATGATCTTAGAAGCCATGAAAATGGAGACAGAGATCCGCTCCGCATACACCGGTACGGTCACAGACATTACCGTAGGTGAGGGCGATGCCGTAACCAGTGGTCAACCGTTAATCTTATTGGGGTAGTACATGGATAAGTTAATGGTACTTTGGGATAGTACCGCGCTTGCGCACTTTGAAGCCGGCCAGCTTATAATGATGGCAGTGGGTTTCGGCTTGTTGTACTTGGCCATTGTTAAAAAGTTTGAGCCATTGCTTTTACTGCCCATTGGTTTTGGTGCATTGCTTACTAACATCCCTATTGCTGGTTTTTCAGAAGCGGGTGGGTTGCTGCACTACATATACAAAATCGGCATAGATACAGGGGTATTTCCTCTGCTCATCTTTATGGGCGTAGGCGCAATGACTGATTTCAGTGCGCTTATTGCTAACCCCAAAATGTTGTTACTTGGCGCAGCCGCGCAGTTCGGTATTTTTGCTACCTTGTTTGGCGCGATTGCGCTAAACCTTATACCTGGCTTTGAGTTTACGTTAAAAGACGCGAGTGCCATTGCTATCATAGGTGGCGCGGATGGGCCGACGGCTATTTTCCTCGCCTCACGCCTTGCGCCTGATTTGCTTGGTGCGATTGCAGTCGCTGCATACTCTTATATGGCGTTGGTACCTATTATCCAGCCACCTATCATGAAAGCGCTGACCACAAAAGAAGAGCGCGAAATAAAAATGGGTCAACTACGACCTGTGTCAAAGCGAGAGAAGATTATTTTCCCGCTTGCTGTGCTGTTTATGACTATCTTGTTTTTACCGGCCGCAACGCCGCTTGTCGGCATGTTCTGCTTCGGTAACTTAATGAAAGAGTGTGGCGTGGTAGACAGATTGAGCAAAACAGCCCAAAACGAGCTCATCAATACGGTCACCATTTTCCTTGGTTTAGCAGTAGGATCAAAGTTATCAGCTGAAGCATTCCTTACGGTCGAGACTTTAGGTATTTTGGGGCTTGGGGCTATCGCGTTTGGTATAGGCACTGCCGCAGGCGTACTCATGGCCAAGCTAATGAGTAAGCTGTCGGGTGGCAGTATAAATCCACTGATTGGCGCAGCTGGCGTCTCTGCTGTGCCGATGGCAGCCAGAGTGGTGAACAAAGTTGGGCTAGAAGCTAACCCTCATAACTTCTTACTTATGCATGCAATGGGGCCTAACGTGGCTGGCGTGCTAGGTAGTGCGGTTGCCGCAGGTATTCTGTTGGCTCTGGTTGGCTAGAAAGCACGAATGCATTGCTGTACAAGGGGCAATTTATTTGCCCCTTTTTTATTGCATGGCGTTTGTTCAAAAAAAGGCTTTCTAGGGTTTTCTTTTTGTGACGAGTAGAGCGTGCCAGTTCGGTACGTAAGTGCGCTTCTCAAAGAAAACAGCACCCAAACGATAAGCTCTTTATTCTCGAATTGTGTTTTGTGGCACCAGAGATTGGTATGCGGTAACGAGTTTCTTAGTGCGCGTATGCTGGGGCCACCTAAAGATAGTTTCGGTCTTGCCTTCTTCTACAATTTCACCGCCTTCCATCACAATAATCCTGTCTGCAATGTGTCGTACAATACCCAAGTTGTGACTAATAAAGATAAACGCCAAGCCAAGTTCTTGCTGAAGCTTCAATATAAGATTCACCGTTTGCGAACGAATGGAAGGGTCTAACGCTGCAAAGGGTTCGTCAGCCACCAACACTTTGGGCTTTAACACAATGGCTCTGGCTAGCGCTACGCGCTGCTGCTGTCCATCAGAAAGCATATGTCGATAAAAGTAATAGTGTTCGCGCAAGAGGCCTACCTTCACCAACATATCTTCTATAATTGGTTTGCGTTCTGCTTCGCTTAGGCCTGTATTCAAACGCAATGGCTCATCCAAAATTTTTCCCACAGGAACCGATGGATTCATAGACTCGGAGCTATGCTGCAAGATCATACGAATGTCATGGGTACGTTTTTGCTGGCTATCTTTAGACTGGTATTTGGCTAAATATTTGTGCGTGTTAATTTCAATTTCACCTGCATCAGCAGGCAGTGCACCTACCAAGAGCTTAGCCAACAAGGATTTGCCTGAGCGATTTTCACCAATAATTGCAATGGTTTCACCGCGCTTTACGCTTAAGTTCACTGGACCAAGTTGAAAAACTTCAGGACGTTTTAGCCAACGTTTCCTCTCGTTATGAATAAACGTGAGATCTTTAACCTGCATGATATCCATTACAGCTTCTCCATATGTAGAGGGAAGTGACAGCTGTAATTGTGATCGTGAATTTTACGCACGGCTGGCGTTTGTACACAGGCGCGCTGTGCACGAGGGCAGCGTGGACCTAATCGGCAACCAATAGGCAAATGCTGTAGAGTAGGAATTGAGCCACCAAGCGTGGGTAGCAGCGATTTCGGTGGTAAATCTTTTCTGAAGCTCGGCGCGCTGTCTAGTAATGCTTTTGTGTAAGGGTGCAGAGGGCGCTTCTTAATGTGCTTCATTCTACCTGACTCTACAGTCTGCCCTGCATACAACACCGTCATAGAGTGGGACATACTTGCAATTGCCAGTAGGTCGTGACTAACAAACAAGATCGAGAGCGAGCGGGTCTGATTCAAACGCGTGAAGAGCTTCAGAATTTGTGTTTTTGTTGTAGGTTCCATTCCCCGAGTTGGGTCATCGGCGATGAGCAATTTAGGCTGTGAAACCAAGGCCATCGCAATCATGAATTTTTGACCTATGTCAGCCGGTATTTGATGAGGAAAAGCGCTTAAATAATGCTTGTGGTACTTTATTCCTACTTTGTGAACGGTGCTTATTGCGATCTTTTTGCGGTGTTGTGCTCGTTGCCAGAACCAGCTACCTTCAACAAATTCATCGGGAATGCTCTCTTCCAACTGCTCGCCAAGCGTTGCCGATGGGTCTAAACTTGCCTGTGGGTTTTGGAACACGACCGCTATTTCTCGGCGCATTACCTCACGACGCTGCTGCACAGACATACTCAGCAGGTTTTCACCATTCCAACTCATGCGGTCAGCCGTTAAATTCCATTGGCTAGGAAGGGCTCCGCAAATGGCGGACACGATCAAGCTTTTGCCTGAGCCAGATTCTCCTACCAGTGCGCGAATCTCCCCGCTGCTAACTGACAGGTTAACTTTGTCCAACGCTTTAATTGCGCCATCGCTGCTCTGCATTTCCAAGGTGAGGTTTTTAATATCAAGCATTGGCATATTAATGACTCACTCTTTTTCTAAGTGCTGAACGCAAACCGTCACCCACAATGTTGATAGATAGCACCATGAAGAATATTGCCATGCCGGGGACGGCAACGTTCCACGGTGCTAGATAAGCAACATCTAGCCCATCAGCTAGAATAACGCCAAGTTCAGGAAGCGGTGACTGTGCGCCTAAATTCAGAAAACCAAGTGCAGATATGTCGATAACGGCAATAGAAAGTGCAAGCGTGCCCTGTACAACCAGCATTTCGGTCATGTTGGGTAGTATAGAATGAACAAAAAGTTGCCATCTACTGGCACCGTCCAATTTAGACGCCACTATATATTCTTTTTTCATTTCGGCGCGCACAAAACTTCTTGTGTGGTGCACAAACTGTGGAATAAGTGCAAGGGTAATTGCCCACATGCTGTTAACCAGACCGGTACCCAATATTGCAACGATAATAATCGCAATAAGTAGCGTGGGAATGGCCATAAGTGCATCGAGTAAGTGGTTGACGATACTTGAGCGAACACCTCGCAGCATGCCAGCAAAGGTCCCAAGGCTAACGCCGACTAACATGGCAAGCACAACAGTAATGAATGCGGAGCCTAGTGTGATGCGACACCCATAAATTATGCGGGTAAATAGGTCTCTACCCAACGCATCAGTACCGAAAATGTGCGATATAGAGCCATTAGCTAACCAGCTAGGCGGTATTAACAGTCCGTCGATATTTTGTTCCACGGCATCATAGGGAGTGATGATTGGTGCGAACAGCGCGCAAACAACAAACAACGCCAGCATAATCAGGCCAAGCATGGCGATGTGGCTCGCTTTAAATGATGCCCAAGTCCGTTGCCACGGCGACGGATGGAATTCTTCGTCGTATAAACTAAACTGTGGCACGTTCGTATTTCTCTCTGCTTGGGTCAATCATTCGGTTAAACAAATCAACGAGAATCGTGAGTGTAATTACTACCGTGGATACTGCCATCATACCAATTCTAAGGGCAGGGTAATCTCGCTGATAAATAGCTTGAATCAGCCAATTACCGATCCCCGGCCAAGAAAACAAGGTTTCGACAATCATCGCGTTCGTTATTAATGTCGTAATTTGTATCGCCATTAGCGGTAAAATGGGCAGTAACGCGTTGCGTAGAATATGACGAAAGAATATCTGCCAACTTGAAAGGCCTCTAGATATTGCTGCAGCGATATAGGGGCGGTGTTTCACGTCTATAACAGAACGTCTTGTTATACGTATCATCGAAGCGGTGGCGATAGCACCAATGGCAAACGTAGGTAATGCTAAGTGCGATAACGCATCCTTGAAGGCTAAGGTCTTGTTTTCTATGTCAGACAATAATATATCAATGAGAATAAAGCCTGACACGGGTTCGATGTTATAAAGCAAACTGATACGACCCGACAGCGGTGCAGCGTCTAGCTGCAAACTGAAAACCAATATAAGCAGGAGCGCAAACCAAAAAACAGGAAAAGAATAGGTTGTTATACTTGCACTATTTATTAGGTGATCCGACGTTGAATAGCTGCGAATCCCCGCATAATAACCAAGCGGTATTCCAATGAATAACGCCATCAACATGGCATAGGTTGCCAGTTCTATTGTGGCTGGCATCGCAATACCTACCTCTTCTCTTAACGGCAGGCCTGACGTAAAGCTGTATCCCCAGTCACCAGTGAGCAAATTGCCTACATAATAGAAAAACTGGAAAATATAGGGCTGATCTAGTTTAAATTGCCGCTCCAATGCCGCGCGTTGAATTTCATTTTGCGGCACGAGTCCTGTTAGGTTTTCAAGTGTATCGCCTGGAAAAAGGTAGGCGAGTGAAAACGACATAATCGCTAACACCAAAAGCGTTAATATAAATAAAGTGCAGTATCTTACGAGGATCTGGATCACAGTGCTTTTTTTACTCCACCAAAGCGTACACCGCCAAAGGGATTAATGGTCATTCCTTCTAGTTCATTCCTGTATGCCTGATAGCGATAGGCATGTGCGATGGGAACAAGAGGAAGGCGTTCGTATAATAATCGGTTAACTTGCCGGTATATGGCTGTGCGTTCTTCAATATCATCTGTCTGAAGAGCGTCGTTGAGTAACTTATCATAGTCTTCACTGCACCACATGGCACGATTTGTACCTGAGGGTATAGCGCCACAGCTCAATAGCGGACGATAGAAGTTATCTGGGTCTCCGTTGTCGGCAGACCAACCAATTAATACCGAGTCGTGCAGGCCTTCCTGAAGATGGCGTCTGAAGGTAGTCCAATCGTAACTGACAATGGTTGCTTCTACGCCTACATCACGCAAATAACGCTGAATGAGCTCGGCCATCTTTGTTGCGTTAGGATTGTAAGAGCGTTCAACAGGCATAGCCCATATCGTCATAGAAAAGCCGGCCTTAACTCCGGCGTCAGCTAATAATTTGCGCGCTAGAACTGGATTGTAGGCGGTATCGTCTGCGTCATTTTGAAACGCCCAGCTTGCCGCAGGCAGCAGGGTCTTAGCTCTAGTAGCACTGTCAAAATACACCGCTTCTAGCAATGTGTTCTTATCGATTGCGGCCGCTAGCGCACGTCTTACATCTGGGTTATCAAAAGGAGGGCGTTGAGTGTTAAACGCCCAAAATCCAATGTTTAGTCCTGGTTTTTCCGCTAGCGTCAGATCTTCTTTTGCCCGAATCACTTCAAGTTCAGTCTGTGCAGGAAAAGCGGTAGCGTCACATTCACCTGTCATTAATTTAGCCAGTCTCAGTGAGCTTCTTGGCGTAATGTCAAATATAAGCTGCTCTACAACAGGGCGCGTTTCGTCACCGTTTTGTGCTGTACCATCTTGAACAGTATCTTCGCCACCTTGGGCATTTTCAACTTCTTGGTTGGCACTCTCTACAGTATTGTTATCGCTTAGGACTTCATCACTCGTAGGCGCATCTTCCATTTGGTCACGCCAATAGTTGTCGTGGCGCAGGAACTTAATGAAATGATCTTTGCGATAGCTATCGAATTTAAAGGGGCCAGTACCTACTGGAAGCTCATCGATTTTGCCCGGCGTGCCGGTCTGTGCCAGCTGGTTAGCATATTCTTCTGATAAGATAACGGCGAAATCGGTTGCTAGATTTGCCAAAAATGAGCTATCCCTGCGCTTAAGTGTAATTTCAACGCGGTAGCCGTTTACGCGCTCTACCGACGCGATATTTTGTGCAAGGCCTATGCTTTCGAAGTAGGGATAGCGCCCACCAGATACGTAATGGTATGGATGGGAGCGTAGGCGCCATCTGTCTACACTGAAGATAACATCGTCGGCGTTAAAGTTTCGTGTTGGCGTGAAGTAGCGCGTATTGTGAAACCATACATCCTTTCTCAGTTGAAAAGCGTAGGTAAGACCGTCATCACTCACTAACCAGCTACTCGCCAAACTAGGCACGATGCGACCAGACTCAGGGTCGAAATCAAGCAATCTGTCGTAGAGTTGGTGTGAAGATGCATCTGACGTTGTACTTGATGTATCTAGCTGCGGATTGAAGGTAACTGGATTGCTTTCAGAGCAGTATATAATACCCGTATTGTAAAACGCTTGTTTGTTCTGCTTAGCACAGGATGCAACAAGAAGCGCTGTACATATACATAATGACAAACGCTTTACCAAACCATGGGACATGCTTTACGCCTCGACGCTTTCCGCGGAAGAATCTAGTAAGTTATATTTTTTGAGATAGCCTCGCAGCTGATGATACGTCAGGCTCAATTTTTCAGCAGTCTTCTTCTGATTAAACTGACTGTCAGCAAGTGCCTGTTTTATCATATCTATCTCATGTTGTTGAGAACGTTCTTTCAAATCTATGGGATATTCAACAATTTCTGGCTTTTTCACTGGTGCCAGTGGCGTAATGTCTGCACTTTCAATGCGTTCATTGGTGGCAGCGGCCTCTGAAGGGGATTGAGAAACGGGTGAGTCGGACGTATTCACTCTGTCATTGGTCTTCACTCTACCTTTCGGGCGATAAGCTGACTCAAAGGGGTCAAGAACGATTTCATGTACGGGCAGATGAGGATTATTTGTTCGATACACTGCACGTTCGACCACGTTCTTTAGTTCACGTATATTGCCTGGCCAATCGTAATCAAGAAGGGTCCGCTTCGCCTTCTCTGTAAAGCCGCTGAATAATTCCATTTCCATTTCACGGGCCATATTAATAGCAAAGTTTTCTGCCAACATCATGATATCTTCCCTACGCTCGCGTAGCGGAGGAATGGTAATTACGTCAAAGGCAAGTCGGTCGAGTAAGTCTGCACGAAATTCACCTGCATCGGCAAGCGCGGGTAAGTCTTCGTTTGTAGCTGCAATAAGGCGTACGTCAGTTTTTACTGACTTGCTTCCGCCAACGCGCTCAAATTCGCCATATTCGACAACGCGCAGTAGCTTCTCCTGAATAAGGCCAGAAGTATTAGCCAGCTCATCAAGAAATAAGGTGCCGTTGTGGGCCACTTCAAAGCGACCTTCGCGGCGTTTTGAGGCACCGGTGAACGCACCTGCTTCATAACCGAATAATTCACTTTCCAATAGGCTTTCACTTAAGGCAGCACAATTAAGCTTAATATAGTTCTGATCCCAGCGCTTAGATAAGAAGTGAAGTCGCGCGGCAATAAGCTCTTTACCTGTGCCTCGCTCACCTATTACCAGCACAGGTTTATCTAGCGGAGCAATTTGTGAAATTTGCTCTAAAACTTCTAGAAAACTATTCGCTTGGCCAAGTAAATTGTCTTGCTGTCGATACCTACTCATTAAATCCCTCAAAAGTTAGTCATTTCGACCAATTAATAGTGTAGAACAAAACATATTGAGAAACGAGTATTATTTGAACTTATAAAAAGTGTATGAAAAATAGCAGGTTAGCACAGTTATAAAGTTGGCAAGCATATTGAATACAACTAATACCAAGAGTAACCTATTTATCAAGTGTGGTGTTTTTTAAACACTTACCATTTTTAGCAAGAGGTAATTATTATGGGTATCTTCTCGCGTTTTACAGATATTGTGAATTCGAATATTAATGCGCTTTTAGATAAAGCGGAAGATCCTGAGAAAATGGTTAGATTAATCATTCAGGAAATGGAAGACACATTGGTTGAGGTGCGCTCAGCATCAGCAAAGACCTTAGCCAACAAAAAAGAAATTGTTAATCAAATTGCAAAGTATGAAAGCGATGCAAGCGACTGGGAAGCCAAAGCTGAGCTTGCTTTGAGCAAAGACAGAGAAGATTTGGCGCGTGCTGCGCTGCAGGAAAAGAAGAAGTCTGCAGAAGCTGCTGAAGCGTTAAGTAAAGAGCTGGCTATTGTTGATGAGCAAATCAGCAAACTTCAGGATGAAATTGGTCAGCTTCAAGAAAAGCTAGCGGATGCGAAGAGTCGCCAAAAAGCGATTATTATGCGCCAGAAAACTGCAAGCTCTCGTCTTGAAGTGAAAAAGACGCTGGATAGCACTAAAGTAGATAATGCGATGGGACGCTTTGAGCAATATGAGCGTAAAATCGATGACCTTGAGTCGCAGGTTGAAGCTTACGATCTAGGTAAGAAAACGTTACAGGATGAGTTTGCTGAACTAGAGGCCAGTGACAAAGTTGAAGACGAACTTGCTGCGCTTAAAGCGAAAGTAAAAGGTGCAAACACAAGCACCGAAAAATCAGAATAATAAGAATAGGGTGTACCCTCCGGATGTGAAATCGGAAGGAGGGTAATTACATCAGAGTTTGTAGGAGAGATTGAGATGGATGAAGGTACGATTGCAATGTTGGTGATGCCCCTTGTGGTGTTTTCAATATTCGTTGCTCCAATTTGGCTAATATTACACTATCGAAGCAAGAAGCAAGTGAATCAGGGATTGAGTGCAGAAGAGCACGCATCTTTGCAAGACTTAGCCGAGAAAGCCGAGAAAATGAGCGAACGCATTGAAACTCTAGAGGCCATTTTAGACAGCGAGGCACCTGAGTGGAGGAATAGAGCATGAGAAACGGTAAGCAGCTCTATCGCAACCCAGAAAATGCAAGAATTGCAGGCGTGTGCTCGGGTGTAGCTGAATATTTCGGCTTAGAAACTTGGTTAGTAAGGATTTTAGTTGTAACAGGTTTTTTCTTGTTAGCCGGACCTTTCATCTTTGTTGCATACATTGCAGCTTGGTTCATCCTCGATAAAAAACCTATTGGGTTAAAAAATGCACCAACGCAACCTGTTTTCTCAAAAGGTAAGGGATGGACAAATCCCAACGGTGGTCAGGTAAAAAGCCCAAAAGTGGAAGTGAAAACGAAAGTTTGGCAGGCGGGCGAGCCACCAAAACAAGCGTTTCACGATATTCGTAATCGTTTTGAAAAAGCAGAAGTTCGACTTCGTAAAATGGAAACTTATGTAACGTCTCGCGAATATCAACTCAATAAAGAAATTAGCCGTCTTTAATTAGCGATGGCGCACCAAGCAAACTTGAATGAAGCCGCTCGTAATGAGCGGCTTTTTGTTATATAAAACAATGCGTTTACTTGGTTTTGTAAAATTCCTGTTACAGCAAAATCGAGTCGCTCGTAAGGGCTTACACTTTTCGACGTCGCGAATTTCATTAGACTGATAGACAAGTTTTTCAACTCTTATTGGTTACAGAAGTTATGCCAAAGTCAACGCAATACCAGTCGAGACAATCTGACGAGAATGGCATTATCCATTGGTCAGACGAAGAGAACCAAATTTGGTCTGAACTCTATGCGAGACAAATTCCGCTGGTGAAAGAAAGAGCGTGCCAAGAATACTTGGACGGGCTTGATTTGTTGAAGTTAAATGAAAAGGAAATCCCTCAGCTACCCGACATCAACAAAGTACTGATGGAGAAAACGGGTTGGCAAACAGCTGAAGTGCCTGCGTTAATTAATTTTGGCGAATTTTTCAGATTACTGGCGAATAAGCAATTTCCTGTTGCCACCTTTATTCGCACCAGAGAAGAATTCGATTATTTGCAGGAGCCGGATATTTTCCATGAAGTTTTCGGGCATTGTCCGCTACTAACCAATCCTGCATTTGCTCATTTTACTCACACTTACGGAAAGTTGGGCCTTGCTGCCAGCAAAGAAGACCGAGTTTATCTTGCTCGTCTTTATTGGTTCACCGTAGAGTTTGGATTGGTGAGAGCCAAAGATGAATTGAAGATATACGGTGGAGGCATCTTATCTTCTCCTGGCGAGACAATATATGCGTTAGACAGCGACACACCTCTGCGTAACCCGCTCACTGCTATTGATGCATTAAGAACACCTTATCGTATCGATATTATGCAGCCTCTTTATTATATCTTACCGGAATTCGACCATCTGTTTGAATTAGCGGAAATGGATATTATGGCACTCGTAGAAGAAGCTAAGTCTTTAGGGCTATTTTCCCCACTTTTCCCACCTAAAGAGAAAAAAGCCAGTTAACACTATTGTTAATTAAATGTGTTTTATATAGGATGCCGCTCACTGAAGCGGCATCTTTTTTATTTGGTATGCACGGCCTTTTAATCATGCTCTCTGCGTGTTCTTAAATGTGTGATTCATCGCAAATTTAACCATCTGTAACATTTATCTTGTTATCTTTTTGTAAAAGTATGGTATTCTGTACATATATGTTTACAAAATAGCTATAACACCCTATGCGTCTAGAAATAAGCTGTCAGGACCGTCTTGGTATCACTCAAGATGTTTTAGATATTCTCGTTACTAAAGAAATAGATTTACGCGGTATTGAAATTGACCCTGCGGGGAAAATTTTCCTTAATTTTCCCAATATCGAATTTGCAGATTTTCAACACCTCATGCCTCAAATTCGCCGCATCGATGGTATCGACGATGTGAAGACGACGCTTTTCATGCCAGGAGAGCGTGAAAAAAATCAGCTTTCCGCTATTTTAAGAACGTTGCCCGACCCTGTGTTTTCTATCGATGCCAAAGGCAATATCTTGCTATGCAATGAAGCGGTATGCGCGGGGCTAGAAATTCCGAGTAGCGAAATAGAAGGCATTGAAATTGGCGAAGTTGTGAAAGGCTTTAACTTTACTAAATGGATGGACGGTAAATCGCCTGGCCCTCAGTCTTCGAAAGTGAAGTTTATTCAACAGGATTACCTAGCCGATATGCTGCCTATTACCGTACCTGACGGCGAACAGAATATGATCATGGCAGGTGCTGTGGTGATATTAAAATCAGAGATGCGACTAGGACAGCAATTTACCGCGTTCCACCAGTCTCCCACTGATAGCTTTGACCGCTTTGTCACTCAGTCTCCGTTTATGAAGCGAGTCGTTCATGAAGCCAAGCGAATAGCTGATTTGGATGCACCCATTTTAATTTTTGGTGAAACAGGCACAGGCAAGGAAATGATTGCCAGAGCCTGTCACCAGTCTAGCCGTCGCAGTGAAGGTGCATTTTTAGCTTTAAACTGCGCGTCTTTACCTGACAGCGTGGCAGAAACCGAATTATTCGGTTACGCAGCGGGGGCGTTCAATCAGCCTAATGCAAAAGTGGGGCTATTAGAGCAAGCAAAAGGCGGTACGCTTCTTCTCGATGAAATTGCTGATATGTCTTCTCAGCTTCAAGCTAAACTGCTCCGCGTTCTGGAAGACGGCGAATTTAGAAGAGTAGGGGATTCTGAGCCAGTTAAGGTAGACGTGCGATTTATTTGCACCACCTGTCGTGACTTAGGTCAGCTTGTAGAAGAAGGACGATTTAGAAAAGAATTGTACTACCGCTTAAACGTACTAAGTTTGGTTATGCCTTCTTTAAAAGACAGAAGGCAGGATATCGTTCCTCTTGCCGAGTCTTTCATCGTTCAACACAGTACCAAGTTAGGTCGTCGTCCTGCGAAACTCAGTAAATCCTGTGTTGATTTTCTGCAGCAGTACCCGTGGCCGGGTAATGTGAGACAGCTACAGAATGCGTTGTATCGCGCGTTATCACTCCTTGATGGTAAGGAGATTACCAAGGAAGACATTCAGCTTCCAAGTTGTGCGCCAAGCGTCACTTATATTGACGAAAACTTTGACGGCACATTAGACGAAGAAGTGAAGAAGTTTGAAAAGGACTTGCTCAAGCGGTTATATCCTTCCTACCCAAGTACCCGTCAATTGGCTAAAAAACTGGGGTTAAGTCATACGGCAATTGCAAATAAGTTACGTGAATACGGCATTAACAAGGCAACGGTAAAGCTTTAATTATATGGGAGCATTGACCTTTGCCATAGGGTGAGGGTTAATGTGACCAAGTATATTTGACGTCGTTTAGCAAAGTAAAAATGGCAAATGGTCTACGCCAATTTTTATATCGTTAATGCGTTTTTGTGCCTCAGAGCAATATCAATTCATCTGTTACGATAAATTTACATCGCCCACGGAGCAAGCGGGCAGCGCTATACCTGCTCAACAGAGGCTTACTAGCGTACATCCTTTCTTACAGCCAAATAAAACTTCGTCAACAGATCACTTCTCAACGCACACCAACTAGTGGCATAACTATAATCATGGAATTGTGTGTGATGCTGCCGCGTAAAAAGATATAGGTCTTTTATTCAGAACGTATTAATAAAAGACAAGAGCGCCAAGCTGATGAATAATTTTTCGAGGAAAGAACAATGAAACTAGCAACCTATAAGAATGAAACCCGAGATGGCTGCCTAATGGTAGTGTCGAAGGACCTTTCTCGAGCATGCAGTGCACAGGACATTGCGAAAACGATGCAAGACGCACTGGATAATTGGAAAGAGATTGCCCCTCAGCTACAGATGAAATACCAAGCGCTAAATGATAATGCGTGTGACAGCGTGCCGTTTGACGCATCTCGCTGTGAGTCGCCTCTGCCTAGAGCTTACCAATGGGCTGATGGAAGTGCTTACGTGAACCATGTGGAATTGGTGCGAAAGGCGCGTAATGCAGAAATGCCGGAAAGCTTTTGGACTGACCCATTGATGTATCAAGGTGGTTCCGATGACTTTATTGGACCCGAGGATGACATCATACTTCCAAGTGATGATTGGGGAATCGATTTTGAAGGGGAAGTCGCTGTTGTTACCGATGATGTTCCTATGGCGTGTACGCCTGAACAGGCTTCAGAGCGCATTCGACTTATTATGTTAGTTAACGACGTATCACTTAGAGGGTTAATCCCAGGCGAACTGGCGAAGGGGTTTGGCTTCTTCCAATCAAAACCTGCGTCTAGCTTTTCTCCGGTTGCTGTAACACCAGATGAATTAGGTGATGCGTGGAAAGATAGCAAAGTGCACTTGCCTTTGCGTTCAACCTACAATGGTGAACTATTCGGTAAGCCTGAAGCGGGTCAGGACATAACGTTTGATTTTGGTCAGCTAGTCGCGCATGCTGCCAAGAGCAGAAACCTAGGTGCAGGTGCTATCATCGGCTCGGGTACAGTGTCTAATAAACAGGGTACAGATCATGGCTCTGCCATCGCTGAAGGCGGTGTGGGTTATTCATGTATTGCAGAAGTACGCATGATTGAGACTATTCGAGACGGCAAACCTTCTACTCCTTTCATGCAGTTTGGTGATCGTATTCGCATAGAAATGCTAGATAAAGAAGGCCACTCTGTTTTTGGTGCCATTGAACAGCAAGTTAAGCCGCTTAGCTAAAACTTTAAAATGAAAAGTAGTGTGGGGTAATAACGTGGTTTACTCAGTAGGCACGTTGCTGTTTTCCCCACTATCATTATAAGAGAGAGTAGAGCGTTATTATAAGAGAGAGTAGAGCGTTTAGATTCATCAAAGCCCTGCACTCCTACCAAAAACGTTTAATAGGTGTGGTAGTACCATGAGTATAAAACTTTACGGCTATTGGCGTTCGACCGCCTCTTACCGCGTGCGGATTGCGCTGAATTTGAAAGGGGTTGAGTACGAGTATGTACCTGTACATCTTGTAAACAACGGTGGCGAGCAGCATAGTAGCGAATATACGCGTCTCAATCCTGCGCACCTTGTCCCTACTTTGGTAGACGAAGACGAAGATATTATTCTGAATCAATCGTTATCAATCATCGAATATCTTGATGAACGGTATGAAGGCGAACACCAGCTGGTTCCTGAACATCGAACAGAGAGAGCGAGAGTCAGAGCGCTAGCACAAGATATCGCGTGTGATATTCAGCCTTTGGGTAATCTACGTGTACTGAACGCGCTAAAAGGGAATTTTGAGGCGTCACAGGATGATGTGGCGAAGTGGGCATCCCACTGGATAACGCTGGGGTTCGACGGCATTGAAAAGCGTCTTCAGACCCAAGCCGGAAAGTTCTGCTTTGATTTCGATGTTACGCTGGCTGATATTTGCTTAGTACCCCAGGTGTATAATGCGCAACGTTTTAACGTTGATATGAGTCGCTACCCTTTAATTAGTAAGATAGCGAAGAACTGTAACGAGTTAGATGCTTTTGAGCGGGCTAAGCCCGAAAATCAAATAGACGCCACTTAGACTGACGGGGGAGAGTAGAAATGTACTCTGACCCCATTTTTTGAGTTATTGGCGTTTAATCGGTAGCTCGGTGGTGTTTTTCACCTGCTTTAAGGCGAAGGTTGAGCTTAAATGATCGACAAGAGGCAGGTGAGTTAATTTCGTTTTAAGTAAGAATTCGTACTCTTCAATACTTTCCACTATCACTTTTAGTAAATAGTCTTTTTCACCGCTGGTGGTATGACACTCCACGATTTCATCGATGTTTTGTACGGCATTTTCAAAATCGGTTAGCGAGTCACCGTCATGGTTTTTCAACGTGACATAGATAAAGACCGACACACCTAAATTCAGTTTTTTGCTGTTTAGCAATGTGACTTTACCAAGAATGATGCCGTCGGCTTCCATTCGCTTGACACGTCTCCAGCACGGAGTGTGCGACAATCCTACACGCTGGCTTAAATCTGCCATCGACACCGTGGCGTCTTGCTGAAGTACGCGCAAAATCTCACGGTCAAATTTATCCAATTTCATTAACACTGTTTCCGTCGTTTTTATGATGTTTATTATATATCAAAAAAAATTCTAGGATAGCTGTCCTAGAAAAATTGTAATCAATTCTATTGCGTTTCAGTTTGTAAATTTCATTAACAAACTTTGCAAGGCCTGTCCTCAAAACAATCGGATACACTTGGCAAAATGTTGCTGATCTTTGCGAGGCCGATAAGTGTACCGCAAATCATCTTCAGACTCTCACATCATCCCAAATGAGCGGCGTTTCGTTTTCGTGACAGCTAGACCTTGGGTAGGCTTTAATTCATCACAGTATTAATAGGGAAAATATGTCAGTTTTTGATCACCCGGAGTTCAATAATCACGAACACGTTGCGTTTTATCATGACGAGAAGGCGGGCTTGAGCGCCATTATTGCTGTACACAATACCAATCTGGGGCCAGCACTTGGCGGTTGTCGCATGTGGCCCTACGTAAATAGTGGTGAGGCATTGACCGATGTGTTGAGACTGTCAAAGGGGATGACGTATAAAGCAGCCATGGCTAACTTGGAGCTTGGCGGCGGTAAATCTGTGATCATCGGCGACCCTCGAAAGGCTAAATCGCCAGAAATGATGAAGGCAATGGGCAAGTTTGTTGAATCATTGGGCGGCAAGTATTTCACTGCTGAAGACTCTGGTATTTCAGTAACGGACTTGCAAACCATGGCAACCGAGTCGGATTACATCGCTGGTGTTAATGCTAAATACCACTATGCGGGCGAAGTACCTGACGGAAACCCGGCTCCGTCTACAGCATACGGTGTGTTTGTGGGATTAAAGGCGACGGTAGAGTACGGCTTGAAGCGCAGCCTTGATGGCGTCAGTGTTGCTATACAAGGTATGGGTCACGTTGGCTACCGTCTTGCAAAGCATTTGCATGAGCACGGTGCCAAGCTTTATGTTGCGGATATCTATCCTGAAGGTGTTGAAAAAGCAGTATCTGAATTTGGTGCGACAGCTGTAGCGCCGGAAGAAATACTGAGCTTAGATGTGGATGTGTTAGCGCCATGTGCGTTGGGTGCAGCCATTAACGATCTGTCATTGCCTGAAATCAAAGCCAAAGTAATTGCAGGCGCTGCAAATAACCAGCTTGCACGTGAAGATATTGGTGAATTGCTTCAACAACGCGGCATTCTGTATGCGCCAGATTACGTGATCAACGCGGGTGGCGTTATCGACATCTTCCATCAGCGTATGGAATCGAGTTCTAATGAAGCGCTTCGCGCACATATTGAGCAAATCGGCGAAACGCTAAAAGAAATTTATACCCGTGCAGAGCAAGAAGGGGCGGCGACAAACCGCGTTGCCAACCTTATTGCCGAAGAGAGATTTTCTTTAAAGGGTTGAAAACTCTCAACCAAATAGTCATAATGCGCCCCGCACTCAAGCAGGGGCGAATGACTTTGCTTTGAATGCGATTTTCTATGGTGGGCTTTTGGTCCTCCCGCAATGATACTCTGTGAACCCGGTCAGGCCTGGAAGGGAGCAGCCGCAGCAGACGACTCATGTGCCGGGATGTGGCTGGAGGCCCGCCACCCAAATTCCTTATTCGTCTTCTTTTTTAGTCTTTTCTATTTCATCTAAGTACTTGAGTGCTTTACTAATAGCATGCTCAACATTCATTTCCATTTGATTGCGTTCGCTCTGAGGCAGGTAAAACGCCATGTCTACTTCGTAGCGGATATAACGTGGTGGAACCTGATTTAAGGCAAGACAGCACAAGTCTGCTAAGTAATCAGGACTTTTCGTGGTATCGAGCCCCAGCTTACTGATTCTTTCTAAAACCAGGTGTTCATAATAGTTATGGATGTCGTCATCTAGTTTCATGTTCATTCCCCTTATAATTGTTGTTAGCGCCCTGCGTAAAAGTGCTGTGGTATGCAAATATGTTGTGCGGAAGATACAGCACTTGTCCAACTAATTGGACACATTTTTATACAAGCTAAATGGCACAACACGAACCTTGGCTATATATCCTTATAATGTATAGCTTGTATTCTGTGGATGTCGAGTCGACGGTGATAGAATTACGAAGTTAAACAAAGCAATAAGGCAAGAACGACATGAAAAAAAATATAGAGCCCTGCTACTACGGCGATTACCTACAGCTTGATAAGATTTTGGGGGCGCAGGACTTACAGAGTGAGAAGTACGGTGACGCGGCGCACGAAGAAATGCTGTTCATTATTGTTCACCAAGTTTATGAGCTTTGGTTTAAGCAGGTTCTTCATGAATTAAATGCAGTAATTGATACGTTTAATCAAGAAACGGTTAAAGATCAGCAGCTAACGCTAGTGGTGCATCGCTTACAGCGAGTGATACAAATTCAAAAGTTAATGAACGATCAAATTGCTATCATGGAAACCATGACGCCACAGCAGTTTTTGTCGTTTAGGGACTACCTAGTGCCCGCGTCGGGCTTCCAAAGTATACAGTTCAAGCGTTTAGAAATATCACTGGGCCTAAAGCGCGATTTCAGAATCGACTTTGATAAACAAAGCTTTTACAACCGTCTGACTGATAAAGATAGAGCGTTATTGGAAACCCTTGAAAGCAAACCCAGTTTGTTTGAGTTGGTCGACAAATGGCTTTCAAGAATGCCGCTTCTAAAAACGGAAGGTTTCGATTTTTGGCAATATTATAAAGATGCGGCAGACGAAATGTTGAAAGACGACCATCATACAATTTCAACCAGTGACATGCTGTCTGATACAGAGCGGCGACAAGAGCTAAAAGACTTACAAGCAACGATGGAGAACTTTGATGCGTTGTTTGATGATACGCAGTTTGAAAAGTTAAGAGGCGAGGGCAAATTCCGCTTAAGTCATAAAGCATTGCTTTCTGCATTATTTATAAAGCAGTATTCTGAAGAGCCTATCTTTAATCTGCCGTTCCAGCTTATTACCGCACTCACAGAGATAGACGAGCAACTCACTATATGGCGCTATCGTCACGCAATGATGGTTCAGCGCATGCTGGGCACTAAAATTGGCACTGGTGGATCATCAGGACATCATTACCTCAAGAAAACCACTGAGTCTAATCGTATCTATTTAGACTTTTTTAACATGGCAACCTTCTTACTTCCCAAGAGTGCATTGCCAGAATTGCCTGAAACTGTAAGAAGACGACTGGGGTTTTATCTGCAATAGTGAGTAAACCTTATTTATTAATTTTATCTTATAATTCCTTCAACATCTTTTCGCACATGTTGTAGAGCTATAATAAAAAGAAATATTCAGGTTTGTCTGGCCCTTTAAATTCGTATCTACCATATTTAAGCAAAAATAAAGAGTTATTTTAATAAAGTGGTTTTTTAATTATCGGTACAAAATTTAACCTTTTAAAGGTTGAATAATAACCGATTAAAAAGGGCCGTATAAAAAACAATCAAAAATAAATTTGGTGTTTTTTTTATAATTTATATTATTGTTATAAAAGGGTTTATTTGTAATTTGTAGCTATTTTGTTACAACTTTCTTTAATATATCAAAAAAAAAATTGAACTTTTCAGGACCGTTTATCTGATCCTTGTTGACCCTGAATTGAGCTTGTGTTTATTATCATTATGAGGTCCAAACCTTACTAATAATAAATCGTTATAAAGACGATGCTGAAATGCTAAAACGTATTTTCAAGTCCAGGGAGACAATACATGTTTACAAATTCTAAGCTGGCTAAATCAGTCAAGCTAGCGTGCGCGTTTAGTGCTGCGTCCGCTTTTTCATTTTCAGGTGCTGTTCAAGCACAAGAAGAGCAAGAAGCTGTTGCTGTTGAAAAGATTGAAGTAACGGGTTCACGTATCAAGCGTACTGACCTAGAGGGCGCTGCTCCAGTTGTTTCTATTACTGCAGCTGACATCAAGCTAGAAGGTGACTTCACGGTTGCTGACGCATTGCGTTCAAGCTCACTAAACTCTTTCGGTTCGTTCTCAGAACGTTCAGGTAGTTCTGCACAGTCTCAAGCTACTATAAACCTTCGTGGTGCTGGTTCTCGTCGTACTCTAGTACTTCTTAACGGCCGTCGCTTCCCAGGTTCACCTACATTAGGTGGTGCTTCTGCAAACCTTAACGCCATCCCGATGGCTGCGGTTGAGCGTATCGATATCATGACTGAAGGTGCTTCTTCTATCTATGGTTCTGACGCAATGGCTGGTGTTGTAAACATCATTCTTAAAGACAACTTTGAAGGTCTAACTTTCAACGTTGGTGCTGGTATGCGCGAGCAGGATGAAGGTACTACTTCATCTGAATTCTCTGTTGTTGGTGGTATCTCTAACGACAAAGGTAACGTAACGTTCTCATTCGATCACCAGCGTCGTGAAGGTATTTCTGATGCAGACCGTGATTACACCAAAGCAAAAATCGGTGACTTCGACGGCGACGGCGATATCCAAGCTTACACTGCAGATACTGTAGGTTGGTCTTATTTCGGTGCTACTGTATTGTCTCCTGACTTTGCAGAAGCTCAGCCTTCACTTCTTTGTGACAGCCTGATCTCTGAGTACGGTGAAGATACATTCCGTCGCGTTGACGCAGACGAAGACTGGGGTGAAGGTTCTGAGTACTGTATGTACGCGTTTGCTAACGTGTCTTACAACACTGCATCAATTGACCGTAACACACTATATGTAAGTGCTGATTACGAAGTAATGGAAGATGTTGAGTGGTTTGGTCAAGCAATGGTTGTTCAAAACTCATCATTTGGTCGTTACGCTCCACCTGCTGCTGCATGGGAAAATATGTCAGCTGACAACCCACACAACCCTTACGGTGTTGATGGCGCATACGGTTTATTCCGTTGGGTTGGTATCGGTACTCGTGACGGTAACGTAGACGACTACAACCAGGATTATACAACTGGTCTTCGTGGTATGCTTGATTGGAACAATGCTGAGTGGGAAGTTTACTACCACTTCAACATGGCTGATAACAAGTCAGTTGGTCAGTATTACCTATCTTACTCTGGTCTAGCTTACAATGAGCAAAATGGCATTGACCTAGGTTCAGACGAAGGCGTTGCAAACATGAAAGCAACAACCCTTCAAGAGTCTAGCTCACGCTTCCACCAGTACTATGCAGGTATCGGTTTCGACATGTTCGAACTACCTGGTGGTATGGTTGCACACTACTTCGGTGCTGAATTCTTTGAACAAACTTATGCTGACATCTATGACGGTCAGTCTGAAGCTGGTCTAATCGGTGGTTCTGCTGGTAACTCATCTATGGGTGAGCGTGACGTAACAGCATTCTTCTTCGAATCTGTACTTCCAGTATCTGACACTGTAGAGCTAAACATCAAAGCACGTTACGATGATTACTCTGATTTTGGTAGCAAATTATCTCCAGCAGTATCTGCTCGTTGGGAAGTTGCAGATGGCCTAGTACTTCGTGGTTCTTACTCTGAGTCTTTCCGTGCGCCAGGTCTTGACCTTCTAAACGCTGCACGTACTTTCTCTGCAGAAGACGCAATTGACTACAACAATGGTTCAACTGTTGAACGTCAGTATGACACGTACTACACAGCTAACGCTGAACTAGACGCAGAAACATCTGACTACATCAACCTTGGTGTTGCTTACGATGTAAACGACAACCTAAGTGTTAAACTTGATTACTTCAACCTATCGATTGATAACGTAATCCAAGCGAAAACGCTTCAAAACCTACTTTCTGACGAGGCTGCAGGTCTAATCACTGCGGTTTCAGTAGATACTGATACTTCAGACGAGACTTTCTACCTTAAGCGTGCGGCGTCTGGTGTTCTAGTTGAAGCTGGTACGTCTTACTTCAACGGTGCAGGTTTTGAAATTGAAGGTATCGACTTTACTCTTAATGCGAACCTAGAAACTGAATTCGGTAACTTCCGCTTCCAGAACGTTAACTCTTTCGTACTTTCTTACGACCAAGAAGTTGGCGGCATCGTTCAGGATATCGCTGGTTGGTCTGGTAGCCCAGAGTTCAAGTCAGTTGCTACTGCGGTTTGGAGCTTCGAAGAGCATACTCTTGCTTGGAACATGACTTACACAGACAGCACGTCTGAGTTTGAAACAGCTCCTGAAGATGCAGATGGCAACACTATTGTTGGTCCATACGACATCGCTGGTAAGCTTGATAGCTGGTTAATCCACAACGTAACTTACACGTTTGATATGGCTGACTACGGTTCAATCACTCTTGCGGTTAACAACGTAACAGATGAAGATCCAGTATTCTCATCTAACGGTACGTGGGACAACCAAGACCTATATAACAACTTTGGTCGTGACTACCGTCTTAACTACCAAATTAGCTTCTAATTATAGAATCTAGATAAAAAAGGCCGAGTAATCGGCCTTTTTTTATATGTGGATAAATAAATTTACCTTCTAAAGTGCACAGCACCAATAAAGAGAACTTTTCATGAATAGTTATTGGAGTGAATACTGGCAGCAGGGCCACGTTAACTCTTTTGCCGATTCAACAAGTCGTAATTATGAAGGCGAGCTTGCAGAACAATGGTTGGCGTTTTTTAACGAGACAAACGTTCAGGGTGGAAAAGTTGTTGATCTAGCGACAGGAAACGGCGCGCTCATTGACCTTGCAGTAAATGTTGGCAATTTCTGCGAACCTGAATACATTGGTGTTGACTACGCGACCTTAAAAATAGGCGATAGTCTTAAACAGCCAAAGATCAATTTTTTGCAAGAACAGAATATTGAGTCTCTGCCGTTTAAAGATAATGAAGTAACCGCTGTCGTTTCTCAATTCGGTATCGAATACAGTAACTTGGACCTAACACTAAGTGAAGTAAGTCGAGTTTTACGACCAGGCGGAAAATTAAGAGTTGTGGTTCACCGAAAGGAGAGCGCAATTGTTGCACCGAATTTTCAAATTCTAAAAGTGATCCGTGTATTACAGGAAGAGAAGAGTCCGCTAGATGCCCTCAAGCGGCTCGTAAGCGCTTTAAGCAACGCTAAAAAGACCGCTCAGGATAGAGAGAGTATTCGATTAGAGCTGAATGAAAAAGTCGGAAACCTCGTCAGTGAATATCAACAAGCCTTGTACGATACTAATTTCCCCAAGCTCTTGAAGACGGTTATGAATCCAAATGTGTCGTTTGAACGGAAAAAGGCTATCTTTGAAGAATACGATAAAGAATTAGAATCTCACGGTGTTAGATTATCTGATTTAACCAACGCAGCGAGAGATGCTAGTGAAGTTACGTTACTCAAAAGTAAATTAGTGTGTAATGATTTTGTTGATATCACCCTTTCAGACGTGACTGATAAACGAGGCTTAATCGGCACAATAATTCAGGCAGAAAAAAAGAAGTAATCCGACGTGTTTGTAGTCGCTAACTGTGAATTTTTATGCATGACGTATCTCACAAGTTAAATTGTTAACATTCCAATTGCATAAAAGGTGATTAATTGTGCGCTGAGTGTACAATTAGGCTCCACTTCTCAAGTACAAGTGCTTTGCTAACTTGACTCTACCGAGTAATCCATGTGAATATATCACGTTCGTAGTAGTGCATTTTCATATCATTACTACATTCCTGAAACAAAATTGTGAAAGTTTTATACGCCCCTTGCCCGAATATTTTCCTATCGGCGAGGATTCAAATAAGAAATTTGGTTGGGAACTATGTCCAAAATGAGCAAGAGAACTCTTATTGCTTCTACTGTTATGGGTGCATTCGCACTAACAGGTAGCGCAGTCTCTGCAGATACGCTAGAAGATCTTCATAAAGAAGAAGCGAAAATCCACGCGGCTGCAGCGAAATCTCAAGAAAAAATCAATACGTTGTTTGAACAATCTCAAGAACTACTTGTTGAGTATCGTCAAACAGTAGATGAGACAGAAAACCTTAAAATCTACAACGATTACATCGCAAGCCTAGTTGCAGATCAGCAGCGCGGTATCGATTCGTTGCAACGTCAAATCGACAGCATCGAACAAACTAAGCAGGGCATCGTTCCTCTTATGTTCCGCATGATCGATAGCCTTGAGCAATTCATCAAGCTAGACCGTCCAATTCACCTAGACGAGCGTCTTCAGCGCGTTGAGCGTCTTCGTGACCTTATGGCTAACTCTAACGTAACTGTTTCAGAGCAGTTCCGTCAGGTACTAGAAGCTTACCTAGTAGAAGTTGAATACGGTACTAAGATCAACTCTTACCAAGGTACTATCGACGACGCAGGCACAGAAGTTACTGTTGACTTCTTTAACCTAGGTCGTACGGCGCTAGTTGCACTTTCTCTTGACCAAACCCACGCTTGGGTATGGAACAACGAAAGCCGCGCATGGGAAAAACTGGGTGACGAGTATCTGTCTTCAGTTGTTGACGCAGTTAAAATGGCTAATAACGTCATTCCTGCGGATCTGATTAAACTACCAATTAGCGCAGCGGAGTAATTGTTAATGAAACCAGTATTCAAATCTCTTTTAGCCGCTGCGACAGTTGCAGTTGCAGCAACCGGAGCGCAGGCTCAGGAAGCAAAGAGCCTGAAAGATCTTCTAGACCAGGTTCAACAGAACCGCGTTTCTGAAGCTCGCCTAGACAAGCAACGCGAAGCTGAATTCCAATCAGCACGTGCTGACAAACAAGCACTACTTCGCAAAGCACAATCAGACCTTAAAGCTGAACAAGCTCGTGGTGACCGTCTACAGAAGCAATTCTCTGACAACGAAGTTACCTTAAACGAAAAAGCAGCTGAGCTAGACCAAGCTACAGGTACACTTGGTGAAATGTTCGGTGTGGTACGTCAAGCATCTTCTGAAGCTTACGGCCGTATCTCTACATCAATCGTAAGTGCACAATTCCCAGGCCGTGGTCAGTTCCTTGCTGAAATGTCAGAAGACTCTAAAGGTCTTCCAAACATTAAAGAACTAGAAGACCTATGGTTTGCTCTTCAAAAAGAAATGACTGAAGGCGGTGAAGTAGTTAAGTTTACCACTGAAGTAGTTAATCTTGACGGTGGTTCTTCACAACAAGAAGTTGTACGTGTTGGTACTTTCAACCTTGTTGGTGAAGCAGGCTACCTAGCGTATGACGCTGAAGCTGAAGTTGTTCAGCCTCTTGGTCGTCAACCAGATGGTCACTTCGTAGCTTCTGCTAACGATCTAATCGACGCTACTTCTGGTATTGTTCCTTTCTTTGCTGACCCTTCTCAAGGTGCAATCCTTGGTCTATTGAAGCAGAAAGCGACAATGGCTGAGCGTTATCACGCGGGTGGTCCAGTTGGTTACACAATCACTGTTATGCTTGCGATTGGCCTACTAATTGGTATCTACAAAATGATCACGCTAACGATCACTGGTGGAAAAATGCGTTCACAGCTTAAGAACGTAAACAATCCTTCAGAAGGTAACCCACTAGGTCGTATCCTTAAAGTTTACCAAGAGAACAAGACTGCCGATGCAGAAAACCTTGAGCTTAAACTTGATGAAGCGATTCTTCGCGAGCTTCCAAAAATTGAAAGCGGCATCAACGTTATCAAGATTTTCGCAGCGATTGCTCCTCTACTAGGTCTACTAGGTACAGTACTAGGTATGATCGAGACATTCCAAACCATCACTCTATTCGGTACAGGTGACCCACGTATGATGGCAGGAAGTATCTCAATGGCTCTTGTAACTACAGCTCAAGGTATTATCGCGGCTCTGCCTCTAATCCTTACTCACAGCATCGTAGCTTCTCGTAGCAAGTCAATCATCCACATTCTTGATGAGCAAACTGCGGGTATCGTAGCTGCTCACTCAGAGTCGGAGAAAGCGTAATATGAATTACCTGATTGGATTATTCGAATCGGTCAGGGACTTTATCGCTACCGGCGGTGACGTACTATACTTCGTTGCTGCCGCGCTCTTTCTCATGTGGGTTTTAATGATTGAGCGTTACTGGTATTTAACCTCGGTCTTCCCAAAGGTGAAGAAAAACATCATCGCGAATTGGGATGCCCGAGCAGATACCACATCATGGTATGCGCATAGAATCCGTGACGCGTGGATTTCTCAAGCGTCAGACGATCTTAACGCTAGAATGCTGATTATCAGAACCATTATTGCAATGTGTCCATTAATCGGTCTACTTGGAACAGTAACCGGTATGATCAGTGTTTTCGAGACAATGGCAACGCAGGGCACCAGCAACGCTCGTCTAATGGCTGCTGGTATCTCTATGGCAACAATCCCGACTATGGCGGGAATGGTAGCCGCGCTATCTGGACTGTTCATCAGTTCACGTCTTGAAGCGAAAGTGAAGCTGGCAAGAGAAGGGCTAGTTGATAGCCTGCCACATCATTAGAGAGAGAGATTATGGCTCGAAAAGTCAGAACCGAGGAAGAAGATGCACAGATCGACATGACGCCCATGTTGGATATCGTGTTTATCATGCTGATCTTCTTTATCGTTACCACTGTTTTCGTTAAAGAAGCAGGGATCGAAGTCAACAAGCCAGATGCGAGCCAGGCGATTCTTCACAAAAATGCAAACATTTTCATCGCCGTAACTGAAGATGGAAATGTATGGCTAGATAAGCGTGAAGTTGCGCCGGACAGCGTAAGAGCGAATATTGAAAGACTGCTTACCGAGCAGCCTACTGACTACGTAATCATTCAAGCTGACGTAAAAGCGAAGCATGGTTTAGTAGTTGAGATTATGGATCAGGTTAAAGCCGCTGGCGTTAACCGAGTCTCGGTAGCGGCAAGGGGATAAGATGTTACGTATAATTGTATCTATACTTTTAGGTGCTGGTGTTGCATTTGCCCTTTTCGTTCTAATGGCCAAGTTGATTGAAAATTCATCTAGACCAGCAGACGAAGTACCGCCTGCACCGGTTATCGATATTGTAATGCAGGAACCAGACGACCAGACGCAGACGCGTACTCGTGTTCCACCACCACCGCCGCCTCCGCCGCCACAGCCTCCTAAAATGGAGCAAGTTGAGCCGGAAACAGCGGAACCTGATGCAGATGGCTTTAGCTTAGCTATTCCAGCTATCGACACAGGTGGTGTTGGTGTAAACATCGGTGGTGTTGGTGCAATGCAGCGTGATGGTGAAGCAACACCTATCGTTCGTATCGATCCGAAATATCCACCTGATGCAGCCCGTGATGGACGTGAAGGTTGGGTAAGACTGTCTTTCACTATCAACGAAGTTGGTGGTGTTGAAGATATCGAAGTTATCGAAGCTGAACCTAAGCGCGTATTCGACCGTGAAGCACGTCGTGCTCTACGTAAGTGGAAATACAAGCCTAAGATCGTTGATGGCAAGCCGGTTAAACAACCTGGCATGTTCGTACAGCTAGACTTTAAACTGGAGCAATGATCATGATGAAACGTACATTCAAAATGTCAGCCGTTGCTTTAGTGCTAGGTGCAGGTGCGGTGCTTTCAGCACCCGCTGCCCTGGCGCAGTCAGCACCTGTTGTTTGTCCTGGATATGAGAAGGGAAAAACAACGCTAGTAGGTGAGCGTACCGGTAAGAAAGTTCAAAAAGCTTTTGAGTTTTACAATGAAGACCAGCTCACAGAAGCGTTAAATGTACTTTATGAAATCGATCCTTCAGACGATTTTGATAAAGCATACGTTAAGCGTTTTATCGGTAACTTATTGGCTTCACAAGAAGGTGAGGGCGGTAAGGCGTTAAACTACTTGGTCGACTCTGTTGAACCAAAAGTACTTAACGACACTGAGCACTCTCAAACACTTAAATTGATAGGTGATTTGAGCATGCAGGAAGAGAAGTACACTGATGCCATCAAATGGTATAACAAGTGGATGGAATTTACCTGTAAAGAAGATGCTGATGTGTACACGCGTTTGGCGCAGGCGTACTTTGAGTCTAAGCAGTTAGCTAAAATGGTTGAGCCAGCAGACAAGGCAATTGCTTTGTATGAAGAGCCAAACAAGAACCCTTATGTTCTTAAGTTAACTTCTTACTACGAGCGTAAGATGTACCCTGAGACGGTTTCTGTCGCGGAAGAGTTAGTTAAAACTTTTCCTGAAGAGAAGACTTGGTGGTCGCGTCTAGGCTTTTTCTATATCTTAGTTGAAGACTACAAAAAAGGTCTTTCAACGCTAGAACTTGCTTATATGCAGGGCTATCTAGAAAAAGATTCAGAAATCAAAACGCTTGCTCAGCTTTATCAAAGTAACGGCATGCCTTACAAGGCTGCGAAGTTACTTGAAAAGCACATGAAAGAAGGCTTGTTGAAGAATGATGCCGATATGCTTGCTAATATTGCTAACGCGTATCACCAGGCGAAGAACTTCAAAACTGCAGCAAATCTGTACGCACAGGCGGCCGCAAAGAGTTCTGATCCTGAGCATTATCGTAAGCAAGGTACACTTCTACTTGTAGCTGAAGACTACAAAGGCGCTATCAAAGCACTAGAGAACGCTCTAGAGCGTGGTGCTGAAGACCCTGAGAAGATTCACTTCACGTTAATGGAAGCGAACTTCTACGCAGGTAACTTCAAGTCTGCTTACAAGCACGTACAAGAAGCTAAGAAAGATCGCTCTCTACGCCGCAACGCTGCAGCGTGGGAACCTTATATCAAGGAAAAAGCGAAGAACCGCGGTATTAGTATCTAATATGTGGTTTTAGCAAAAAAGCCTCCCTTTGGGAGGCTTTTTTTTGCCCTTAATTTAGTAAGTGAGCTTTTCTCGAATAGGATTATATTTATAGGGCTTTAACACCAATCCGCATAAATCATTAGCCTCTCAGCGGTATTTAAAATGTTCGTAATAGCGGCTTGTTAACGCAGGTATAGTGGCTCTACGCTAAGCTGATTATTTGTACTTTCAGGCTACAGACTTTCTATTATTTGAAAGCAGGCAGAAGTGCTTCTCTTATAACAATAGTGACTTCTTTTAACCCACTTGCTTTTAGGTTTTCTTCGTTTAATGTAGAAACAAGTTGCTTCACATTCATATCTGAATGTGTAAGTACTTTTCTGAGAAAGCGCTTCGTGTTAATGATTTCAACAAGACGCCATAGCGTATATAGTATTGTGTTATTTGGCTTGTTCAGTTGAGTATTTGCGCTTGGTGTAGGCTGAGTCTCTGCATAACGCGCAATTTTATGTAATATCGGCCAAACATCATCTAAAGTGCGTGTGCCTTGGGTAAAATGTACTAACTTTTCTACATAGATTGTCAGTATGCTAATGGGCACGTTGTCTAACTGGTTATCGAATTTAAAGCTCTCTTTTAGCGCTACCAATTCAGAAAGCAGTTTTTTTGCTCTGTTAGAATGAGGATATAACGCTAGTGCACTGGTTTCGCCACTGGCTTTATTAGGCTTTCGCCCATAGTCTACGATCTCAAATCCATTTCTTGTCCAAAAACTGTCTAACTTAAGTGTCGTTCCATAAGAAGTACAGATAGCGTCAATACTTTGCTTCTTGGCTTCATCACTAACTCTTTGTAGCAAGTAACTGCCCATACCCTTACTCTGCGCAAGCGTATCGACGGCAATACGGTTAATACGCCAATATCTAAACGTTGCTGTTTTTGCATCAGCAGACAACAGAGCAAGTCGCTGTGCACCTAAATGCCCTTTAGGACGACGCTTTCCAGACGCAATCCCCAATGCGGTATCGTTCAGGTAGTCGCTACCTTCAGCGTTTATGATTGCAGCACCTATCACGTTGTCGTTGAATTTAAGTATGGCAACAAGTACATCCGGGCTATCCATCAAGCGCATAAAATCATCGGGCGTAGTTTGATAATGGGCTAATGAAAGTAGCGACATTATTTGCTGAAGCGCCTCTTCGGAAATGGTTTTAAACGAACTTATGGAAAAATCGTAATCTATCGGTGGGTTAATACTGTTTTTGAAATTAATCTCGCCAATATTGCGCGCCGCATCTCTGTCCTCAAATAAACAAGTCGTATTGAAAAAGGCTTCAATGGGATCATGTTCGAACCATCGTAACGGCGTTGATAGTCTTAAATGGATAGCTGATGGCGGTAAACTAGGGATGAGTTTGTGAATAAAACCACTGCCTGAACCTTCATAACCCAAAAGCGTAGTACTAAGCACCCACTGCTTGTGGTTGGCTATGATCCGGTATACATCCGGGAGGGGGATTGAAGCCGCTTCATCAACAATTACAACGTCGTACTTTTCATCTTCTGTGGTATATAACAAGGCACTGTCAGGGGGCACCCATTTTACACTGCCAAACGTCGCTGCCTCATTCTTATCACCAAGGATTAGTTGGGTTTGAATGTTAGCGGTGGATGGTTGTTGTGTTCTGACACCTGCTATTTCGTACTGTTGAATACGTGAAAGCACGTTCTTCACATTATCAAAGCGTTCACTGGTTAATAGTACATATTTACCCTGTCTGATTAGGCTTTCAATGAATATACCTAATAATGATGACTTGCCTCTGCCTCTTGGGGCGGTAATCAGCGCGTTTAGTTTATTAAGTGAGTGTGCTTGATATAAACGACTGTATGCCTGCTCTTGCTCTTCTGATTTAAATAGTGAGCCTCTATAGACGTTTGATGTTACGCCTTGGCTAATGCGGTACATAGACGTATCTGGAAGTGTGGTTTTTTCTTCAGTGTGAAATGCCACGTAGTCGTTGTTACGCAGGTGCTTTATAAAGCGTTCGAGGTATCGACTTTGTGTAAGCGTAAACCCCTCCGACAGGAACGAGACCGAAATATTGTTGACCCATTCACTCAATGCAGGGCAAATAAGTATTAAACAACCACTGCGTTTAACGATCCCCGCCACTGCCATCACGTCGCCAGGTTTGAATGAATCGCGACAGTCTAATGTGGCAATGTCACATTCGCTCCCCAGTACTTGTTTGCGGTTCTTTCCCTTAAGTGTATCGCCAGCAAAATTCACAACGCTTATAGATGAAACTTCATCTACAAAGGCTTGAACGCTACGTATGGCAGCTTCACAAAAATCATCATTGCCAGATATTACAAGCATTCTCCGGTGAAGCGGGCAAGTCACGTTTGATAAGTGTGAAGCGTGAGAGCTTTTTTTGCAGCCATTTTCGCCGCTATTTTCAAAGTAGGGGGCTAATAGCCATTCGCGTAATTGAGTTAGCGCCATGAATCAGTTTTTTCGGTATAATCTAACGCTATAGTAGCGATTTATTATGAGGAATTCGAATGCGCTTTCTTTCTCGGCGTCTAGTTATGCCAAACGACCTTAATTACGCCAATTCTTTGTTCGGTGGCCGCGCGTTAGAATGGATAGACGAAGAAGCTGCAATTTGGGCTATTTGTCAGCTAGAAACTAATTGCTTGGTAACTAAGCATATTGGTGAAATTAGTTTCGAATCACCGGCTATGCAGGGTGATATCGTAGAGTTTGGTCTAGAAACTAAAGCTGTAGGCCGTACGTCTATTACCGTAAGCTGCTTGGTACGCAACAAAGCAACCAAGAAAACCATCTGTTTTGCAGACGATATCGTTTTCGTAAAGGTTGACCCTGATACGCGTCAACCAACCGCACACGGCAAAACGTTGGAAGGTTTAAAAGCACAAACTGACGATGAAGTACGTCGCCTAAATATGAATATTGACGCTGAATAGCCCTAAGCTTTCAACGCCTTATATCATATATAAAACCTTACGTTAGCTTAACGTCTTATCTGCTTGACGGCGTGTATCGAACTGGTAGACTCCGTCGCAGAAGTTGAGTTTGCTAGTTTTAGCAGCGCAACACTATACCAAGGGGTGTCCGTTTTCGGTCTGAGATCCACATTCGTGGGAACCCTTAAACCTGATCCGGATAATACCGGCGTAGGGATGGTTCACAATATAGCCTTATCACCTGCCGTTAGACCCGGATCTTTTTTCTTAAATAAGAATAAGAGATCCCATGTATAAAACACTTTTCACACTTTCACTGCTTGCTAGTTCCGTTGCGGCCTATGCGCAACAAACCAATGTAAGTAACACTTCAGATAGCACGCCATCAGATATTGAGCGCGTCATCGTATCTGGTGATTTTCGTCAAACTACACTCGACCAGTTAAGTGCTAGCGCGACCATTTTAGATCAAGAGCGTCTTCGCAGTAGACAGCCGAGCCATATCGACAGTGTGCTAAACAGTATTCCAAACGTAAACTTTGCAGCTGGTGCGTCTCGCGGCCGCTTCGTGCAAATTCGCGGTATTGGAGAGCGTAGTCAGTTCGCCGAGCCTATCAATCCTTCTGTAAGCTTTATCGTCGATGAATTTGATTTTTCAGGCCTTGCTGCGGCAGGTCTTATTTTTGATACTAAACAACTAGAGGTATATCGCGGACCTCAGGCTACCTTATACGGCACAGGTGCATTGGCCGGAGCGGTTAAACTCTCCAGTAATGACGTGGGTAGCGACGCCCCAGACTACGTTGAAGCCCGCATTGGGAACAAAGAGAGTTACCGTATTGAAGGCGCCACTGGTGATGATATCAACACGGATTGGGGCTATCGTGTTGCGCTGGTTCATAATCGCAGTGATGGCTTTGTAGAAAATACGTTCTTAAATAGAAGCGATACCGCGAATATCGATGAAACCGCACTGCGCTTTGCCGTTGAAGGCAGTGTAGATGAGCGAACCACACTAGCGCTTACTTATCGCTGGTACGATATCGATAACGGTTACGATGCATTCTCGCTAGACAATGACAACAAAACGCTGTCTGATGAACCTGGATTTGACGAACACCAAACCCACGCTGTTAGCGCGCGCTCTACAACCAATACAGCAGCGGGCGACTTTATTCTAATTGCCACCCATGCTTCTCACAATATTGCTTATGGATACGATGAAGACTGGACATTCACAGGGTTTCACCCGTGGGGTTATACGTCTTTTGACGCCTATTATCGCGATGTAGAAACACAGACCGGAGAGATGCGTTTCGTGTCATCTGACAGTGCCGCACTTTTTGATGGTATGACTGACTGGACAATAGGCGTATTTTATAAAAGCACGGAAGAAAAGCTGCTGCGTCAGTACACTTATTTGGATAGTGACTTTGCCAGTGAATACACGCCTACGACGACCGCTATATATGCTCAGACTGAAAGTCGTTTGAACGAAAATTTAGTACTTGTAGCAGGGTTAAGAGTAGAAAACTACGATTTTGATTACGCTGATAACAACCAGCTCACTCGCGCGTTCGACACCACCATGGTAGGCGGGAAAGTCGCGCTTCAGTATACACAGGGCGATCACTTCTATTACGGCAGTATTTCACGCGGATATAAAGGGGCAGGCTTTAACCCCGACAGCCGCGTGAATGACAATCAGCGATTCTTCGACGAAGAGTATAACTGGAACTACGAAGTAGGTGTTAAGGGCCCATTACTTACGCCTGACCTAATTGCTCGCGCTGCAATTTTCTATATGGATAGAAAAGATACTCAGGTGAGCGATTTTGACGTTATCACTCGTGATGACGGTACGGCAGGGTTCGTAGATATTATTGATAATGCTGATTTAGGAACAAACAAAGGAGCCGAGCTGGAGCTTAGCTGGATTGCTAGTGAAGCATGGCAGCTTGATGCAAGTGTTGGTTACCTAAGCGCTACCTTTGAAGGGTATACGCTTGCAGACGGTACTGAAGTGTCTGAGCAAAGACAGGCTCAATCACCTAAGTGGACCGCAAACCTGTATAGTGAGTACGCACTTACAGATAACATGCTTTGGCGTGTAGATGTAGATTACAAAAGCGAATACCGTTTTTCTGACGGCCATGATGTAACCTCGCCAAGTACTACGCTGGTTAATTCGGAGATTGTGGTGTTACACGGTGATTGGCAGACATCACTGTGGGTACAAAATGCCTTTGATCGTGAGTTTTACACCCGTGGATTCGGTGGTTTCAGCAACGACCCTCGCGATGAGTATGCCTTCGATGAGCCATATTACCAAATAGGTAACGGTCGTCAGTTTGGCGTTACTGTTAAGTACGCGTTTTAAAATAAAAGGAAACAGACATGCAAGTTATGGTTGAACTGTCGTTGTACCCATTGGTTAACGAATACATTCCACCTATTCAAGATTTCATTGATAGGTTAAATAGCTATAGTGATATTGCAGTTTCAACAAGCTCAACCAGCACGCAGGTTACAGGTGACTATGGTGTGGTTATGAAAGTACTTGGTGAAGAAATGCAAAGGACCCATGAAGAAGTGGGGCAGGCTATTTTCGTTGCTAAGTTCCTAAACTTCGATGCCATGCAATCTAGAAAATCATCTTAATGGCTAACTTTTTTTCTGAGTTTACCTCACAAATTGCCGCTACTTCACTGTTAGAGTGGGTAGCGGTTGTCCTCGCTATTGCCTATGTGTTGTTAGCCGCAAAACAGAACAGCTGGTGTTGGCTGTGCGCCTTTGTAAGTACCGCAATTTACACCTGGCTATTTTGGCAGGTGACTTTGCCATTTCAGTCTGCGCTTAACTTCTTTTATATGATAATGGCGGGATACGGTTATTATCAGTGGTCGAAAGGGGCGGAAGACGGCGATGTTAAGCCAGTGCTTCATTGGCCTCTCTGGGCTCATTTGCTCATTGTGCCGAGTATGTTATTGCTCGCTTGGGTTCTGTCTGAGGTGGCAGGCTCACAGTTCAATAGTGAGTACCTACTATTAGATGCGAGCATTAATTTATTGAGTGTAGTCACAACATTTATGGTGGCGCATAAAATCCTGCAAAACTGGGTTTATTGGTTTTTCATCAATTTAGCGTCCGCCTATTTATACCTGCAAGTGGGTTATGCATTATCTGCTTGCCTGTTCTTAGGCTATGTTGGTTTTGCGGTATTTGGGTATTACCAGTGGCTAGTACAATATAAAAAACAAGGTGAACAGGTTGGATATCATCGCCACGCTGCAAAAGGCGCTTAATCTTAGCGACAGTGCGAAAATTTCGTCACACCCTGCTGGAGCGGTAAATCACGTTTACCGCGTTCAAGAGCTCGCAGATAGTCAGTTACCCTTGATTGCAAATAACCTTCAAAGTAGTGGGCAACCAAAGTCGGATCATAACCCTGTCGACTTAGCGGTGAAATGGATGGGCGATGATGACTTTAGTGGGGTTAATCGTGCGCACCAATTTGCTTTGCAGCAACAGCTTTATAGGTTGGGAGTAGCGCCGCAACCTATATGGTTAAGCGATGATGAAACCATCTGGGTTGAACAGTGGCTAGAGCACAGTGACAGTGCGACGCTTTCAATGCTTGAGCTGGCCAACACCCTCGCTCGTATTCATTCTTTGCCCATTACCGCTAGGCCATTAGATTTAGCATCAAGATGGCAGCATTATATTAATGTTGCACAGCTCGATATGAGCAGTGAGCTTTATCTAAAAGCCCAATCATTGCGGAAACAAGTAATAAAAAGTGAACAAGACGATGACGACTATGTGTTATGTCATAATGACTTGCTAACTAATCACTTATTACTGAGCGCAGATAACTCACTCAAAATTATTGATTGGGAATATGCCGCCATGGGAAACCGCTACTTCGATTTAGCAAGTTGCTGCCTTATCAATAAACTTGAAATCAATGAATGTAGAGAGCTCGTTAAGCATTACGCCAAGCTAATGAATATCGATGAGCACGACGCGATAGCGAAATTTGATCTGCACACCGAGATTGTCGCTATCACTAATGACCTGTGGTTTACTGCGCTTAACGCCAATAAGGTCTAATTGTCATAAACTGCTCCGCATTTAAAGTGACGCTGCATAGAAGTCGGTTTAAAAGCGGGCAATAAGACAAAACACAGGTGATGGATAAAGCCTATTTGGTGTTATTCGATTGAAAAAACAGCGCATTGCGTGTTAATTAAGCATGCAGTGCATGGTAGTGATAAAAAGGCTTTACCTTTTTAATGTCATCCGTATAATGCACAGCGCGCTAGGGGTGTAGTTCGAATTGGTAGAACAGCGGTCTCCAAAACCGATGGTTGGGGGTTCGAGTCCCTCCACCCCTGCCACTTTCTCTTCTTGTGAACGTTTACGTTCAAATCCTAAATCGTTTCTTTGTTAAATTCTTTTTAAATTCTTCTTAAATTTTTTTGGTTTCTGTTGCTAGTGCTTAATTTGCTGCAGCTGTTTTATTTCCTCTTATACCAAGGGCTAGGCATTATAAATTCGCGAATAATACTTAAGAATCAACGCTTATGAATTAGCGCTTGAGCATTAAAGAGCAAGTACAATCCAAGCAAAAGAACGCGATAGTTATTCAACCAAGCCTGCAACTTTAGTAAACTAAACAAATATAATGAACTATTCACGTTAGGTGTTTTTACGCAATGTCTCTTACTTCATATCAGCAGGCGGTTTTACAGGAAATGGGGATCCCTGTTTGGATCACCAAAGACGCCTACACTGAGCTAAAGCAGGAAGACCAAGCGAAACAAAACAACGCCAATGCAGCACAACGCAACGTCGGCAGTACAAATAGTTCATCGACACAGTTACCCTACAGCCAAAACGCTCAAACCAATAAGCCGCCTTCAACGCCAATATCTCAAGAAGAAAAGCAATCACGGCTTGCTCAGTTGAGAGCAAATGTTGGCAGTAGCGCGAAAGATAAGGCTAAGCCTAAAGACGGCGGGGCAGCAAAACTTTCCACGCTTGGCGCATCGCACAATGAAGGGAAAGTAGGGCAAACCGAAACAGGTGCTTCACAGTCACACAACACTTCGCCGTCTTACGACAATGCGGTTGCCTCGCAAGAGTCTTTAACAAAGTCTATTGGCGCAAAAGGGCTGGTATCGCCTGAAGGTATCCCGTTAAGTGCCGAACAGAAAGCAAAATCACAGCAATGGCTGAAGGACTTGCAGCTAGCCTGTGTTCAGTTGGGTATACCGTCACAGTGGGCTAGCACCATAATGATTGGCCGTACGCTATCGGTAACCGAAACGGCCATTATATTGCCAGCCACACCGCTTAAACTCACAGCTGTGCAAAAACGGGAGCTGTGGGCGCAGCTTATCAGCGCAGCACGCGAATTAAACCATTCAGCTAACGGCCAGTAGTCGCGTCGATGAAGTTAACAATCGTACCGCCACAAGGCTTTAACGAGCACATTGAACTTGCGCATGCTATCCATCAAGAGGCACAAGTGTCGCCTTGGAAACTAAGTACCTTCGCGGATTGTTTCACGGAACCCTATTACGGGGTGTTTGCCTTTGAAAATGACAAGATTGTTGGCTATGCCATCATGCTTGAAGTCGTTGATGAAGCTACGCTGATGGATATTGCGGTAGACAGTGGCGCAAGAGGCAAGGGGGTAGGTCGCGCTTTAGTTGATTTTGTCATTGAGACATCGGTAAAAAATGCAATGCGTGAAATGTGGCTAGAAGTGCGTGAAAGTAATGATACTGCGATTGCGCTTTATGAGAGCTCGGGGTTTGAGCATATAGAAACCCGCAAAAATTATTACACCGTAAAAAATAATGATGACGGGCATGACAAGAGTAATGGAAACAGCGCACAAAAAGAAAACGCTAAAATCATGAAGTGGACAAATCCCACCTTAGCCTAGTGTTTGTAATCCTAGGTATATACGTTTCGCGTATATCAAAGCATTATCTGAACTCAGCATACGCTTCCAGACCATAGCCGTGCGTGTTTAAATTAGAACACGTCCCCATCAATCAAGGTAGAAATAGCATGGCTAAAGTGCTCAACAAGGCTTTAATCTCATCAAAACGATTTGCTATAAATGTGGTTACCTACAAAGAGGGTCATAGCGTGTTAGAACATAATGACCCTATGGGCAGCGGGCGTTACTTTAAATTTAATGTAGTACTAAAAAAGCCGAAGCGCGGCGGTCAATTTTGGGCAGAGAAAGTCATCTTTAATCTCTTTAACCGCATTTACTTTTTTCGGCCAGATAAGTACATGCACAGCGTAAGCAAAATAGAAAGAGGTGAGCGGAAGCTGCTGTCTGTTGCATTGTACCTGTAAGTCAAAGTGTTTATCAGTGATTAACCACCCGTATAGCAAAGTTTCCACAAGGTTTTAAAAAGTTGACCATTTGGTCGATAAATTGGCGTGTTTACACGGTCAGGAAGGTTTTAATCCCTTGCTAATTCACTTATATTTGCGCCCGTAAAATTCTCCGCCTACATTCAGCTTACCGGGCGGTAGAAACTTCTCTTAACGCAGTTCGTGTAATTGGATTTTTTAAAACGCATGTCTTCATCATCGGTGGCGGAAAAAGAGCAATCAAAAGGCATTAAAATGCTTTTGGTTGCGGTGTTGTGTTTAGGGCTTAACTGGCCAGGCATGAAGTTAGGGCTTGAGATTGTAGGGCCTGTATGGATGGTGTGCTTGCGCTTCTTGTTAAGCCTTCCGGTACTCGCGCTGTTTGTACTTATCACCAAAAAACGTTTACCGGTGCTCAATCGTAAAGATCGCTCGGTGGTGTTTGTCGTTGCCTTTTTCCAGTTTATCCTATCAATGGGGCTTATTACTGTCTCACTGCAGTTTATTCCTGCCGGCACGGCCAGTATTCTTATTTACACTACACCGCTTTGGATGCTGCTTATCGACACTCTATGGTATCGGCAACGTCCGCCTTCTAAGCGATTAATTCTAACCGGTATATCTACCATTGGCTGTGCAATGATTTTATTTGCTTCGGGACAACCGGGCGCATGGCTACCGCTCTTTGGTATGTTGCTGGCATCTGCATTGTGGGCGGTCGCTATTCGAAGAGTGTCTTTTCATAAGTGGAAGGGAAGCGTCATTGAAGCTGTCTTCTGGCAGTTTACCATCGCAGGTTTCGCCATGCTTGCTATTGCACTGATAGTTGAACCAACACCTAATTTTGGGGCTTACGATATAAGCGATTGGTTACTATTGGCGTACATTGGGCCAGTGGCAACGGGTCTCGGCTTTGGGCTTATGGTAGCAGCGGGGCCTAAATTGCCACCAGATAAAATTGTACTTATTAGTACACTTACGCCGATAGTGGGTTATGTAAGCTCTGTGATATTGCTTAAAGAAACGCTGCTGCCTATGGTTATGGCCGGCGCAATATTGATGATAGCCGCGCTAATAGTAAATGGCCTCCCCCAAAGCACACTTAAAAAAATATTAGGTAAAGGCCACGCGAAATAAAGGTAAGTTAAAGAGTTAGTCGAGGCTGTATAAAATCTAAAAACGCAGAGATACGAGACGATACCGCGCTATTTTTATAGTATACCGCTTGTACCGACTCTCTGCGGTTTGGGCTGACGATGTCGTCACGAAATAGCGCTACCAGCGAGCCTGCACTGATATCTTTGTGTACCATAAAGTGAGAAAGTAACGCGATACCTTGACCTGCCAAGCACAGCTGGCGAATAGTTTCACCGCTTGACGCACGAAGACTGTACTGCAAGTTAATATCTTGCTTGAGCGGCCATTTATTTAGACTTGGTGAGTCGCTAAAGCCAATCAGTTTGTGTTTGTTTAGCGTGCTAATTCCATCCTCACCTTCAGATATGGGATATTTTTCAAGATACTGTGGGCTTGCCACAATATGCAGCTTACTTTTTCCTAAACGTCTAGCGTGCAAGTTAGAGTCGCTTAAATCACCAATACGTATTGCGATATCGGTTTTATGTTCCAACAGGTCGATAATGCTGTCGTGACTGGTGATATCGAGTGTTATGTCAGGAAATGCTTCTCGAAATTCACCCACTAACGGCGCTAGCTGGTGGAACACAAACGGGCTCGCAGCATCAACCCGAAGTTTTCCAGAAGGAGCCCGCTTTAATAGCCGTAATGCTTCTTCACCTTTTTCTAATATATTTAGCCCGTCTCTGGCATATTGCAGGAAAAGCTCACCTTCTTCTGTTAATTCCAGCCGTCTGGTAGTGCGATTCAATAGAGTTACATCTAAGCCATCTTCAAGACGAGTAACTGCTCTACTAACTTTTGCAACCTGCTGATTGAGTAGATTGGCAGCACTGGAAAAACTACCTGTATCCACAACGGTTAGGAACGCTTCTAAATCTTCAGTTTTTGATGAGACTGGCATCGCACACCTTATATTTTCAAATATCGCAAAAGTATTTTGTCATTAGTGCTGTTTTTTGCAAATAAATTTATCGTCAAACTGTACGCACTTTATTAATGGCTTTCAAAAAACGGTGTAGTTGTTCGTTCTAGAAGCCAATGGTGGCGTTGTTAATCAAGCCATCTCGTTAATTACTTTTTGAGGATAATTGAAATGCCTATTGCATTATTTGCGTTAACGTTAAGTGCGTTTGCTATTGGCACAACAGAGTTCGTGATAGTGGGGCTTGTCCCCACCATTGCCACTGATCTTGGCGTTACGTTACCAAGCGCAGGCTTACTGGTAAGCTTGTACGCCGTTGGTGTTGCCGTTGGCGCACCGGTTCTTACCGCCCTTACGGGTAAGTGGAATAGAAAGCATGTTCTGCTTAGCTTAATGGCGCTATTTGTGGCTGGTAATATTCTTGCTTGGCAAGCGCCTAGCTACGAGAGCTTAATATTAGCTCGCATTTTGACAGGCTTAGCGCACGGTGTGTTCTTTTCCATAGGGTCAACTATTGCTACAGGGCTAGTGGCGAAAGAAAAAGAAGCCAGTGCTATTGCCATTATGTTTACGGGCTTAACCGTAGCCTTGGTTACTGGCGTACCTTTGGGTACCTGGATTGGTCAAAACTTCGGTTGGAGAGCAACCTTCCTTGTGGTTTCCGCGCTTGGCACACTTGCGCTAATAGGCAGTGCGTTGCTGGTACCGAACAACCTTAAACAAAGTAAACCGGCCACCTTGAGTGAACAAATGAAGGTGTTGGTTCAGCCTCGTCTGGTATTAGTGTATCTAATGACGATATTGGGCTATGGCGGCACATTTACGGCATTCACCTATCTCGCTCCTATATTGCAGGAAGAGGCGGGGTTTGCGCCCTCAGCCATCAGCTTAATTATGCTGGTTTACGGTGTATCTGTCGCGGTAGGCAATATTTATGGCGGCAAGCTTGCTGACAAAAAAGGCCCAATCCGCGCGTTAACTATCATCTTTTCAGCCCTTGCGGTCATCTTGTTTGCCCTGACGTTTACTATGGGCAGTAAAGTTGCCGCAGTGATCACCGTTTTAGTGTGGGGCGCCTTTGCCTTTGGCAATGTTCCAGGACTTCAGGTGTACGTTGTTCAATTAGCAGAGAAGTTTACTCCTAATGCTGTTGATGTCGCTTCAGGTTTAAATATCGCGGCATTTAACATTGGCATAGCAGTGGGTTCAATTCTAGGCGGTGCAATCGTCGACGGTATGCAGTTATCTGATACCGCATGGATTGGCGCAATTATTTCTGTTGCAGCGTTACTTGTCACGCGCTATAGCGGCTACTTAGACAAGCGCGCACTCAGTACTGCGAATACGGCGAATAACACAACGAGCGCGTAGGGAGGTCATAATGACGACAAATACCTTTGATAAGCTTGCACAACACACGTTCTCAGTAGGTGTAGAGCTTCCGCTAGATAACGACTGGGCGCATTTCGACGCCACAAAAGGTACGCCATTCGGCGTACCTGATATGACCGAGCATCACAGCCGTATTCAACTAGCCGACAAACTAGGGTTTAAAGCAGCGTGGGTACGAGATGTGCCAGTTTATGACCCTAGCTTTGGTGATGCGGCTCAGGTTTTCGAAACCTTCACTTACTTGGGCTATTTAGCAGGTATCACAGACAATATTCTATTAGGCACAGCCGCCGTTGTTTTACCTCTTAGGCAGCCATGGCTTGTCAAAAAGGCGGCAGCAACGGTGCAGCAGCTAAGTAACGACCGCCTTATACTCGGCGTAGCCAGTGGGGATAGACCTGTTGAGTATCCGTTGTTCGATGTCGATTTTGACAGTCGCGGCGAGCACTTCAGGCAGTCACTGGAAATTGTAAAGCACGGTGAGAATTCCCTTAAGCCTGGCATGTCGCTGTTACCGCGCTCAACCACGCCGCCTTTGTACGTTGCAGGGCTCGCTCAGCAAAGCCCTCAGTGGGTTGGAGAAAATATGGACGGTTGGCTGGCGTATCCAGGTACACCGAACGAGCATGTAAAGCGCGTAGAACTATGGCGAAATGTCGCGGGCAACAAGCCGTACGTTAGCTTTATTCATCTTAATTTGGTTGAAGACGATGAAGCGCCCATAAAACGCCACCGGTTCGGGGTTGAAACTGGTGTAAATGGGCTTATCAAAGAACTCAATGCAATGAATGAAGCGGGGGTTGATCATATTGGCCTGCACTTCAGACGTAATACGCAACCAGTAGAAGTCGCGATGCAGCGCATTGCTGACAATGTATTACCTCACTTTCATAAATAACGGAACCAACAAGGAGGCATCATGCCGAATGTAAATCAGTCACAATCTAAAATTCCTTCGCTAGGTGTAGGCACGTTTCGCTTAAAAGACGATGAAGCCTATAACAGCGTGACAATGGCACTTGAAGTGGGTTTCCGTCACATTGATACGGCGCAAATTTACGGCAATGAAGAAGCGGTAGGTCGCGCTATTAAAGACGCTATTGCAAACAATCTTGTTGCACGTGAAGACCTTTATGTCACCACCAAGGTGTGGAATGACAAGCTGAATAAAGCAAGCTTTGTGGATAGCGTAAAAGAGAGTTTGGAAAAGCTTCAACTGTCGTACGTTGACCTGCTACTTATTCATTGGCCGTCACCGGAAAACGGCGAAAGCATGGAAGAGTACCTAGGTGAATTGCTGCGCGTTAAGGAACTGGGACTCACAAAAGAAGTTGGTATTTCTAACTTTACCGTGGCACAAATTGAAGAAGCGGTGAGTATCTTGGGCGAGGGCGTTATTTCCACGAATCAGGTAGAGGTACACCCTTATCTTACTAATGAAAAAGTGCGTGCAGCGTGTGAGAAACACGGTATCACAGTAACAGGATATATGCCGTTTGCTGTTGGTAAAGTGCTAAAAGACGAGACTATCATTGCAATTGCAGATAAGCATGGTGTGAGCACTGCTGAGGTAGTGGTAGCCTGGGAGCTGGCCCATGGTTTAGTCACTATTCCATCGTCGACTAAGCGCAAGAACCTGGAAACCAATTTCAAAGCGCTTGAACTTACCTTGAGCGCTGACGATATCGCAAAGATTGACGCGCTAGATTGTGGCGACCGTCAAGCTAACCCAGATTTTTCACCTGCATGGGACTAATCGGAAAAATCACTGTGTTAAGGAGCTTTTATGCAAGCTAACGTTTGGCAATTTGAACAAGCTGGCGCATCGCTGGTAAAGCAGGTACGCGAGTTTTCTGAGCCGAAGGCAGGGCGTATTGTCGTGCGCAACTATGCTATTGGCATTAACCCAGTTGACTGGAAGTTTATCGATGATAACCCGCGCGACTGGGAAAAAGGGCATATTCCCGGAGTGGACGGTGCGGGTGTTGTTGTCGCTGTAGGTGAGGGCGTTGATAACAGTCTATTGGGTAAGCGTGTGGCTTACCATCATAGCCTAGGTGAAAACGGAAGTTTTGCCGATCATAGTGAAGTGTATGCAAGCCGCGTAATGGTGGTGCCAGAAAGCGTTGATTTTGCACTAGCTGCTGCGTTGCCATGTCCAATGCTTACTGCCTGGCAAGCGTTCAGTAAAGTGCCGGTCCGAAAGGGGGCTGACGTGTTAGTCAGCGGTATGGGCGCCGTTAACAAATTGCTGGTGCAAATGCTTTCTCAGGCCGGTTTTAATGTACATGTTATCTCAGGGAGCTTTTCGCAAGAGCAAGCTGAGGAGATGGGCGTAAAAGCCATCCATCGCGGTAAGCCTGAAGGGCAAACCTTTTACGCGCTTTTTGATGCAAATGGTCCAGACTATGCGGCGTCACTTGTACCGCTTCTTGAAGCTAATGGTCACGTAGTGAGTATTCTAGGTCGTATTGAAGTGCCTGTTGATGCGCCTTTTACGCGTACTATTTCTTATCATGAGATAGCGCTAGGTGCGCTGCATGATTATGGCGATTTGTCACAGTGGCAGCGTTTGGTGAAAGACGGTGAGGCTCTATTTGAGCAAGTTGCTGCGCAAACGTTGGTTGTCGAAATACCTAACGTGTTTGAATTCGATAATTTGAACAACGCGCTGCAATTTTCAAAAGAAGACAAACGAAAGGCAGTGGTTGCGGTTTCATAGAGCCGGAATGATTAAGGTCCTTCTCTATCCTTAGCGATCTAAAGGGCTTCCTCTGCTCGCCTAAAGGCTTCGACGATATCGTCGAAGCCTTTTTTATTGGGTCAGTACATTTCAAGGTCAACAGGCCCTAGAAGTAGCAAATCAACTTTTCGTCCACAAATTTTAACCAGTAAGCGTTATAACTACAGGTCTTTTAAGTAAACGTGTGGTGTCGTGTAGGCTGGAATTTGTTAAGTAGACTGTGTACTACATAAATAACGCACAGGCTAAGTGCAATAGCTACGACTACCGATGAAAAGCGATACAGCGCACTATAAATAATATCCTGTTGTGGAGAGAGTGACTGGCCGTACAAAATGCCAAATGTGGTAAGTACGCCAAAGCCCGTGCCAGCACCACCACCGCTAAGCACATGCTGGCGGCTGATGAAAAATACCAATATCCATAAGCTGAAACTTGCGAAAAACAACGTGTCACTGTAGTTGAGCAAAATGAGCTGGGCGAGCAGGGCAAGATTACATCCAATTAGCGTGCCCAGCGCTCGCTGCCAGCCACTCAATGTGGCTCCTTTCCAACACAGTGGAAAAAGAATCAATACACTTGCTGCTTGTGCTGATATCGAATCTACTAAGTCGAAGGTTTGAAATACAGCAAACGATAGCGTGGCGACAGTGGTGCATAATATGACTTCGTGGCGAATACTTGCTTTATCTTTTGCCGCTTTGGGCAAAGGCGTGCGCGGCTCCTCATCGGGAAAAACAATATGCAAAGCGAATGCAATTATCAATGCTAACAGAATTGCACCGATGTTTGATATCACTAATGCGTAGATATCTATTCCATCGCTGCTGTAGCTGGCAAAGTGTAGCTGCAGCGAAAGTCCTACAAGGGAAAACGCCCCGAATAAATACAGCGTACCTTTACTCATTTGCCAAAACAGAAAAGCGAAAGTGATGGCGATTAGCGGCGTGATCAGCAATGGGTGGCTTCCGAACAAGCCGTATACCACTAAAACAGCCGCCGCCGGAAAGATGGTTGCGGCAAGAAATTGTCGAATAATGTGACCATTTAAAACGGCTACCAGTCCAAGCAACAAAATAGGGTACAAGGTAAAAAATATCGGATTAGGCCAATCCAGCGCTTTCGATATAGCAAAGCCCAACGTGGCGCCGGAGGCGATCCTAAGCATCTGCTGGACATCATTTTTACTTAGCTGTGAATCCATAATTTAAGTCTAATAAATGAAGTGCAGCAGGCTTATAAAGTGAATTTGAATGTTCGCTGCCATACTTTCAATAGAATTGTCTGGAACTATCTGCACGGTAGCGCGAGCGCCACTGGTGAGGTGGTTTAACGATATGTCTTGTTCTTCAAGCTTAATGTGGACACGTTGGCGCTGCGCATCTCGTACCCATCGATTCGACTTTTCAACGCTTGCAAGGGTACCGTTGGCGGCGAGTTGGCCGTCGCTGACACCAGCTTCAAATTCTTCCACTTTAGCTTCAAATACTTTGCCCGGTAGTGCATCAAAAACGACGTTAGCGCGAATGCCTTCTTTTACATTGGCGAGTGATTTCTCTCGAAAATCCGCAACCACATCTAGTGTGTTATCGACAACTGAGGCAAGGGGCGTACTTTGTTTAGCATAAGTGCCTTGAGTTACCTGCATGTTTGCCATTATGCCGTCATGCGGTGCTTTAATTTTGGTATAGGCTAAGTTCAACTCTGCCCGTTTAACCGCATTTACCGCTTCTAGATATTTTAGGTTTTTGTCACCTTGCTTACCTCTTGCAACAACTTGCTGGTTTAGATCGGCTTCAAGCGCACTAATTTCAGCTTCAGCGCTTTTAAGTTGCGCGTACGCTTTGTCCACGTTTTGTTGAGATACCGCTTTAGTTTGAACTAAGGAATTAAGTCGTTGAAATTCACTGTTGCGTTCGTCGTAAACCGCCGATGCAGCCTCTATCTTTGCTCTAATCGCTTCCGCTTTCGCATCTATCTGAGCGTTCTCTAACTCCACATTTGCCAAATCAATTTGCGCCTTTTCTAGCGCAATTAGGTAAGGTGTCTCATCAATGACAAATAAAACCTGCCCTTCCTTTACGGTTTGGTTATTTCTGACAAGCACCTCATTTATCGGCCCATTTATCTGAGGAGAGATTTGCGTGACCTGATGATAGACTCTCGCCTGTGGTGTCATTGGCATGCGTATATCTGCAATAATAAAGTAGATAAAGCAGATGGCAAAAGCGACCAAAGCCAGCTTTATGTACCTAGCAAATTCCTGATCTGGGGTTCGTTGACTCACTTAAGTGACTCCAATAATTTTGCGGCATTAACTTCAATTTTTTGAACACATTTAGCCATAATGCGTAACTCTTCTTCAGATACTCCTGCGTACACTTCATCTCGCAGCGCCATCAATGTACTTTCGATATCATTCATTCGACCTTTGCCCATATCTGTGAAGTAAAGTAAGCGACTTCGTTTGTCGTTAGTATCGGTAACGCGTTTGATTAACCCGGTAGTTTCGAGCTGTTTAATTGTGCGAGTTAAGCTAGGCATTTCTATTTCCAAGCTTTCAGCCACCATCTGTTGCGTACAGCCCTCACCAAGTAATGACATGTGAATCATTACGCGCCATCTAGACTCTGTAAGATCGAGATGAGCGACCGATTCAGTGACAGTTCTTCTGCACTTTTGCGCAGTGCGGGCAAAAAGCGCAATAAGTTGAAGTGGCATAGGTTCTGAAAATGACATGTAAAAACCGTTGATTTACTTAGCATGCTAACTATTTTATTTGTTTAGCATGCTAAGTAAATGCCATTGAGATGAGAAAGAGATTTTGCAAGTTGAGTGCTTATTATGAGAAAAGTGTCAGATACGAATATAAGCCTGCGCTTTTTGCGAATATTTATACTTCAAATGAGGGGAGATGAAGCCCTTAACAAGTAAATGAGGGATTCATAAAACTAGGCCAAATAAAAAAGCCGTTTATTAAACATAAACGGCTTTTTGCTTAGGTCCAAAGGGAGATTTGGATTTAGAATTTACCTCGGAATGAAGCAAACCAGTTTGTGCTAGTGTCGTAAACTGTTGGGTACGTGTTACCGTTACCAAGAGCTGGACCTGCACCAGAGTAAACTGGAGGTTGCTCACCAAGAAGGTTAAGAACACCTAGCGTGAACTCTAAGTTATCGTTCATGAAATAAGTAGCAGAGATATCAAGATAGTTGATAGCTTTGAATCCAGTTTCTAGTGTATCACCGTCATCATCGTTATCAGTTGTACCGAAGTGTCTCCAAGTCGCAGTAATATCAACGTCTAGGTTGGTATTCCACGTTGCCATAAATCTATGACGATACTCAGGGTTAGGAGCGCCACACGCGTTACCAAAGAAGCCAGCACACTCAACAGTATCACCACCAGGGAATGGTACGGTGCTTAGCTCATCTAGCATAGTTGCCGCGTAGTCAAATCTCACATCACCCAGCTCTGTGTCGAAATTGTAACCTACTTGGACGTCTAGACCCGAAGTTTTAAGTGTAGCAATGTTTAAGTTTGTTTGTTGGAAACCAACACCAAACGTACCTGCTGCAAGTGAACCAGCTGAAGAGCGAGTGATTAGATTACAGAAGGTTGGGTCACCTGAATCTAGGCAGTTGTCGAAGATTGTTTGAGCTGGAATACCAGCAGAAATCGCATCTTCTACCTCAATATCAAAGTAATCCAAAGTAATCGAAAGACCTTCGATACTTGCTGGTGTAATTACAACACCAAAGGTTACGGTATCTGCAGTTTCAGGAGATAGTTGTGGGTTACCACCTGTTAGTGATTGTGTTTGACCAGAGATAACGTCAAGGATGTTACCGTATTGCGCTGCTGTCACACCTGTTCTTGCACAGGTCTCAAGCGTCGCGATAGGGTTGCTTCCCGCACATGGATCGTATAGCTGCTCACCATTTGCATCAACACCCGCTGGGCTTAAGTTAGGTAGACCAGTGTTTTGACCCGTGAACAAGTCAATTACATTAGGCGCTCGAACAGCGCGCTGGAATTGTGCACGTAGTTTAACATCATCTACTGGTGTCCACGCTAATTGGTAACCGTAGGCATTGGTGTCAAAACTGTTAGTCGTGCCGTTACCGTCTGCGTCATAGTCAGAGAAACGATACTGCGCGCTTAGTACTAACTCTTCCGCGAACTCTGCGCCAGAAACAAGTGGTACTTGAACCTCTGTGAAGAATTCGCGAACTTCGATTTTACCTGAAACGGCAAGTGTTGCACCGCCTACACCGGTGAAACCACCGCCCTGAACTTGGCTGATTTCATCAGGTGATGAAGCAAGTTCGTCTTTGCGATACTCAACACCAAACAGCACGCCAATACCATCATCAGCAGTAGGGATCTTAATGCCGTAATCGCCTAAGTTAGCTTGGATATCCGCGCCAAAAACTTTTTGTGATGTTTCACCGTTTACGATACCGATACCTTGGATGAAATCTAACTGGTCTTGCGTGACAGAGCTCTCGCCGCCAGGGCGTTGGAAGATGTTGTAAGGTACACAGCCGCCAGACTGGTCAAGACAAACAACATTACCGTTTTCGTCAGTGGTTGCTAACAGGGCTTGTTGTAAATTCGCAACAACAAAATCGTTCGTTGCTGAACTCTGGTCGCGAGTTTCAGAGATTTGACCGAATACGTTCCACGCCCAGATGTCATCGATGAAACCATTTAGGCCACCAACGAAGCGCCATGCGCTGTTCTCTAAACGAGAATTACGTGAGCCACCTTCAACGTTACGGTGAGATGCAGTGATTCCGCTAACGATCACATCGTTTGCAATATCGTCAGCCGAGCAACCGAAAATGTCAGTGAACGCTATGCCGCTGTTACCTTGGATGAATGGGTTTCCGCAGTTGATGTCGTATGCGCCAATACCAAACGAGGCACTTGGTGCAATCTGAGCATCACTCGTGTTGTTGATGTATGAAAAATCTGCGTAAGCTTCTAAATCGTCTGCAAGCTCATAGTCACCTTTCGCATAGAAATGGTAACGCTCAGAAGGGCGTTGGAAGAAGTTGGTTGCACCAAAGTTATAGGTTTGTGTTGGGCCGCCAGCGTAAGAGATGATGTTTCCATTTTCTTCTTGGAACGCAAAACCACCCGGGCCACCAAACAAGCGGAAGTTTGCTGAACCTACACAACCAAAGCCTTCGAAACTTGATGCACCATTGCTTTGACCCAGCGTACACGCTGAGAAAATTCGGTCAGCCTGGACAATTTCCTCACGATCTTCATACGATGCGTAGATGGTTACGTTGCCTTTACCGTCAGCAGAAGATGCGCCAAACATTGTGTAAATAAGCGTTTCATCGCCGTCCATGGTTGAACCAGGAATAGGCTGCTGCGCAGCGTTTAGCACGCCTTCGTACAGACCGTTATCGTTGTCAGCGTAGTTTGTGCTGAACTGACCACCAAACTCTACACCTTCGAAATCATCGCGAAGAATGAAATTTGCAACACCACCGACGGCGTCAGAGCCGTATACCGCTGATGCACCACCAGTTAGGATATCAACACGTTCTAGCATTTGCGTTGGAACTAAGTCGACGTTAGCAGCACTGGTACCCGAGGAACCATAGGGGAGACGTTTGCCGTCGATAAGTACTAACGTTCTGTTCGCACCTAAACCGCGAAGGTTTAGTGTTGCAGTACCTGTTGAACCATTCGAAACTTCTGATGCTTGGCCGGCGAACACCTGCGGAAGCACGTTTACGAAATCTTCTACACGTAAGTTACCGCGAGCAGCTGCTTCAGCGCCTGATACGCTTAGTACAGGAGTTGCTGCTGCAACATTTGGGTTTGAAAGTAGACGCGAACCAGTAACCTCGATTTTCTCAACCGGTTCTTCCTCTGATTCGACGTCATCTTGGGCATAAATACTACCAGAAAATGCCAACGATGCGGCAGCGCCAAAGGCGCAGGCAAGTCTCACCGACTTTGCCAGTTTGTGGTTTGTAAACATTGTAGTCTCCCTAGACTTTGATTTATTGCTTTAATTATTTTTAGTGTGTTTTTTAGACACTTATTATGTATTGCACAACTTTTGTATATTATCAATAGCATATATGCGGAAAATTTGAGAAGCGTCTCTTTTTAATAAATTTTTATTGTTATTTTAGAAAAAGTTTAATTTTTCGTGTTTTTTTGTATTTTTTCTGTACAGTTGTGTGGTCTGGAAAATTCATGGACATGCTGAAAAATTGTTTGATTTGGTACAGCAAAATGCGTCATAAAATTTTATTTTTATACTTTCGTCGCATTTTTTTTATGTACTTCGTGTAGTAGCTTTAACTCTAGAAAAGGCAGTGCTCAGCAACGCTTTAGGCGAGGTTTGGCGAGAAGTTCGGGCAAATCGCGCTAACAACCGAAGAGGCAAAAAGGAGGCAAAAAAGGCATTATTTGTGTGGAGTTTGGGTGGGACAAAGCGAAGCGAAATTTGCAAACCCTACTTTCAGCGTGGTGGACCCAGTTTACACTTAGCGAGTTTTAAACGTTTTTGGGTCCGACAGAATCTATCCATCAGTTAGCTTGAAAAGAATCGGGCTTGGAGCGTGGAACGAACAACTAACAATTGCGAATACTACCGAAAAAATTGAGTTAAACGAGAAAGCTAACAGCAAGCCCGCTGACGTGCTTTCAGACGGGTGAAAATAAAAAGAAGCAACGCTAGTTTCTATTTTTAAAATGCAGATTTCAAACAGTTTACAACTGCAACAGCGACTTTAACTTTTTGAGATATCGACGGCTCACGGGAACTGAATCTCCCGTCTTCATTAGAAGCGTAGCAAGGCCATTATCCAAGCGTTTAATTTCCGCAACGCATGATAACCTCACCAAGTATTGCCGGTGACACCGAACAAGCGCGGTTCTCTCTTCTAAGGTTTTCAATGTGAGCTGCGTGTCTGCTTGTTGTTCTAGCGATCTAACATGTACGCCCGCCACATCGCTGTAAGCAAACTGAATATCAGATTCGGGCAGCAGTAATATGCGCTGATGACCTACGCAAGGAATATGTACTAATGTGGGGGAGGCAATGGCGTCAATGTCAGTTTGGGGCTGAGTTCTCTTTTTAAGCCTGGCGAGTGTTTTATCAAGCCGCTCTGGTTCCACAGGTTTGAGCAAGTAATCAAACGCGTTATCTTCAAATGCCTGAAGGGCATACTGTTCAAATGCGGTGACCAGCACAACATAAGGCATGGTGTCTAAATCAAGCATAGCCAGCATATCGAGTCCAGAGAGCTGGGGCATTTCTATATCAAGAAATATAACATCCGGACGGTGTTGTTTAATTAATGCCAACCCCTCTATGGCATTTGCGGCCTCGGCTAAGACTTGTACTTCATTGGTTTCGTTGAGTAACTGGCAAAGCTCCTCTCTGGCGAGCGGTTCATCGTCAATAACAAGCGCGCGAAATGCTGAGTTCTTAGTCATTGTTAGCCCTGATGAGAATGGTAATGAGTGTGTGGAATGGAAAAGGACATCCGAGTGAACTGGTTAGTTCGACACTCGATCACCAGGCCTGCTTGTTGACCAAACTGATGAATAAGCCGTTTATCTACAATATCCATCCCTAAACCTGCGTGTTGTTCTTTTTTGGGTTTGTACAAGCCAGCATTATCTTCAACGAGAATGTGAATGTGGTTATCTGTTGTGCATCGTACATTCAAAGTTAGATGCCCACCCTCTATTCGTTGGGCGATACCGTGTTTAACCGCGTTCTCAACCAGTGGCTGCAACGTAAAACTTGGTAGAAGCGCTGACATGGCAGCATCGTCACATTTGATGGCAACCTGCAGGCGTTCGGCAAAACGCGCCTTCTCGATTGCCAGATAAGCATTAACGTGGTCGATCTCTTCTTTTAGTGTCACCACCGCGGTGTTTTGCTTTAGGTTTATTCTAAAAAAGCGTGACAAGCTTAGCACGAGCTCTCTGGCCCTTTTGGGATCGCGACGAATAATAGCGCTAATCGTATTGAGCGCGTTAAATAGGAAATGAGGGTTGACCTGTGCATGCAGCAGTTTGATTTCAGACTGTGAGAGCAGATCCTTTTGCTGCTGATATGCGCCGTAAACAATTTGACTAGACAGCAATTGAGCGATGCCTTCTGCCATTGACAGTGTAACCGTCGACATAAACTTCCGTTTGGGTTCGTAAAGCTTAATAGTACCTACCACCTCAGAGCCAGAGTGAAGTGGAATAATCAACACTGAACCCAGCGGACAATTTTTGTTTAATGTGCACTGATATGGGCGCTCAGCGCCATCTAAATGGACTATTTTGTTATTGTTCAGTGACTCCATCGTACTTGATGACGATATGGGGGTGTTTGGTAGGTGATGATCGGCACCCGTTCCGATAAACGCCAGAATCTTTTCCTTATCAGTAATCGCTACCGCACCCACATTCGTTTCTTCATAGATAATACGTGCTACTTTTTCTGCATTAACTGGGGTGAATCCAGGTGTGAGCACGCCCACTGAGCGATCTGCTATGGATAGTGCACGTCGTGAAAAAGTGGCAGAGTACTTTTCAAAAATCGTTTTTTTGTCAGATAAGATACTGATAAAAAGTGCGGCCCCCACAGAATTTGCAATAACCATAGGTGCGGCTATAGCGCTGACCAGTGCGTAAGACTTTTCAAAAGGCTCAGCAACGGTAAGCAGGATAGCCATCTGAAACAACTCTGCTATGAAGGTAATGACACCAACTTTCCATGGGTTGAAAAGGTCTAGACTTTTGTTCTGGCGAACATAGTAAACGTGCATGAGGCCGCCGATAAGACCTTCCAGCGTGGTGGAAATAGCGCAGGCAACATCAGTAAAACCACCCAATGAATAACGATGGAGGCCGCCGGTCAATCCTACGGCAAACCCAACTACTGGACCGCCTAGTAATCCTCCTATAACTGCCCCAATGGCTCTGGTATTGGCAATGGCATCGTCTATTTGCAGACCAAAATACGTGCCCAGAATACAAAAGGAAGAAAAAACTACATACACCAAGTAGCGGTGTTTGCGATGAGAAGAAATGCTGAGAATAGGAAGAAAAAGCGGTGTTTTACTCAGCATATATGCGAGCACAAGATACACACACATTTGTTGAAGTAGCGAAAGTATGAGTTCCATGCTTGCCAATATTACCGCCGGTTAAAAATGAGCCTCATTATAACCCATGTCAAAAGTACAAAATAAATAGCCGCCCTATATAAAGGGCGGCTCATCATATTACACGTGTTTAGTGTAGGTTGTTACGCGTCTACCGGTTGGGAAGGCTTTTCAACATTCACAGATGATGGCTCAAGCGGCGCTTCACCTTTCCCCTTGGAAATTCGAATGACGTAAACCGTGGTGATTAGCGATGCGATAAGCCCGATGGTTGTCGATACATTCATCGCCATACCGAAACCCAAGGTGTCGTTGTTTAGAATAAAGGTAACGCAAACGGCCGTCATAAATATTGCTGGTACCGTAGTTATCCAGTGCAGTTTATTATGTCTTAGTAAGTATGCAGACGCGGTCCACAGCATCATGACGGCTGTTGCTTGGTTGGCAAATCCGAAGTAGCGCCAAATAACGCCGAAATCGACTTGGGTAAGAATACCGCCAAGCACAAACAAAGGGGCGGCCATGAACAAGCGGTTACGTATACCTTTTTGTTCAACGTTAAAGTACTCGGCCATGATAAGACGACTTGAGCGAAATGCGGTGTCGCCAGACGTAATGGGAAGAATAACCACGCCAAGAAAAGCCAGTACGCCACCAACAACACCTAAAAGGCCGAATGATGAGGCATAGACAACGTTTCCAGGGCCACCATTGGTAATAGCTGCCGATAGTCCTTCTAAATTGTCGAAGTAAGAAAGGGCAATGGCACACCAGATAAGGGCAATCACACCTTCACCTATCATCGCACCAAAAAACACAAAACGTCCGTTCTTCTCGTTCTCCATACAGCGAGCCATAAGCGGGGACTGGGTGGCATGAAATCCAGAGATAGCCCCACAAGCGATAGTGATAAAGAGCGCTGGCCAAAGAGGCATATCGTTAGGATTTAAATTCGTCAGCATATCACTTGCCGTGAATTGGTTAAGTATCGAGTGCTGGTCAGAATAGCTGGCAGCGGCTAATAATCCCACCGACATGAAAATAAGAAGGGCTCCGAAAAACGGATAAAAACGACCAATAATTTTATCTACAGGAACAATGGTAGCCAAAATATAGTAGGCAAAAATAATGGCGACCATGGTGCCAACTTCAACGTGCCATGATGTCTGATCATTAACGAGATTTGTGATCATGCCTGCTGGCGCTGAGACAAAAACCACACCTACCAATAGAAGCAGCACAATAGCGAACAAGTTCATAAAGTGCTTAGCGCCTCGGCCCAAATAACGGCCAGATAAGCTAGGCACAGATTCGCCATTGTTGCGAACTGACAGCATGCCTGAAAAATAGTCGTGAACAGCGCCGGCAAAAATGCACCCTAATACAATCCAAAGCATGGCAGCTGGGCCATATAGTGCACCCATAATAGGACCAAATATAGGGCCTACGCCAGCAATGTTCAGAAGCTGAACGAGATACACCTTCGGTGTAGACATGGGAACAAAGTCTACGCCGTCTTTTTGGCTATGTGCAGGAGTGGGGCGTGCTGGTGTGACGCCAAATACCTTCTCAACAAAGGCGCCATATATAAAGTAGCCAGCAATAAGCGCGGCTACGCAAATTAGAAACAATATCACAGGGCGTTGTCCTTATTTTTATAAATAGGGTTTATAAAAAGGGTCTGTCACTTGTGTTGTAAACGGTGTGTACAACAATGTTTGAAATAGGTTAACGATGTGAAAGTGTGTATGCATGAAAAAAAGCAGTGAGTGGTCGCATAGCAAATTAAGCGGTAGGGAGTATGTAATTTCGCTCTACTGTTACGTGCAGTAAAATGCTAAAATCCGCGCAATTAATTACCAAGCCGTATCAAGCGTTTTACCGCAATACTGAATTTGCGCGGAAAAGCATTGCTTATCCGTTATAAAACGCGCCTGTAAGTAATTGGTTTACAGGGATAATAGATAACGAAGATAAGTATTGATGTCAGATAAGAAGCTTCTAGAAGAGATTAAAAAGCGACGTACGTTCGCAATCATATCGCACCCGGATGCGGGTAAAACCACGATTACCGAAAAAGTATTGTTATTCGGACGCGCCCTGCAAACTGCCGGTACCGTTAAAGGTAAAAAGTCAGGTCAGCATGCTAAATCTGACTGGATGGAAATGGAAAAAGAGCGTGGTATCTCGGTAACCACCTCGGTCATGCAGTTTCCATATAGCGATCACTTAGTAAACCTGCTGGATACTCCGGGGCACGAAGACTTTTCTGAAGATACCTATCGAACACTGACGGCGGTTGACTCATGCCTTATGGTTATCGACGCAGCGAAAGGTGTAGAAGACCGAACCCGTAAACTTATGGAAGTCACCCGTTTGCGCGATACGCCGATTGTGACTTTCATGAACAAGCTTGACCGTGATATTCGCGATCCTATGGAACTGCTCGATGAAGTAGAAACCGAGCTTGATATCCTGTGTGCACCAATCACTTGGCCAATTGGCTGTGGTAAGAGCTTTAAAGGTGTATATCACCTTCACCGCGACGAAACTATTTTGTATCAAAGCGGCCAGGGTCACACTATCCAAGACGTGCGCATCATCAAAGGGGTAGATAACCCTGAGTTAGATACTGCAGTAGGAAGTGACCTCGCTGAAACCTTGCGTGACGAGCTTGAGCTTGTACGCGGTGCATCTAACGAGTTTGAACAAGAGCTTTTCTTGGAAGGCCAGTTAACGCCAGTATTTTTCGGTACAGCATTAGGTAACTTCGGTGTTGATCATATGCTTGACGGTTTGGTTGAGTGGGCACCTGCGCCACTTGGCCGCGAAACCGAAGAAGGGACTATCGAAAGTACCGATGGTAAGTTCAGTGGCTTCGTATTTAAAATTCAGGCCAACATGGACCCGAAACACCGTGACCGCATAGCATTCTGTCGTATTGTGTCGGGCAAGTACGAAAAAGGCATGAAAATGCGCAACAGCCGTTTAGGTAAAGATGTGCGTATTTCGGATGCATTAACTTTCTTGGCTGGTGACCGTTCATTACTAGAAGAAGCCTATGCCGGCGATATCATCGGCTTGCACAACCACGGAACCATTCGCATAGGGGACACCTTCACGTCAGGCGATAACTACCGCTTTACGGGTATTCCAAACTTTGCGCCTGAGCTATTTAAACGCATCCGCTTGAAAGATCCGCTTAAGCAAAAGCAACTGCTTAAAGGACTGATCCAGCTTTCTGAGGAAGGGGCGGTACAGGTGTTTAGACCGCTTGCCAACAACGATTTGATTGTGGGCGCGGTAGGTGTGCTTCAGTTTGACGTAGTTGTCGCTCGCTTGAAAGCCGAATACAACGTAGACGCGCTTTATGAGCATATTAACGTGAGCACTGCCCGCTGGGTTTACTCTGACAATGAGAAGAAGCTTGATGAATTCCGCCGTAAAGGTGAGCAAAACCTTGCACTAGATGGCGGCGATAACTTGACGTACATCGCACCTACTATGGTGAATTTACAGCTAGCGCAAGAGCGCTACCCTGATATTCAGTTCAAGAACACGCGCGAAAATTAAGCTAATAAAGATTAAACAAAGACACAATATATTATGAATATACATGCACTATTAGTTAACCGTTTCACTGAAGCTCTACAAGAAATGGGCGTAGAAAATGCGCCAGTGCCAGTTTCGCGCAGCGCTCGACCTGAATTTGGTGAGTATCAGTTTAACGGCGCGATGGCGCTAGCCAAGCAGCTTAAGCAAAAGCCGCGCGATATTGCAGAGAAAATTGTTGAGACTGTAAAGCTCGACGATATTGCCAGCAAGCTAGAAGTGGCGGGCCCTGGTTTTATCAACGTTCATTTAAATGACGAATGGCTGTCTAATCAGTGTGAGTTGTCGCTAACCGACCCACGTTTAGGTATTGCTAAGTCAAAAGAACAAAACATTGTTGTTGATTACTCTTCTCCAAACCTAGCCAAAGAGATGCACGTGGGACACCTGCGTACTACCATCATCGGCGATGCTGTGGTTAAAGTACTTGAGTTCTTGGGCCACAACGTTATTCGTCAAAATCACATGGGCGACTGGGGCACACAGTTCGGCATGTTGCTTGCGCACCTTTCAGACAAGCTACAAGATGAAGTGGCTGAAACTGCGCTCTCTGATCTAGAAGACTTTTACCGCGAAGCCAAAGTACGCTTTGACGAAGAAGAAGGTTTTGCCGACCGCGCCCGTGAATACGTAGTTAAGCTGCAGGGCGGTGACGCTCAGTGTCTGGCGCTGTGGGAAAAGTTCATTGACGTGTCTATTGCTCACTCAGAAGAAGTGTACGACAAGCTAAACGTAAGCCTGACCCGTAAAGATATTATGGGGGAGTCGGCTTACAATGACGACTTGGCCAACGTAATCAGTGACCTTAAAGCGAAAGGCCTTGCAGTAGAAGACCAAGGTGCGCAGGTAGTATTTATACCTGAGCTTGCTGATAAAGAAGGTAACCCTGCGGTTTACATCGTTCAAAAGTCGGGTGGCGGCTATTTATACGCAACGACAGACCTTGCGGCAATGCGCTATCGCAGCGGCAAGTTAAACGCTGACCGTACGCTGATTCTTACTGACGCGCGTCAGGCACTGCACTTCAAGCAAACTGAAATTGTGGGCCGTAAAGCGGGCTTTATGAAAGAAGAGCAAACTTACGAGCATTGCCCATTTGGAATGATGCTAGGCAGTGACGGTAAGCCATTTAAAACGCGTACTGGTGGTACGGTTAAACTGGTCGAATTGCTTGATGAAGCCGTTGAGCGTGCGGGTAAGCTTATCGCAGAGCGCGACAACGATTTAAGTGAAGACGAGCTTAAAGAAGTCGCTCACAAGGTGGGTATTGGCGCTGTGAAATACGCTGACCTATCTAAAAACCGCACAACTGATTACATGTTTAACTGGGACTCCATGCTAAGCTTTGAAGGTAACACCGCGCCTTACCTTCAGTACGCCTATACCCGTGTGAAAAGCTTGTTCAGAAAAGCGGGTGTGGATATGGCCACCATGCCAGTAGATATCAATATTGCTGAGAAACAAGAGCACGCGCTAGCTGTATTACTTATGCAGTTTGAAGAGGTGATTGGTACAGTATCTCGTGAAGCCACGCCTCATGTACTGTGTACTTACCTCTATGATGTGGCTTCAGCATTTATGTCATTCTACGAAGCATGCCCGATGTTAAAAGACGGTATTGAGCCAGCTGTACGCGATAGCCGTCTAGCGTTGTCAGCTCTGGTTGCCAAGACGCTAGAGCAAGGATTAACCCTACTTGGCATCGAAACACTAGAAAAAATGTAGTGTTCGCGGTACAACATACATATTGATAACAAAGAGGCTGACATTGATTGTCAGCCTTTTTTTATGCGAAACATAAGCGTCAACCCTACAACGCTCGTTTGCGCTAATCGTGATCCTTATACCAGTGGGCATAGATAATTGCGTACTCAGCGAGATTTAAAATGTTCGTAATCGCGGCGTGTAACCGCAGATATAGTGGTATGACATTCCGATTAGAACCGATAGGGCGATAGCTTCCTATAAATCAGACAACTAGAACACTACTTAAATTAACGACAGGAAACTCAAATGACTAAGATCCTTGCATTTGCAGGTAGTACCCGTAAAGGTTCATTCAACCAAGCTATTATGAAAGTTGCCGCAGAGGGCGCACGTGAGGCTGGCGCAGAGGTTACCGTTATAGACCTAGCTGACTTTCAAATGCCGTTGTTTAATGAAGATGAGGAAGCCGAGTTTGGTATGCCTGAAAAAGCACAGGCGTTCAAAGAATTGCTAATGAGCCATGATGGTTTTCTTATTGCTTCACCAGAATACAACTCAAGCTATCCCGCACTGCTAAAGAATGCCATCGACTGGGCATCGCGCATGGGGGAAGGCGAAAAGCCATTACAAGCATATCGCGGCAAGGTGGCTGGAATTATGGCTGCGTCTGCTGGTGGGCTAGGCGGCATGCGCGTGCTGGTGGTACTGAGAATGTTACTTGAAAATCTAGGTACTATGGTGTTGCCGAACCAAAAAGCTATTGCGAAGGTAAATACGCTTATGGAAGATGGCGCCATTACGGATGAAAAGACGATTAAGCAGCTTAAAAATTTGGGTAAAGAAACGGCTGAGTTGGCAGGTAAAGTGTCTTAGACGAAAGCGACCTTGCTAGAGTAACCCCAAGGGGACTCTAGCTTACCAGTCAATAGGACAGTTTATACATTCGTCCATGAAAGTGCCCTGAAATGTTGCGTAGTGGATGCGCGTGCCGGTTAGGTTCGCTCGATACAAACTTGCATCGTTCAGTTTTGCTTCCTGAATATTGGCGTTAATCAGTGAAGCACCTTCAAAGTTTGCTTTGTTCATCCAAACCCGCTCTAAGCGTGCGGCACGTAAGTTGGTGTTTACCATTGTCGCACCTGATAAACGCGCTTGGTCCAGGTTAGCACCTGAAAAGTTGGAGTTAGTGAAATCAACCCCTTGACCGAAAAGCGCCCAGCCATCTACGCCTTCTAAGTTAGCGTTGCGAACTTTTGAGCTGCGTAAATCTGCGTGTTTTAAGTTGGCGGTAGCTAAATCAGCGTGATCTAGGTTACTTTTCTTAAACGTCGCATAGCTTAAGTTGGCGTGCCTTAAATCTGTTTTGTTGAACTTAACGTTGGTGAATACTGCTCCGTGCAAATTTGCATGGCTCAAATCAGCACCGCTTAAGTCTGTGTCGCTACACACTGTCTTTGGTTTTATTTCACATCCGTTGATAATTTTCACGTCATCTTCGAAATCGGGAATGGCACTGGCAGTTGCTGAATATAGGACAACTAATAATATGGGGAGTTGTTTGGTTGCTTGAAAACGTAAGCGCATGAGAGCTCCTTAATGCCGAGAGGCGTTTTCACCGCCTCTCGGTTTGGTTTGTTGCAAAGATAAAGCTATTGTTTAGCTACGTTTTGCTTTTTATTGTGATTAGGAAGTTTAAATACCCAGAACGAACCACCTTGCGCGACAGGTTTGGTGAGTTCAGCCATATCTCCTCCCCATAGCGGCACTGCACCACCATACCCTGACGCTAAGCCGATGTATTGCTCACCATCCTCTTCCCAGGTGATAGGGCATGAAATGATGCCCGAGCCCGTTTGGAACTTCCAAAGTTCTTCACCGGTTTCCTCATCGAAAGCTTTGACATAGCCATCGCCCGTTCCGGTAATAATGAGTCCGCCTTTCGTCGCCAGAACTCCAGCCCACATAGGAAGTTTCTCTTTGTGTGTCCATTTAATTTCACCTGAAATGGGGTCTACGGCACGAAGTACGCCCACGTGGTCGTCATACATGCGCTTAATTCTAAAACCCTGTCCTAGGTAAGCGGCACCTTTTTTATAGGTCACTTCTTCCGTCCAGTAGTCTTCTTTCCAGTGGTTTGCGCCCATATAGAACCAGCCGGTATTCTGGCTGTAGGCCATCGGGTTCCAGTTCTTTCCGCCCAAGAATGGAGGCGATACCTCTATTGACTTTCCTCGTTTTTCACCCGGCTCAGGCAGTGGCGGGCGCTGTCCGTCTACTTCAACTGGGCGACCCGTGTCAGGGTCAATGTGTGTGGCCCACGTAATGTTATCTACAAAGGGAAATCCTCTGATGAATTCACCGTTTTGTCTGTTAACTACATAGAAAAAGCCATTTCTGTCTGCATGAGCCGTCGCTTTTATGAGCTTTCCATTATCGTAATAGTCGAATAGAACAAGTTCATTGTTGCCAGAGAAATCCCATGCGTCGTTAGGTGTATGTTGATAGAACCATTTAACCTCACCAGTGGTTGCATCTACACCCACTTGTCCGGAAGTATAAAGGTTATCCCAATCTCGCGGATCGCCACCTTTGGCGGTGCGTTTCCATGTATTCCAAGGAGCGGGGTTACCTGCACCTATGATGATAGTGTTAGTTTCAACATCGAAGCTTGCACTCTGCCATGGTGCGCCACCACCGTGGTGCCAAGCCTCAACCATTTCGCCGTTTTCATCCTTTGGCCACGTTGTCACTTCGTATGAACCACCCGTGGGTGTGCTGTCTTTTCCATTTAATCTGCCCATGTGCCCTTCAACAAATGGACGCATCCAAATCTCTTCACCGGTTTCAGGATCGCGTGCAAACAGTTTTCCTACAACACCAAACTCATCACCTGATGAACCGTGAATAAGCATGACCTTTCCTGACTTTTGGTCTTTAACAATCGTAGGTGCCCCCGTCATGGTGTAGCCTGCACGATAGTCTTCAAAGCGCTTCTTCCATTTTACTTTGCCCGTTAGCCGGTCAAGGGCAACAACGCCAGCATCCAGCGTACCGAAAAAGACTAAGTCACCATAAATTGCTGCGCCGCGATTTACCACGTCACAACACGGTCGAATCCCTTCTGGAAGGCGGTGGGCGTAGTCCCACAACTTCTTACCTGTTTTTGCCTCATAGGCGTAGATACGGGAGTAGCTACCGGTTACATAGACAATACCGTCGTACACGATTGCTTGGGACTCTTGACCCCGTTGCTTTTCATCACCAAAACTCATCACCCAAGCCGGAGATAGCATGTGTACATTTTCTTTGTTGATTTGATCAAGTCCGCTGTAACGCTGAGCTTCTGGACCCATACCATACATCAGTACGTTCTCAGGCGTCTTGGCATCATTTTCAATGTCTGCCCATGTCACGCCATCGTCCGCAAATAAATGTGAACTCGTACCTAAACCAATAATTACGCTTAAGGCCAATGAAGCCTTTGAATAGAACTTAGCCATAGTTTTATTTCCACTGTTACCTTGATGTTGTGTTAACAGTATGTAACTAAGTAGAGGCCCTGATAAACGGATTCCGTCCTTCAAAATACGGGAAAAATTCCCTTAGATTGAAGTGTAACAAAAATGCTAATATGTTGATTTAAATGAGATATCTTTATCATGAGACAAAGTCAGTACCAAAGGGGTATAAAAAAGATACGAAAGTACAGGGAAGTTTTCCCGACCTTGTTTAGTGGCGCTTTTTTAGCTGGCAATTTTGATATAACCCTGCTTTATAGCAAGGTGAACAAACTCGGCATTTGTCTGTAGCTCAAGTTTTCGCTTGAGCTGGGTGATAACGTTTGAGACCGTCTTTTCAGAAATGTTGAGGCTTTCAGCGACCTGTTTTCGGCAAAGCCCGTTCGCTATACCAAGGAATATATCCAACTCTCTTTGTGTCAGATCTGTTAAGTTGCCTCCGGAATGTGACAGGTTGAATGTAGCGAGCTCAATGGCAGTATTGTGTTCTAAATAACGGCGGCCTTTAATGATAGATGTCACCGCGCTTATCAGTACATCAGGTTCACTTTGTTTACTAACATAGCCCATTGCCCCTAGTTTCATAGCTCTATCGATGATGGAAATATCATCGAACATGCTGAACATAAGTACTTTTGCGTGCTCCCAGCGCTGAACAATATATTCCGCTAGCGTGAGTCCGCTGGTGGTTCCTAAATTAATGTCTAAAATAATGAGGTCGAAGTGGTTGGCACGAAGTGCATTTGTGGCTTGCTGCGCATTTTTTGCATTGGTGACGACAGCGCCTTCGAGTACCGAAGATAACAGTGTAGAAAAGCCTTCTCTCACTATTGCGTGATCATCAACAAGTAAAATTTCCATAGCTGCGCTTTATTCATATCACCATAGAATGAGCATGCCACGGTAGGCGTGTGAGACGAATAGCACTTTAGTGCTCATTCATCTCACACTTTAGTAGGATATAAGTTAATTCAAACCGCGCTGTGTTTCTAAGTAGCTGGCAAAGCTGCCAAGCCAATGGCTGCCCATATAGTGCATGTCACCAAACACCGCGTTGAGCCCGGCCTCACGATGTGAACTTAATGCTTTCTTAAGCACAGGTAAGCGTTTGTCACCTTCAGGCAAAGCTTGCATTATGCCTTCTATCATCCACGCTCGGCTGATGTTCAGCCCGTCTAGGTGAGCGAGTTTACCATCCGTCTTGTCAGTCACTGTAGCGGGAGCTAGCCAATTTGATGTTCTAGCTGTGAGGCTTGGAAAGAACGCTGAAAGCCATTGGCTATAGTCCTTTTTAGACATTACTCTTCGCATTAAATCAGCTTCGGCCAAACACGGTGATAAGAAATCTTGTCCCGAAGGCTCGTAGGCAAGAGGGCACTGTGTATCGTCTTGATAGTAGTCTTTCACCCTGGACGTTAACAGCGCTTCAAACTCCTTATTACCTGCTGTTTTCGCCCAATCCAACATTAAGCCAAAAGCAAAGGCGGTTTGGCTATGCTCACCCGTTCGGATTGGGTAAGCTAATTTGGGTAACCATGCGCTTACTCTGGCTACAATTTCGTCCTCGAGAGGACGTAAAGTATTTAGCCATTTTGTTGCTTCAGGAAGGGAAGATTGACGTAGTTCAGCGGTTAGCTGCAGGAACCAAGCAAGACCATAGGGGCGTTCAAATGAGGCATTGTTTTCACGCTTAAGGCTCGTCAATTCACCTTGGATATTTTTAGGCGTAAAGCTGATGTTGAGCTTTTCAATGATCTCATCCTTATCCACTGCATCTTGCGCAGTGTTTAGCATTCTTACTAAAAGCCAATGGCCATGAACCGACGAGTGCCAGTCTAAACAACCATAAAATGAAGGGTATAGTTGATTTGGTGCCTTAACGTCATCGCCGTTATTCATCATGTGTTTCACTACATTCGGAAACTCTTGATGAATACAATGAAGCGCGAGGTTAGCAAAAACGCTTTCGTAATTGATGTTAGGGACGTCAGCGTTGGCGGTCGCGTCTGCGGCTCGGTTAATACTAGTGCTGCTTGTGTTCGCAGATTCAACAGTCGATGTGCTGGTAGCAAAGGCAGTGTGTGCAGCAAACGCTGTGACGAATGCAACCGTACAGCTAACAACGTTTTTTATTTTGATCATAATTTTGTGCGCTTTATCAATGAGAAGTATATCGCCAATGTATAGAGATAAACGCTTTGAATAAAGTGCTGCGCGATACATAGCGCCCCAGCACTTTAAACAGCAGAAACAGGCTATTTAAGCAGGGGCTCCGATGGCCTCTAGTTTGGTGGTGTATTCATCGAGTGAGCCAATGGTCTTTTCTACCCAACCAGCATTATAGTAAGTTTCACCATACCGCTCTCCGCTGTCGCACATAAGCGTTACGATCGATCCCACTTCTCCTCGCTGCTTCATTTGTTCAGCAATACTTAATGCGCCCCATAGGTTTGTGCCGGTAGATGGGCCGGCTTTAATCCCCATGGTGTTGTTTAACCAATGCATGGTTGCAATACTGGCGGCATCGGGAACGGCAATCATGTCATCTATAACGTCATGTTGAAAAGAGGCTTCCACTTTAGGGCGTCCTATCCCTTCTATGCGGCTACCACGGGTAGCAGTAAGTGTATGATCGTTGTTTTTGAAGCTATCAAAAAACACACTGAATTCTGGATCTACCACGACAAGCTGAGAAGAGAGACCTTTGTAGCGAATGTAACGCCCTATGGTGGCTGATGTTCCACCTGTACCTGCACTCATAACCACGGTGTGTGGAATAGGGTGGGGCTCGGCTTTCATTTGCTCAAAGATACTCTCAGCAATATTGTTATTGCCTCGCCAGTCTGTAGCGCGCTCTGCGAAAAGGAACTGATCCATAAAATAACCATTAAGCTCGTGAGCTACTTTGGTTGCTTCGCTGTGCATTTGCGTAGGGCAATCTACAAAGTGACACTGCCCGCCATATCGCTCAATAAGCGCGATTTTACTTTGGGCGGTAGATTTAGGCATAACCGCAACAAACGGAACGCCAATCATTTTAGCAAAATAAGCTTCAGACACCGCTGTGCTGCCTGACGAGGCTTCAACCACAGTAGTTCCTTCTACAATTTTTCCATTACAAAGGGCGTACAGAAAAAGGGACCGGGCTAGACGGTGCTTTAGGCTGCCTGTTGGATGGGTGCTTTCATCTTTAAGGTAGATATCAATATCTCTAAAAGCGATCTGCTCTAATTTGATTAAGTGCGTATCAGCCGAACGTTGATAATCTGCATTGATAATATTGATCGCTTTTGAAACCCAGCTTTTCATAACTTTCTCTCATTCACCCAAAATGTGAAACGTTAAGCGTAGTTCGCTTGACGCTAGCTGTATAAAACAAAATTAGAATATCAGTTAAGAGCGAGTATTTGATTCTATTATTTTAGTATTAGTGCTTTATAGTAAAAAATATTTCTTTAATGGGTCTCATTTATGAAAATAAATTCCGTTTTTATGTAAGGGCGAGAGCATGACCATCTTGTTGATACAACGGTCTTTAATAAAACAAAAAAGTTCAGATAAGCCGCTAAAGTTGCTATCTTTGCACTTCGCTTTTACTTACAGGTAACAACATGAAAAATAGGGCGCTTCTCTGTGCAATAGCTTTTTTACCCGCATTATTTGTATCTACCCTGGCTAGCTCGCAAGAAGAGCAAATGCTCAAAGTCGCAACGTTTAATGTAAGTATGGAAGCCACTAACTACAAAGCGTTGGGTATGAAGCCAAGCGATCAGGTACTTCAACACGTTCTTTCAACGGGTGAGCATAGCCAAGTTAAAAACATTGCTGAAATTATTCAACGCGTTAACCCCGATATATTAATGTTGAACGAATTTGACTACATTGCAGATAAGCGTAAAGGGGTAGAAGCATTTGTTAAGAACTACGTGAATGTTTCACAAGACGGCCTTGAGCCTGTGGATTACCCGTATACGTATGTGGCCACAGTCAACACAGGGGAGCCCACGAAATTCGACTTAGATAACAATGGCAAAGCAGAAGGTTTTGGTGGCGATGCATATGGTTTTGGGCTTTATCCCGGGCAATATGGCATGGCGCTTTTGTCAAAATACCCTATTGATGTTGATGGTATTCGCACCTTTCAGACGTTTAAATGGCATCACATGCCTCATCCACAGGTTCCTATTATTCCCGATGAGAGCGGAAGTACTGATAAGGGCAAGCCATGGTACGACGTAGAAGAGTGGGCTGCGCTAAGGTTGAGTTCTAAGTCTCACTGGGATGTGCCGGTGAAAGTAGGAGGTAAAACCGTACACATACTTGCTATGCATCCAACACCACCCAATTTCGATGGGAGCGAGGACCGCAACGGCAAGCGCAACTTTGACGAAATTAGGCTTATGGCAGATTACCTTTCTCCGGATAAAGGAGCCTACATCTACGATGATAATGGCGAGAAAGTCAGCCTGTCAGAGAACGCGCGTTTTGTACTCGTTGGTGATTTTAATGCGGCGGATATTGGAGATAAACATCGCGAGGGTGTTATTGAACAGTTGACCGAGCACCCGTTAGTTAATAATGACATCATTCCAACAAGCGCAGGCGGTGCAGGCGCGTCAGGTGCAGAGTTTAGTAACCGCTTTACTGCCTATTGGGGAGCCAGAGCTGACTATGTTTTGCCATCTCGATTTGGCTTCGATGTGAACGATGCTGGCGTTTTCTGGCCTGCAAAAACCAGTGACCTATATCGATTAGTTAAAGACCGTGAAGCCAGCTCAGATCACAGGTTAGTTTGGATTAGCTTGTCGTTGACCGACGATAACTAAAAACCACAATTTTTGTGTTAGTTAATAGATAGAGGTATTATTACACCGTCTATCTAATAACGTACCGAGAAGCCATTGAAGTTTGTGTCTCTCACTTTTGTGATGTGTTTGCTGTGGGTGATACCCATAGATGGCTTTTCGGTAGAGTCTTCTCAGCTCATGCCGCTCAACCGGTATTTCCCTCAATCGTGGGGAACGAAAGACGGGCTTCCTCACAATAGTATTCACGCATTAGCACAAACGTCCAATGGGTATCTATGGGCGGGTACTTGGGAAGGTGTTGCTCGGTTTAATGGTCAGCAGTTCACTGTATTTACCCGCGGCGCGCAAACAGGATTACCAGACTCCGGCATTCGAAGCTTGTATTACAACAAGCCCCGCGACGAGCTACTTGTGGCAGGAAACCGAGGCGGTGTAACGTCGCTTATCGCAGAGCAGTGGCATGCTCAAGCGCCCCTGTCTTCAATGGTTAATCATGCATTCAGAGACAGTAATAACGTGTTGTGGTTTGCGCTGGAAGACTCGGGGATTGCAATGAGAACGCCTGACGGCACGCAAAAAGAATACATTGTAAATTCGAGTGCTTACCGCATAATCGAAGATGGATTTGGCGTAATCTGGTTTGCAACAAACCAAGGGTTATTCAAATACATAAACGATAAATTTCAGCTAGCTGTACCCGACCACAACATACTCTCTGGTCCATCATTTACTCTCGCTCTTGATAGCAAAAAACGTGTTTTAGTTGGCACAGAGCACGGTGTTTGGCAGCAAACAAACGGTACCTTCGGGCTACTTCACAGCTCACTTGCCGACAAATCAATTAGTAGTATTTTGCTTGATCATCAAAATAGCATTTGGGTAGGCACCATCAATCATGGCCTTTATCGTCTAAGTGACTTAGGCCTAGAAAAACTGGATGCGACAGCAGGTCTTCCCAATAACCGCGTTTTTTCACTGCTTGAAGATTTGGAAAAAAATATCTGGATTGGCACTAATGGTGGTTTGTTTAGGCTGCGTCTTGCGCTATTTACCACATTCTCGCAAAGCCAAGGAATGAGTGGAGACTTTTTGCGAACTGTTTTGCAAACGTCTGATGGCAAACTTTTATCAGGTGGAAGTGCTGGATTAGATATATTTTCCAATGATGCGTTTTCCAGCGCATCGCTCACTACGGGTGAAGCTTTTTCTGTACTGAGTTTGGCAGCAGTAACTGAAGAGGTAACGTTAGTTGGCACCTATACAAAAGGTGTACTGCGATATGAAAACGACCAACTTACTCCGTACCTCAATAGACATTTAGGGTTACCGAGTAATGAAGTAAGGGCCATTCTTTTAGCGAGTGATAACAGTGTTTGGTATGCCACGGCGCAAGGTGTAGTTCAACAAACACCAGATGGAAAGCTAAGCCATTTTAATGAACAAAATGGGCTACCTGCCCATTTTTCGATGGGCTTGGCAGAAGACCGTGAAGGACGAATCTGGATTGCTACAGGGATAGGGCTCGCCTATATCCAACAGGGTATTGTGCACGTAGTTTCGTTTCCTGAACATTCAGATGCGCAGCACGCGTTCAGTTTTAGCGTTGTTGAAAAGGGAACTTGGATTACAACCGATAGAGGACTTGCGTATTTTGACAATGCTACTAAGGCACTTAGTGTAATCGAAAAGTCGCAGGGGCTTCCCGTAGATAAACTGTTTTCAATCGGTATAGATCACAACAGCGGTGTATGGCTAAGTTCAAACCAAGGGGTCATTCTCACTTCACTATCAAGTCTTAAGGAGTGTCTGACATATCCAAGTGCATTATTGGAATTTGAACATTTTAAGGAAGAAAATGGCCTGGCGAGTATTCAAATCAATGGTGGGTCACAGCCATCTCAGTTTGTTGATGTAGACGGAAATGTTTGGCTTCCTACTGCGAAAGGGCTCGCCACAGTAACGCCTGCAAACCTTGCCATGTTGAGTGAATTCCCTATTCCGGTAAGTATAGAGGCGGTACTACTGGACGGTGCTGACCAGCAATTTGATACGGATAAAAGGGAAGTAGACGTAACGCCGTTAACCACGCGAGTTGCGTTTCAGTATGCAGGGTTGGGTTTCGCTATGCCTTCGCGTATAGAGTATCAGGCTATGTTAGTAGGATATGACCAAGATTGGGTTAACCGTCATCAATTTAGAATGACTGAATACACTAATTTAGCACCTGGTCGTTATCAGTTTAAAGTACGTGCTCGTTATATTGGTGGTCCCTGGCAAGAGATTACGTCACCATTTTCTATTCGCGTGCTACCCAGCATTTATCAGACATTTGCTTTTAAATTCTCGGTTTTTCTTTTCTTCTGTTTTGTTATCTATGCACTTTATAAAGTACGTTTCCATCACTTGAAAAAATCAGAAATGATTTTAAAACAAAGGGTCGATGAACAAACCAGATCACTAGAATTACAAACCAAGCGGTTCGAGTTCCAAGCAACTCACGATGATCTAACCGGTATTGCAAATAGACGAGCATTCGACCGCTGGCTTGTACAATATTTTGAAGAGGCTAAAGCGAAACAATCTCCTCTATGTCTTGCCGTTATCGATATTGACCATTTCAAACAGGTAAATGATCAGTACTCTCACTTAGTAGGGGATAAAGTCATTACTGAGGTGGCCCGTATATTAAATCGCGAAGTTCCGCATTATGCTAAATGTGCAAGGTGGGGCGGCGAAGAGTTTACTGTGTTGTTACCTGAATATGACTTGGTAAATGCAAGGGTAGCTATGGATCATGTTCGAAAAATCGTGGCAGCACATGATTTCAGTTTTATAGCGCAAACGCTGAAAGTCACAATCAGTATTGGTGTAGCAAGTGCAGATGGCGCGAGAGATCACGACAGAATGTTAACCCATGCCGACCAAGCACTTTACACTGCAAAAGAAAATGGCCGCAACCAAGTGACCATTTTCGAATAAACGATAAGTGGGGTAGTGGTTAATTACTACAACATCTTTAACCTGACTTTGCCGTAAAGCCTTACTGTGGCGATTGGCCCAACTGCGCTTCTTCGCGATCTCGTGAAACTGCCTCGAACAGCGTAAAGTAAGCCACCACAGCAAGATTAGCGACAAACCAAAGGTCTTTAATAACGAACTGACCTAGGCGGTTGACGATAGTCGTGCTGTTAAAGGTATCCGGTACAGTAAACAAAAACGTTTGTGTCATCAGAAAAACCGATAAACAAGCCAGTCCGCTCGCAATGATCACCGGCTTGTTCTTAGAAAAGATGCCCGCGCCCAATAGCAATGCAAAGAGGACATCAAATCCACCAATTACATTCGATGCCCCCTGTACGCTAAACACAGCATATAGCCACGACATAAACGGTGATGTTTCAACTAGCCCCACAATTGCATTAGCTTCAAACTCGAAAAACTTCATGCCTCCTATCCATAATAAGACCATGGCTACAGGAGCAAAGTTGAGGTATGTCAGTTGCTTGTGCGAAAATTTTTCGCGATAAAACAAGAATAGGAAAAGCGGTAATACTGCGAAGTACTTGATGATGCCTTGACCGCTGCCAATAATCGGGAAGCCCCCTAAATCGGCCATCCATCTTGTTGGTGATAATAACGTCAGCAATGGAATGGCAGTTACAAAAGCGGCATATAGTGTTACTGCTTTTGCTGATACAAGGTCAAAACGTGCTGCAATGGTCATTAACGGTAGTAACAGCAATGCGATACCTGAAAAAGCACCAAGGGCACTCTCGCTCAACACAGTGTCTAACGAGTAGAAATTAAATGTAGCGATAAGTGCATTGGGGTTTGCACCCAATAAAAATGTTAGGCCAAGAACTGCGAAGCTAAAAGTGAGCAATGCGGTGACCATGTTTTCGGTTTGGTTTAGTGTCATAAAGCGTCCGTAAATACTGCTAGTTTTGCGAAGTGTATGTAGAGACCCGTCGAGGTAGCACTAAAATTTCATAGGTTTGATAATTTATTAGGCATAGCGCAATAAGCAAATAAGGATTTATCGACAAAATAAGAACTTATCTAATAGCGGTTGTCATAAGTAGCAGCGGTCTTAATAAATTAGGTCTTAAGTAATGTGGGGCTTAAATAGTAGTGGTTTAAAAAGTAAAATAAATTGAGAGAAAAAATGAAACAAGCAAGCAGTAGAGCACAGAAGCGTTTTAGGATCTGGTTAATAGCAGGCGTGTGTGCAGCGTTGTCTGCTTGTGGCGCTCAGCCCCCAGAACCTATTGATGAGCCAATCGCGAGTGTTGAAGACGTCGAAAGATTAGAGCAAGTTGTTGATACCTCTTTGCCTTTGGTGCAGCAGGCCTATTCCATTGAGTCTGAAAAAGTGTGCGATAAACACGGTGGTAACTGGAAGAAAGTAGGCCGACAGCAGGCGCATGCTTGTGTGCTACCAGCAAACGATGCTGGTAATGCGTGTAATGACAGCAGCGAGTGCGAAGTGGCTTGTGTTACGAAAAATAATAATATGGAAGCGGGAGAAAAGGCGCGCGGCGTGTGTTTAGAAAGCACGGACTTATTCGGCTGTAGAGCCTATGTGTCTAACGGCGTTGTGGAGCATACCTTGTGTGTTGACTAAGAGGTTGTTTAGCAAACGAACGTTGAATGAAGCGCACGCCATCGGCAATGCGCTTCACAACAACGCGGGTTAATTAGCGTTGGGGAACTCGATTCTGTCCAGTTCGCTCGCCGTTTCATTGCACTCACCTAATAGGTGAAGCCTATCTTCGGTTTGGTGTGTATCTATTTCTAGAAAGCCCGTTTGGCAATAACCGGTCTCATCCAGTTTCTCTTCTAGAGATGTATAAAGTTGCTCAGTCATTCTATCGCTGCTATGTGACGAGCCTTCGCGACTTTCCTGTCCTTGGCGACCGCCACGACCACTTCGTTCGCCTCCCTGACCACGGCCGCCTTTACCGCCACCTTTGGCACTGTCACGATGCTGCATTAATGGAATGCTAAAGGCGAAGAGCTTGGTACCGTCTTGCTTGATCTTCGTTTCAAAAAATATTTCATCCATGTCTAAAGGTGGTGGCCTATGAGCGCACGCACAGACAATCAAAGAGGTCGTTATTACTAATAGTGTTTTATTCATTTTATTTAACGCTTATTTGAACCACGTCACTTTGAGATTCAAACGCCTCTTTAGTTGCAGCACCCAGTGTAAGTTTTAAGTAAAGCATTTCGGTATGCAAACTTCATAACGAGCGTATCGTTACAAGCAACACTCATTACGTTATGCATTTTACATCAAAAAGAAGCGGCATTGCCGAAGCGACAAGTCTCAACCAGATAGTCAATAAGTGCTCGGGTACGGCTTGGCACATGCTTACGAGAAGGATAAACCAAGGTAAACAACAAGGTTTCACTTCCAAGTGACGGGAAAATTCGTATAAGTTCGTTAGATGCGACTTCTTTTTGCACAGTTGAAGGTAGCAGCGTAGATATTCCCAATCCTGCTTTGACAATTTCTTGAACAAGGTGAGGAGAATTACACAGCTCGTAATGTTTGGGTGTAACGTCGATTGGTGTGTTGTCCAGCGTTAGGTAATGCATGACTCGTGAATTTAACTGAGATAGCAAAATCCAGGTATGATTATTAAGTTCTGCAATAGTCTTAGGTTCACCATATTTTTTGAGATAATCAGGGCTAGCATATAAGGCGAATTGTTCTTGATATAAGACCCTACCGACGAGCGAGTCGTCTCGTGGCAAACCAATTCGAAGTCCTACATCAATATTCTGAGCGATAAGGTCGAGCTTATCGTCACTGCTCACTATGTGTAAATCTATTTCAGGATAGCGGCGCTTGAACTCAGGCAGCAACGGTAATAAAAACTTGTGTGCAATGTCGTTGGTGACTGTTATTGATACTCTTCCTTTTGGCGCTGTTTGACGCAGCTCTTCATCAATACCATGCAAAATCTCGTGGCACTTTTTCGCATGGGAAAATACAGCATTTCCCTCGTCAGTAAGCATGAGCTGTCGAGTAGTTCTTTGCAGTAATCGCACGTCAAGAGATGCTTCTAAACCTGCCACTTGCTCGCTAACTCTAGATCGACTGGTGCCTAAACGGCGGGCAGCTTCCGCAAAGCTTCCACATTCTACTACGCTGGCAAATATGGCGAGTGCCTTAAGATGTGAATAGTTAATTGTACTCATATTCGTGACAATTTGTTCTATATATGTCTACTTATCATAACAGTGTTTCACGCACATAATCACCTCTGTGTTCAACCAGTACTCATTTAATTGATAGAGGATAGATTATGATTGCAGTAACCGGCGCTAACGGACAATTAGGTCAAAAAGTTATTCAAACACTGCTTAATACAGAGAAGGCAAACACAATTGTTGCACTAGTGCGCAACCCTGATAACGCACACGCATTAAAGCAGTTGGGAGTAGTAGTACGACAGGCCGACTATAACAACCCGGAAACGCTTAAGTCAGCTTTTGAGGGTGTTGAGAAGTTGTTGCTAATATCAGGTACAGAGTTTGGGAAACGCTTTGAGCAGCACAAAGCGGTAATAGATGCAGCTATGGCACAAAACGTTAGCCTCATTGCTTATACTAGTTTGTTGAAAGCAGATACGTCTCCTTTGCTGTTAGCGCAAGAACATAAACAAACCGAGGCTTACTTTAAAAATGTGTCAGCGCCTTTCGTGTTTCTTCGAAATGGGTGGTACACGGAAAATTACACCGATAATGTAGATGGCGTACTACAAATGGGAGCGGTGGCAGGCGCTGCAAAGCAGGGAGTTTTGTCTACCGCTAGCCGACAAGATTATGCAGACGCCGCAGTGGCCGTTCTTCTATCATCGCAAAATCAAGCAGGTAAAATTTATGAGCTTGCTGGCGACACGGGTTTTACGCTTATGGAGTATGCTTCCACCCTATCTGAAATTACCGGCGAAGATATTGGTTTTTTAGACATGGATGAGAGCGCTTATAGAGAAGCACTCATTAAAGCTGGGCTGCCTGAAGGTATGGCAGCAGCGTTAGCAGATTCAGAGCATTACGCCGCCTCGGGGTGGCTCCAAGATAACAGCGGCACCCTATCATCACTACTTGGTCGTCCAACTGCAACTCTGCGTGCAACACTTGCTGCGAAAATGAAAAGCTGAGTATCTAAAAGCTAAGTGAATTACCATCCCATGCGCATTACCTTGAATTATCATTCAAGTGATGCGCTTATTGTGCAACACTTGCGTATTCATATTTTAAATCACTTGCATCCGCAATTTGCTTATTTACAGGGATAGGTTCCATGCTTTCCAACATCATTCGCTTTGCGAAAAACATCGTCGTGTCGTTAATTGCAATCTTTGTGTGTTTTGGTGTGCTCGACTTCTTGTGGCTTGGCGTTATTGCGGATGGCTGGTATCAAAGTGAAATGGCTCCTCTGCTTAGAAGTCAATTTATCACGTGGCCTTGGGTGGTTTTTTACCTCATGTATGGATGTGTGGTGTTTGTACTTGCTGTGGTGGCGAACAGAGATAAGTCGTTACTTTATGCAGGGATCGATGGCGCGCTTCTAGGGTTGGCCAGTTATGGCGCCTACAATTTAACGGCGTACAGCATTATTGAAGGTTTTACTTTGTTTATTATGTTGATTGACTGGGCGTGGGGCACGTGCCTAACCAGCGCAAGCGCCATGGCCGGCTGGTTAGGGTTTCAACTGGTTAAGGGAAAGAGTAGCGAATAATGCGTTTTAACACGCTGGCGTATTGTTTTAAAAAGCTGCCAGTGTTGTAGTGCATGCCGTGTTCTTCGAATACGGCTTTTACCTTGGGGGCCATCTCTCGGTAGCGTCTGGCTGGGATATCTGGAAACAGGTGGTGCTCAATTTGAAAGCTTAAATTCCCAGTAAGCACGTGAAACAGGTTTCCGCCCTTTATGTTCGACGAGCCCAGCGCTTGTCGGTAGTACCATTGCCCTCGGGTTTCATTAACACAATCTTCTTGTTTAAACGTTTCCACGTCGCCAGTGAAATGGCCGCAAAAGATAATAGTAGATGTCCATAAATTGCGTAGCAAATTGGCGATAAGGTTGCCGGTAAATACCCATAAAAATAACGGCCCAGCTAATAAAGGAAATAGTACATAATCTTTTACTAACTGACGTGCGCCTTTACTAAAAAAGCGTTTCTTAAGTTCATTATGGGTAACCTGATTATTACGGTTGTCCTTCTTTTTTCCAAAAAAGACCCGCTCAGCGGCCATTTCGTGATACGACACACCCCACTGAAATAAAACACTAAGTACGATGTAAGTCGCAAACTGCCATAGGTTTTTTACACGCCATCTAAAATCGTTAGACAGGCGAAGCAAGCCGTAGCCAAAGTCTCTGTCTTTCCCAATAATATTGGTATACGTGTGATGCTCGTAATTATGAACGCGATTCCAGCTCGCACCATCGCAGGCAATATCCCACTCATAGCCTTTCGAATTAATGTGTTTGTCGTTCATCCAATCGTACTGGCCGTGCATTACGTTGTGGCCTATTTCCATATTATCGAGAATTTTTGCTGTAGCTAAACTCAATACGCCGGCAACCCAGAGCAGCGGTTGAATGAACCCCAACATTAAAAGTATCCGTCCGCTCCACTCGCAAATTCGCTGAACAAGAATAATACGTCGGATATAGGCCGCATCTTCAGCGCCCACTTTTCGTTTAATGTCAGCTTTAATTTCATCAAGCTGAGCGGCAAGTAACTCGTAGTTCGGTTTCTCTTTAGTGCTCGTTGACCGAATAGCTTTGGTTTCACTTATCGGAGAATGCGCCTGTTCGATGGCTTCTTCACGGTGTTGGTTGTCTATTGCAACGCTGGTGTTCATAGTTGAATCTCCAAATCAGTAACGGCTTGTGATACACACAGCTGAATAAGTTGCTCTGCGCTATCTGAAAGCTCACCCGTGCGGGTATCTCTCACTACGCCCCGTTTCTTAACACATTGGCATTGATGACAAATTCCCATGCCACAGCCATAAGTCACAGGTTGTTCTGCTTGCTGAAGTTGTATAAGTAGGGTTTGCTGATTGTCGATAGCCAAAGATTGGCCATTGTGTACCAGGGAAAAGGTTTCGATTTCGGTAAGGCTGGTGTTGCTCACCACAGGAAGCGCAGCGAAGTGCTCGCTCGAAACAGGCACGTTGATCGCTTTTGCATAACTTTCAACTTGCTCGAACATGGCATGTGGACCACACACTAACCAGTGTGCATTGGCAAAGTTACACAGATGCGCTTCTACGTCTCCGTCTTTTTGCTTGCTCAAAATATCATAGGTGAAGTGCTCACAGCGCTGACTGAACGCTGATAATTCATTGAGTAATACATGCTCGTCCGGCTTAGCAAAATAAAGTAAGTGTACCGGTGTATGGTTTAGCTGCGCGTTGTTGACGGCATCGTCAAGCATGGCAATGAAAGGAGTTATACCTGAGCCGCCCGCTATCATAAGTAGGGGCTTTTCAACCTTCGGCCAGATAAATTCCCCCATAGGGGCTGAGATATTTACCCATTGATTAGGCACACAAGAGTGAAGATAAGGTGTTAATGCGCCCTGAGCTTTAACCTTGGTTACAAGACGAATCTGCTTTTCTTTTTGTCGGGTGTTAGCACCACTCGCTATGGTAAACACGCGAGTGGTGAGCCTGCCATTAATTTCTATGGTTAATGCGATATGTTGCCCTGCAACATGCGTTGGCCAAGACCTCTCTGGTATAAGTAACACCTCGAGCATATCCGTGCTCAGTTTTTTTACGGTCACGACCCTAGCTCTGAAATACCCATCGCGCCACGCGGGTCTAACTTGCTGCATCAGCACTTCCCAGTAGCCCTTCCAAGAGGCATGGTGAAAAATGCGATCAGTGAATTTATCTAGTAATAGTCTCAATGTAGAAATCACACCTGTATTTCGTCGGAATATCTTAAATACAAAAAGGATGAAAATATTTTAGCTTACACTTGTACGCTAACTCAGCGCACAAGTGTAAGCTTAATTTTTTCTGCGTCAAGAGGAGATGCATGAAATTTGGGATAACGTCGTCGAAATACACCGGTACTTTTGTGAAAAATGCAAAAGTGCTTTGTTAAAAGTACGGGTTCTAAGCCAGCTATAGGGCCTTATATTTACCGTTATCTAAACGTGTAAATTGCAAGAATAAAGTTCAAAGGATCGTATTATGAAATTATTTGAAACCCTATCGCTGGCTGGAAAAACGCTGAACAATCGGGTTGTTATGCCGCCAATGACCCGCTCCCGCTCAACACAGCCGGGAGATGTGCCCAACACCCTTATGGCTGAATATTACGCTCAGCGCGCAAGTGCAGGGCTTATTGTGAGTGAAGGCACACAAATTTCGGCACTCGGTAAGGGTTATGCGTGGACGCCGGGTATTTATACCAAGGCGCAAATCGATGGCTGGAAGTTGGTAACAGATAAAGTTCATGAAGCGGGTGGTGTGATGTTTGCGCAACTTTGGCACGTGGGCCGCGTATCCCATCCTTCAAATACAGAGGGGCAGCAGCCAATTAGCGCATCGGCGATTCAAGCAAAAGGCGTAAAAGTATTTGTTGATGAAGGCGGCAACCCTGGCTTTGTTGAGTCGGTCATGCCCCGAGAAATGAGCATTGAAGATATAAAAGCCGTGGTGGAAGAGTATCGCGTTGCGGCGCGCAATGCCGTAGATGCCGGATTTGATGGCATTGAGTTGCATTCGGCTAATGGTTACTTGCTTAACCAGTTTATCGATTCTCAAAGTAATACAAGAACTGATGAATACGGCGGAAGTGTACAGAACCGTATTCGATTCTTGAAAGAAGTGGTGCAGGCTGTGTCTGAGGAAATTGGCGCTGATAAAGTAGGTGTACGTTTGGCGCCCCTAACAACATTAAACGGGACAGTCGACGACAATCCCGAAGAGACATATCTTGCGATTGCTTCCATGCTTAATAGTTTCAAGATTGGCTATATGCATATTGCCGAAGCCGACTGGGATGATGCGCCGCAAATGCCAATATCATTCAAGATGGCTATTCGTGAAGCCTATAGCGGTCTGCTCATTTATGCCGGAAAGTACGATACAGCGCGTGCGGAAAAAGCGCTGACAGAAGGGTGGGCAGATATGATTGGTTTTGGTCGACCTTTTGTGGCGAACCCAGATTTACCCTACAGACTAGCGAATAATGTACCGCTGAATGAGCACAACCCCGATACGTTATTTGGCGGTGCTGAGAAAGGCTATACGGATTACCCGTTTATCAAATAGCTTTATAGTTGATTTGATGTAATAAGGCCGCGTTGAGCATTAAAGGGGCACCGCCCCTTTAATGTGTTATCGCTGGCATGATGTTGGTTAACATTAACTGTTAAATGCGTTTCTAAGCGCGCTTAGAAGTGACGGTTTCTATATAGCCAAGCACCTATACCACTTCCCGCAATAAGCATTGAGGTTGCCAGCCATAGTTTTGAAATGGGGGCTCCGTCGGGGCATTGTAGGGCCATGGTTGCGCCGGCTAGATTTTGACAGTCAAATAGTTGTCCCAATGCGAGTACTAGCAAGCCCAGCAATACACCGATAACAGCATAAGACAAATTATTAAATGACATACTTTTCCCTTTAGTTTTTCCATTTGACGTTTACAAGGCTTCTACAGTGCCCTAATGCACACTCATGGAAAGCGTGATTGCGTTAGAACAGTGCATTGATTATTAGCACCGCACGCATGCAACCTTGTATAAGTTTATTCTTATGGCCTTTGACACCATAACCAATGCTTGGGGTAAGCAGTTGAACTGCAAAAATGTTTATTTCGTCTTTAATGGTTGAAAAGCACACGTTGTGCCAAGCAAATTGAGCTTCGCAATATTTGCGCCAACCCCTATCAAAATTCCTTCAAATTCGGTACTATCCGCGGTCTTAAATTTTTAACGAAATAAGCGGACTATGTTTGAAATAAACCCCGTTATGAATGCGATAAAAGATATCCGCGAGCGCACTGAAGCGCTTAGGGGGTATCTTTGACTTTGATGCAAAGTCAGAGCGTTTAGAAGAAGTTAGCCGAGAGTTAGAAAGTCCTGACGTTTGGAACGAGCCAGACAGAGCGCAGGCCCTTGGCAAAGAAAAAGTGGCCTTGGAGCAAATCGTAGAGACGATCCACAAGCTCGATCAGGGAACTGAAGACGTTGAAGGTCTCGTTGAATTGGCCGTTGAAGCCGAAGATGAAGATACCTTCGTTGAGGCCCAAAGTGAGCTTGAAGGCTTAATTGAGCAGCTAGAAGTGCTTGAGTTTCGCCGCATGTTTTCTGGCCCTAACGACGAAAACGACTGCTATATTGATATTCAGTCGGGCTCTGGTGGTACAGAAGCACAAGATTGGGCCAATATGCTGCTGCGCATGTATTTGCGTTGGGGCGAAGCGCACGGTTTCAAAACGGAACTTATTGAAGTGTCGGAAGGTGAAGTCGCGGGCATTAAAAGTGCTACGCTGCGCGTTCAGGGCGAATATGCGTTTGGCTGGCTACGCACAGAAACAGGCGTACACCGCTTAGTACGTAAATCGCCGTTTGACTCGGGCAACCGCCGTCATACGTCGTTTTCATCTGCGTTTGTATATCCTGAAATTGATGACGACATCGATATTGAAATCAACCCGTCTGATTTACGTATAGACACCTATCGCGCATCGGGCGCGGGTGGCCAGCACGTAAACAGAACAGATTCAGCGGTACGTATTACCCATGAACCTACGGGCATTGTGGTGCAGTGTCAGAACGACCGCTCGCAGCACAAAAACAAAGATCAGGCGATGAAGCAGTTAAAAGCCAAACTTTATGAGTTTGAACTGCAAAAACAAAACGCCGAAAAACAAGCGATGGAAGACAGCAAGTCTGATATCGGCTGGGGAAGCCAAATACGCTCTTACGTTTTGGACGACTCTCGCATTAAAGATTTGCGCACTGGCGTGGAAACACGTAACACTCAAGCCGTGCTGGATGGCGACTTGGACAAATTTATTGAAGCCAGCCTGAAATCTGGGCTGTAAACCGAACAACGAAGTGAAAGGTTATGACTGACCAACAAACAGACGATAACAAATTGATTGCAGAGCGCCGTGCTAAGCTAAGCGCTATTCGCGAGCAGTGCCGTGCAAACGGTTTCCCAAACAGCTTCCGTCGCGAAAACTATGCGGATGAGCTTCAAGCTAAGTTCGGTGAATTCGACAAAGAAACGCTACAAGAGCAGGGTAACAAAGTAAGCATCGCTGGCCGTATTATGGCAAAGCGTGGCCCTTTCATGCTGCTTCAAGATATGACTGGCCGTATTCAGGCATATGCAGATAAAGACACGCAAAAAGCCCTTAAAGCAAAATATGGTGCACTGGATATTGGTGACATTATTGGCGTGGCGGGTGACCTGCATAAGTCAGGTAAAGGCGATCTTTACGTGAACATGGAGCAATACGAGTTGCTAACCAAAGCACTTCGTCCATTGCCAGAAAAATTCCACGGTTTGAGTGACCAAGAAACGAAATATCGCCAGCGCTACGTTGATTTGATCACAAGTGAACAAACGCGCAAAACGTTCATGATCCGTAGCAAGATCGTAAACGGTATTCGCAATTATCTTACCGAACGTGACTACCTTGAAGTAGAAACGCCAATGCTACAGGTTATTCCTGGTGGCGCGACGGCGAAGCCGTTTGTGACTCACCACAATGCGTTAGATATCGATATGTACCTGCGTATTGCACCAGAGCTTTACCTTAAGCGCCTAGTGGTTGGTGGTTTTGAGCGTGTATTCGAAATTAACCGTAACTTCCGTAACGAAGGCTTATCAACCCGTCACAACCCAGAGTTTACTATGCTTGAATTCTACCAAGCGTATGCTGACTACAATGACCTGATGAACCTGACAGAAGATATGCTGCGCACGCTGGCAGAAGATATTCTTGGTACAAGCATTATCAAAAACACAACTAAAGACGCTGAAGGCAACGTAACGTCTGAAGTTGAATACGATTTTGGTAAGCCGTTTGACCGCTTAAGCATGGGCGAAGCTATTCTTAAGTACTGGCCAGAAGCTAACGAGGAAGCTATCCGCGACCCAGAGGCGAATCTTGACGCGCTTAAAGCAATGGCGAAACAGCTTCACATTAAAGAGCCTGAAGTTGACGGCATTTGGGGTGCGGGTAAGTACCTTTGCGAAATCTTCGAAGCAACAGCAGAAGAGAAGCTTATTCAACCTACGTTCATTACAGAATATCCGTGGGAAGTATCGCCGCTTGCGCGCCGTAACGACAACAACCCATTCATTACCGACCGCTTCGAGTTCTTTGTAGGTGGACGTGAATTAGCGAATGGCTTTAGCGAGCTTAACGACCCGGAAGATCAGGCGGAACGTTTTGCGAAGCAAGTTGAAGAAAAAGATGCAGGCGATGATGAAGCCATGCACTTTGACGACGATTACATTCGCGCGCTTGAATATGGTTTGCCGCCAACGGCGGGTGAAGGTATCGGGATTGACCGTCTAGCTATGCTATTTACTGATAGCTCAACAATTAAAGATGTTATCTTGTTCCCACACATGAAGCCTCAGGCGCCAAAAGACGCGCAAGAAGCGGGTGAACAAGAATAATCTTAATCCTCAAATAGCGTGATTTAGGTGCTCGGCGCTGTTAAAGCTTCAGCGCCTTAACACGCTCTACTAAAAGGGTATTCTCGGGAACGGGAATACCCTTTTTTGTTGCCATATCTACAATGTAACCGTTGATGGCGTCTATTTCTGTTTGTCTACCGTGGGCCACATCCTGATGCATACTTGAGTAGTTTTCTCCGGTCGCCTTGGCTACAGACAGCACATTTTCATGAACTGACAGTGCATCAAAATCTAGCCCGTAAGCATCCGCTACCTGAGTAAACTCATTGCAAATTGAAATACGGCTTTGTTCAAATTCAGGCTTAGCAATGTGCTTATTTTGGATATTGTGAAGCGCCGTTAGTGGGTTAATCACAGCATTAACGGAAAGCTTCGTCCACAATGCTCTTAGAATATTATTTTGGTATTGCACTGGCGGAAGAGCCTTATCTAACGTCGCAATTGCGCTGGCTAGCTGTGGCGCTATTTGTGAGAGGGCGGCCATTGTTTGAGGTGATGGCTTATCTACATTAGGCGCGCCAATTTGCGTTGCGCCAACGCCAGTATACTTAACATGAAAATCGCCGCTCGACGCGCTTACTTTTAACGCGCCATGACTGGTTGTAGCAAGAAGCAACGGATAATCGCCGCCTAGTAAATCTCTTGCGATCTCAAGTCCGCCCATACCGTTGTGAAGCAGCACAACGGTAGGTTGTTGTGTGAGATAGGGAAGCCATTGCAATAGGGCTGCTTTAAGTTGATATACTTTTAAGGGGATTATCAGCACATCACTTTTAGGTAACACGATAGGTGAAGGCTTCGCAGGTTTTAGCGCAGTGGTTTGGCCGTTTTGCCATTGTGCGCAAGAGGGCATGGTTTTCATGTCTCTGGGGTAGCAGTCATACGGCACGCCATTTTTCTGGGAGCTTGCAGCAATGAGGCTTCCTATGGCACCGCCGCCAACTATATGTAGTTTACCCATTAGCACCTATTAAACATTCAAAGTAGCTTCTATTTTCTTATGACTATTAGCACCTATTAGGTTAGCACCTATTAGGCCGTTCGCGTTTTCCCCTAGCACGCCGGCAAAAAGCGTGCGGGCAGGGAAGGCCATGGATAAGTCTCAGGCGCATTAAGCCCATTGTACCAAGTCTGCACATCGGCTTCGTTTATGACTTCACCTGTATCGAAAGGTGCAGTAACCGATAATTCACCAGAAGACAAAGGTAGGCGCAAATGCCATGCATGAAGATACAGCCTGTCTGATGTCTCACCCCCATAAAGTGTATCACCCAAAATAGGTGCGCCAATGCTTTTAAGCGCCACACGAATTTGATGGGTTTTCCCCGAGTGAGGCTTAACGATAAACCCTCGGGTACCGGGCTTAGCCGCGCTACTGAAAAACTGAGTGATAGCCGGGTTTTCTGTGGTTTTTAGCAAAATCCGCTGGCCGCCTCGACGATTTTTCATGTCGCCCATTATCGTGCCTTGTTTCTTTTTAGGCTTGTGATCACTTAGCGCCAAGTAGTATTTGCTCACACGTCGTGATGAGAAAAGCTCGCCAATTTCTCCGGCTACAGCTGCATTTTTAGCAAGACACAAGCAGCCCGACGTGCCCGTATCTAAGCGGTGGCATAGATGCAGTTCTGTTACGGCTAACTGCTTTTTTAATCGGGTGACAATGCCGTCTATTTTTTCTGGTTCGCCGTTTTCGGCAATATTTTCTCTAACATCTGCCTCATTAGTGGCATCGTGCATAGCAATGCCAATAGGCTTGTTAACAATAATGAGGTCTGTATTTTCAAAGAGAACGGGGATCGGCTGCACTAGCTATTTTCTAACTCTGAAATGGCTTCTTCATAGTCAAGTTCGTCTACCGCATCGATAATAGCCGAGCGCTTTTCTTGTGGTAGGGCAAGGGCATCTAGCCATTCATCCAGTTTGTCCTGGGCGATAAACTCGCTCGCTTTCAGCGCTGTCATTAACTGTTTTCGCGCTTGCTCAGCTGCTGCTCCATTCGCCGGTGCCGGGGCAGAAGCTGTGACTTCTGGCTCTTTGATCAACGCATCAACCGCAGCAATGGTTTCATCAAGTACTGCGATAAAAGCAGGGTATTGTTCAGCAACGCGTTTGTCGTTTCTAAAGCCGCTTTCTACAGGCTTGCTCGCATTGTGCAAAGCAAAAAGCCCTAGGTTTCCTGTCACGCCTTTTAGTGTGTGAACAAGAGAGTAAGCCTCATTAAAATCACCCTTAGCAACATGCGCCTGCAAGTCAGCATCAAGAGAACGGTATTCGTCCGTAAACTTACCAAGTAGGGTGAACAACAGTTTTTTGTTACCACTTAGCTGTGACATTCCAAAATCAATATCGACTACTGTTGTTGACTGATCCATGCAACTATCCTTTTTATTTCGCAACTTCTATTGGGCTATTTCTATTCCAAATGGAAACCGTTTGTCAGTTCATTCGTACCACTTAGCGAATTCAACTGGCTAAAGCCTATTTTACAAAAGACTATGAAGTGTAAGTGTATTTCAGAAATACACAAATTAATACAATCATAGCAAAGTCGAAGCAAGTAAAGCGCTAAAAAGTCTGGTAGTCTTCGAAAATTCGCTTGCGCTATAGAGATAGCAACCTCTGTTTTCACCCAATAAGCCAAGTACCACTCAGTGAATACAGAGTGAAAAGGCAGAGTAAAGAATGTGTAGTAATTTAAAAGGAATCATCATGTCAGGAAAACTGACCCTACGTACCTTCGTTATGACCATAGGCGTCATTGCAGTAACAGCGTGTCAGCACGTACAGGAAGAGAAGACGAATAACCAACTAAGCACAGTAGCTGATTCGTCGAACACCGTGTCTATTCCTTACGAAAAGTACACATTAGAAAACGGACTTACCGTCATTCTCCACGAAGACCATTCTGATCCACTGGTTCATGTTGACGTTACCTATCACGTTGGCTCTGCGCGAGAAGAGGTAGGTAAATCGGGTTTTGCTCACTTTTTTGAGCACATGATGTTTCAAGGCTCAAAACACGTTGCCGATGAGCAGCATTTTAAGGTTATTACAGAATCGGGCGGTAACTTAAACGGCACAACCAATACCGATCGCACTAACTATTTTGAAACCGTACCGGCTAACCAATTGGAGAAAGTCCTTTGGCTAGAATCTGACAGAATGGGCTATCTTTTAGAGGCCGTAGATCAAACTAAGTTTGAAAACCAAAGAGAAACGGTTAAAAACGAGCGTGCGCAACGAGTGGACAATCAGCCCTATGGATTGCGTTTCGAGCTTAATGGTGAAGCACTATATCCTGAAGGGCATCCATACTCGTGGATGACTATCGGCTATGTAGAAGATTTAGACCGCGTTGACGTCAATGACCTAAAAGCCTTTTTTAAGCGCTGGTATGGCCCGAACAATGCGGTCCTAACTATTGGTGGCGATATCGACGTAGCCAAAACCAAAGCGTGGGTGAACAAGTACTTTGGGGAAATCCCAACAGGACCGAAAGTAGAAGAGCCTGAGCCTCAGCCAGTAACGCTAGACGAAACCCGTTATGTAACGTTAGAAGATAAAGTTCATCTTCCGCTTCTGCAAATAACTTACCCTACAGTGTATGGTCGCCATGAAGACGAAGCGCCACTGGACGTGTTGGCCGATATTTTAGGCGGTGGAAAAACCTCACTGTTTTACAAAAACCTAGTCAAAGAAGGCATGGCGGTGCAAGCCGTGGTGTCTCACCCTTGCCGCGAACTTGCCTGTGAATTTCAGCTACTCGCTTTGGCTAACCCTGCAAAAATTACCTCACTTTCTACTCTTCAGAACGTACTGAATGAAACCCTAAAAGAGTTTGAGACACGTGGTGTCACGGCAGATGATTTGGCGCGTACAAAAGGACAAATTGAAGCGCGTACGGTATTTGGCTTACAAAGTGTGTCTGGCAAAGTGTCAGCCCTCGCCGCTAACGAAACCTTTTACCAAACGCCAGATTTGATTGCCGAAGATATTGCGCGCTACAACGCCGTAACTGCTGAAGACGTTATGCGTGTTTACAATAAATACATTAAAGACGCCAACAGCGTTGTGTTAAGCGTGGTGCCAAAAGGGAAGGTTCAGCTCGCTGCGGCTAAGCAGACCTTTGAACGTCCGGTGAGAAATATTGAAATCGATACGGTAGATGTGTCTGATGACGAAGCCTTTTCCAGTGCCCTATCTACCAATACCGCCCCTAGCTTTGATAGAAGCGTAATGCCGAAAGCCGGTGAGGCACCGGTTGTGGAAGTTCCTGATTATTGGGAATCTGAACTTGCTAACGGCATTGAAATACTTGGTGTAACCAGCACCGAAACGCCAACGGTAACGCTTACATTAGGTATGGATGGCGGCATGTTGCTAGACCCTGAAGGTAAAGCGGGTACGGCCTACTTAACCGCGTTACTTATGAATGAAACTACAAAGCATTACAGCAATGAAGAATTAGCTAGCGAACTTGCAAAACTGGGTAGCGCTATCCGATTTAGTACTGCAGGTAGATACTCACAAGTTTACGTCTCTACCTTAACCAAGCATTTAGATGAAACCCTAGCGCTATTAAAAGAAAAGCTGTTCAACCCTGCGTTCACTCAAGAAGATTTTGACCGCATGAAAGAGCGTGTTGTACAAGGCTTGCAGCAACAAGCGAAAACGCCGTCTAGCTTAGCCCGCCGCGCGCGTGACCTCGTTTTGTTTGGTGAAGAGAACCGTGTCAGCCTGCCGGATGAAGGCACGCTGCAAACTGTGCAGAATATCACGTTGGAAGATGTTAAAACGTTTTATGCCAATTACTATTCGCCAGATAAAGCGAGTATCGTCGTTGTTGGTAACTTACCGAAAAAAGACATGGTGAATACACTAGACTTTATTGGTCAGTGGAAGGGGAATACCTATGAATTTGCTGATTACAGCGACTTTCCCAAGTACGAAGAAAACCAAATTTTCCTAGTGGATAGCCCAGAAGCGGTTCAGTCGGTAGTATTTATTGTTGATAGAAGTTTACCTTTTGATGCGACAGGCGATCACTTTAAGTCTCGCCTGATGAACTTCCCATTAGGGGGAGCATTTAATAGCCGCATAAATCTGAACCTTCGAGAAGATAAAGGCTACACCTATGGAGCAAATAGTGGTTTCGTTGGTGGCAAAACCCTTGGCTGGTTTGAAGCAAGTACCGATCTCACTGCTGCTAACACAGGTGAAGGTATCGCTGAAATTTTAAAAGAGATTAATCGCTACCGCACTGAAGGTGTAACCGAGGAAGAAATTGCGTTCATGCGCAATGCCTTTACGTTAAGCGACGCACTTGAATTTGAAACACCTACCAGTAAAGCGCGCTTTTTAAGGCAATTGCTTAGCTATGGTCTTGATAAAGGCTATCGTGAAGAGCAGCTTGCTATTATCAACAATATTGATAAGAAAACGATGGATACCTTGGCAAAGCAATATTTGAATCTTGATAAGATGCAAATTATTGTAGTAGGCGATAAAGCTAAAATTTTGCCTCAGTTAAACGCGCTATCGATGCCAATTATCGAGTTATCAGTAGAGAGTAATACCCGAGAAACGTTAAACTGATAGATTGATTTTTGTTGAATTTACATTATTGCCCCCCATAACAGGGGGCTATATTGACATAACGGACCACCATTTTGACTGTAGACTCATCCCGTTTTGAAGCGCGCATTGCTGCGCTTAAGTCACCCGAATTTCTCGCTGCGCTAAAAGATATTAAGCGCGGCGTTGAGCGCGAAGCCCTTCGTATAAACCCGAACGGTACGTTGGCACAAACACCCCATCCTAAACCGCTGGGATCTGCGCTAACCCATGATTCAATCACCACAGACTTTTCTGAATCGTTGCTTGAATTCATTACGCCGCCAGAAAACAGTGCTGCCAAAACGATTTCTCAGTTAAAAGATATCCATAAATTCGTTATTGATAATATTGGTGAAGAGCAAATATGGCCGCTAAGTATGCCATGCTTTATAGATGATGAAGCGCACATTCCCATCGCCTATTTTGGTGAGTCAAATGTGGGCAAGATGAAGCGTGTATATCGCATTGGTCTTAAAAACCGCTACGGCAGTATGATGCAGGCAATTGCCGGCGTGCATTTCAACTTTTCTCTTCCCGAAACGTTTTGGAAGCTATGGGCTGAACTGAACGGAAAAGAACATTCTCAAGAGCAGACTTCAGCCGATTATTTTGGGCTTATCCGCAACTACCGCAGGTTGTGTTGGCTTATTCCTTATTTGTACGGTGCATCCCCTGCATTATGTGGATCGTTTTTAAAAGGAAAGCAGCATGCGTTACCTTTTAAAAAGGTAGGTAAGGGCACGGTATACATGCCATACGCGACATCACTTCGCATGAGTGATTTAGGCTACACAAGTGCAGAGCAATCGTCGCTTAAGATTTGTTACAACAAGCTAGACAACTATGTCACCTTGCTGCGCGATGCGATGAATACGCCGTCATCCCGGTTCAGCCAGTTTGCTGCAGGCGAAGAGAGCAATTATCAACAGTTAAGTCGCAACATCATTCAAATTGAAAATGAACTGTACTCGCCTATACGCCCTAAGCAGCCCACTCAGTCAATGGAAAAGCCAACAGACGCTTTGGTTAGACGCGGTATCAGCTACATTGAAGTGCGCGCTCTAGATGTAAATCCATTTTCGGCAATTGGTATTTCACAGACGCAATTCGATTTCTTAGATGTTTTCTTAGTTGCGTGCTTACTAATGCCAAGTGCAGAACTTGACGAAGCGCAGCTTAAAGAAGCTAAAGAGAATATGAATAAAGTGGTGTTAGAAGGGCGAAACCCTGATTTGCTCCTGCAAAATGGCGGAGAAAATATTTCACTACCTAAATGGTGTGCCTCTCTGTTTAAGTCCTTCGAGCAAGCGGCCGAATTACTCGATTTAGCCAATGATACGTCGCGTTATACACAAGCGGTGAACGTCGAGGCTGAAAAAGTGGCGGATCCGGCGCTAACACCGTCAGGTAAACTACTTGCTACTTTGCTAGAAAGCGACAAAGATAATGGCGTGTTGGGCTTAGAACTGGCACAAGCTTATCAAGCTGAGATGAAGTCTTTTGAATACACGGATACGGATGCTGCTGGTTTTGCTGCCCAAGCTGACGTGTCGTTTGCTGCTCAAAAAGAAATAGAAGCTGCTGATGTTAAAGACTTTGATACATTTATTCGTGATTATTTCGCTGAGGCCCCAGCAAAAAAAAATGCCTGACATAGGTCAGGCATCGAAGGGTTCCAGGGAAACACACATTTTACTAGAACATTAGTTAAGACAAGCTATGAACCAAAAGTTCAAAAAATTGGTTGTTTTTTTATCAACTCTCATCGTTCTTTTTCCGCTGTTTATCGCTGGATGTGCAACTACGCCTCCTAAAGACATCAGTAATTTGTGCGAAATATTCTACGAAAAGGACGATTGGTATGATGCAGCTGCTGATGCCCGCGATAAATGGGGTGTTCCTATACATGTTCCAATGGCCATGATGTATCAAGAAAGTTCCTTCCGCCACGATGCGCTTCCAACGCGTGATTACGTTTTCTTCGGGCTTATTCCTTGGGGGCGTGTTAGTTCGGCTTATGGCTATTCACAAGCGAAAACACCTACCTGGTCTGACTATATGAGAGAAACAGATAACGGTGGTGCAGATCGTGATGATTTCGAGGACGCTATCGACTTTATGGGATGGTTTATTTACAAGTCGCAAAAAGTGAACGGTATTTCTAAATGGGACGCCTACGCGCAATACCTTAACTATCACGAAGGATGGGGCGGGTACAAACGCAGAAGCTATGATAGAAAGCCGTGGCTGAAGAAAGTGGCGTCAAAAGTTAAAGCGCGCTCGCTGCGCTATGCTACGCAACTTAAAACCTGTGAGGAAGATCTCCAAAAAGGTTGGTTTATGAAGCTGTTTAGCTAAATTAAAGAAGCGAGAAAAAGCGACGTGATAGTCGCTTTTTTTATGCGTCTATGAACGTTGATTAAAATAAGTAGAAAAATATATTGAAGAAAAAAATTGAGGGATAGACGGGCGTCTATCCCTCAGCGACGCTAAGCCAAGACCGTTTTTTACCCAACGTCGAACAGGCATTTACAAGATAGTGTAAATGAGAATGATTTGCAATACCTTTTTGTAAATTAATTCTATCCCTCAATATGCAACAAATTTATCTGGCCCTGATCTTGTTCTATACTTTTCAAGTGGAGGAACGTATGGATATAGACAAGTTTAGTGCGCATGGAGAGGTTCACGCTCATTTTCAAGCAGAGCAAAATATTCTACATATAGACTTAGTAGGTCCGTTTAATCTTGAGTTCATGCAAAAGTATGAGCGTGTGGTTGGCGCACAAAGAAAGAATATTGATACACCGTGTTGGGGAAGCTTAGTAAATGTGCATGGTCTGGCACTTGCGCCCATGGAGGCTACTAACGCTGGTCAAGAAATTGTTAGCAAAGCCGTAGCATTGGGGCTAATTGCCACGGCAGTGGTGCTTCATGAACCAGAAGGTGTGGCAATGCAAAAGAAGTTTTGGTCTCGTGTTTATGAATCTTCAACACTAGCATTCGAATACTTTGACGACACTGCTCAGGCAACACTGTGGTTGAGTGAAAAAGTACTTGCTTGTCTGCAGGCCCACAATGTTAATCAGTTCAATAATGCCAGACGATAGCCATAACAGTCCTAACTAGGCGAACTCGCCCTGTCAAAACTGATCTTTGCTCAGTGCTCCACTCTACCAATTGAATGAAGGCATAACAGGAGGTAGCCATGGTAGGTAGTCAGCATCAATACCGTTTTTTCAACGTCAACAATGTTCTATTTGATATACCAAGCAATGTATACGACGATAGCGTTGTCGACGGATGGTTTAGGAATATCGCAAGAGAGGGTCAGAAACTTGATAAGTGGGTAATTCTATCTATTCCCGACAAAAGTTTAACGATTACACATACTGCCGCATCTCAACTTTGCTCACGGCTTCCCTTTCTGAGAACGTATGGATGTTTGGGTTTTCTTTTGCTTGCGAACCATGTAAACGCCAAAATCTTTCAACACAGTCTTCGAGCAACACCCCCCAATTTTGATATACAAGTTAGTGAGTCGATGGAGCAGCTGTGCCGTAATGCGGAGGCGTTGCTTGGTTATGAGGGTAACCTGAACATATTCAATCGTTACAACTAAGTATGGCAAAGCCCCAATTGTGATGGCGCGACAAATATGGGGATTGGTATTAACTGTATGTTGACCTGGATCAAATAATTAGGCCGACAGCTAACGACTAGAAATCAAATTTGATCTGGATCACATCCTCTATCTAACGCCTCTTCTACTATTTACTTAGTTGAAGAGGAGATTACTTATGTTGTGGACTATGATGAAAGACCCCGTAGTATGGGGCTCACTACTCGGTATAGGCATTATTGTAGCGATGATGATGTATTACACTTATTTGTTTATGCACAACAGTGCAGATGAAGACAAATAAGTCACCATGTATGGCTGTCCAGGCGCAAATTAACGCTTGTTGTTTTGAAGCGGTATGTCGATGAGTACCAGTAGTGCTGCTTGTCCACCGTATTCGAGGGGCGCTTGATGAAATGCACGTACGTGTGGGTGCTGAACTAAGTAATGGGGCAGGGCGGCTTTTAGCACGCCCTGACCAAAACCATGCATTACACACACGCAATCTATCAGTTCTTTTCTTGCCGTGTGAATAAGTGCGGCAAGCTCGGCTTTTGCCATCTCTCGGGTAAGGCCATGTAAATCTAAAGTCATTTCTGGCGAGTAGTCGCCACGGCGCAGCTGCTTCAAAATATGCGTAGACTCACCTTCTTGGCAAAAGCGCATGGGCCCTTCTTGCGGCAACGCTGCCTGGTACATATCAGAAAAGTCGAAGCTTGCCGCTAATTGCTTACTGTGTTTTAGATGTTTACCTTTTACCTGCTGCGACTTCTTAAATAACTCAACTTGCTTATCAGGCTCAACTTTATCTTGTGATAAAGGCGTCACTCCCTGCATTGCATCGGCAAATGAAAAGGTCTCTTCCTCGGTATTCGTAGACATATTTCCATTACGGGCGCCTTCCTGTCTCGCCTGACTGTTATGGCGATGAGGTTCAGAAAGTTGCTTCTTTAATGCTTTGAGTTCTTTTTTAAAGGTTTTCATCAACAACAGCTTGGGTAAATACACTCGAGTTTAACGATTCAAAACGCCTAAATTATAACGAATAGAAAGATTCGGTACGTAGTTAATTATGTGAATCGGTATGAAGTTTGGGTATGATACCAGCTTTGAAATTTTTGATGTACCCAAACGCCATGACCGATAAGTTTTACCTTGAAGAAGCCATTGAAGATCTGCATACCCTGTTAGATATGACACGATGGGCAACCAGCCGTTTTAACGATGCGGCTTTGTATTTTGGTCATGGTACTGACAATGCATGGGATGAAGCGACAAGCCTAGTTATGCAAGCCTTACATTTGCCTCATCCTATATTAGAGCAAGTTGGGGACAGCGTAATGACGTCTCGCTTAACGAAAAGCGAGCGAGAGAAGATTGCAGAGCTTGTTTTAAAGCGCGTGCAAACTCGCATGCCATTGCCTTATATCACAAACGAAGCTTGGTTCTGCGGTATGCCGTTCTACGTAGACGAGCGAGTGCTCATTCCTCGGTCTCCATTTGCTGAACTTATTCAAAAAGAGTTTGCGCCATTTGTAGAATCGACGCCTAACAGTATTCTTGATATGTGCACGGGCGGTGCGTGTATTGCTATTGCGCTTGCTCATGCATACCCAGAGGCGCAGGTAGATGCCGTAGATATCAGCACAGATGCATTGGAAGTGGCCGATATTAATATTCAGGAGCATGGTCTTAGTCACCGTGTTTATCCCATTCAGTCTGACCTGTTTTCAAGTTTAGAAGGGCAGAAATACGACCTTATCGTGTCTAATCCGCCTTATGTTGACGCAGAGGACATGGCTGACTTGCCTGAAGAGTATCACCACGAGCCTGAGCTTGCCCTTGCCGCAGGTGAAGACGGTCTGGAACTGGTTGATATCATGCTTAAAGAGGCGCCAACTTACCTTAATGACGGTGGCTGGTTATTCGTTGAAGTTGGAAATAGCGAAGTGCACATGAGCGAAAGGTTCCCCGGGTTAGAAGTGATTTGGCTTGAATTCGATAACGGTGGTTCAGGTATTTTCGCCGTGCGCAAAGACACACTAGTACAGTATTTTAGTAGTAAGGATTAATAGTTAATTATGTCAGGTAACAGCTTCGGAAAACTTTTCACTGTAACCACGTTTGGTGAAAGCCACGGCATTGCAATTGGCGGTGTAGTAGACGGTTGCCCTCCAGGACTTGAGATCACTGAAGAAGATCTTCAGGTTGATTTAGACAGACGTAAGCCCGGCACCTCTCGTTATACTACGGCGCGAAGAGAAGACGATGAAGTACAAATTTTATCTGGCGTATTTGAAGGTAAAACTACTGGCACCAGTATTGGTTTATTAATTAAAAATAAAGATCAGCGAAGCCAAGATTACGGCAATATCAAGGACCGCTTTCGTCCAGGCCACGCTGACTATACCTACGATCAAAAGTACGGAAGCCGTGACTATCGCGGTGGTGGTCGTTCGTCTGCACGTGAAACGGCTATTCGCGTAGCCGCAGGTGGTATTGCGAAGAAGTACCTTAAAGAAGTGCACGGTATTGAGGTATTAGGCTATTTGTCTCAGCTTGGGCCGGTAACAGTAGATAAGGTTGATCACAGCGTAACCAACACTAACCCGTTTTTCTGTCCTGATGAGTCTAAGCTAGACGCGCTGGACGAGTACATGCGAGACCTTAAAAAGTCAGGCGACAGCATTGGCGCGAAAGTATCGGTTGTTGCGAAGAATGTGCCTGTAGGCCTAGGCGAGCCTGTTTTCGATAGGCTAGATGCTGAAATCGCCCACGCCATGATGGGAATTAACGCAGTGAAAGGCGTGGAAATTGGTGATGGTTTTGATGTTATTAATCAAAAAGGCAGTGAACACCGCGATACGCTTACTCCTGAAGGATTCACATCTAATCATGCAGGTGGCGTGCTAGGCGGCATCTCTACCGGTCAGGATATTGAAGTACACATGGCGCTTAAGCCGACCTCAAGTATTTCGGTTCCCGGTAAAACTATCAATAAAGACAATGAGGAAATCGATATCGTCACCAAAGGTCGTCACGACCCGTGTGTGGGTATCCGTGCTGTACCTATTGCCGAAGCCATGCTGGCACTGGTATTGATGGATCATCTGCTGCGCCACCGCGCGCAAAATGCCGGTGTGCAGTCGACCACGAAACCAATTGCGGGTCAGGCATAGCAGTTTTTTAAATCGCAAGACCGCAATGCCAAGACTGCGACGTTAACGCGGATTAAAGATACACGCAGCATGAGCGCATGTTGCGCTAATTAATTTTATCATTCGCCACTGCCGGTTCTGCGCTAGTGGCGTTTTTGCATATGGAGATGTGAATTGTCACCAAATGGCCTAAACGATGCCAACAATACTGCGGCGAGCCCAGCAAGCAGCAAAACCGGCCTCTTTATTCTTGCTATCACCTACTGGCTTTACTTCGGTCAGCTTGGCGTGCTTGTGCCTTATTTAGGTATCTTCCTTGATGGGCGGGGATTTTCCTCTGCCGAAATCGGTGAACTCTTTGCGGTTATAACGCTAGCGCGTATTTTAGGGCCTGGCCTGTGGGCTGGCGTGGCCGATAAAACGGGTAATGCCATTGGCGTAATGCGCTTAGGCTGCTTGCTCACCGTACTGACTTTCAGTTCGGTGTTTTACTTCACCAGTTTTTGGGGGCTTACGCTGGCTTTTGGGTTAATGATGATGTTCTGGACAGCGGTGTTGCCTCAACTTGAAGTTATCACGATGAATACGGTGGCGAAAACCAATGCCACGTATGGGCAGGTAAGGCTATGGGGGAGCGTTGGCTTTATTTGTTTGACGGTAGGTGTGGGTAAAGCCCTAGATATTTTTTCTACCGACACGCCAGTGCACGCCAGTATTGGCGTACTCGCGTTACTGTTCATCAGTACCTTGTTCATACGTGCGCCCAAAGAAGCTGCACCTGAAACGTCTACGGCGGGAAGTATTTGGAAATACGCCAAACAAAAACCTTTCGCCATCTTTATATTCGCTTCAGCGTGCTTGCAAATTAGCTTTGGTGCGTATTACGGATTTTTCGCACTTTACATGCGCGACCTTGATTACAGCGGCCAACAAACTGGCATCTTTATCGCGCTTGGGGTACTCGCCGAGGTGGGGATATTTCTTATTGCCCGCCGTCTGATTAGCCAGTTTGGCGTGTGGAATTTATTGTTTGTGAGCATCGCACTGACAGGGCTTCGCTGGTATGTCATGGCGGCATTCGCTGATACCTTTATGGTGATTGTGTTGAGTCAGCTTATTCATGCGTTAAGCTTTGGTTTAACGCATGCAGTATCGGTGCATTTTATCCACCAGTTCCTGCCGAAGGCGTATCAAAGCCGAGGGCAAGCGGTATACATCAGTATAGCGTTTGGATTAGGTGGCGCATTTGGAAACTACATGGCAGGGCAGCAGTGGCAGCAAGGCACTAACGCCTATGAGACGTTCGTTACCGCAGCCGTTTTTGCAGCAATAGGCGCACTGTCATTGTTACTGTGTTCCAGAAAAGAAATGGAAAGTGCAAAGGCAGCTTAAAATCTTGTTCTGAGGGCTGACCGCAGGCTTACGCCTGCGGTGCACGTTTACACTCTGATATCACGTCAATACCATCATCACCATTGTCTTGCTCTAAACGTACATCAAATTTCCACAGCCTGTGCAGGTGGCGCATAACTTCATCTTTTGAATCACCTAGCGGAATTCCTCGCTGAGGAATATAGCGAAGAGTAAGCGAACGGTCGCCTCTCACATCAACGTTATGTACCTGAATGTTGGGTTCTAAATTACTCAAATTGTATTGAGCAGACAGCTTCTCTTTAATAATTTGATAACCCATTTCGTCATGAATAGCGCTCACCGCAATAAAGGGCTTGGTGGTGTCATCTTCAAGGGCGAATAACTTAAAGTCGCGAATAACTTTAGGCGATAAAAACTGACTGATAAAACTTTCGTCTTTAAAGTTTTCCATGGCGAAATGCACGGTTTCCAGCCAGTCTTTACCCGCAATGCTCGGTAAATATTTATAATCTTCTTCAGTGGGGGACTGACACACCCGTTTAATATCCATAAACATGGAAAAGCCTAACGCATACGGATTGATGCCAGAGTAATAAGGGCTATTGTACTCTGGCTGCATGACAACGCTTGAATGACTGTGCAAAAACTCCATCATGAAGCGGTCGCTGACCAAACCCTCGTCATACATCTCATTTAGAATATGGTAGTGCCAAAAACAGGCCCATCCCTCATTCATCACTTGGGTTTGCTTTTGCGGATAAAAATACTGTGAGACTTTCCTAACAATACGCACAATCTCACGTTGCCAAGGTTCAAGCAAAGGTGCGTTTTTTTCAATAAAGTAAAGCAGGTTTTCTTGCGGCTCTTGTGGAAAGCGAATTTTTTCTTTGTGTTTGCTATGCGGGCTATCGGGCAAGGTGCGCCAAAGCTCATTCACTTGCGATTGCAGATAGGCTTCGCGCTCTTCCTGTCTGTTTTTCTCTTCTTGTAACGAAATTTTCTGCGGGCGTTTGTATCGGTCAACGCCGTAATTCATTAGCGCGTGGCACGAGTCGAGCATATTTTCGACTTCATCAAATCCATATTTTTGTTCGCATTTAGCAATGTAGTTTTTAGCAAAGACCAGGTAGTCGATGATAGAGCTGGCATCGGTCCAGGTTTTAAATAAGTAGTTGCCTTTGAAGAATGAGTTGTGACCGTAGCACGCATGAGCCATAACGAGCGCTTGCATGGTAATGGTGTTCTCTTCCATTAAATACGCAATGCAGGGGTCAGAGTTAATGACGATTTCGTAAGCCAGCCCCATTTGTCCACGACGGTATTGTTGCTCAGTTTGAATAAACTTTTTGCCAAAGCTCCAGTGCGTGTAGTTAAGCGGCATGCCGATGCTGGCGTAAGCATCCATCATCTGCTCTGCGGTGATCACCTCAATTTGATTGGGATAGGTGTCTAACTTAAATTTTTTGGCGATGCGATCGATATGTTGCTCATACTCTTCGATAAGTGGAAACGTCCAGTCGGGCCCATCGCTTAATAAGTGGCGTTTTGATGTTTCAGGCTTGCTGTTTTCTTTTGCCATAGCGTCGGTTGTCATATTAGGCTCCTTGCTGCGCATCTTGTTCAGAGCGTTTGAATAGCTCTCTGAACACAGGATAGATGTCGGCCTGTGTTTGTATGTGCTTACATACAAAGTTGTCGTGAGTGGCGGCCACTTTCTCGTATTCTCGCCACAAACTTTGGTGCTGCCTCTCGGTTATTTCAATATAGGCATAGTAACGGGTTGCGGGTAGCAGTTTAGCGGTAAGCAAGTCACGACACTGCGGCGAGTCATCAGCCCAATTATCGCCATCTGACGCTTGTGCTGCATAGATATTCCAATTTCCATCGCTGTAGCGCTCGCGAACGACTTCATCCATTAGCTTCAATGCACTTGAAACAATAGTGCCGCCGGTTTCTTGAGAGTAGAAAAACTCGTGCTCGTCTACTTCTTTCGCTTGCGTGTGATGACGAATGTACACCACGTCTACGTTTTCGTAGGTTCGCGTCAAAAAGAGATACAGCAAGATATAAAACCGTTTAGCCATATCTTTGGTGGCTTGGTCCATAGAGCCAGATACATCCATTAAACAAAACATTACGGCTTTGCTTGAGGGAAGCGGGCGTTTGTCATAGTTCTTAAAGCGCAAATCGAAAGTATCAATAAAAGGCACTCGGGCTATTTTGGCTTTAAGTGCTTCAATTTCTTCTTTTAATGCATTTATGGCTAACGTATTGTCGTGCTTGTCTTCTACAAGCAGGGCAAGTTTTTCTTCAAGCTCTCTTAGTTTCTTTCTATCACTTCCGCTTAAGGCAATACGCCTTGCCACAGAGCCTTTGAGTGAGCGAACAATATCTAAATTACTTGGCACGCCATCGGTCTGATAACCTGCGCGATAAGTTTCGTATTGGGTGACTTTATCAAATTGATTTTTCTTTAAGTTGGGAAGCGCTAAATCTTCAAAAAGTAGGTCTAAATATTCGTCTTTGGATATAGAAAATACGAACTCATCTTGGCCTTCGCCTTCATTGCTAGCGTCGCCTTCGCCTGCGCCCTTGCCACCGCCGCCTGGCGGCCTATCAATTTTATCACCCGCTGTGAATTGGTCGTTGCCGGGGTGGACAATATCTCTACTGCCGCCGCGGCCGGTATGAAAAATAGGTTCAGAGATATCTCTGGCTGGAATGCTAATTTGCTCGCCAGAATCTAAATCGGTAACAGAACGTTTACCCACTGCATCAGAAACAGCGCGCTTTATCTGCTGTTTGTAACGCTTAATAAAGCGCTGGCGGTTTACCGTACTCTTACCTTTGCTGTTTAACCTTCGGTCAATAAAATGCGCCATACACACCTGCTTGTCTTGTTGTGAACTACAAATACCCGTGCTGAAGCACGCATTACACGCGCTTCAGCACCACATGCGTTTAGCGCTAAGACGCTTTACGTACGCGCAGGTACCATTCACACAGCAACCGAACTTGTTTTTGCGTATATCCCTTCTCGGTCATACGATTTACAAAGTCGTCGTGTTTTTTCTGCTCCTCTGCAGAGCCTTTGGTGTTGAAAGAAATAACCGGCAGTAAGTCTTCCGTGTTAGAGAACATTTTCTTCTCAATCACGGTGCGAAGTTTCTCGTAACTGGTCCATGCTGGGTTTTTGCCGCCGTTATTTGCACGGGCTCTCAAAACAAAGTTAACGATTTCGTTACGGAAGTCTTTCGGATTACTTATTCCTGCAGGCTTCTCTGTTTTTTCTAACTCAGCATTCAGTGACGCTCTGTCGAACAGCTGTCCGGTTTCTGGGTCACGATACTCTTGGTCTTGGATCCAGAAATCAGCATAGGTTACATAGCGGTCAAACAGGTTTTGCCCATATTCAGAATACGATTCTAAGTAAGCCGTTTGAATCTCTTTACCAATGAATTCCACGTAGCGAGGAATGAGGTAGCCTTTCAAAAACTCCAAATACTTATCAGCGGTTTCTTGAGGGAACTGCTCCCGTTCAATTTGACGCTCCAGTACATAAAACAAATGGACTGGGTTTGCCGCCACTTCTTGATGATCGAAGTTAAAAACCCTGGAGAGAATCTTAAATGCAAAGCGGGTGGATAACCCCTCCATGCCTTCATCGACACCGGCGTAGTCGCGGTACTCTTGATAAGACTTGGCTTTCGGGTCGGTGTCTTTCAGGCTCTCGCCATCATACACGCGCATTTTAGAAAATAGACTGGAGTTCTCTGGCTCTTTCAAGCGCGATAACACAGTAAACTGCGCTAAACACTCTAGCGTGTCTGGCGCACAGGGCGCGCCGTTAAGCTCGCTGCTGTCTAGTAACTTTTTGTAGATCTTAATTTCTTCACGTACTCGCAAACAGTACGGTACTTTTACTATATAGACACGGTCTAGGAAGGCTTCGTTATTCTTATTGTTTCTAAACGATTGCCACTCAGATTCGTTTGAATGCGCAAGTATAAGCCCATCGAAGGGAAGGGCAGAGAAGCCCTCTGTTGGGTTGTAGTTACCCTCTTGTGTTGCGGTTAATAGTGGATGCAGCACTTTAATCGGTGCTTTGAACATCTCCACAAATTCCATTAAGCCCTGATTGGCTTTACATAGTGAACCCGAGTAACTGTAAGCATCAGGGTCGTTTTGTGCATATTGTTCTAAGCGGCGAATATCAACTTTACCCACCAAAGATGAAATATCTTGGTTGTTTTCGTCACCGGGTTCGGTTTTAGCGATACCCACCTGGTCGAGCACTGACGGATAAACGCGAACCACCTTAAACTGGGTAATATCGCCATTGAATTCATGCAGGCGTTTGCGTGCCCACGGAGACATGATGGTTTTTAAGTAGCGCTTAGGAATGCCGTACTCTTTTTGTAAAATGTCGCCATCTTCTTTGACATCAAACAGACAGAATGGATGGTCGTTAACAGGCGAGCCTTTCAGCATGTAAATAGGTACGTGCTGCATCAGTTCTTTAAGTCTCTCTGCCAGAGACGATTTACCGCCACCCACTGGGCCGAGCAAATAGAGAATTTGTTTCTTCTCTTCAAGACCTTGTGCGGCGTGTTTAAGGTAAGAAACGATTTGTTCTATGGCTTCTTCCATGCCATAGAATTCTGAAAAAGCTGGATAACGAGAAATAACGCGGTTTGAGAAAATGCGGCTAAGTGCCGGGTCGTTGGCAGTGTCGATTAATTCAGGCTCACCAATAGCTTGTAGCAAACGTTCTGCTGCATTTGCATAAGCGGTTTGATCCTCTTTACAAATTTCAAGGAACTCCCCAATGGTGAACTCTTCCTGTTTTCGCTCTTCATAGCGACTTTGATAGTGTTCAAAAATACCCATGAATACCCCTTAAATACGGAACCCCGTAATTTCAGCTTAGTAGGTATTTGGGAAAACGATAGTAATTATTGTGTATAGTTTTTAATCTTTTCGTCTAATGAAAAATGCAACTTTAATAAGAATTTAGTGTCACTTAATGAACAATAGTGCATAAAAAAAGCCCCGCTTGGAAGCGGGGCTTTTTATAACTGATACTTTACGCTGTTAAGAGCGCAAGGCGCTTAACGCTTCAGTCTTTGGCTTATGCAAAGTTGCTGCTTGCGAATTCCCAGTTAACCAGCGCCCAGAAATTTTCTAGGTACTTAGGACGCGCATTGCGGTAGTCGATGTAGTAAGCGTGTTCCCAAAGGTCAACAGTAAGCACTGGCGTAAGGTCGTCGCCAGAAATAGGCGTTTGCGCGTTGCTTGTGTTAACGATATCTAGGCTGCCGTCTGCAGTTTTAACTAACCACGTCCAGCTTGAACCGAAGTTGTTAACCGCTTTATCGTTAAATGCTGCTTGGAAGTCTGCAAATGAGCCCCACTTCGCATTGATAGCTTCTGCTAGCGCGCCTGTTGGCTCACCGCCGCCATTCGGGCTTAGACAGTGCCAGTAGAACGTGTGGTTCCATACCTGCGCTGCGTTATTGAAAACACCGCCGTCAGAAGATTTGATGATTTCTTCTAGGCTTTTGTTTTCCATGTCAGTACCTTCAACTAGGCCGTTAAGCTTAGTTACATAAGTAGCGTGGTGCTTGCCATAGTGGTACTCAAGCGTTTCAGCAGAAATATGCGGTTCTAGTGCATTTTGTTCGTATGGTAATGCTGGTAATTCAAAAGCCATGACGGTCTCCATGTTGGTTTAGTATTGTAGTCTAAAGCCCACTTATCTTCGCCTGTTCAATAAGTGCATATTAATTCTATGTTCAATATACTGCTTTAGACGCTAAAGCATATCCCAAATGTGGGGATAAAGTCCTATAACTCAATGACAAAAATGTGAATTTTTTTTCAAAAGTTAAAATGTGACACTAATTTGTATTGCAATGTATGGGTAGATAACGATTCAGAGGTTGAAAAGATCAATTCAGCTATGGGTAATTAAACACAAAATTATGATACCCTTTCCCTTGATAAATCATTCATGCATTCCCATCTAACTGGGAATACACTTTTGTGCTCAGAGGAATCAAATGGATAATACTGAAAATCAATCAACGCTAGATAGAATCAAGCAGCAAATCGAAGAAAACCCAATTTTGTTGTATATGAAGGGTTCTCCTAAACTACCTAGCTGTGGCTTTTCTTCACAAGCATCGCAAGCGTTGATGTCATGTGGCGAACCATTTGCTTATGTAGATATTCTTCAAAACCCAGACATCCGCGCAGAACTACCAAAATATGCAAACTGGCCGACATTCCCGCAACTATGGATTGAAGGTGAGCTTGTAGGTGGTTGCGATATCATTATTGAAATGTTCCAACAAAACGAGCTTCAACCGCTTATTAAAGAAACGGCTGCAAAGTACAAAGAAGCAGAGTAAATCTTGTTTCCATGTACAAATCTTTAGGTTTGTAAAAAACGATTTAAAAGCCGGCTTATAGTCGGCTTTTTTTATTAAAACCCGCCAAAAATCCCGCACTTTTATTCCCGTAAAAATTATATAGACAGGTCAGAAATTAAAATCCTCTACGGAGTGAAAAAATATTTTTATTTTGTCGAAAAAGGTTTGTTTTTTAATATCTTGCGTTCTATAAAAAACACCATCTGACCGCAAATGAGTCAGTGTTGAAGGTAAAAAATAACAACTACTCTGAGCATTTTTTTAATGTGTTTAAAACGCTGAAGGTGTCTTAGAGAAACTCCGGGAAACCACCATGAATACAACCTTGTCTTTATTGACCAAAAACGTGCGTGGCGTATTAGCCGCATCAGCTGCGTTTTCAGTAATGGCCGCTGCACCTGTTTATGCGCAAGAAGCTGAAGAGAGTGCTAAGGCCGAAGATTTTGAACAAATTGCGGTAGTTGGTTCACGTGCAGCGCCTCGCTCGGTCGCTGACTCAGCGGTGCCAATTGATATTATTTCTGACGAAGAGTTTAAGCAGCAGGGTGCCACTGATATGGTATCTATGATGCAGACTGTTGTTCCGTCTTTTAACGTAAACGACCAGCCGATCAACGATGCTTCAACGCTTGTTCGTCCTGCTAACCTTCGCGGTATGGCATCAGACCACACGCTTGTGCTTGTAAATGGTAAACGTCGTCACCGTTCTGCGGTTATCACTTTCCTTGGTGGTGGTCTTTCTGACGGTGCACAAGGTCCTGATATTTCTGTTATCCCAGCAGCGGCATTAAAGCAAGTGGAAGTACTTCGCGATGGTGCAGCAGCACAATACGGTTCTGATGCGATTGCGGGTGTAATTAACTTCGTACTTAACGATGCATCAGAAGGCGGTTCGTTTGAAGCCCGTTACGGCTCTTTCTACGAAGGCGACGGCGACATGATTCAGATGTCGGGTAACGTAGGTCTTCCTCTATCTGACAAAGGCTTTATTAACCTTTCAGCTGAATACCGTACTGCAGACGACACATCTCGAAGTGTACAGCGTGCAGACGCTGCTGCATTGATAGCGGCTGGGAACACTTTTGTAGCAGATCCTGCGCAAATTTGGGGCTCACCTGAGATCAAACACGACATCAAACTTTTCGCTAATGCAGGTATAGAGCTTTCTGCTACCTCAGAAGCTTACATGTTTGGTAACTACGCCGAGCGTGAAGTTGAAGGTGGTTTTTACTTCCGTAACCCACACAATCGTGGTGGTGTGAACGATGGTGGTACAAATGACGATGGCGAGCAACTACTGCTTGTTGGTGATTTAACCGGTGATATGTCAGGTAACTGTCCAACCGACATCGTAGTTGGTGATAATGTACTAGAGAACCCGCGTTATATTAACGAAGTTCAGAACAATCCTGACTGTTGGGCGTTCAACGAAATGCTGCCAGGTGGTTTCACACCTCGTTTCGGTGGTACGGTTACAGATATGTCACTTGTCTTTGGTACGAAAGGCGAACTTGACCACGATATCACGTATGACGTGAGCTTGAACCTGGGCCAAAACGAAGTTGACTTTGCTATTAGCAACACTATCAACCCGTCTTTAGGTCCAGAAACACCTACAGAATTTAGCCCAGGTCGCTATACGCAGTCTGAGCAAACCCTTGATATTGATTTCACTAAGCCGTTCGATGTTGGTTTATATGAACCACTATTCGTGGCAACTGGTTTCCAATATCGCAACGAAAGTTATGAGAGCTTTGCAGGTGATACTGCCTCTTATGAAATAGGTCCGCTGGCGACACAAGGCTTTGGCATTGGCTCAAATGGTTTCCCTGGCTTGGCGGCCAATAGCCAAGGTCGTGTGTCCCGCAACAACATCGCACTGTACATTGACGCAGAAGCGTATATCACTGAAAACTTCATGTTAGCCGGTGCGCTACGTTATGAAGACTTCTCTGATTTCGGTGACACAACGAAAGGTAAGATTGCTTTCCGTTGGCAAGCACTTGAGAACATCGCTTTCCGTGGTGCGTTCTCAACAGGCTTTAAAGCACCTACCCTTGGTCAAAGCAACGTGCGTAACGTAACTACCGCGTTTGGTACAGGTGGTGAACTTATTGACCGTGCAACACTGCCTCCGACAGATCCAGTGTCTCAACTTAAAGGTGGTGAGCAGTTAACGCCTGAAGAGTCAGAAAGTATCACGTTTGGTGTGGTAGCCGATTTCGATAATGGTCTATTCATTACCGCAGACTACTACAACATTGAACTGACTGACCGTATCAGTACTGCCTCTGGTATTGCGCTGACTGAAGAAGACATTGCCACGCTGCTTGAGCAAGGTATCAACGATGCGTCTAGCTTCTCTGAAATCAGCTTCTTCACTAACGACTTCGACACCACCACCGAAGGTGTAGACGTAGTAGCGAACTATTCGATGGATATGATGGGCGGTGAAACTAAGTTCTCACTCGCATATAACTGGACATCTACAGAAGTTGACCGCGCGTCGGACAATATCTCTGATTTCCGTATTCGCATGCTAGAAGATAACCTTCCAGCGGTACGTTACAGTGCAACAGCTAACCACACTAATGGCGACTGGCGCTTCCTTGCGCGAATGAACTACTACGGTAGCATCTTCGAAGATCACCTAGACTCTGCATTGCCGATTGACAAAGTAGGTTCTGAAATTACGTTCGACTTTGAAGTGGCATATAACTTCACTGAAGAGTTCACGGTAACTGTTGGTGCTAAGAACGCGTTTGATGAATACCCTGACGAAAACAACACTGATGCAGGTGGTATCACCTACGCACAGATTGCAGGTTCAGCGTATCCGACAACATCACCAATTGGTATAAACGGTGGCTTCTACTACCTAAGAGGTGTTTACACTTTTTAATAGGTAAGCAATTACCTATAAACCAAACTTTCACTTAATGTTTCAAAGTTAAGGGGGCATTAGCCCCCTTTTATTTTATTAGGTGAAAAAGAACGAAAAAGCAGGCATTATTGATGCCAATGTAAGCAAATCGAAACACACAACATTTAATATTATGACGAGAAAGTCGACAGTAGCTGAAACCTTCTTAAAATACCGCTCAAAGCTAATGCGTGCGGTAGGTTCTATTGTTGGCGCCGACGACATTGAAGACATCGTGCAAGAAGCTTTTATTAAAAGCTACGAAGCAGAGTTAAAACAAGAAATACAGTATGAGCGTACCTATATGCTCAAGACAGCGCGTAATCTAGCGCTGAACCATGTTGCGAAAGCTGAAAACAAAAATAAGCAGCAGCTCGATGACATGGATATTTTGCCTTATGAGCTTGTAGGGCACAGTTTAGAAAAAAATGTAGAAAGCAAAGAGCGTTTTATTCATTTTTGCCGAGCGACAGATACACTGTCTGCTGATGTAAAACGCGTATTTTTGCTGAAAAAAGTATATGGCATGCGACAAAAAGAGATTGCAGAGCTTGTGGGGCTAAGCGAAAGCACCGTTGAGAAGCATGTCGCCAAAGGTTTAATGATGTGCTCTAGGTACTTAGCCGAGCTGTCAAAGGACAGTGCATCCCCCCGTGCCACTGCTAACGCGACTCAGGACATAAGCCGTAGTTAACATGAATAATATTCGCCAGTTTTCAAGCAAAGAAGATATCCAAGAGCAAGCATGCTTATGGATAAGCCGTCTCGATCGCGGCTTAAACAGTGTCGAAAAGACGGAGCTAGATGCTTGGTTGTCGGAAAGTAATGCGCATCGTCAAGCTTTGCTCGACGCCGCTAGCTTGTGGGACGACATGTCGGTATTAAATGAATTGAGCGGTTTATTCCCGCAGCCAACCTCTCGTCAGTCGTCGAAAAAACGCAATATGCCTAAAACAGCGGTTTGGGGCATTGCGGCCACATTTTTAGTGATGGCAATTGCTGTTGGGGTAGTGGTTCAGCGCACGTGGCTAAATAGCACCCCTGAATTCGCAGCGGTAACACAAAAGGTACAAACCGGTGTTGGCGAACAGAAAAACGTGACGCTAGCCGATGGCTCTAAACTTCATCTAAATACAAACTCTGTAGTTACCGTAGATTTCTCATCAACGGCGCGCAATATCGTTTTATTGAAAGGGGAGGCACACTTTGAAGTGGCTCACGACACGTCTCGCCCTTTCTCTGTGACCGCAGGCAACAACACCGTTACCGCTGTTGGAACTGCCTTTAATATGCAATATGTGGATGATAATGCGTTTGAGTTAGTGGTTACCGACGGAAAGGTATTGGTGAAAGACCGCTTTAAGGCTTCATCCTCAAATGAATCGCTCTTCACTAAACGTCCTGTTGCTGAAGAAGGGCTTCTTATGTTCGCGGGTGAAAAAGCCACTGTACAAGGTAAAGTGGAAGCCCGTGAAAGCATGTCTCAAAATGACATTGATGACGATTTAGCGTGGCAACAAGGTATGATTGTATTTAAAGGTGAACCGCTAGAGGCCGTATTAGCTGAGATTGGCCGCTATACACCCGTTCGCTTTAACATTTCGGACGAAAGTCTGCGCAAGCGACGTGTAGCGGGCTACTTTAAGGTAGGCGATATAGACGGTTTGTTGTCTGCACTTAAGAGCAGCTTTAACATCAACTACGAGAAAGTCACAGAAACAAGTATTGAGCTTAAGCTAGCGAAAAGTTAAATATTTCTGAAAGATAGGTGCTTTCTACTATTCGTAGTTGGCATCAATTTCTTTAATGTGACAATATAATTAAAATAATAAGCACATCGATTTTATATCTTGCAATACAGCAATTTTGCGATAAGCAGGCAAACCAAAAAGGCAATAGAAAAGCTGCATGCCCTCGCGTGTTCGGCCCAATGCCTTTCGCAAAAAAGAATGCGCAAATTCTCCCGTATCTTGTCCCTCTCGGCACTTCACATAGCGTCCGGCTTTTTTCTTTTCATAGCACCAGCGCCAACGCTTCATGCACAAACAGACAGCCCTTCGCAATCACCCGACCAAACCGAACCAAAATTGGGTGCTTACAGCTTTTCAATACCCGCACAAAATGCTAATGAAGCGCTAACCGAACTAGCTAAACAGGCAAATACCACATTGCTTTTTCCTTTTGATTTAGCAAAAAAAGTGAAAACAAACGCATTGGAAGGTACGTTCACACTGAATGAAGCGCTGGCACAGCTTCTTGAAGGAACAGAATTGGCGGTAGTAACTGATGAAAGCGGTGCGGTAAGTATTCGTTCTCGTTCATCGTTAGTGGCGAAGGAAACACAGCCACAAGATACCGAAAAGAAAACAGAAGAGGGAGGCAATGGACTTGAAAAAATTGCGGTCGTCGGTACTCGTAACTCGCCTCGAAGTGCTGTTGACTCACCAGTTCCTTTGGATGTGATTGGTTCTGAAACCCTCAACTCACAGGGGAATTCAGACGTGCTTTCTATGTTAAGCGTGATGGTTCCTTCGTTAAACGTAAACGATCAGCCCATCAATGATGCCAGTAGCCTGGTAAGGCCGGCGAACCTTAGAGGCATGTCCTCGGATCACACGCTTTTGCTGCTTAACGGAAAGCGACGCCATCGCTCTGCGGTAATCACGTTTTTAGGCGGAGGTTTATCTGACGGTGCACAAGGGCCTGATATATCGGTTATTCCTGCCTATGCGTTAAAGCAAGTTGAAGTATTGCGAGATGGTGCAGCAGCCCAGTATGGCTCAGACGCCATTGCAGGCGTGATTAACTTCGTACTTAAGGATGCTCGTGAAGGAGGGCATGTTGCGCTGAAAGTGGGCGGATACAGTGAAGGTGACGGCGAACTGTTTCAAGTGCAGTTGAATAAGGGCTTTGCTATTGGAGAAGACGGCTTTTTAAATGCAACGGCAGAGTATCGTCAGCAAAATGGCACGTCGCGCTCTGTACAGCGGATTGATGCGCAGAACTTGATTGACCAAGGGAATGTGTTCATCGCGTCACCGTCCCAAGTATGGGGAGCGCTTGATGTTAACGAAGATATTAAACTTGCGCTAAATGCGGGCGCAGACATTTCGTCTAAATCACAATTTTACAGCTTTGCCACTGCAGCAAGAAGAGAAATAAACGGTGGTTTTTACTTTCGAAATCCGCAAACCCGAGAAGGGGTGTTCAGCCGTACCGACCCAAATACAGGGGAAAGTCGTCTGATTGTAGCCGATCTCGATGGATTGGAAAGTGGAATTGCTTGCCCTTCTATAACTTTGTCCAGCAATAGTGTATTGCTGGACCCCTCGTATCAACTAATTGCAGATAACACAACGGCGCTTGGTGCCAACTGTTTTGCTTTCAATGAGTGGTTCCCTGGCGGTTTCACACCAAAATTTGGGGGTACGATAACGGATGCTTCTGTTGCGATGGGCGTTAAACATGAGTTACCTAATGGCTGGGCGATGGATGCCAGTGCGACATTGGGCTACAGTGACATTGAGTACACCATCTCAAATACAGTTAATCCATCGTTAGGGCCACAAACGCCAACGTCGTTTTCGCCCGGTGGTGTGTCGCAAGTAGAGCGAACGCTTAACTTAGATTTTAACAAACTCATTCAAACTATTTTCGACGATCCGGTTAGCATTGCCGTGGGCTTAGAATGGCGCAAAGAAACCTATTTTCAAAAGTCCGGCGATGAAGCGTCATATATTGCAGGCCCTTTCGCCCTAGAGCCGCCACTTGGGTTGAACCAAGGCTTTTCCATCGGTTCCAACGGTTTTCCGGGGTATCAGCCTCAAAGTGCTGGGCACTGGAGCAGAAGCAATTGGGCCGTGTACGCTGATTTGGAATTTTATGTTACCGAAGCATGGCAGTTTGGCGTGGCCACACGTGTAGAGCATTTCAGTGATTTCGGCTCGACATTTGATGGCAAATTGAGTACTCGCTATAAATTAAATGATATTTTTGCATTACGCGGATCTGTAAATACCGGTTTTAAAGCCCCAACAGTAGGGCAGAGTAATGTTATCAACGTAACTACCGCCTACGGTGTTAACGGTTTGGAAGACCAAGCAACGCTGCCTCCAACTGATCTTATCTCACTGCAACTAGGCGCAACTCCACTGACGCCTGAAGAATCGGTGAACTTTAGCCTCGGGCTTGTTATGCAGGCAAGCGAGAACTTTTTTGCGACGCTCGACTATTTCAATATTCGCCTTTCTGATCGCATTAGTACGACATCTGCAATCCCGTTAACCGACGACGACATTAGTGCGCTTATTGCCCAAGGGCGTCCAGATGCGGCGAAATATAATGCTGCAAAGTATTTTACAAATGACTTTGACACAAAAACTCAGGGTGTTGATTTAGTTGTTAACTACAATTTTGCGCTAGCTGATTGGTCAAATTCTTTACTTCTTGCCTTCAACTGGACAGACACACAAGTAGAGCGGGTTACACTTTATCCTGCGCAAGTGGGGGAGGAAATACGGCTTCTACCTAATCTAACACGGGCAAGAATTCGTATGCTGGAAGATAACTTGCCTGCTCATCGAGGCAGTATCACGCTGGAGCAATCGAAAGGAAATTGGGCATTTACTTGGCGGCTTAACTATTACGGTGAGTTTTATGAAGACCATCTTGATGCGTCCGCAGGGATGGACATATACGGCAATGCGTTAACCACATTCGATGCCCAAGTTGCATGGAAAGTACTGCCTCAAACACAAGTTACCCTTGGCGCCCAAAATCTGTTTGATTCGCTGCCTAATGAAAACCCTTTTCAAGGTGAAGTTGGCGCACTCTACCCACCTACATCGCCTAGCGGTATCAATGGGGCTTTCTATTATGCAGGCATTGAGTACACCTTTAACTAGGGCATGCTTCAGCAAAGCTACGTAGTTAAATGGCGCGCTGCACTCATTGAAAGTAAGAAAATGAGCCTAGCTCTGAGTTTGAAAGGACAACAACCTATCGTTTTAGGTGACGATGTAAATATTACTTAGGTATTTAAACTAGGATATGACTTAGGTCACTTAAAGAAATAATCGTGATAATAAATATGGTGTTTTAAGTCTAGCCAAGGATGCTAAGAGCGATGACGTTGCGTGTTAAGAATACGCGGGTTGGCTAATTGCCTAGCCAACGTCTTTGAATAGGGACTCATCGACGATAGTTTGGTCAATGATCTGTTGCGCCATGTTGATGCACTTACCGCATTGTGAGCCAAGCTCTAAATGTTGACGTAACTCTCGCATATTTCCCACACCGTTTTCTTCAACCGCTGCGCGAATGCTTTTATCAGTTACCCCATAGCACATGCAAACAAACATTAAACGTACTCCAAATGAATCTGTAAATGATAATAATTGTTATTCTTTGCTTTAGCAAGTGGATAATGACAAATTTAATACAAGGTAATTGAAGAAAGACTGAACAGTGTGGGGGGATGTTAAGCGGTTATTGGTATGATCAGTAAAAAAACTCGTTGTTTAATATTGTTATTTCCATATTCGTACCTATTTTCTTTGAAAGAAATTTCTTATCAAAGTGGTTACGCAACGTAATCACTTCTATTATTACAATCCAAATATAAATGGAGAGACTCATGAGTGTATTAGTTGGCCGTCCAGCACCTGACTTTACTGCAGCAGCGGTACTTGGTAGTGGTGAAATTGTTGACACTTTCACACTAAGTGAAGCAATCAAGGGCAAGAAAGCTGTTGTATTCTTCTACCCACTAGATTTTACGTTTGTTTGCCCGTCAGAGCTTATCGCCTTTGACAAGCGTTTCGACGAGTTCAAAAAGCGTGGTGTTGAAGTGATCGGTGTTTCAATCGACTCTCAGTTCTCACACAATGCGTGGAGAAACACTCCGGTAAATCAAGGTGGTATTGGTCCGGTTAAGTACACCCTTGTTGCTGACGTTAAGCACGACATCTGCCAGGCATACGATGTTGAGCACCCAGAAGATGGCGTTGCGTTCCGTGGTTCATTCCTAATCGACGAAGAAGGTATGGTACGTCATCAGGTAATCAATGACCTTCCACTTGGCCGTAACGTTGATGAAATGCTACGCATGGTCGATGCACTAGCATTCCACCAAGAGCATGGTGAAGTTTGCCCAGCGGGTTGGACTGAAGGTAAAGCTGGTATGGATGCGTCGCCTGAAGGTGTTGCTAAGTACCTATCTGAAGAAGCAGACAAGCTATAAGCTAAACTGTTTAAAGATTATAAAAAAACAGCGCCTTTTGGCGCTGTTTTTGTTTATATCAGTTTAAATAAAACTACTCTTTAATTTCTACAGGCCATCCGCCTAGCGCTTTATAGCGGTTTACCATATAGCAAAATAGCTCGGTGGTCTTTTGGGCGTCATACAGCGCACTGTGCGCTTCACTTTGGTCAAATGCGATCCCCGCTGCACGGCATGCTTTTACCAAAACCGTTTGGCCTAAGGCCAATCCAGCAAGGCTGGTGGTGTCAAATGAAACAAACGGATGGAACGGCGTGCGTTTTATATTGCAGCGTTCTATCGCGGCATTGACGAAACTCTGATCGAACGTTGCATTGTGAGCAACAATAACTGAACGTTGGCAGTCTGCATTTTTTTGCGCCTTGCGGATCCCTTTACATAAGTCCTTCATGGCTTCGCTTTCTTCAATAGCCCCTCGCAATGCACAATTAGGATCGATGCCATTAAATTCTAAGGCTGCTGGCTCTAGGTTAGCGCCCTCAAAGGGGTCAATGTGATAATGAAAAGTTTGATCAGGATGAAGTATACCGTTTTCATCCATTTTCACCGTTACCGCGGCTAATTCTAACAGGGCGTCAGTGCCTGCATTAAATCCGGCTGTTTCAACGTCGATAACAACGGGAAAGTAACCTCGAAAGCGCTGGGAGAGAAGGGGCGGGTTGGCAGACATAAACACTCTTGTAAGACTCGATTGCGTTAATTGGTTGGTGACTAAAATGCGTACCAACCTGCGAAGCATATTGCGTAAAAGAATTATCGCAAGGATACTCTCGAGTTGCCAGTTGCAATTTATAAACTGTTAAATCAGGGGGCTAGCAAAAGTACAAAACGCGAATGGTATTAAACGCTAAACTTTTCTACAATTTGGACGATAATCAAATTAAGCGTGAAAAAATCATTAGGCACATTTCTTCTTTTTGTGTGAGCTAATTTGATTCATTATGTTCGGTAATTTGTGCACGTAGTGTTGTCTTTTACCTGTGTTAGTCTGATTTTCGTTATGGTGTCGAAATGGTGTCGAAATTAAAATACATCGCTTTATTGGGGATGCTGGGGTCATTGTCTTCCCACGCTGCCATGCGGCAATATTCTGCAACCATAGAAAGCTCCAACTGGCGAATAGACAAAGACACCCGACTTCAGTGTACCTTGAACCACGAACTACCCGGTTATGGCGAAGCCATGTTCACGAGCTCAGCGTCGAAGCAGCTTAATATGGAATTCGAACTGGACATGTATTTGCTGCCCAGCAAATTTGATATGGCTGCTGTTTATTCTGTACCACCTAAATGGATGCCCGGCGTTGCGCCTAAAACCATTGCCGACATGTCTATTCGTAAACAGTACAATGGCGACCTTCCGCAGGATGCGGCTTGGACTATGTTGTCTGAATTAGAAAAAGGCTTTTGGCCCACAATCTATTACCAAGATTGGTATAACAAATACGACCAAGTAAGTGTGGCATTAAACGCTAGCAACTTCTCTGGTGTGTATCGTGAATTTGTGAAGTGTGTATCGAACTTATTGCCCTTCGGCTTTGATGACATTGCCTACACGGTATTGTCGTATCAAAACAACAGTACAGAGCTAACCAAATATTCGCAGAAGCGCTTAACCATGATAGGTGAATACTTAAAAGAAGACAGCGAGCTTGAGCTTGTGCTTCTTGATGGTTACACCGATAGCTACGGCGGTCGCTATAATAATGAACAGTTGTCTATTCGACGTGCTAACGAAGTAAAAAGCTATTTGACTACGCTAGGTGTACCTGAAGATCGAATTCAGTTAACAGGCCACGGTGAGAAACGCCATATTGCGCCAAACGATACGCGAGAAAGCCGCGCCCAAAACAGACGCGTGGTGGTGCGACTTTCAAAATCCTAGGCGCTAATTATCGCGCCTACACCCGCTTTAAAATGCGTTAGTTTAATTTTTCTCGCCACCTTAATACCGGTACTAAATGATCGGTGAAAACACCGTCAGCACCTACCACCTTGTCTAAAACTTCCAAGACTTGCTCTGAACTCATACCTGCTGGTAGTGCATCATGTCGGTAGGTGTAGGGGTGGATTGTCAGGTTATTTTCGTGGGCGTAGGCAATCCATGCCGCGGCTTCTATTTTTCCTTGAGTCATCGCTTCATTATCGAGTAATTGGCCTAACCAAGGGCCTATGCCATCGGCATACAACGCAACCTGCTGCATGCCTTCCTGAGTGCGCAGCCAGTTATAATCTGTGTCGCTTTCGCCCCAGTCGTTTTCGCCAATCAGCATCACAACTTTGCCTTTATAGCCCAGGGTTTCACGAACGCGCTTAACTTCGTTAAAATCGAAGCATTGCAGGTAGCTATTACCGCTCTCTCCACCAAACCCGTAAGCATTCAAAGCATCTACAACGATTTTACTGGCATCAACGCCTTCTTTAATGTGAAAGGCAGGGGACTTTACTTCAGGATAAACCCCGACAGACGTTCCAAATTGGCGATTTAGCTCGCTGATTAGCTCAAAGTGTTCATTTAACGTGGCAACTTTAAAATTAGCATGTGTGCCGCGGTACCTATTTGTAAAAACTTGCTTCCCGTCACTGTTAGCGCGCTCGTGTACCCGCAGTTGTCGCAGTTCTTCAAGAGTAAAATCACGCGCGTAATAGCGTCCGTCATCGCGGTGGCGTGCAGGAAACACATCTTCTACATTGGTGACCGTCTCTAAGTGGATGTCGTGTAGCACAACGGGTATGTCGTCTTTGGTGATAACAACATCTTGCTCAATAAAATCGGGGCCCAGAGAAAAGGCGAGGGTAGCTGCTTCAAGGGTATGCTCAGGTAAATAGCCCGACGCGCCGCGATGGGCTATCACGGTAAAGTGCGTTTCAACATTTTCTTTTGTGTCAGCGTGTATTTGTCCATTCTCGTTATTTGCAGCCATGGCCGAAAACGTACTGCCAGCAGCAACTGTACCGGTAAAAGCGACAACCAACGCTGGCAGAATAGCGGCCAGTTTTGCTTTTGGCTTACTGCGCAAGCCTATATTGTGCGCTGCTCGAGGCTTCCGACATATCGCTGTTCTAGCTTGGCTTTTGTTTTTATCATTTTGCGAAAATAATAAGCGGTTACGTAGCATGTCGTGTCACTCCATGTGATTTTACATCGGTTTTTTCCAGTGCCGCACGTTTTTAAGTTGATAGTTTGGCGACCTAAGCGTTCAAATCGCTTTGACTACGCTGGCAGCATCTTCAGTTCTTGTTTTTGAGCCATTTCATAGCGAAATGGATTTATTTTGTATGAGTTCTATTGCATACCCATCGGGGTCGCGAACAAAAGCAATAACGGTGGAGCCGCCTTTTACTGGCCCCGGTTTACGATATACATCAGCGCCGTTTGTTTCTAAGTTTTCACAAAACTGATAGATATCATCGACCTCAATTGCAATATGACCATACGCGTTACCTTTATCGTAGGTGTTGTCGCCCCAGTTATAGGTAAGTTCTAAGACGGTACTCTCGGTTTCATCGCCATATCCCACGAAAGCTAGCGTGTATTCATACTCTTTGTTTTCAGACTGGCGAAGAAGGCGCATGCCCATGAGTGAAGTATAAAAGTGAAGAGAGGCCTCTAAGTTTTCAACTCGAAGCATGGTGTGAAGCATTCGCATAAGAGATTCCTTTTTTGAGCCATCGGAATTACTCGATGGCACACTGTACTGTGATTGCGTGTTGGCCGTTACTTTTTGTACACATAAATACGATGAGTACTTTATTTGAGTAAACGCAAACAACACGCTTTTATGTTAATGAGGAAATGTTAACGCTTTAAGACAATATTACAATTCTAGTTAAACGTACTATACCTGCGGTAACACGCCGCGATTACGAACATTTTAAGTCTCGCTGAGTGGGTAATTATCTATGCGGACTGGTATTAATAGCCCCATAGACCGATATTATCAATTTTAAGACGGCGAGGTTGGCTCAATAGGTAAACCACCATGTTGCCTAAGTCTTCATTTTGAATTAGGCCATCGTCCACTTTCTCTGTTTCTGCTTTCTGCGACTGTATCAGTGCAGGGTTTAGGGAATGAACGTGAATACCGTAGGGACGAACTTCTTCTTGCAACGCTTTTCCAAGTCCCACCATCGCAAATTTTGATGCACAGTAAACGCCGGCATTGGCATAGCCGTTCAATGCCGCCTGAGAAGCGATATTGATGATGTAGCCTTCCCTGTTGTTAATCATGTGGGGCACAACCTCCTTACACACCAGAAAGGTCCCTTTTACGTTAGTATCCATTACTTCGTCCCAGTCCTCTTCAGACGTTTCCCAAATAAGGGTTTCCTTACCAAAACCACTGTTATTAATTAGGACGTGAAGTTCACCAAATGTATCTTTGACCTTTCTAACAAAGCCGGCAACATCAGCGCTTTTCGATACATCACAAACTTGGCCAATGACATTACCTGGGAATAGGGCGTCGAACTGCTCTACAGTCTGCATGACCGCAGTTTCAGTGCGCCCACAAATGGCCACGTTCATTCCAGCTTCTAGTAGAAATTGAGCGAGAGTTTTACCTAGCCCTTTTCCGCCTCCAGTAACAATGGCTGTTTTACCTTCTAACGCATACGTGTCTGTCATAATTTAAACCTATAGCAAAAAAGCAAGGTTAACCTAGCTTTCAAATGCCTTGAACAAACATACGTATTCAGCTTCGCCAAAAAAATTGTAAAAAAGTTGTGTTTTGGTTAAAAAATAAACTGAAAACTAGTGGACATTGCTCGCAATTACCTGTACCTTTCGCATCGCTCTAGATATGTTATTTGCTTTACCTAATACTGCGCTGTACCTCTTTTTTAAATCCTTCAAATTGAAGTTTTATATAGATATACAACTGCTTTACTAGCTTGGAGATGTCTATAGCTATTCGGTGGTTTTCCACCATCACATCAATTTTTTTAAAAGGTTTTTATTATGTCTAATTCTGTAAACGGTACAGTTAAGTGGTTCAACGAAGAAAAAGGTTTTGGTTTCATCACTCCTGAAGCTGGCGGCAAAGACGTATTCGTACACTTCCGTTCAATTGCTTCTGACGGTTTCAAAACGTTGAAAGAAGGCCAAGAAGTTAGCTTCGAAGTTGAACAAGGCCAAAAAGGTCCTCAAGCTGCTAACGTAGTAGTTCGATAAGACCTCTATGCTTATCTAAGGTCATTTCTCTTTTCTGAAGTGACCTCAAAAAAGTGGGCTCTTTCTGAAACGCTATGTTCACGCTAGAGCCTAATTATCGTTTTTCGATTTCTTTACCCAACCTGCGAGGAATTCAAAACAAACAACGTTAATAAAGAAGTATTTACTATGCAATTTCAAGATTCTATCTCTACCTTTAATAGCGCCATGTCAGGTGCGTTAATCTCAAATATCTCCATAAATAAAACAACCGTTGCTTTTAAACATGCGAATACGTATCGGCATGTAGAGCTGCCATCAAGGCAAGAGGCGAAGCGATTTGTTGCCCAGCTTATTCAAGCGCAATAAAGCCTGAGTATTTCGGACGAGGTATATTTACCAATCCACATAGATCATTGCCTACTCAGAAGGCGCTGGCAAGTTTGCTAGCGGAGCGTGGGAATGCAGAATGGGTATTAGCAGAGGCGAGGGTAAGCAGAGCACTGGTAAGCATTGGCCAGCACGAGATGCACTGACCAATGTTTGATGATTACTAACGTGTAACTACTGTTTAGCTTTTAAGTCAACGTCCGAATCGGCTAACAAGTATATACTTGCTGCGTAGGCTGCAATGTTTTGCGCAAGCTCATCGGGGTCAATTTTATCTAAGGTATCATCTGGCGTATGGTGAAGATCAAAGTAATCTCTACCGTTTTGATTTAACCTAATCGTTGGTACGCCTTTCGCTGCTAGCGGAATAATGTCAGGGCCGCCGCCAGCAATGTCTGAACCGCCACGCACTATACCTAGCGGTGATAAAATCTTCGCGATTTCATCGACTAGCACAGTCGCTTCGGGATTCACATTTGACACTACTTGCCAGATAGTTTGCGCACCAAAGTCAGACTCTGTGGCCAGAACGTGATTTTCAAGGTTCTTTTCGTGTTGTTTAGCGTAAGCAAAGGCACCTAATAAGCCCACTTCCTCAGCGCCAAACATGACCACACGAATGGTGCGTTTTGGGCGCTCTGGTAAAGAAGCAATCAACGCAGCCGCTGCCGTGGTAATAGCAACGCCTGCGCCGTCATCAACTGCACCCGTTCCTAAATCCCAGCTGTCTAGGTGGCCGCCAATAAGGATAATTTCTTCGGGCTTCTCACTGCCCACTAAATCCAGTATTACGTTGCCGCTGTTTACTTCGCCTTTCCATTTCGATTCAGAGTGAAGCGACAATGACAGCGGTTTACCTAAGTTATGTAAACGTCGTAAATGGTCTGCGTCAGGGTTTGAGATAGCGACTACGGGGATATCTGCCCAATTATCGCCGTCTGAGCTCATCATGCCTGAGTGAGGAAAACGATGAGAGTCAGATCCTACTGAGCGCACGACCAGCGCTTCAGCGCCGCCGCGTTGAGCATGTTGCCAACCAATTCGGCGACGTTGGTTCGCTTGACCATAGCCTGCACCTGTTTGGCTTTTAACCATGGCGTCGCCGTCTACAAATGCAATTTTGCCTTTAAGGGCACCATCTTTAACTGCGGTTAGCGCGTGAATATCTCTGAAATAAACGATGTCTGCATTGATCTCGCTTTCAGAAGGCGCAGCGCCGCCAAGGGCTGTGCCGTAAAGCGGCTGGGCATAAGGCGCCGTGAGTGAAATGTGTAGGTGGCCTCTATCCCAAAATGGCATAGTGAATTCTTCTATGCTGACTTTATCAAAACCTAGGCGCTCTCCTACCACCACGCCCCAATCTCTAGCTCGCTTTTCTGCTTCAGAGCCGCCCAGGCGAGGGCCAATCTCAGTGGTTAGTGATTCAACAATGCTATAGCCTAAATCACTTTTCAGGGCTTTTTGAATTAATGCTTCCGCATTTTTCTTTTGCTCGTCAGTAATGGGGGAAGTTTCTGCAAAAACACCAAAACTGCATGCACTTACTAATGCACCAAACGCCAGCCTTCTAGCGATAGTATTCAATCGAGACATGTGTTCTCCATGGATTTATTTTTATATTTCTTTTTTATTTGCGCGAGCAAAACTCTAACCCATCCATCATAGCCAATTTGGTTGTCCCTTTCGAGGCAAACCACAAGCGTAAGTCGTGTGTTAGTCGCAAAATTCCTCTTGAGAGAAAATAAATGGAGAATAAAAAAGGAGCCTAAGGCTCCTTTCTGAAAGTTTCTATTTACGCTTCTTCTTAAGCGCCAACTTTTGCTTTTTCTCTTGTTCTTTCAGTACTTCGTTAATAAAACTCTTTCTGCCGAACTCACGTGTGATAACACACTTGTTTAAGTCGAAACCGCGGGCAGGGCAGTATTCTCTGCCATATAGAATGATTTGCAGATGCAAATCGTTCCACCTTTCTTTTGGGAATAAGCGTTTTGCGTCACGCTCTGTCTGCTCAACACTCTTTCCGTTCGACAAACCCCAGCGATACATTAATCGGTGGATATGAGTATCTACGGGAAAAGCAGGAATGCCAAAGCCTTGAGACATAACCACAGCGGCAGTCTTGTGACCCACTGCGGGCATGGCTTCCAGCGCTTCAAAGTTTGCAGGCACTTCACCGTTGTGCTGCTTGATGATCATGTCAGACAAATGCCAAATGCCTTTGGACTTCATGGGAGATAAACCACAAGGACGGATAATGTCTTGAATTTCTTCAATACTCATCAATACCATGTCGTAAGGGTTATCTGCCCGAGCAAAGAGCTTTGGCGTAATTTGGTTAACGCGCTCGTCTGTACATTGCGCCGATAGGAGAACCGCAATGAGTAACGTATATGGGTCTTTATGATCTAAAAAGATAGGAATTTCCGGATAAAGGTCATCCAGTATTCGCATGATTTCTTTTACTTTTTCCTGCTTAGAAAGCGGCTTGGCCGGCTTAACTACATCATTCATTTCTAAATACTTTTTTGTTTTTGATTTTTAGCGTTTAGCTTTCAGCTGTAACGCGTACCCGTTCAGCCTTCACTGCAGGCGATGTTTGCTTAGCGGCTAACTTTGCATCAATACTGTTTTTGATAGCAATGAGAAGACCCATACCTAAAAAGGCACCAGGCGGCAGTATCGCAAGCAAAAACGGATTTTCAGTGTTGAAAAGCGTTATGGTCCAGTTCTCAGCAATTGAGCCAAACAGTCTGTCTGCACCAGCTAGCAATGTACCTGCACCCAATATCTCACGCATACCACCTAAAATGACCAGCACTGCGGTAAAACCCAGTCCCATCATGAATCCGTCGTAGGCAGAGGCGAGCGGCCCGTTTTTCGACGCAAAGGCTTCTGCGCGGCCTATGATGGCGCAGTTAGTTACAATCAGCGGAATGAAAATACCTAGCGCTAAGTAAAGGTCATAGGTGTATGCATTCATTAATAGCTGAACAATGGTAACGAACGCAGCAATGATCATAACAAAAACGGGAATGCGAATTTCGTTTCTTACCACATTACGAACGAGTGAAACGGTAACGTTACTGCCAATGAGTACCAACATGGTAGCAAGGCCTAACCCGAGACCATTGATAAACGTCGCGGTAACGGCCAATAGCGGGCACAAACCTAACAGTTGTACCAGCGCAGGATTGTTCTTCCAAAGCCCTTGTAAAGACAGGTCGCGAAAATCAGTCACGTTATAGCTCCTCTACACTATGAGGTTGAGCCTCATTCACGTTAATAGCATCAATTGTTTCAACGGAATCTGTAATTGCGCAGGTGTTAGGAGCGTTGAAAAGTGCAGATTGGTTGGCCTGTGCATAAAGCAAGGCTTCGCGTACTGCTCTTACTACTGCTCTCGGCGTGATGGTAGCGCCAGTGAACTGATCGAACTCACCACCGTCCTTTTTGACCTGCCAAGGCGCCAAATTGTCGGGTGAAAAAGGCTTGTCACTGAACGCCGTTATCCAATTGCTAACGGCAAGCTCTATTTTATCGCCAAGCCCAGGGGTTTCTTTGTGTTCGATAACGCGCACGCCAAGCACCCTCATACTGATTCTATTAGTGTTGGGCGCAGAAATATCGGACGCATTCTCGTCTTGCTCAGATGACTTCTGAGGTGTTGAGTCAAGCTCGGCCAACTCCGAGAGCGCTAACGCGGTGATATTGAGATTTTCGCTCTCACCGTCGAGCGAGTCAGTACTCGAGCCGCCTTGTGTGTTTCCACCAACGTGTGCATCCACTTTTACACCAACAACGATATCGATATCTCCACTGTATCCGTCTGGAGCAGTGGCTTCTAATACTAATGCGCTAGGTTGGCCATTTAACGTCGCACGATATATTTTGTGGGCTTTTTTGTTGCCAAGTTCAGGTGCATTGACCTCTGTGCAGTTGGCGTAAAGGGCATTGTCGTGGAATTCGCTAGGCACAACTTCATTAAGTACGCTTAGCAGCTTTTGCTGCTTTTGTTGTTCAATTTTATCTTGGGTGCCAAAAAAAGTGAGTGCTATTAACGCTGTGGTGACAACGGCAAACGCACCTAACATAAGGCCGTTTTTGGCCAGGCTTTCTTTCATCATTAGTGTTTACCTCGACCTTTTACGTTTTTGCCGTACACGCGAGGACGGGTATAGTAATCAATTAAAGGCACCGCCATGTTCATAATAATAACCGCAAACGCTACAGCATCAGGGTAACCACCAAAAGTACGGATTATTACCACCCAAAAGCCAATAGCTGCACCAAATATAATGCGGCCTCTTGGTGTTGTTGACGCTGAAACCGGGTCGGTGGCGATAAAGAAGGCGCCTACCATTACTGCACCGTTAAACAGGTGAAATAGCGGTGAAGCGTAGTAATCGGCGTTTGCTAAATGAAGCAGTGATGCACAAACAAACACGCTTAGCAGCATACCTCCCGGGATATGCCAGCTGATAACGCGGGTCTTCCAAAGGTAGAGGCCACCAAGCAAATACGCAAGACTCACCATTCCCCATCCAGCACCAGCAGCTTCGAATATGCCGCCATCGAAGATTGGCTTCGCTAATGACTCTGAGTATGTTACGCCTTGAGTTAGGTCGGTTTTCAATGTGTCTAACGGTGTAGCCATGGTTACACCATCGGCAATGGTTTTGAGTTGAGTGACATCGTATCCGCTAGTAGTAAAACCAGTAAATATGAGTGATACCGAATCAAAGAAACTTGGCGTAATGCCAGCGTGAGTCGCAGGAGGCAGCCATAGGCTCATAGCCGCAGGGAATGAAATAAGCAGCACCACATACGCTATCATGGCAGGGTTGAAAATATTAAAGCCAAGCCCGCCGTAAACCTGTTTAGCCACCGCAATAGCGAAGAAAACACCCGTTACTGTCATCCACCAAGGTAGGGTAGGAGGAATACTAATTGCGATGAGTAAGCCGGTTAATACTGCGCTGTAATCTGTTAATGTGCGCTCGATGGGGCGATTTCTTAAAAATAAAATCACGCCTTCAATGACCAGTGCACTCACTACTGCAATGATGGCTTGAATGAGCATTCCCCAGCCAAAAAAGAAGGATTGTGCAATCATGCCAGGGAGCATGGCATAAATAACCATACGCATGACTTGTCCAGTATCGCGTTTAACCCGTTGGTGTGGTGAACTCGATAAACTTAATTTCATTATGATTCTTTCTCTTGTTCAGCTGCTGCTTTTTTTGCTTTAGCCTTTGCTACTGCAGCTGCAATACGCGCTTTCTTTTCATCTTGTGCCGTCGGTTGAGAAGGCGCTTGCGTACTTGTTGCTTGACCTACACGGCTAGACGATTCGCTCTGCTCATGCGCTTTACTACTTTCCTGTTCAGCAGTATTTGATGAGGTCGCTAAATTGCCATTACTGTCTTGAGCAAGTTTCTTTGCTTTAGCCTTTGCTACTGCAGCTGCAATGCGCGCCTTTTTCTCGTCAGCTTCATTTGTCGAGGCAGCGTGGTTAGCATCAGTTTGCTCGCTTCCTTGATGTTCTTCCTGCTTAGCCGCTTTTTTGGCTTTCGCTTTCGCCACCGCAGCAGCAATGCGCGCTTTTTTTTCATCCGCTTCGCTCAAGTTGTTAGCAGGATCTGATGCGCTATCACTCTGAGCACTATTGTTTTGATCGCTGACGCTTTGAAAACTGGCTTCTTCTGGCGAGTTAACGTCTTGATTCTCAATACCAGCCGCGCCATCAGGGCTAGATGCTTGCGTTTTTTGCGAAGCGGCCTTTTTAGCTTTCGCTTTCGCTACCGCCGCTGCGATCCTAGTCTGCTTTTCATCTAGCTGTTCATTGGAGTGACTGTCTGGTTGCTCATCTAAATGAGTTGGCGCACCTTGCTCTAAAACTGACTTATCAGGCTGACCGTCTTCGCTATTTTTAGCAGCTTTTTGCGCTTTAGCTTTAGCGATTGCCGCGGCAATACGCGCTTTTTTCTGCGCTTCAGCGTTTAGCTCTGAATTAGCTTCAGTATCGGAAAGTTCAGTATGCTTTTCGCCTTGAGAGCCCGCAGTTTTTTCTGCTGAAGGTGCTTTAGACTGGCTGGCTTGCGCGGCCTTTTTTGCTTTTGCTCTAGCGATAGCGGCAGCAACTTTAGCTTTTTTCTCATCTTCTGGTGATGATGACTGGTTACTTGGCTGTTCTGTGGTTGATGGTTCGACAGCGCTTTCATCTTGCGTTTCGTTTTGAGCTTGTGCGGCCTTTTTCGCTTTTGCTCTGGCGATTGCTGCAGCAACTTTTGCCTTTTTGTCATCTTCTGGCGATGACGCCTGTTCACTTTGCTTATCCGCGCTTTCAAGTTGAGCTTCATTCTGGGCTTGTGCGGCTTTTTTCGCCTTAGCTCTGGCAATAGCTGCTGCTACCTGTGCTTTTTTATCGTCTGCCGCAGTGCTTGATTCGTTGGTAGTTGTTGTATTACTTTCATCCTTTGCGTTGGCTTGCATAGCCGCTTTCTTTGCTTTCGCACGCGTAAGCGCCGCCGCTACTTTGTCCTTGGCCTCAGTTGCGCCAGCATCAACAGCGCTATTCGCATTATCGGCTACTGCATTTTCTTCTTTGGCTTTGTTGGCGGCTAATCGTGCTTCTTTTGCTTTTCTATGTTTTTCTTCGCGCTCAAGTTTTTCGCGCTCTAAACGTTCTTTACGTGCTTCAAAACGCTGTTTAGCTTTTTCGGCCTTGTTCTTTTCATCACGCTGAATGCGTATTTCGGATTTAGCCTGGCGGTAGTAATGCACCAGTGGGATTTCACTGGGGCAAACGTAAGCACATGCGCCGCACTCTATACAGTCGAAAAGGTCGTATTCTTCGGCTTTATCGTATTCTTTTGCTTTGGCGTGCCAAAACATTTGTTGGGGGAGCAACGACGCAGGGCATGCGTCGGCGCATGCGCTACAGCGAATACAGGGGCGCTCTGCATTGTCGTCTACCAGCTCTTTTTTTGCAGGAACCAGCAAACAGTTTGTGGTTTTAACCACGGGGATCGTAGCGTCTGATAAGGTAAAGCCCATCATAGGCCCGCCCATAATCACTTTAGGTGCTTTCTGTTTTTTCGGGTTGTAGTTTGCTTCATCCAATAGATGAGAGACGGGCGTACCCAACAACGCTCTAAAATTGCTTGGTGATTCAACGGCTTCACCAGTTACGGTAACAACCCGTTCAATCAGTGGCTTGCCGTGTAAAATAGCATCTGCAATGGCATAGCAGGTACCAACGTTGAACATCATCACGCCTACGTCGGCAGGCAATCCATTTCTTGGAACTTCTCGGCCAGTCAGTACCTGAATCAGCTGTTTTTCGCCGCCGGCAGGGTATTTAGTCTCAACGCTAACAACGCGATAGTCTTTCTTATCCTGACAGGCAATATTAAGTGCTTCGAAAGCCTCTGGCTTGTTGTCTTCAACCGCAACTACAATGGCCTTCGGCCCAATAAGGTGAGTAAGAATGTCTAGACCCTGGCGTATTTGCCAGGCGTGCTCACGCATCAATCGGTCGTCAGAAGTAATGTAAGGCTCGCACTCAATCCCATTTAAAATAAGAAACTCAACAGGTTTAGACGTTGAGGTTTTTATATGGGTAGGGAAGCCGGCACCACCCATTCCTGAAATTCCTGCTTGGCAAATAGCTTCTATAAGCTTGTTCTTATCTATGTCGCTATAATTTGCTATTGGAGATAGGTCGCACCATGTGTCTTTACCATCAGGACGTATCGAAATACACATTTCTGTTAGGCCGCTAGGATGCGCTACAACATGCGGAGCAATCGCAACAACCTCGCCCGAGGTTGGCGCATGAACTGGCACAGAAAAAGGCGATGAGCTTTGCGAAAGAATTTGGCCTTTCAATACGGTATCGCCAACTTCTACGCAGCAGATACCGTCTGAGCCAATGTGCTGCCTTAAAGGAACAATCAATAATTCGGGTAGCGACGGTTTCTTTATTACTGATGTATTAGATAGAGATTTCTTATCGTCGGGATGTACGCCACCTGGAAATGAGTACATCTTTCCCGCTTCAAGGGTTTCTATAATTGAATCAAAACTTGGATACATCACAATTACGACACCATTTTGATGGGGATATCACCTTTAGGCGATGATTCAAAATCCCACTTCCATGTAGAAGTTGTTTGAGCAATTGGCACCATGTCGATACAGTCGACAGGGCAGGGATCTACACATAGGTCACACCCTGTACATTCATCAGTAATAACCGTGTGCATGTGTTTGGCGGCACCTAAAATGGCGTCGACAGGGCAGGCCTGAATACATTTGGTACAGCCGATACATTCGTCTTCGCGTATAAACGCGACTTTTTTAACGTCTTCTTCGCCATGAGCTGCATCAAGGGGTTTAGGTTCAACTCCCATCAAGTCTGCGAGTTTTTTAATCGTTGCCTCGCCACCAGGTGGGCACTTATTAATATCATCACCTTCAGCAATCGCCTCAGCATAAGGCTTGCAGCCCGGATATCCGCATTGGCCACACTGAGTTTGTGGTAGTACGGCATCTATTTGCTCAACAAGCGGGTCGCCCTCAACTTTAAAGCGAATGCTCGCGTAGCCCAGAACCAAGCCAAAAATAAGCGCAAGTACGCCAATGGCAACAACGGCGAATATAATTGCGGTAGATATCGTCATTACACTTTCACCAGTCCACTAAAGCCCATAAATGCTAGGGACATGAGACCAGCGGTTATCATAGCGATTGAGGCACCTTTAAAAGATACAGGTACATCAGCAGCAGCTAAACGCTCACGCATGGCCGCAAATAACACCAGTACAAGAGAGAACCCCACAGCAGCGCCGAAACCATAAATAAGACTCTGCATGAAATTATGCTGTTCGGTAAGGTTTAATAGCGCTACACCAAGCACTGCACAGTTGGTTGTGATAAGAGGAAGGAAAATACCTAACAATCTATATAAGGTAGGGCTGGTTTTGTGCACGACCATTTCTGTGAACTGAACCACCACCGCGATAACAAGAATAAAGGCAAGCGTTCTAAGGTAACCGATGCCCAGTGGAGCAAGTAGATAGGTTTCCACTAGGTAGCTCGATGCAGAGGCAAGGGTGAGAACAAATGTGGTGGCCATAGACATGCCCATGGCAGTTTCAAGTTTGCCAGACACACCCATAAACGGGCATAAGCCGAGAAACTTAACCAACACAAAATTGTTAACCAGTACTGTACCAATCAATAGCAGTAAAAATTCAGTCATGAATAACGCAATTCCTTCGAGGAATTTTGACGGACAATGCCCGCGAATTAAAAAGAAAAACAGATTAGGTCTATTATCCCTTTTTAGAACGGGTTTAACAACTTGATTGAATTAGGGTTATTTAATGTCTAAACGCGTTGTTTTAGGAATCAAAATAGAATGAAGTGGGTGAGGCGATTAAGAGCCAACTAAGTGGCTCCCCCTCCCCGACTCGAACGGGGGACCTGCGGATTAACAGTCCGTCGCTCTAACCAACTGAGCTAAGGGGGAATCGACACCTAAGTTGTTTGCTGAAGTTGGCTCCCCCTCCCCGACTCGAACGGGGGACCTGCGGATTAACAGTCCGTCGCTCTAACCAACTGAGCTAAGGGGGACCTGTGCTTCAACGGAGGCGAATATTAAAGACGTACTTAGGAACTGTCAACAACATAAATGAAATATTTGTGCTGACTGCGCAAAAAATAGCTTTTTACGGCTTTTATGTTCATTTTGTCGTCAATGCTGAGAAAATGATGGTTAATAACTGCACATTATTCCCTCATTGCTTATGAACAAGAGGTTGTTTTAGTAATTGATAGTTTTACCCATCTCGTTTTCTTATATATCTCACTAAAGTTAAAGGGTATAACTAAATAGAATAAAAAAGCGCTTCCATACTGGTATTATGTACAGGCTTTCATAAATCTGTAACCTGTACCTGAGGATTAAAAGGTTAGTCACCACTTACGTGCTGAGAAATTAATCGAGCACGAAATCCCGCCGAATATGGTCTGGCGTTAGTTATCCACTAAATCTGTGGATAACTATGTTGATAGCTTAGAATCGCTGTAGTTATTTACGAGATCGCGTACGTATTGATCTACTCAGGTTATGGCGTTATTGAGTGGATAAGCTTTTTAATACAGAGGGTTAGGGTGTTTTTTTTGATCTTGTTTCTCGATCGGAATAGATCGGTTGAACAAAAAGTAGCTTGTGTGTTAATTCAACGAATGCCTAAATGCTATTCAATGAAATCCATCTTAATTCTCAATGCCTTACATTTTGTTAACATTTTTGTGTGTCTTTTAAACGCTCTATTTGGATAGCTAGATGCGCCCGAGACGTTTTGCCTGCATATTAAAAGTGAAACAGGATAGAAATTAAACTGTAATGAACAAATACGCACGTGTTTTGATTTATTTTTACAAAAAACTCGTAGTTTTGTGGCGTAGCCAGCGAAATGGTTCATCGCACGTATTTTTGTCAAAAACATCGCTTTTCATACAACCCTCTTATGCTTTGTTTTGTTTGTCGAATACGCATAGCTAAATAGTGTTCACTCTTTTACACTAACGCGCAATTGATGAGGGGATTTTAGTTTGCCGGAGCTCAAGTGATAAAAAGTAACGCTAAACAACGTACTTCCGACTTATTGGAAGGAGATATAGGTACTACGTTAAAGCGTATGACCATTCCCATGATACTGGGAATGGTAATGATGATGAGCTTTGGACTTATCGATACCTTTTTTGTGAGCTTGTTGGGTACCGACCCTTTAGCCGCTATTAGTTTTACCTTTCCCGTTACTTTTACCGTGATAAGCCTAAACATAGGCTTAGGTATTGGTACCTCTGCAATTATAGGCAAGTTACAGGGCAGTAAAGAAATAACCAAGTCTCAACATTATGCGACGGGTTCATTAATGCTGTCCGTTTTGCTTGTGGGTACATTAGCTGCAATTGGCTTTTTCACCATAGAGCCTGTGTTTAAGTTGCTTAATGCAACAGACAATCTCATGCCGTACATATCTGACTATATGGGGCTATGGTACTTGTCGAGCATCTTTCTTGCTATGCCGATGGTGGGCAATAGTGTGCTGCGAGCGTGTGGCGATACCCGCACACCCAGTATTGTTATGGCGGCAGGCGGCGGATTAAACGCGTTGCTTGATCCTATTTTCATTTTCGGACTAGGGCCCATTCCGGCAATGGGAATAAAAGGTGCGGCACTCGCTACCTTTATAGCGTGGATAGTTGGTGCATTATGGATTCTTTATATTTTAGCCGTTCGTCGAAAGTTGATGTTGCCTCGACTGCTGACACTTGCCGAGCTGCGTGATAGCAGCCGTGAAATTCTCAAAATAGGACTACCTGCGGCGGGTGCAAATATGCTTACCCCTGTTGCCGGTGGCGTGATGACAGCTGTAGTTGCTGGTTACGGCGCCGAAGCGGTTGCAGCGTGGGGAGTGGGAAATAGAATGGAGTCTATTGCAAGTATTGTTGTGCTAGCACTTTCCATGACACTGCCTCCATTTATCAGTCAAAACGTTGGGGCAGGCCAAGTAGAACGGGTAAAAACGGCATATTCGCTTACATTGAAATTTGTTCTGGTTTGGCAGTTCGCCATTTTTCTTGTCATGTGGGGACTATCTAGCTGGATAGCCGTCGCCTTTGCTAATGAAGCAGAGGTAAGCGTACTAATACAGCTGTTTCTTATGATTGTACCGCTGGGTTATGGCATGCAAGGCATTATCATTCTGACTAACTCATCGTTGAATGCCATGCATCGCCCAATGACGGCATTAACGTTAAGTGTCATCCGCTTATTTGTTTTCTTCGTACCTATCAGCGTTGCGGGTAGTTTTCTATTTGAACTGAAAGGGTTATTTGCAGGAACGGTCATTGCCAATATTGCAATGGCGTGTGTTTCATTTGTTGTTTTCAAACGTGCGATTACTCAGTTTGAATTAGATAAAGAAACGTCTGAGCACAGCTAATACCAGAGCGGTTATTTAAGGTTGTGCGTTTTTAATGTTGAGTAGTTTGACCGCAAGCAAGATGTTAAGCAGTAAGCTAAAGAAAAGGTTAAGTAAATGAGTAGAGGGTTTGAGCTTCATTCTAAATACAAGCCAGCAGGCGACCAGCCAAAAGCAATAGAAGCTTTGGTGGATGGCCTAGAAAGTGGCTTGGCCGGCCAAACACTGCTTGGTGTTACGGGGTCGGGTAAAACCTTTACCATGGCTAATGTCATTAAAGAAGTGCAGAGACCAACGCTTATTCTTGCACACAACAAAACATTAGCGGCTCAGCTTTACGGTGAGATGAAAGAATTCTTCCCCAATAACGCCGTAGAGTACTTCGTTTCATATTATGATTATTATCAGCCAGAAGCCTACGTTCCAAGTACAGATACCTTTATTGAGAAAGACGCGTCAATCAATGATCATATTGAACAAATGCGACTGTCCGCCACTAAAGCGTTGATGGAGCGCAGAGACGTAGTCATTGTAGCGAGTGTGTCGGCTATTTATGGTTTGGGTGACCCTGAATCCTACATGAAGATGCTATTGCACCTTCGCCAGGGCGACACCATGGACCAACGTGACATTTTACGTCGCCTTGCAGAACTGCAGTACAAGCGCAACGATTTAGCGTTTGAAAGGGGTACGTTTCGTGTGCGTGGCGATGTTATAGATATCTTCCCTGCGGACTCTGAAAAGCAAGCCGTAAGGGTTGAGCTTTTTGACGATGAAATAGATAAAATTAGTCTGTTCGACCCGCTAACCGGGGCTGTCGATAAGTCAGTTATTCGAGCAACGGTTTTTCCTAAAACGCACTATGTAACCCCTCGAGAGAAAATCCTCAATGCTATTGAGCATATCAAGGAAGAACTTGGCGATCGCAAAAAGCAACTTCAAGAGGCGAATAAGCTGATTGAAGAGCAGCGTATTTCACAGCGCACCCAGTTCGATATCGAAATGATGATGGAGCTTGGCTATTGTTCCGGAATCGAGAATTACTCTCGCTATCTTTCAGGAAGAGCACCGGGCGAACCACCTCCAACCTTATTGGACTATTTTCCAGCAGATGGCCTAATGTTTATCGATGAGTCTCACGTAACTGTCTCTCAAGTAGGAGCAATGTATCGCGGGGATCGCTCTAGAAAAGAGACCTTGGTGGAATTTGGTTTCAGGCTGCCGTCGGCGTTGGACAATCGTCCGCTTAAGTTTGAAGAATTTGAACAGATTTGCCCCCAAACCATCTATGTTTCTGCGACGCCAGGCGATTATGAATTAAAGAAAACTGACGGTGAGATAGTAGAGCAGGTTGTGCGTCCAACGGGCCTGCTAGACCCTGTTATTGAAGTACGTCCTGTAGCCACTCAAGTTGATGATGTCCTGTCTGAAATACAAAAACGGGTAGAGCTTGACGAACGTGTGCTTATTACTACCTTAACCAAGCGTATGGCTGAAGATTTAAGCGAGTATTTAAATGAGCACGGCGTTAAAGTTCGTTATCTGCATTCGGATATCGATACCGTAGAGCGAATTGAAATAATCCGAGACTTGCGACTGGGTAAATTCGACGTGTTGGTAGGTATTAACCTTTTACGTGAAGGTTTAGACATGCCGGAAGTGTCGCTGGTGGCGATTTTAGATGCCGATAAAGAAGGCTTTTTGCGAGCCGAGCGTTCATTAATTCAGACTATTGGTAGAGCCGCGCGTCACGTGAATGGTAAAGCTATTTTGTACGCTGACAGTATTACCAAGTCGATGAAAAAAGCGATGGACGAGACTGAGCGCCGTCGTGAAAAGCAAATGGCGCATAATGAAGCAAATGGTATAACGCCGATGCGACTTAACAAGCCTATTACCGATATTATGGACTTAGGCGACAGCGCGCACCCTGCGTCTGGAAAAGTCAGACTGCGCAAAGTTGAAGAGAAGAAGAAGCAACAGAAAACAGCAAGTGCTACTGAATTAATGGACCAAATCACGGAGCTTGAGAAGCAGATGTTTGAATATGCGCGCGAGCTTGAGTTTGAAAAAGCAGCATCATTGCGTGACGATATTGAAGCACTTCGAAAGCAAGTTGTTACACTCTCTTAAAAATGGCTATGTGTCCCGCTAGCAGAGGCTGTATGTGGGTTCTTTCCGTATAAAACCGGATAACTCACTACAGCACTTTTCCTTTTGATGTAAGAAAATCCCCCTTTTTTCCTGTGGACAATACGACTTGACGTCAGTTTTTGGGTAGCACAAAACTCAAATTTTTAATAAAAAATGAGATGAAAAGCCGCAAAATGTCGTTGTAATAGCACAATTAGTTGAATATAGTTCTAAGTTGAGTATCGATAACTATACCTATAAACAGGTGCTAATATGCTTAATCGTCTTCAGGAGTCAGATATAAAGCTACTGCGTGTGTTTTACGCTGTAGCGAGCTGCAACGGATTTACTGCGGCAGAACCCGTGTTGCGTATGCAACGACCCAACATCAGTGCAGCCATCAAAAAACTGGAAGAACGTTTAGATTTGGTGTTATGTCATCGCGGCCGTGGTGGCTTTCAAATGACAAAAGAGGGTGAGGTGGTTTTCCAAGAAACCAAACGCATCTTTAATGCCTTCGACAATTTTGTCTTCAATCTGAAATCGCTTCATGATGACTACTCAGGCCATATCACTTTGGTCTTAATGGCTGGCCTTCCACTTTCTATGCACTTGGCCGTAAGTAAAGCGGTTAAAAGTACTATGAAGAAGTTTGACGATATTCACGTTAATATCCAAACTCGTTTATACAATGAAGTTGAGCATGTCGCTTTATCTGGTGAGTGCCACCTCGTTGTTTCAACCTATGACATGGTCAAACCGGAATCAGTAACTTTTCATCCTGTCGGCATTAAAACTGAAGGGCGATTGTACTGTGCGCCTACACACCCTTTGGCAAAATATCGCGATACTGATTTACCAGAAGGCGTAAAAATTGGTGATTATCCTGCCATTGGTATTTCTGGATTGTCGTCGGCAAACTACATTGAAGATGAAACCAGATTATCGATTCAAACTTTCTCTGACTCATTTGATGCAGCGATGTCTGCGATTATGACCGGCGAATATGTTGGTTTGCTGCCAGACTATATGGCGAAAGAGCAGGGCGCTGCACTTGGGCTCGTACCTATTGCAAAAGGGAGCTTATTTAAATTTAGTCACGAACTGTTTGTAATGAATGGAAAAAATACGCGATTAAACCCAGTATTACGTCACTGTATTAAAGAATTGAGCTACTTCATTTCAGAGAGTCAAAAGTAGTAGCAGCAAGCACCTGCGATCACACCTCTTATTGTTTATAAATGCTTGGATTAAAGCGTTTATAAACAATAAGAGGTGTTTTTATTTCAGATTACGCTATTCGTATTCTAGAGGATCGACGGCGTTATTTTCCTTGAACGCCTCTAAGCGCTCTTCGCACGCACCGCATTTTCCGCATGCTTTTTCTCTGCCGTTGTAACAGGTCCACGTTTGGCCGTAATCCAGTCCCATTGACAGACCATCGGTCAAGATAGCGGTTTTGCTGTCGTCGATATAAGGCGTCATAATCGTAACCGGTGTATAATTCGCAATGCCGCACACATCATTCATTTTATGAACAAACTCGGGGCGGCAGTCTGGGTAAATGGCATGATCGCCAGAGTGAGCGCCATAGTATACTTCGTTAGCGTCTAGACTGACCGCGTAGCCAACGGCCAGCGATAACAAAATCATGTTGCGATTGGGCACCACGGTTTGTTTCATGCTTGGCTCTTCATAGTGGCCTTCTGGAACTTCGATATCTGAGGTTAACGCTGAACCCCCTATGAGCGTATTTATGGCGCTAATATCTACAATTTTGTGGGGAACGTTAAGCGAATTACACACGTTGGCAGCATAATCGAGTTCTTTCTTGTGGCGTTGTCCGTAGTTAAAGCTTAGTGCATGAACTTTTTTGCCTGCTTTTAGCGCCTTATGCAGCACTGTGAAGGAGTCCATGCCTCCTGAATAGATAACAACAACGTTTTCTGACATAGTTTTTCGAAGATTTAAGAAATTATGCCCGAATTTTATGTGATCCTTGGTAAAATCCCAACATACAATCGTTAAAGGGTGTCAAATTGTCTGTAATGTCCACATTAAACATCAATGAGATGTTTGAAACTATCCAGGGTGAAGGTGCTCACACTGGTATTCCCTCTATCTTTGTTCGTTTACAAGGCTGTCCTGTGGGCTGTCCATGGTGTGATACAAAACATACGTGGGAAATTAAGCCTGACTTGAGTGTGTCGCCACAAGCAGTGATCACAAAAGGCGAAGAGTCTGAAACCTATTTCATCTCCAGTGAGGAGGCTTTGCTGGCTGAGTTTGGGAAACAAGGCTATGTGGCAAAGCATGTGGTTATTACCGGCGGTGAGCCATGTATGTACGACCTGCGTCCTCTGACGAGCCTACTTCACGACAACGGATACACAACACAAATAGAGACCAGCGGTACTTTTGAAGTACTTTGTGACACGCGTACGTATGTGACGGTTTCTCCTAAAATAAACATGAAAGGCGGATATGACGTCTTAGTAAGTGCCCTTGAAAGAGCGAATGAAATCAAGCACCCAATCGCAATGCAAAAGCATATTGACGAGCTTGATGCGCTGCTTGCTAATGTATCGTCATTAGACGGAAAACAGGTTTGTTTACAACCAATTAGCCAGCAAAAGAGAGCCACAGAACTTGCAGTGCGTACTTGTATTGAACGTAACTGGCGGCTATCTTTACAAACACATAAATACATTGGTATTGAATAAGTGTTTGAAATGCGCCGCCTTTGTGGCAAACACGTCTTGCGCTTAAGTAATCAAATTAACAAAGGACATAAAGAAGATGCATAGCTTTAATCTGCTAAAAAAAGCCGTGATAGCGGCCGTCGCTTTATGTTCTTTTACTGCTGCATCAATGGTTGAGGCCGCTACTTGGACAATCACTTATCCGCGTCCGATTGACGACTCAGATGCCCGTGCTCAATATCCGATAGCACTGCTTAAACTTGCGCTCGATAAAACCGGCGTAAATTATGAGCTACGCCCTTCTGATCGTATATTGCTGACGGGCAAAGCGATGCGTCAGCTGCGTGAAAACAGAGAAGTTAACGTAGTATGGAGTATGACGGACAGCCAGCGCGAGAAGGAACTGACCCCGATTCGTATTCCAATCGCAAAAGGGCTTATAGGTCTTCGTGTTTTCGTTATTAACGAAAATAAAAAGACGAAGTTCGACGATGTATTATCGCTGACCGACATGCGTAAACTTATACCCATTCAGGGTGAAGAATGGCCGGACACCAAAATTCTTCAAGCCAACGGGTTTAACGTGTTTACTGTGCCTGAGTTTCGCGAAGCGTATGACATGATTAAACAAGGTAAAGGGGACTTTTTTCCTCGTTCTGTTATGGAAGTGGACGCAGAGCTGGAGGTGGAAGGTCGTCGTAACAATCTTTACCTTGAGCCTTCAATGGCGCTGTATTACCCCACCGCTATGTATTACTTTGTAAGTTCAAGTAACAAAACGTTAGCGAATCTTATTGAAACAGGCCTTAACAGAGCCATTGAAGATGGGTCTTTTGATGCGTTATTTGAATCTACGTACGCCCCAATCTTAGCCTCTTTAGGGGTTAATGAGCGTAAAATTTTCACTCTCGAAAATCCGTTATTACCCATTGAGACCCCTCTTACTAATTCTGCTTTATGGTATAAACCAAAAACAGAAGATTCAAAAGAATAAATAGACAATAAAAAACGCGGCTTAGGCCGCGTTTTTTTAAATGTTAGCTCTGCTTGTACGATTGTCTATTAAGACTCGCCAGCGTGGACGCCTTTCATCGAACGGCCAGAAGGATCTGCATTGTTTTTAAAGCTCTCATCCCACTCAAGTGCTTCTGCTGTACTACACGCAATAGATTTACCGCCTGGCACACAGCGCGCCGCACTTTCTTGAGGAAAGTAGCTCTCGAAAATAGTGCGGTAGTAGTAGCCTTCTTTGGTGTCTGGTGTGTTAACTGGGAAGCGGAATTCCGCTGTTGCAAGTTGCTGATCAGTCACTTCGTTTTCAACGAAATCGCGAATTGAATCAATCCACGAATAACCTACACCATCACCAAACTGCTCTTTTTGACGCCACAGTACTTCTGCTGGAAGGGTTTCGCCGTTATCAAACGCTTTACGAAGGATCCACTTCTCCATTTTTCCATCTAGACACATTTTGTCTTGTGGGTTTAAACGCATAGCTACGTCAATGAAGTTCTTATCTAAGAATGGAACACGAGCTTCTACACCCCATGCCGATGTGGCTTTGTTAGCACGCGCACAGTCAAACATATGTAGACGATCAAGTTTACGTACCGTTTCTTCGTGGAATTCTTTGGCGTTTGGCGCTTTATGGAAATACAGGTAACCACCAAAAATTTCATCAGAACCTTCACCCGATAGCACCATTTTAATGCCCATCGCTTTAATCTTGCGTGTCATTAAGTACATTGGAGTAGCGGCGCGGATCGTTGTTGTATCGTAGGTTTCCAAGTGATAGATAACATCACGGAGGGCATCTAAACCTTCTTGAATGGTAAAGTGAATTTCATGGTGTACGGTGCCAATCATGTCGGCCACTTTCTTCGCTGCTTTAAGATCAGGTGCTCCTTCAAGACCTACAGCAAAACTGTGCAGGCGAGGCCACCATGCATCTGTCTTATCTTCGTCTTCAACGCGCTTTGCAACGTACTGCGCAGCGACAGCTGAAACCAGTGAAGAGTCCAAACCGCCCGATAGAAGTACAGCGTATGGAACGTCAGACATCATGTGTGACTTCACCGCTTTCTCGAATGCTACACGTAGCTCTTCTAGGTTGCTGGTGTTGTCTTTTACGTTGTCGTATTCCATCCAGTCGCGTTTGTAGTACTTGGTAATTTTACCTTCTTTGCTCCACAGGTAGTGGCCAGGAGGGAACTCACTGATTGTCTTACATACGCCTGCTAACGCTTTCATTTCAGATGAAACATAGAAGTTACCGTGTTCATCGTAACCGGTATAAAGCGGAATAATACCAATATGGTCGCGGGCAATAAGGTAAGCGTCTTGTTCTTCATCGTATAGAATGAACGCAAACATACCCTCTAGTTCATCGATAAAGTCGATGCCTTTTTGCTGAAAAAGCGGAAGAATAACTTCGCAATCAGAACGGGTTTTAAATGGGTACGGCTCATCTAGATTAGCAGCAAGTTGCTTGTGGTTGTAAATCTCGCCGTTAACGGCAAGAATTTGTTTATCGTTTTGGCTGATAAGAGGCTGCGCACCTGTATCAACGTCGACAATCGCCAATCTTTCGTGACAAAGAATGGTATTGTCATTATTCCAGATACCCGACCAGTCAGGGCCACGGTGGCGCAAAAGTTTTGATAAATCGAGGGCTTGGGTTCTGAGTTCAGACACATCGGTTTTGATATCAAGGATACCGAAAATACCACACATATAACGGATTCTCTCTGTTCACTTGTTGAAAAAAATAATAGAAGTTTTTTCTGTCGGTACTCGCGTACGAGTGGGCGATGATTTGTTGTTATTCTTATTCGCGTGCCCCTGAATGTGCCAGTCTGACAGGAAATTGCAAGTACATTATGATGAGAAAATGGAAATTCTTATTCCATTTATCCCAAAATAGCCGTTTATTAACATTTTTATCCTAATTCCATGCAAAGGTAAGCTTATGAATGCGGTAAGCAGTGCTTAATATAGAGGGAAGTGAGTTCAAATGTAGAGGGTAGTAAATTAATGCGGGTCAATAAAAAAGGGTTTCACGAAGAAACCCTTTATTAACGATAAAGAAGACGCGGCCTTCTTTGCGTTTTTACGTCAAGGTGATTTAGTTTTGGCGCTGGAACTCGCTTGCTTCATTCCACTTCGGCCAAGCCTCTGCATTTGCAACACCTACACCCACATCAAACAGCATTTGTGTGTCTTGCACGATACCGCTTAAATCCCAATCGTCACGATACTGATCGCACACTTGGTGATAGCAGCCCGTAACAATGACATTCATACGTTTTCTGTATTTGGCTGTCTCTTCATCTGCTGGTTCATTTCCGCCTTCAGCGTACAGTGCTGGAACACCTTGCTTGGCAAAGCTGAAGTGATCTGAGCGGTAGTAGTACCCAGCTTCTGGTCTGTCTTCTTGAGTCAGTGTACGACCTTGCTTAGCCGCAGCGGCTTCAAGATAGTCTTCCATTTCTGACTTACCCATGCCTACAACGGCAACGTTTTTGGTCTTACCTAATACGTTCATTGCGTCCATGTTGATATTAGCAACCGTATTTTCAATCGGAATAACAGGATTGCTTGCATAATATTTACTGCCTAACAGCCCTTGCTCTTCAGCAGTTACTACTAAAAATGATACCGAGCGTTTTGGTGCAGGCGTCAACTCTGAATATGCTTTGGCCATGGCTAGAATAGCCGCAGTGCCCGTGGCATTATCATGAGCGCCATTATAGATTTGGTCGCCTTCTTTGCTCTCATCTTTACCTAAATGATCCCAATGTGCCGTGTAGATAATATGCTCATCAGGAAACTCTGCGCCCGGCAGAGTCGCGATAACGTTGTTGCTCTCTGACTTTTTGAAGGTGTTGTTAACCGTAACCGATGCTTTGATATCCATTGCTTTGTTGTAAGGACCTTGCATGGCGTTTGCTTTCTCTTGGTCAAAGTCGAGCCCTGCATCAGCAAACACTTTTTTCGCCGCATCTAACGTTAACCAACCTTCAACAGCCACACGACTTGCTCCTTTGTCGGCACTTACTAGGCCGTACTGCGGACCGCTCCAGCTGTTAGCAACAACTGACCAGCCGTAAGAGGCAGGGGCTGTTTCGTGAACAATAATGGCGCCAGCAGCGCCCTGACGGCTCGCTTCTTCATATTTGTAGCTCCAACGACCGTAGTAGGTCATCGTTGTGCCTTGAAACTTACCACTTTCTGGATTTTCAAATCCCGGGTCATTAATTAGCATGACGACGGTTTTGCCTTCAACATCTAACCCTTCGTAGTCGTTCCAGTCGTACTCTGGTGCATTCACACCATAGCCAACGAAGACTAATTCTGAATCTTCAAGGGAAACTGAGCTCTGTTCTCGCTTAGAAGAGGCAACCATTTGCTCTTTATACGCGAAGTTATTGTCGCCAATAGTCATGGTCATATCTGGGTCAGCAGTAATTTCCATAAGGGCTACTTTTTGTAAAAAGCTATCCCCGTTACCCGGTTTAAGCCCCGCTTTGGTAAATTCACTAACCAAGTATTCAATGGTTTTCTTTTCGCCTTCAGTCGTCGGTAAACGGCCCTCAAACTCATCTGAAGACAGTACCTTTAATGGCTCGCGAATATCGGCGTCTGAAATATTGTTGTAAACACTGTCAAAGTTAGACGCCACAGGCATCTGTTTTTTCGCAGACTGATCTTGTGACGCGCTGTCGTTGTTAGGTGTGCAAGCACTTACGCCCAGAAGGGTAGGTACAAGCAATGGCAAAAACATTTTTTTCATTGTTAGTCTCTGTTTGCTCTACAATACTTGCTCAGTATAGAGAAAACCCCAGAGCGAACCAATAGTTGATATGCAATCAGACTCAATCCCTTTCTGTAAAGACTACTTAAAAAAACACGCAAGTTATCCTGTAACCATTCTTTTAGATGAACTCGGTTTAATGAGTCATAGTAAGTTTCCATCTCCTGATGTGCTAAATGAACTTACATCTAGATATCACAAGCAATGGACGGGGCCTGTATTTCAAGGACAGAGTCAGTTTTCAGAAGATGAACAGCGTTACTATGAAACGATTATTAGTGAAGATGGGGTTGTCCCTACCAGAGAGCAAAGCTGGCACGATTTGTTTAATGCACTGATCTGGCTGCAATTTCCCAAAACAAAATCCTTATTAAATGAACTGCATATAAGCGATATCGAGGCGTACGGCGTAAACCCTCGCACCGCACGTCGCAATCGGATTACCCACTTTGATGAGTGTGGCGTGGTGCTGGCGATAGAAGAGCCCAGACCAAGTGGCGTTGAATCGCTAGAAGTTTTCCTACAGCAACTGGCCACCCATGAATGGGAACAGGTATTTCTAGCAAATCGAGGGCGTTGGCATGCTGAAGTAACGCCCTATGTATTTGGGCATGCGAATTTAGAAATGATGCTGAACCCGTTTATTGGGCTTACTGGAAAGTGGCTCGCGGTTTCAGTGCCTCAAGGATTTAGTGAGCTCGATAAATGGCAACAACGCGCCGTACTCGACGATGCAATGTCAGCCCGAATTTCAGCACTCGATGCTTTTCAGGTCACACCGCTCTTAAAGCCCCTTCCTTTGTTAGGCGTGCCTTTATGGCATTCACCGCAGGATGCGAAGTTTTATCAAAATAAAGATTATTTCAGGCCGTTACGACAAGGGTCTAAGCCAACGAAACAGCTGCCGCTGTGGGTGTAATACCAATCCGCATAGATCATTACCCACTCAGAAGGCGCTGGCAAGTTTCCTAGCAAAGCGAGGGAATGCAGGAATGGCTGTTACCTTTCAAATTCCCAGAATGAAGCTAGGAAGCTTGCCAAACCTTCCCGAAGGGCGAGTTTAAAATGTCCGTACTCTTTGTTGTGTCACCTTGATGTAGAACCACTATACCTGCGGTAACACGCCGCGATTACGAACATTTTAACTCTCGCTGAGTGGGTAATGATCTATGCGGATTGGTATAATGATACTTCGTGTGACGACAAAAGCGGCAATGATGCTTTTCATGGTTAGTGAAAGAAATGAAAGGGTGCGTCTTTTTAAAGTAAGGCTGCGCGGCCAGTTTATAGAAACGCTGTACTAAAACACTGTAATCACAAAGATTATATTCATAACTACTGTATTAATAGCACAGCGCACTTTTCGTATAGTGGGCGCGTTACATTCGCAAGCTTAATTAGAACAAGGCGAGGGCAATCAACCAGATGCCGTAGATAACAATATAAGGTGCACTTGCAATTAATGCCGCTTTTTTAAGAGAAAAGGCGGTCCATTGAGTAATGCCTACGGTGGCTAAATAAATGCCCCAGAATAGCTCTACCCTTAACGCCTGGCCGAAAGCGTACCAAGGCGAGTCCATCGGGATATTCGCAATATACCCAAGGGACGCTGGCGATAAAATTGATGGCGCTACTTGATGGTCGCCTACGAACAACAGCAAAGCAACACCCACCAAACCAGTAAGCACATAAGGCATTGAAAGCCACCAAGCGAAACCATACCAGTCAGTAAAGCCATACACATGACTGTCGTCAGAACGGGTCATTAAATTCACGTACACGGCGTAAATGGCGTTTACGATAATAGGAATAAAAAAGGCACCTATAACCGATGACCAAAGCAAAGCATCCCTGGTGAAGAAGGCCTTCATTTGCTCTTCTTCTGCCGGACTCATATCCCCTTGCGCGGCAATATTCATCTGAGCGAACCATTCAATGTCAACGAAGTTTACATACAAGTACTGGGAAACAAGCGAAATAGCCATGATCAAAATAAATGGCATCCAGCTCCAATTGTTGTTTTCACCTACTGCTTTAAATACGCCATTAGGCTTGAAGAAAATATCGTTACACGCTTGAAAGGGGTTCGTTACATTGTGCATCCCTTGCTCCTATTTCGTTTTTCTTATTACTCTGGCTTCGGTTAAAGCCATGAGTCATTGTTAGCTTGCCAACAGGCAGGCAATAAATTGAGTTATAGATTACTGTTGGCTACAGGTGTTGTACAGCACAACATCTTGATATTTGTAAGAGAAAATGAATGTATTGAAAGGTTATAAATAAAAAAAGGGAAGCGCTTGCTTCCCTTTACGTAATACTGCTGATTGCTGCTCTATTTTTGGCGATTTTCTATGCGCTCTCAAAACACGCTGCAAGACCTTACAAATAAGTAATATTAAGCAGTGTCAAAACTATGGTGCTATACAACAGCGAAATAGGCAGTCCAATTTTTATAAAATGCGAAAACTTATAATTCGCCGCATTATAAACAAGCAAGTTGGTTTGATAACCGAATGGTGAAATAAAACTGGCACTTGCTGCAAATGCTACCGCTAATGCAAATGGCATTAGCGGTGCGCCAATGATTTGCACTAACCCGTAGGCAAACGGGAACATTAACGCCGCAGCAGCGTTGTTGGTAACGAACTCTGTTAAAACCAGTGTTAGCAAGTAGATGACTAACAATGCTATGAACCAGTCAGTACCCGACAACACCGGCATAAGTGCCTCGGTGGTTATATTAATAACTCCTGAATTTTCTAATGCGGTTGCCAGGCTTAGCGCGCCTACAATCACAACAATCAAATTCAACGGTAAGTTTCGCTTCATTTCGCCGTTTGACGTTACTCTTACGCCAATTAGCACAGCGGCTAAAAACAGCAGACCAATAGCCAGTGAAATGACATTAGTTGCAGCTAATAACACTGTGGAAAGGAAGCCGCCAAGGGTAATCCACTCTTGCTTGTTGGTTAGTGGGCGGGCTATTTTTTGCTCTGACAAAATAAAAAAGTTTTTATTTAAATTTTGACGAGTCGCAAAGTCTGGGCCTGTAGCTAAAAGTAAGAAGTCACCTGCTTGAAGCTTTATTTCTCCTAACTTGCCTGACAGCTGCTCTCCATCGCGGCGAATGGCTACAACAGCCGCATCAAATAGGGCTCTAAAGCCAAGTTTTTTAATGGTTTGCCCAATAACTTGAGCGCGATTGGCAACAACTACCTCGGTTAAGCTCTCACGCAATACCCCATCGGTCTCAGCAAACATGCTTAGCCCCTTTATGTGGCTAAGATTATCAAGCTTTTGAACGTTGCCAGAGAAGATCAGTTTGTCGTTTTCCAGAATGACCAGGTCAGGCCCAACAGGAGATATCAGGTTGCCATTGCGCACCACTTCTACCAAAAAGAGTTCTGGTAAGTTACGTAAATGGTTTTGTTCTACGGTTTTGCCTATGAGCTCTGAACCAGATTCCACTTCGGCTTCAACCATATACTCGTGATAGTTATTACTCTTATTGCCAATATGAGGTAGCAAAGGCAGTAACAAAAACATGAGAAGACCACAGCTTAAACCCGCTACGGTGCCATAAAGTGTGAAGTCAAAAAAGTTAAAGCCTGGATGCCCGTGCTCTTGCAAAAAGCTGTCTACGATTAGGTTGGTAGACGTACCGATTAAGGTGACCGTACCGCCTAAAATAGCTGCGTATGAGAGCGGGATCAGTAATCGAGAGGCAGGATGATATTGGTTTTGCTTAATTGGACCAATAAGGCTTGCCACAATAGCAGTATTGTTCAAAAGCGCAGACGATAAAAAGGTCAGTGAGAACAAGCGCCAATAGGATTGAGTAAAGTTAGCACTTACTAGTTTCCTACCTAGGCGTTTTATTAGCGCTGTTTTATCAATTGCACTGCTTACCAAAAGCAACAAAACAAGGGTAATAAGCCCCTTGTTTGTTAAATTTAGCAAGATGTCATCAAGAGATAACTGCTGGGTAACCAGTAAAGCTAACACTGCACCAGAAAACACAGTGGAAGGGCGCTGATTGGTAAAGATCAGCGCGCATATCGTACCGGCAAATACTGCCAGTACGATGAACTGGGTCACATCCATATTGCTCCAGTCCTGCTTAAAGTTTACTGATATCCACAGAGTTCCAATGCGGGAAGTGCTTGCGTACTAGTGCATTGAATTCAAGCTCGAACTCAGAGAAGTTTGGTGATGTATGCTGTGCGTCACCCGCAATTTCGTCAATGATCATACCTGCACCAACGGTTCCGTTGGTCAAGCGATCTATGACGATGAATGAACCGGTAGGGCGGTTGCGCTTATACGGGTCGCAGGCAACAGGTTGAGTAAACTTAACATCTACTACACCAATCTCGTTAAGATTTAAGTGCATGGCATCCGTTTCTTCCAACGTGTTCACATCAATTTGATTATCGATATGAGCAACTACCCCCGGCGTTGATTTAGTCGCGAACTTAAACAAGTATTGCTTGTTTGGCATTAGCGGCTCTTCAGACATCCACACAAGGTGAGTTTTAAATTGCGTGTTAAGCAGTGGCAAGTTGTCTGATTTTACAATCATATCGCCACGAGAGATGTCAATTTCATCTTCTAGCGTTAACGTTACTGCTTGAGGTACATAAGCGCGCTCTTGGTCGCCTTCAAACGTAACGACTTGCTTCACCTTTGATTTCTTACCAGAAGGAAGTGCCGTTACTTCATCACCAGGTGCAACTTGGCCAGATACCACGGTACCCGCAAAGCCGCGGAAATCTAAGTTAGGGCGGTTAACGTATTGTACAGGGAAGCGAAAATCTTCTAAGTTATCGTCTTCACCAATTTCAATGTTTTCCAACATTTCCATAAGTGGCGTGCCGTCAAACCATGGTGTCTTTTCGCTCTTGCTTACTACGTTGTCGCCTTCAAGTGCTGAAATAGGTACGAACTGAATGTCAGGAATATCAAGCTGCTCAGCAAACTTCAGGTAGTCTTCCTGAATTTGCTTGTACACTTCTTCTGAATAGTCCATCAAGTCCATTTTGTTGATAGCAACAATAACGTGTTTTATACCTAGAAGAGAAACCAGGAACGAGTGACGTTTCGTTTGTACCTTAACGCCGCCGCGAGCATCAACAAGAATAATAGCAAGGTCGCACGTTGACGCACCGGTTACCATGTTACGGGTGTACTGCTCGTGCCCCGGAGTATCTGCGATAATAAACTTACGCTTGTCAGTAGAAAAGTAGCGGTATGCTACGTCGATAGTAATCCCTTGCTCACGCTCAGACTGAAGACCGTCTACAAGAAGGGCAAGGTCAACTTTCTCGCCGGTAGTGCCCACTTTTTTACTGTCTTTAGTGATAGCTGCAAGTTGGTCTTCATAAATCATTTTAGAATCGTGAAGCAAGCGACCAATTAGGGTACTTTTACCGTCGTCTACGCTACCGCAGGTAAGGAAACGTAGCATGTCTTTCTTTTCGTGTTGTTCTAGGTAAGACAGAATGTCCTGTCTCAATAATTCGTTTTCATTGTTCATGTTATGCGCTCACAAGGAAAAAGGGGTTTAACACAGACTCTTTTTGGTTGTACGTAAGAGCGTCAGCGTTGTCATCTAATGGGTTTTCAGGGTCTAGTACGGTTACGTTTGCGCCTGCCGCTAGTGCGACGGCGTGCGCTGCTCCCGTGTCCCATTCAGATGTTGGGCCTAATCGAGGGTAAAGATGTGCTTCGCCCTCAGCCACCAAGCAAAGCTTCAGTGAGCTACCCATCGCCACAAGCTCGGTTTCACCTTTAAGCTGTGCCAATAAATTCTGAATTTCTGGGCTTTGGTGAGAACGACTACCTACCACTTTCCACACTTCGGCACCATCGTGCTTGCGCGCAGAAATAGCGGTAAATTCGCCATTTACTTCAGTCCACGCACCTTCACCAACAATACCTACATAGCTTTTGTTTAGTGCTGGCGCGTAAACCACACCCATGGTCGGTTTACCGTTTTCGATAAGTGCAATATTTACCGTAAACTCACCGTTTTTCTTAATAAACTCTTTAGTGCCGTCTAGCGGGTCTACCAGCCAGTATGACGACCACGTTTTGCGCTCTTCCCATGAAATATCTGCTGACTCTTCAGAAAGAATCGGCAGGTCAGATTCAGCTTCAAGGGCGTTTACGATTACGTTATGTGCGGCAAGGTCAGCTTCTGTTAGCGGGCTGGTATCCTGCTTTTCATAAATGGCGAAGTCTTTCTCGTAAATGGCCATTATCTTATCGCCAGCTTCTTTGGCGATAGCTAGCACTTTTTGTGCAAGACTATTTAAAGGCTGTGTCATTACACCAATCCCTTTTCTTGAAGCAAAGCATACAATCGCTCAGCGGTTTGCTCTGCTGGTTCATCCTGATAGGTTAAGTGTACTTCTGGCGCTTCAGGCGCTTCATAGGCTGAATCAATACCTGTGAAGTCCTTAATTTCACCGCCACGCGCTTTCTTGTATAGCCCTTTCGGGTCGCGTTTTTCACACACTTCAAGAGGTGTATCGATAAACACTTCTACAAACTCTCCGTCTTCCATTAAGCTGCGGCAATAATCGCGGTCGGCTTTGAAAGGCGAGATAAAAGCGGTAAGCACAATGGTACCGGCATCGACAAAAAGTTTAGCGACTTCGCTAATGCGGCGAATGTTTTCAACGCGATCTTTATCGCTGAAACCTAAATCGCCACACAGACCGTGGCGCACGTTGTCGCCGTCAAGCAGATAGGTGTGCTTGTTCTGCTCGTGAAGCTTTTTCTCAAGCAGGTTGGCTAATGTCGATTTACCAGAGCCGCTTAAACCCGTTAGCCAGAATACACGAGGCGTTTGACCAAGCTTTTCAGAGCGGGTGGTCTTGTTTACTTCGTGTTTATGCCAAACAACGTTGTCGGTGGCCATTAGAAGTACCCTTCCATTTTCTTCTTCTCCATAGAGCCTGCGCTGTCATGGTCGATAACTCGGCCCTGACGTTCAGACGTCTTGGTAAGCAGCATTTCTTGGATAACTTCAGGTAGGGTAGCTGCTTCTGATTCTACCGCACCGGTAAGTGGGTAACAGCCAAGAGTACGGAAACGCACAGAGCGCATCTCTGGTACTTCACCTTCTTCTAGCGGCATACGGTCGTCGTCAACCATAATAAGAACGCCGTCGCGCTCAACGACAGGGCGAGGCTTAGAAAGGTATAGTTGCGGAATATCGATGTTTTCTAGGTAGATGTATTGCCAGATATCTAGCTCAGTCCAGTTAGACATTGGGAATACACGAATGCTTTCGCCTTTATTAACCTGAGAGTTATAAATATTCCAAAGCTCTGGACGCTGGTTTTTTGGGTCCCAGCGGTGGTTGCTGTCGCGGAATGAGTAAACACGTTCTTTGGCACGTGATTTTTCCTCGTCGCGTCGAGCGCCACCAAATGCCGCATCGAACTTATATTTGTTAAGCGCTTGCTTAAGTGCTTGAGTTTTCATGATGTCAGTATGTTTTGCTGAACCGTGGCTAAATGGGCCAACACCAGCTTCAACACCTTCTTCATTGATGTGAACAAGCAAATCAAAACCGTGCTTCTTAGCTTGTTCGTCACGGAACTTAATCATTTCACCAAACTTCCACGTGGTATCTACGTGTAATAGTGGGAAAGGAATTTTGCCGGGCGCGAACGCTTTACGGGCAAGGTGAAGCAGTACAGAAGAGTCTTTTCCTACAGAGTAAAGCATAACTGGGTTTTCAAACTCAGCAGCAACCTCACGGAAAATCTGGATACTCTCGGCTTCGAGTTGTTTCAAATGCGTTACAGACGGGATACTAGCAGTCATTTTGAAGTCCGAATTTTATGTTATATACAAAAAAGTTATATATGGGTTATTTTTCTGCATAGAACGATAACATATTTAATTTCAAAAGTAGTATGCGATTTTGCTATTTAAAATAGCTATCTTATTCCATTAAATAAAACTGTCATGCAATTGAAGCATAAGCCACTTTTTTCAAGGCCTATAAAAAGAAAAAAGCCCTGTTTAGTAACATAAACAGGGCTTGTTATTCACTTTCGTTGCGAATGACTTATTTCGTATCGTTCGCTTACCTTTCACTCAATTTGGTCTGGAAAGCGTCGAACGTATCAACCACACCTTCTCTTGGCGAGCCAGATTTACTTAACATCATGATGGTTAAGCTAGATAAAATAAACCCAGGGACAATTTCGTACATCCAGTCACCAAGCTTTTGGCCGCCGATTTCAATAGGAAGATAAATCCACAGTAACACCGTCACTGCACCAACGATCATACCACCTAATGCAGCACGGCGAGTCATTTCACGCTTAAACAGGCTAAATAGTACAAGCGGTCCGAAGGCTGCACCAAAGCCAGCCCAAGCATTACTTACAAGCGTTAAAATGGTGCTGTCTCTATCATAAGCTAGATAGATTGCTACAAGCGCGACAACTACTACGCTGACTCGACCAGCAATAACGAGCTCGCCATCTGACGCATCACGTCTTAGGAAGGCTTGATAAAAGTCACTGGTTAGTGAACTTGAGGTTACCAGCAGCTGAGAAGAAATAGTACTCATGATCGCCGCTAAAATCGCAGCGAGCAGGAAGCCACCGATAAGCGGGTGGAATAGAATTTGAGATAAGTAGATGAAGACGGTTTCTGGATCGATTTCGTTTCCGTTACCTGTTATGTAGGCAAGGCCGAAAAGCCCCGTCATTAACGCACCAATAATCGACACAATCATCCAACTCATACCGATATTGCGCGCAGTTGGTATATCTTTAACAGAACGTATCGCCATAAAACGCACAATGATATGAGGCTGACCAAAATAACCTAGGCCCCATGACATCAGTGAAACAATGCCTATTACGCTTAGTGCTTCATTGGTAGACGCATCCATAAATGCATCGAAAAGCGCCGGATTAATGGTATCTAATGCGTCTATTGACGCGCCGATTCCACCCAACTCGCTAATAACAACAGCAGGTACCATAATGAGAGATACAAACATGATGCACCCCTGAACGAAGTCGGTCATGCTTACTGCCATGAAACCGCCAACAAGGGTATAAGCTACGACGACACCCGCGGTGACGTATAAGCCAGTCTCATAAGTTAATCCAAATGATGTCTCAAAGAGCTTTCCGCCAGCTACCACACCAGAAGAGGTGTAAAGCGTAAAGAAGACAACGATAACCACAGAGGCTATAACGCGCAATAAACGCGTGTTGTCAGCGAAGCGGTTTTCAAAATAGTCGGGGAGGGTAATGGAGTTGTTGGCTACTTCAGTGTAAACGCGAAGGCGTGGAGCAACTAACATATAATTTGCCAGAGCACCGAGTGTCAAACCAACGGCAATCCAGCCAGCAGATAAGCCTGATACATACATTGCACCAGGTAAGCCCATGAGCATCCATCCGCTCATATCCGATGCACCTGCTGAAAGCGCGGTTACCGCGGGGCCTAGTTGGCGGCCGCCAAGCATATAGCCTTCTACGTTAGTGTCTGTCTGTCGATAAGCGAAAAGGCCTATCCCTAACATTACAACAAAATACAAACCCAACGAGATTATCGTGCCAGTAGCCATATAAATTCCCTATGTTTTTTCTTTCATGCTAACACCTATGACATAGAGTCTCTATGTCAGTCGGCGACCTTGCTTGTTTTCTATACGGCTATACGTAAATAAAGTTTGGCGAAAGATTAAATTGGAATAGATGCAACGCGCGCTCGACCTTCTCTTTTGGCTCTGTAGAGAAGCTCATCGCACATCTTGATAATCGTATCGAGGTTGGTTTCTCCGTTGACGTCTAACAGACCCGAAGAAAAACTCACAGAAAACATTTCTTTTGTATTGCTCCAGTGTTTCTGGCGAGAAAGCGCGAAATTCAGCTCGTCCAGAATTCGCTTAGCAGACCTTTGGTCGGAGTCGGAAAAGTAAATCAAAAACTCTTCGCCGCCATATCGGCAGAGCTTGTCTGACTTACGAATTCGGTTTTTGATAATCTGCGTAAAGGTAGTCAACACTTCATCACCGACAACGTGGCCGTATTTGTCATTAATCTTTTTAAAGTTGTCGACATCAAGTAGAGCAATACAGGACGCTTTATTGCCTTTCAGTGATTTTTTCAAACTGTTTAGCATAGCTCGTCGCGTGAGAGCACCGGTAAGTGAGTCACGCTCAGCTAGCAAGTCGCTCTGTCGTTTTGAAATCCATAGCCATAGTGCAAGAATGATGAGAATTGTGATAATCAACGCAAAAATGGTGGTTTTCATTGCTTCTTTGTCGGTAGAAAGGCCATCTTTTTCACTTCTGAGCACAGTGAGTTCTTTTTGTCGATATCGCGCTAACTCGATATCTTTCGCAATACCGTCGGTAAACGAAGAATTTGACAACTTGAATTGCTCAGTGTTTTTTTCAACAAGAAGCCTATTGTAGGTTTTCGAATGCTTATATGCTTTTTCGTAGTCACCAATAAAATCGTAAAGTCTGGAAAGTTCAAGTTCTCCCCGTATCATTCGCTCTAATTTGAATTCGGACGATTGTAAAGAGTCGTTTAACGATCGCTTATAATTGCTAATGGCGGTTTCTAAAACACTCTGTCTATTTTGCAAGGCTGCTACATAGGATTGAAATAGGTAGGAGAGCTCTTTGGATTTAGATTCAATTACGTCAATATCTATTGAATTCAATTGATCTAATGTCGAATTTATTTCACTCTCTTGCGCTCCTCGAAAGCCTTGAAGCAAGACCTTAAGCTTTTGAAATAGAATTATGAATTTTTCATGTTCTGAATTGCGGTTTTGAGCGGTAATCAGCGCTTTGTTCGCAAGCTCTAATGCTCTTGAGTATTCGGACTGAAACATCAGCGCGTCTATAGCAGCGAAGTAAGCTAGCGTTAAGGCTTGATCGTTTTTGTTACTTTCCTCAATGATACTCATAGCATGAAAATACGCTCTGCTAGGCACAGATAACTCTATGTATGCTGCTCTAAGCCATTGATGAGCAGTCGCCCGGTCAAGCGCGTTCTCCAATGAAAGCGTTGATGAACGCGTTGGTAAATAGAGCAATGAATATTCAATTTCATTAATTGCCTGTATTGGGCTTGCTAGAGTGAGTTCCATTGAAAGCCAAATACTAGCTATAGCTGTAGCGACTCGGTTTCCTGTATCTAGCGCTTCTAATTTCAATCTTCTTAGTGCTGGAACAGTTGAATTTATGCGCAGTGGAGAACCATCAAAGTCATTAACTGCTCTAGCATATATGTAATACGCTTTCGCAGCTGAGAATAACTCAGGGTTGAGCGCCTTTAACTCTTCCCAGTGAGAATCCAAAAGGGGGGATTTTACAAAAATTGGTACTCGTGGTTCGAGAGTTTCGTTTGCCGTGGCTGTAGCCAATATGTGTCTAAAAATTATCCCTTCACTACTAATATCATCTTGTATGTTCAGATTCTCAATCATAGTTGAAATCTGCTTGTTATCTATTTCCGAGCTTCTGTTCCAATGATAAATTGTTACGGCGGCAAGGTGGCTATATGAATTTAGCTTTTTTTGCCGAATGTTGGTCGGATATTTATCTTGTAAGGCGTTAGTAGAGGGACTGATACACGCGATAAAAAGTGTGCAAATCATCAGACTTGTAAAACGAAACCAAGCGCTCATAGTGATAGAGACCTCTTTACTGCGGGTAAGTGAATGAAGTGATTTACTGAAATTAAAACGGACGTTTTAACCTTTAAGTCGGAGTATAAGTTTTATTGAACAGGGTTTCATCTTAATTTTGGGCGAAAAAAATCGGCCCAGGGAGGGGCCGACGAAGGGAAGTGCTAAAGATACGCACTTTTTTGGAACGCTATACAGTTAATTAACGTATGTTAAGCAGAGAATTGAATCCTTTCTGACACCGCCTTTTTCATTTCGCTTAAATCAGCGTCTTTATCGCCAACAATCATTACATTGGCGTGTTTCATTTTAATACTCTCTCCGTGGTACTGACCATCGGCAAACTCGCTTGGTACGGAGACATCTCCACGTTCAGGTACTACAAATACCGACATCTTGCCTTGCGGCGTATTCACAATCAGGTGAAGGCTTCTAACTGTGCTCAAATGGCAATAGTTTGCGACCTCTACACCGTCGAGCATTTCGCTAAAGCTGCCACCAAAGCTTGCTAGCTTTGCGTTAACCATATTCAAATCAACAGGAAGCAACGAATGAGCGTGTTCCATTTCTGCGTACTGCATATGGGCAAGTGCTTGTCCGCCAATACTAAGCGGTTGGTGGTACCACATGGTAAGTCCGATACCTACAGTGAAAGCAACCGATGCAGCCATGGCTAAATACCAGCGACTTCTGCGTTTATAACGGGTGAATTCGTCTGCAGACTGCTGCCATATTAGCTTGCTTGCGAGATCCTCTGGTACATCGACTTTCAATGCTTGCTTTAATTGCTTATCTAACTGCTTTTGTTCATTCCAGAAACTGCGTTTACTTTCATCCGCTTTTGCCGCTTCTACAACATCACTGTCAGTCGTTTCTGGATCGGCGTAGATACGACGCCTAAATTCTAACTCATCCATTTACACGACCTCTCTGTTCATTTTGCTTCTCTAATGCCTCTTTTAGCTGATTCCTCGCTCTGAAAAGGCGAGTCATTACCGTGTTTTTGTTAAGCCCTAACTGGTTGGCGATCTCTTCGCCACTAAAACCGAAAATCAATTGGAGTATTAAGGGTTCACGATACTCAACACTCAATCCACCTAATAGTCGCTGAAGCTCTCTATCTTTCAAGTCCCCATCAGCATGCTGTGTGTCATCTTGAATATGGCAATCATCAATATCTACTGTGTCGAACTGTTTGCGTTCAAACCGACGGGCGTTTTCGCGGCGAAGAATGGTAATTAACCATGACTTTGCTGCTTTTTCATCATTTAGGGCGTCTAATGAGCGCCAAGCACGTAAAAAGGTTTCCTGAACAACATCTTCAGCAATGCTCTGGTCTTTGATAAGCCAAAATGCATAGCGGTAGATGTCGGCGTGAAATGCCTTTACTAATGCTTCATATCTTTGGTGTTTTGCTTTCATACCCGATAAGACCTGAGCACTATCGGATTTATTTCGCCCAAACATAAAAAAATCCAAAAACTTAATTTTTTCTCACTATGGCATAAAAAACGCGCCATTTCGTTAGCCGAAAGGCGCGTTTTCATTTTATTTCCAGTGATCAGAGCACCTAGTTCGAAAAACTAGGTACGTTTTTGGGAAGTAATCCAAGCATTAATGTTTTCTTCTAAAATAGAAAGTGGGACTGGACCGTACTTCAATACCTCGTCATGGAAGCCTTTCCAATCAAACTTGTCACCAAGTTCAGCTTGGGCATGCTCTCTAAGTTCCATAATTTTCAGTTTACCAATCATATAGGCCGTAGCCTGACCTGGCATAGCAATGTAGCGCTCAATGGCTTTTTGCGCGTCGTATTCAGGGTTTGGCGTATTTTCAACAAGGTAATCTACGGCTTCTTCACGCGTCCATTTTTTCGCATGAATACCCGTATCAACCACAAGTCTGCAAGCGCGCCAAAGTTCCATGGCTAGACGACCGAAATCAGAATAAGGGTCTTTATAAAAGCCCATATCTTTTGCAAGTTCTTCGGTATATAGGCCCCAACCTTCTGTGTATGCGGTAAAGCTCAAGAATTTCTGGAATTGAGGTACACCTTCTAGCTCTTGTGCAATAGCGCGCTGCATGTGGTGACCTGGGATGCCTTCGTGATACGCCAGCGCCTCTAACTGATAAGTAGGCATTGCTTTCATGTCATAAAGGTTTGCGTAATAAATACCTGGGCGGCTGCCATCTTGCGCTGGGCTTTGATAAAACGCCTTGCCCGCAGACTGTTCGCGGAATGCTTCAACCCGTTTAACAATCATGGGCGCCTCTGGAAGAATACCGAAGTATTCAGGGATAGCTTCTCGCATGTCGTCTATGGCTGTTTTCGCCATATCAAGGTATTGCTGTCTACCTTCATCTGTTGAAGGTAGATAGAATTGCTCGTCTTCACGCATGAAAACGAAAAACTCTTGAAGGGTGCCTTCAAATTTCACTTGTTTCATAATGTCGCGCATTGCATCGTGTATGCGCTCTACATTGTCTAAGCCAATTTGATGGACTTCTTCAGCGGTTAGGTCTGTAGTGGTAAACCAGTTTAGACGATTCTGATACCATTGATCACCATTGGGTAAGCGCCACACACCATCGCCTTCAGGCGTGATTTCCCTTTGATGAGCGAGTTCTTCGATAAACTTCTCGTATGACGGCATGACTGAAGTTACCAAAGCGGCTTTCGCTTCACCTAATAACGTCGTTTTTTCCGCCTCTGTAACATCCAGGCTATTTACTTTATTTTGAAAATCTTCCCAGATAGTTGAGGGTATTTCGCTAGAATCAAATGGTGCGCCGGTGATCACGTTTTTTGACGCATCAATCATTTGATCGTAAGCCCATGCTGGCGGGAATACGCCGGCTTTTTCGCGAACTTTCATTTGTTCGATAACTTGATCAAAGTACGTACGTACATTGTCTAGTCGTCCAATGTATGCCTTAGCGTCCTCTTTACTCTTTACGCTGTGAATGTTGATAAGGAAGCTAGGCACTTGTGTATGTGCGGCGCGGAACTGATGTACAATGTAACGGTGATGTCGAAATTCGTCGTTAGCTAAATCGCGCTCAATACCTAGTTTGTACAGGCGCAAGCTTAGCTGTTCCTGTTCACTTAACTGACTGGTGTCAAAACTATTAAGCTTTTCTAGTCGGTTTTTGGCGATGGCAATGCGAGCATCAGCTTCTTCGTCACTGATGTCATCCCATTTGTCATAGTCCCATTTTTTACCCAAGTAACTTTGAAATAATGGCGAACGCTTAAGATCTTCTTCAAAAGTACGTTCGAAGAACGCATTAAGGCGCTCTGATTCAGACTGCCCGGCTGGCTGTTCTGTTTTAATAGGTTCTGGCGCTGTTTTAGCGGTTTCACTTGCAGGAGAGCAAGCCGTAAGCGTGGTAATGGCCAACGCAATTGGCGTTAGCTTTACTAGTGTTTTCTTCATTATATTCCCCGTCGCGTTTAATTGATTATTTTTATAAGCTAAAGCTTCAAAGATTAATAAGCCTTAAAGAGGACAATAAGGCTCAAAGGCTCGACTGTTTCTCAAACGCAAACATTTCTGTTACGAAGCCCTTGCCACTGAGATTTAGCTAATTGCAAGGGCTTTCATTACGCAAATTCTAGTGTATTGGCAAATGAAATGCGTTTTATGAAGCAGGATATAAGGCAGATAGCGTGTTATTGTTCCCTTCACTTTTTTGCTTCCATTCGCTGCGGGCAAGCTTAGCTTCATGTGAAAGTTTATCTAAAGCTTTCATGAACTGTTTAGATTGGGTGCTAGCGTCAGCTTTATTGGCTGAAAAGCGCAGTGCATAGAGCTCATTAACACTAGCGTTGATTCCTTCAAACTGCGAAAGTTGCGCGTTACCCGAAGTTAACGCGTTTATCCACTGCTTAAGAGCAGACGTAAGTAAACGTGTGTCCTTTGCCTTTATTACTGACATAAGGTTTTGAAACTGTGCTTTTTCATCCCACTGCGCATAAGAGTGGGGGCGCTGTGCAGAGCCGGTTCTGTGAGTGATCCCAGGTCCCATAAACTGAGCCTGTTTAAGCTTTCTGTAGGTAACTAACCATCCTGTAAGCGCTATGACGAACAGTACAAGTAGTGCTCCTGTTACCATCCAATTAAGCTGGGTATTTTCGTCAGTATTGACTTCACCTGAAGCGCTGTCTAATGGTTTATCCTCATTGCTAGCACTAGCGTTAGGCTGTGTTGCAGTTGACGGTATATCGTTTTGAATATCTTCATTGCTTGCACTACTTATTGATGGAGTGTCTAAGCTATTCGGAGTATTGGCATTATTTGCGCCAGATGCTGGCGTTACCGTAATTGAACGAGCGGGAATAGTGGCATACTCAGTTTGCTGAGTAAGCGTATTAAACCAAGGGATAGTAATTTCAGGTAAGACAAAGTTACCTGGCTGCGTTGGAATGATCGCCAGCGACGTTTGGCGCTGTGAAATTAAGCTCTGGTCTTTTTCGACTGTCGTAGTATTAGATTGATCAGGATACAGCTTAAAGTTTGGCGGATAAAACTCAGGAATATCAGGAAGCTGCTCTTCTACTACGCCCAATGCGGTTAGCGTAACAATACGAGTGACTGGTTCACCTGCTACAAAACTATCACCTTGTGGCCATTCTTCATCCACTCGCACCATTTCAGAAGGCAACCAAGGGTAATCTATCCCCTGAGGAATGGGCTTAATGTTCACCGTAATGTCGGGCCCAACCCGATTGATTTGCTGGGTGCGGTTGAAGAAGCCAAAACGTTGATTAGTATTGGCAGCCATAACTTCGCCAGTGAAAATAGGGCCTCTTAGCGTGAATTCACCGGATGCTTGAGGCACAACGGCAAATTGACGCTCTATAATCTGATACCTTCTACCGTTTACGATATCTGTATACTGTTTATCTTCTCCTAGCTGGGTGATTTCCGCATTTTGCATTTCTGGCGCTTGTAGGCTGCCGCGCTCAATATTGCTAGAAAGAAACAGCTTAACCGTGTAAAGCAGCTGTTGATTTAAATAGGCCTCTTTTACGTCGATGTCAGTGGTAACAAAATAGTCTCGTGCGACATTACTTTGTTCTTGAACTGGTATTACTTTAACTTGAATGGGCTTGGTTGATTTACCTTCAATGGTTAATGAAGGAATGGTGAACGTGCCTTCCTTACGAGGAAATAACGTAGTGGTCCAAACGGTGGTGCGCTTGGTGTCGAAATTGACAATTGAGGTTTGGCTACTTACTGATGTTCTTCCGACCACAAAGTCTTTAAGCAGGGGAGAGCTGTCGAATGCATCTCTGTCCGCGCTGCCGTCTGCGGTAACCGTTAAGCGAATGGCTTCATCCAACATGACAGGGTTTCTATCAATGGTGGCTTCCAGCGAATTTACATCGGCATAAGCCGCCGTACTTAAGAGTAGGGTTAATAAAAAAACTATACGTGTAGACTGTAATAAGGCTCTCATCTACCAATCACTCCGGTTTGAAGGCATACGTTGACGCTGACGTTTTTGTGCTTCTAATTGCATTTTTCGTTTTAGTAAGAACGCAGGATCGTCTGGCACGCGGCGCATTAAACTCTCCATTCGCTGCAGCTCTTCTTTTTCTGCGTCGGTAAGCTCGGTTTCTTGACCTTGCATTGCATGTGCTTCCTGCTCTGCTTGTTGTTCGTCTTTTTGTGCTTGCGCGCTGTCACCTTGATCAGACTCTTCCTGTTCTGCATTTTGCTGCTGAGAGTCTGATGACTCGTTCTGACTGTTCATCTCGGAATCATCAGGCTGTTGTGAGTTATCTCCGCCATTTTGCTGTTCATCGTTAGCTTGGCTTTGGTCAGACTGTTGACCCTCATTATCGTCTTGCTGACCATTCTGCTCGTTTGAACCTTCCTGATTGTTCTGGTCCCCTGATTGCTGTTTGCTATTAGGGCTATCAGAGTTATCAGAGCTATCTTGGCCATTATCCTGCGAGTCACTCTGTTTGCCATCATCGCCATTTTCGTTCTGGTTTTGGTCCTGATTTTGCTGTTGCTGCTGCTTCAGCAAATCCTCGACAATCTTTTTGTTGGTTCTTGCATCGTCGAAATCGGGGGCTTCGCTCAACGCCTGCTCATATTTCTTAATAGCGTCTTCGAGTTTACCGAGTTTTGCCAGTGCATTGCCTTGATTGTAAAGACTCTCGGCACCAGGAATGCTTTTGAAGGCATTTAATGCACCTTCGTAGTCACCTGATTTATAAAGTGATGATGCTTTCCAAGTGTCGTCATTAAACTGATTAACGGCGTCTTTGTACTTGCCTCTTTGATAGCTGTTTAATGCTTCTTGGTTGTCATTCATAAATGGCGTTTGCCACCATGAGAGTGAATCAGGTTTATTTGCCATCTCTAGAGTATCTTCTGGTGCGCCTATGCCTTGTGACGTGCCAGCAATTTCTGAGGGTTGGGCACGTTGCAAAGCATGGGCGTTTTTAATCATAGAGGGGCTAAGTAAACCCACCAACACAATGAAAACTAACCCGCGTTTGAATGCAAAGGCAGCAAATGGAAGAAGTATAAGCAGCAAGTAAGGGCCAACTTCTTTCCACTGGTCTCCTTGTAAATTACTCTCTTCTTCGTTCTCTTCGCTGTCGCTTTTATCTAGTAGAGATACCGAGGCGAGGGCATCAATGTCGGCGTCGTTTGATGTAAAGGATTCAAAGCGTCCGCCGCTCGTTTTAACCACACCTTTCACTGCGCCTTCATTTAACTTGGGAATAACGATGCTGCCGGTGAAGTCTTTCAAGAGCTCGCCGCTTTGCTGGCGAATAGGCGCGCCTTCAGATGTCCCAACGGTAAGTGCATTTACTGTAAAAGGAATAGAAGCCACATACTCTTGAAGCTCTTTTTGTTGTTCTAACTCTATACCGTCAGTAATCCAGTAGATCATGCCTGAGTTATATCCGGCATTCGTGAGAAGCTCTGACGCACTCTCTATACCTAGGAGAGGGTCGCTGCCCGGCACGGGCATAATTTCCGGTGACAGGCTTGGGATCAGGGTTGTGATATTTCCTGCGTCTTCGGTTAAGGGGCTAATGACAAACGCATCGCCAGCGTAAGCAACCAAGCCCATTTCACCTTCACCAATAGCGTTGACTAAGTCTATCGCTTTATATTTAGCGCGAGTTAGCCTGTCTGGCGTCATATCGGTAGCGCGCATTGAAAGCGACATATCTATGACTATAACGTGTCCCATTTTCAACTGGTAAACCGGCTGCGGCAGGCGTTCCCATGTTGGGCCAGCGAGTGCTATCACACTTATAATCCACACAAAAGCAAGCATCCACATTGGAGGTTTTGCGCCCATTTCGTTTTTTCCAATCACCATGTATTGATATAGGTGAGAAGGGATCACAGATTGCCAGCCAGATTGCTTAGCCGTGGTTTTTCTAATTAAAAACACAAGCAGCATCAAGGGAGCGAGCGCGATAAACCATTCGGGGCGTAAAAAATGAAATTGGTTTAAGAAGTCGAATTCCATTACTTCGTCTCCCTATTTGTTTGAGCTGATTGTATAGAATCAGCTGGATTCGGGTGTTGCTGGGACGAGTTAATTCGTCTTTGTGCGAACCAACGAAATGTTGATAAAAGAACCGTCAAGAATGCCCATAGTGCTGACAGTAATATCGCAGCACCAAGGGGATAGTAAAACAGTGCGCTCAATGGACGCATCTTGCGCGTTTCACCTTCAATAGGCTCAAGCGCGTCAAGTTGTTGATAAATAGCCTGAAGTTCCTGGGCATTTCGAGCCCTAAAATATTGGCCGCCAGTGCTAGTCGCAATGTCGGTTAACATGCCTTCATCAAGTTCTTGCGACGGGTTTATTTGTCGGCTGCCGAAAAAGCTCTGGATCAGCATTTTATCTGCGCCCACACCAATAGTGTAAACCTTCACACCCTTACTAATTGCCAACTCTTTCGCCTGTTCGGGTGTAATATTCCCTGCAGTATTTTGCCCATCGGTAAGAAGAATTAATACGTTATTAGACTCTTCCCGTTCGTCAAAGCGCTTCACCGCTAAACCTATCGCATCGCCAATAGCCGTCTGTTCGCCAACCAACCCAATGACAGCTTCACTCAGAAGTGTAGAAACGGTATCTCTGTCATAGGTAAGCGGCGCTTGAACGTACGCGGTATCGGCAAATAAGATAAGGCCAATTCTGTCGCCAACGCGACGCTGAATAAAGTCATAAACCACCGACTTAGTCATGGTTAAACGGTTAACTTGTCGGCCATTTAGCTGCATATCATCTATCTTCATACTGCCAGATAAATCCACCGCTAACATCATTTCTCGACCTTCGTTTGGTATGCTAACAGGCTCTCCTAACCATTGAGGGCGCGCGGCAGCCGTCACTAGCAGCAGCCATATCAAGCTACTTACCAACAGCGGTATTTTGGTTTGTTTCAACTGGGTTTGCTCTGACACATCGCCAGGTCGCAAATTAGGAACCCGCAATGCAGCCATAGGCATGTCTTGTGCTTTTTTAGAAAGCAGGCGTACGATAATAGGCAAGGGGAGTACAAAAAAGACCCACCACCAAGCAAAATTAAGCATGATGCGGCTCCTTGGCTTGTTTATCATGAGGGCTGCCATCGTTTGGACCGCCATCATTCACACCGCCGTAAGCCCCCTTGTTTTTTGGCAGTTTGGCTTTTGAAAGCCAGTTTTTTACTGCCCCCTTGCAGGTTTCAAAATCACTAGGGGTGGGGGTGGCTTGATAAACATTGCTTACTAACAAACCTAAATCACTTTCAAGTTTGCTATCACTACTTTTCAATGCAGAGGTTAAGAACGCTTGCCACTGTTTACCATATAACCCAGCCACTTGCTGAGTTGGGTAATAGCTCATCGCCGTGCGTTTTAGAATTGAGTTTAACGCCACGGGCCAATTGCTTTGTTGTGCTGAAATCGATTCAAGTAAGGCTAAAGCTTGCTTGCGTGCCTTATTGTGACGTATGTGAGCAGTGATCGCTTTATATAGGCAAAATAGGGCAAGTAAACATACTGCGATTGCGACCCACCAACCCCAATCTAATGGCCAAATGTTGACCTCTGTAGGTACGTGTATATCGCGCAGTTGAGCAAGTGGGTCTTGCTGCTGAGGGGGCACTGGTATTTGATTTGCCGGCGGCATCGATTGAGCAGCTGATTTTGTGTAACTAGATAGAAAGTTTGATAAAAAATGGGTTGAAAGAATACTACTCTGCATTAATTAAGCTCCAACCTTTGTTCTTGTTGCATACTTTGAAGCTGTTCGTCTAGGGGAAGACCCGCTGAAACACTGAATCGAGCGATATTGTTTTTGCGCAAGGTGCTATAAATCGCGCTGTTGTGTTCACTGCGCCATTTTTGATAGTGCTGCTGCTCTGTATTGTCGCCTAACACCCAACGTTGTTGGTTTCGACCATCAGAAACGCTGACGGTTTGTAATGAACTGGTTTGCGGCAAAGCGTGTTCTATTGGATCGTTAATCACGATAGCCCTCACTTCACAGTGTCGTGTTAAGTGACTCAAGTGTTGAATAGCTTGGGTACTTAAATGCTGAAAGTCTGACACGAGATAAACTAGACTCCCTGGCCTTGCTAGTCGTCTTGCCCTAGCACACGCATCGGCAAAAGCTTGTTCGTCTTTGTCTTTGTCCGGCTCAGATTGCGCGCTCTGTTCGTGCAATGCCATAAGTTCATGACACACGTGCAACACGGCTTTTTTGCGAGTTAGTGGTTTAATTTCTTTGTGCTGTTGCTGATTAAATACTAGCGCGCCTACCTTATCGCCGCGAGCGGCAGCAGACCAGCTTATTAATGAAGATACATGCGCGGCTTGCACCGCTTTAGTAAGCAGCTGCGTGCCAAATGCCATTGAAGGTAGGTAGTCACAGAATAGAAAAACCGGGCGCTCTCGCTCTTCCCGATACACTTTAGTGTGAGTTTTACCCGTGCGCGCAGTAACGCGCCAATCAATAGCGCGAATATCATCACCGGGCTGATAATGCCGGGCCTCATCAAACTCCATGCCTCGGCCTTTGTGCTTGGTGAGATAACTTCCAGCAAGTTTAGCTTGTGGCATACGTTTAGGCGCCAAACTAAACAGCTTAGCTAACTGCTGGTAGCGTAATAATTCTGCTGTAGACAACGAGACGCCATTACTTTGCAGCTTGTTTAGCTGCGCTTGTACATTCACCATAGCTTAAGGGACTGCGACAGTTGCAACAATCTTATCAAGTACGTCGTTAATCGTTACGCCTTCAGCCTCGGCTTGATATGACAGAATAATACGGTGGCGAAGCACGTTGTGAACCACAGCTTGAATATCATCAGGACCAACAAAGTCTCTGCCGCTAAGCCATGCGTGAGCGCGTGCACAGCGATCTAGACTGATGGTTGCTCGAGGGCTTGTTCCCATCGCTATCCACTGGCCTAATTCCGCGTCAAAATTTGCAGGCTGACGTGTGGCCATAATCAATTGAACTAAATACTGTTCTAACTCAGGCGCCATATACAAAGACAACGCTTCTTTACGCGACGTAAAAATATCGTCTTGAGTTAGCGTTGGTGGCGTAACAGGCGGTTCTGAGAGGGCTTCACCTCGCGTTAAACGCAATATCTCTAATTCTGTCTCGGCGCCAGGATAATCGATGTCCACGTGCATTAAGAATCGGTCTAGCTGTGCTTCAGGTAGTGGATACGTTCCTTCTTGCTCTAGCGGGTTTTGCGTTGCCATTACTAAAAATAGCGGAGGAAGAGGGTAGGTTTTACTGCCCACAGTAATCTGACGTTCTGCCATAGCTTCTAGCAGGGCCGACTGTACTTTTGCGGGAGCACGGTTGATTTCGTCGGCTAGCACTAAGTTATGAAAAAGCGGCCCTTTCTGAAAAACAAACTCGCCGGTTTCGGGGCGGTATATGTCTGTACCGGTTAAGTCGGCTGGCAAAAGGTCAGGGGTAAATTGTACGCGATGAAAGTCGCCGTCAATACCATTAGCAAGTGCATTGATTGCGCGTGTTTTTGCAAGCCCAGGAGGACCTTCTACCAGAAGGTGGCCGTCGGCCAAAAGAGCGATAAGAAGGCTTTTGGTTAACGCGTGCTGACCGATAATCTGCTGGTCTAAATAAGCGTGTAACTGTTGAAATTGCGCTGCTGCCATAATGCAAAATTTCCGTTTGAGTTCTCGTTATCAGGAAGTGTCACCGGAACGATAGATTTATAAATCTCTTATAAAGTGATCGCTTAGCTAAAAAGTAAATTACATATTAATTAGATAGCTTTAGCCCGTCACAATGACACAAAACAGACTTTCATTTCCATATAAGGTTCATTCTATCTTTCTTCAAGTCGTCAAACAGTAATAAAAATGCGATATGTGGTGTGAGGCAAAACGTGCTTTCTTTAATTTAAAAAAATTTCAGCAGGCAAATTTGCAGGCGAACTCCACGAACGGTGCAAACTTTAGTTTCATTTATGTTGCCCTTAACCCTGCATTATTTGCTATTTTGTTCATTGTTTGTAAAAATCGGGTTTATTACAGGTCAGACCACTTTGGAGCGATAAGCTCAAACGGAAGTCGGTCATTAATTTAGGTGCATTATGGCAACAAAACAATCAGTTACTACCCGAGAGGGTGATCGCATCGCCATTGTCGCGGGGTTGCGTACTCCGTTTGCGAAAATGGCTACATATTTCCACGGTGTTCCGGCTGTTGATCTAGGTAAAATGGTCGTAAACGAACTTCTCGTTCGCCATGGTGTTCAAAAAGAATGGGTTGACCAGGTTGTCTACGGTCAAGTAGTACAAATGCCTGAAGCGCCAAACATTGCGCGCGAAATCGTGCTTGGCACAGGCATGAATATACATACCGACGCTTACAGCGTATCTCGCGCATGTGCGACGAGTTTTCAATCTACGGTTAACATCGCAGAAAGCATGATGGCTGGTACGGTACAAGTAGGTATTGCTGGTGGTGCTGATTCAACGTCGGTATCACCTATTGGGGTTTCTAAGAACCTTGCGCGTGCGCTGGTTGATTTACAAAAAACCAAGACCCTTGGCCAAAAGCTAAACATCTTCAAGCGTTTAAGCTTAAAAGACTTAGCGCCAGTACCTCCTGCTGTAGCTGAGTACTCTACCGGTTTGTCGATGGGACAGACAGCAGAGCAAATGGCGAAAACGCATCAAATTTCTCGTGAAGAACAAGACAAACTTGCACATCGCTCGCACAGTCTAGCTGCTGAAAGCTGGGAAGCAGGCAAGCTGTCTAGCGAAGTGATGACCGCTTATGCTGAACCGTATAAAGGTGCGCTTGAGCGCGATAACAACGTACGTTTCGATTCTAAGCTTGAAGGCTACGCGAAACTTCGCCCAGTATTCGATAAAAAGTACGGCTCGGTAACTGCGGCGAACGCTACACCGCTTACTGACGGTGCTTCTGCAGTGCTTATGATGACAGAAAGCCGAGCGAAAGAGCTAGGTTATACGCCGCTTGGTTACATTAAGAGCTACGCGTTCTCGGCAATCGACGTGTGGGAAGACATGCTAATGGGGCCGTCGTACGCGACACCTATTGCGCTAGATCGCGCAGGCATGACCCTAAACGACTTAACGCTAATTGAAATGCACGAAGCGTTCGCAGCGCAAACCTTGGCAAACGTTAAAATGTTTGCAAGTGACAAGTTCGCCAAAGAGAAACTAGGCCGCGACAAAGCGACGGGCGAAATTGACATGGACAAGTTCAACGTGATGGGTAGTTCAATTGCTTATGGTCACCCGTTTGCCGCAACCGGTACACGTATGATTACGCAAATGCTTAACGAACTAAATCGCCGTGGCGGTGGTACAGGTCTTCTTACTGCATGTGCTGCGGGTGGTCTTGGTGCCGCAATGATTGTGGAGACAGAATAATATGAGTCAGGAACAAGAAATGACAAATGAAGTTCAGCCAACATCAGGCGCATTTACGTTAACTAAGCAAGATAATGGCGTTGCTATTCTTAGCATGGACGTACCTGGCGAGAGCATGAATACGCTTAAAGCTGAGTTTGGCGATGAGATATCTGCCATGCTTGATGATATTGAACGCGACAGCAGCATCAAAGGTGTGGTGTTAACAAGCGGCAAGCCAAGCTCATTCGTAGCAGGTGCCGATATCACCATGCTAGCAGCGTGTAAAACTGCGGAAGATGCCACAACCATAGCCGCTGGCGGTCAAGCCATTTTCGATAGAATTGAGAACATGAAGGCTACCTTCGTTGCGGCTATTCACGGCCCAGCGTTAGGCGGTGGTTTAGAGCTAGCATTAGCGTGTCACTACCGTGTATGTACCGATTCACCTAGTACTCAGGTAGGTCTACCGGAAGTGCAGCTTGGCTTGTTGCCAGGCAGTGGTGGTACTCAGCGCCTTCCTCGCCTAATTGGCATTCAGCAAGCGATGAAAATGATGCTTACTGGGTCTCCAGCACGCGCTAAGCAAGCTAAAAAGTACGGTATTGTAGATGATGTGGTACCTCACAGTGTTTTGCTAAAGGTAGCTGAACAGTTTGCGCTTAAACGCAAACCAGAAAGAGAAGCGCCGCAAAAGAGTGTGATGGACAAAGTGTTAGAGAAAACCGGCCCGGGCCGTAACATGATGTTCAAAAAAGCGCGCGAAGCGACATTTGCCAAAACCAAAGGTAATTATCCAGCGCCAGGTTACATTATTGATGTAATTGAAACGGGCATGAACGAAGGGATGAAAGCGGGGCTTAAAGCCGAGGCTGAAGCCTTTGGTAAGCTTGTTATGACGCCGGAATCTTTCCAGTTACGTCAGATTTTCTTCGCTACGACAGAAATGAAGAAGGAAAACGGCGTTGAAGGTGTTAAACCTGAAAAAATGAAGAAAGTCGGTGTGCTTGGCGGTGGTTTAATGGGTGGTGGTATCGCCTATGTAACTTCGACCAAAGCCGGTGTACCTGTCCGTATTAAAGACGTGCGTGCTGAAGGCATTGCCAATGCAATGAAATATAGCTATGACATCTTAAACAAAAAGGTGAAGAAGCGTTTCATGCGCAATAGTGAAATGCAGAAACAGTTAGCGCTTCTTACCGGTACGCTAGATTATAGCGGCTACCAAGATGCTGATATCGTGGTTGAGGCGGTTTTCGAAGATCTAGACCTTAAGCAGAAAATGGTGGCGGATATTGAAGAGAACTGCAAAGAAAGCACGATCTTCGCGTCCAATACATCGTCTATTCCTATTACACAAATTGCAGCTAAGGCAGCACGTTCTGAAAACGTGATTGGTCTGCATTACTTCTCGCCAGTAGACAAAATGCCTTTGGCCGAAGTAATTGCTCACGATAAAACGTCTGACCAAGTTATTTCATCTACGGTAGAGTTTGCTAAAAAGCAAGGTAAAACACCGGTTGTTGTTAAAGACGGTGCGGGTTTCTACGTAAACCGTATTTTGGCACCTTACATGAATGAAGCGGCAAACCTTATTCTTGACGGTGAGCCTATTGAGCATATTGATAAATCGTTGGTTAAGTTCGGTTTCCCTGTAGGCCCTGTAAAACTACTTGATGAAGTGGGCATTGACGTTGGTACTAAGATCATCCCATTTCTTGTAGAGGCGTTCGGCGAGCGCTTCACTGCGCCAAGTGCTTTCGATAAAGTACTTGCAGACGGCAGAAAGGGTAAGAAAAACCAAAAAGGGTTTTATTCTTATGAAGGCAAAAAACCAGGTAAAGAAGTGGACGAGTCAATCTACGAACTACTAGGTCTTTCACCTTCTGCTAAGTTAAGCGAAAAAGAAGTTGCTGAACGCTGTGTATTAATGATGCTTAACGAGGCGGCACGATGTTTGGATGAGGGCGTTATCCGCAGTGCCCGTGACGGCGATATCGGTGCTATCTTTGGTATTGGTTTCCCTCCATTCTTAGGCGGCCCGTTCCGCTATATGGATACACTGGGAATTAAACACGTTGTTGCTCGTTTAAACCATTATGCTACTGCTGTAGGTGATAAATTTGCACCTGCTGAAGTGTTAGTAAAAATGGCAGAAAACGATCAAAAGTTTTACAGCTAAGTTTATAAAATGTTAAAAGCCGGGCGTTGCCCGGTTTTTTTATGTCTAATGGGTATTTTTGCTGGTTTATTGTTCTATTTTGGGTAGAATTCCTGCGGTTAAAAAATGAACGTGTCAAATTGTTGGCGTCAATTATCAGTAAGTTAAATTGAATAATTGATGGGGAAAAGTAACCCCACGTAATTAGGTCAAACAGGCGGAGGCAGTGTGATTTCACTCGTAGTATTAAGCGTTATCTTTTCTCTATATTTTTATGTAGAAGCGTTTAAATGGGGAATGAGCGCGAAAAAGTGGGCGATAGCGGGTTTTGTGTTAGGTCCAGTCTTACTGCCTATGTTTTCCATCTCTCGCCATATACATTGGCGAAATGCAGTAGGGTTTAATAACCTTTATATTTCTGCGTAGTCTTTCCTAGCGGTCTGCTGAAAGAAGTAAGTGGGGCGTAAAATGCAGGTATAAAAAAAGAGAGCGTTGCTCTCTTTTTTTGAAAACTCTAAGGTATTTATTACAGACCAACGCCCCAGCCGTTCCCACCTGATTTAGGTTTAACGTATTTCGTTTCGGTTGCTACTTCTTTATTTGTTTCAGGAGCCTGTTTAGCGCCTTCTTGCTTGTCGGCAGCAACTGGGGTAGCGGTAGAAAGTACTAGTGCAACTGCGTACTCTTTTAACATGTTAATTTCCTCTGATTATTTTGAACGAACAAACAAAACCGATTTTTTATATTTGTCACCGGTATTTAATACTTAGCCAAATGTGTGCCAAAAATCATACTTGTGAAAATGTTTAATAAATTCAGTTGGTTAGGATGTTTTTTTAATGTTGAAATTTGTCGATGTTCATAAGCGCCATTTTAATGGCACTAAAGTCTAATAAACTAAGGTTGAATAGGCATGACTTTGCCTAAAGCTGCAATGAGTAGCATTAGGCAGGGGAAAGTACGCGCCCTATACGCGAGTAAAAGGTAAGGGCTATTAAAAGTTAGAGTGGCCAAGCAGCGTATGAAGCTTTTGATTCTCGGTGAGAAGCTTCTCGAAGCGCTCTGCATTTAATGGTCGGCTGTATAAGAAGCCTTGCAACATCTCACAATCGTAGCGACGTAAAATATCTAGCTGAGCTTCTTCTTCAACGCCCTCAGCTACAACTTTTAAGCCTAAATTGTGGGCGATATTTATAATGGCAGCCGCCATATGACGATCTACATTACTTTTTGCAATATCGTCAATAAATGCTTTGTCAATTTTTAGCGTGTTTAGCGGGAATCGCTTTAAGTAGGCTAGGGACGAGTAACCTGTACCGAAATCGTCTAGCGCTAGGTGAATACCTCTTTCGCGAAGGCGAGTCATCATTTGAAGGCCGTTTTCAGGACTTTCCATTAGCGTACCTTCAGTTATTTCGCACTCTAAATGTAGTGGTGACAAACCGATATCGCTTAAAATCTTGTTTATTCTGTCGTCTAAGTCAGGTAATTCGAACTGCTTCGCAGATATATTCACAGCTACACGACCACTAAACAAACCTTGGTTTACCCAGCGTTTGGTATCTGCACAAGCCTTTCTTAGCACTTGTTCACCAATTTCTATAATCTGGCCTGTTTGCTCTGCCAGAGGGATAAATTGCCCAGGGCTTACTATGCCCTTTTGGGGGTGCTCAAAGCGCACCAAAGCTTCCATGCTAACTAGCTTACCTGAGGCTATATCTACTTTCGGCTGGTAGTAAACCGTAAACAAGTCATCTTTAATACCTTGTCTTATAAGGTTTTCAATTTGCAGTTGCCTAACGGCGTTTTGATTCATCTCTCCGCTAAAAAACTGATAGCTGTTACCGCCATTGTTTTTAGCGAAATACATGGCTGTGTCGGCGTTTTTCAGCATTTCTTGGGGAGAAGTGCCGTCGTCAGGGAAGAATGCGATTCCAATACTGGCACCCAATACAAACTCTTGCTTATTAATGATAAAGGGGCGAGATAATGTGTCTAATAGGTTCTGTGCGTAATGCGTTACCGTGTGGATATCGGCATTGTCTTCCATTAACACACTAAATTCATCACCACCTAAACGATAGCAGGTCGCACTCTTACCCGTAATTCTTTGTAGGCGTTTTGCTATTTGTTTAATTAATATATCGCCCGTTTGGTGACCTAAAGAGTCGTTTATTTTCTTAAAGTTATCCATATCCAAGCAGAGTAGGGTATGTTGTGCCCCTTTCCGCACCAAGTTCTGGTGGCTAGCTTGGAAGAACGAACGATTCGGAAGCTCTGTGAGCGGGTCAGTATTAGCTAATTTCAATAATTCTTTTTCAGTACTTTTTCTTGACGTGATATCACTGAATACGCCTACAAAATGGCTTATTTTTCCGTCATCGTCATGGACGGCGTCTATGTTTAATTCCATTTCATAGCGCTCACCGTTCACTCGCACACTTTCTACTTCCCCTGACCAGTTACCTTTCGCTTTTAGCGTTTTCTTAATTTCTTCGGTAAACGCGTCTGGATATAGATGAAAATGCATATAGCTTGCTAAAGCTTGATCACGGGTTTCGCCGGTGTAACCGCAATATGCATTGTTTACACTTATGAATTTAAATTGGGTATTCGTTATGAATACACCTTCAGAGATGTTCTCAATTGAACGCTTAAATAGATTTAGCTGCTCTTCAGCTTCTTTTAAGTGATGAATATTCTTAAGCGTACCAGTCATTCGTACTGGCTGATCGTTATGGTCTCTTTCAACCACTTTTCCACGGTCAAGTATCCAAATCCACTGATTCTTAAATGTCTTGGCACGGTATGCGAGTTCGTAGAAGTCACTATTACCTTCAAGATGCTCTCTTAGAGCAGTTTTAACACGGCTTACGTCGTTGGGGTGTATATTTGCATCGTAAGCGCCTGTAGTGCGTATATCATCTTGAGGAAAGTCAAGGGTACCCCACGTATTTGCACGATAAACTTGGCCTCTGTATACGTCCCAGTCCCACAACTCATCACCTGAACTCCAGAGAGTCAGTTTAAGGCGTTCTTCCGACTCTTTGATAGCAAGCTGATTGGCTTTTCTTATCTGATATTGACGAACAATAAATGAAAAAGTTGCAAGTGCGATAATACAATAGAACACTAATGCTACTGTGTGCAACCAAGGAGGATTGTCGATATTTATTTTAAGGTGTCTACTGGACGACCAATTTTTACCTGGCTCTTTCGCTTGTACCTCAAATTCGTAATTTCCAAAAGACACATTATTAAATTTCGCGGTATTATCAGCGCCTAGATATACCCAATTATTTTCGTAACCCATTAAACGATATCTATAAGAAACAAGTTTTGGATACACAGGGTTTACTAACCCGAAAGATATGCTAAATCTTGACTCATCATATGAAAGTTTCTTTGCATTCGCATAGGTAATGTTTTCGCTCAGATATGAAAGATTGTTTGTATTTAAAGGATCATTATTACTTGCATCGCCAAAAACGCTAAATTCAGACAAAACAGGAATATTGGTTGAAACAATTGATAACTCAGAATTTGAATAAGACTTTGTAACCCTATTGAAGCCCTTTATTCCGCCAAAGTAGATAGAACCATCTGATGACGCTAAGATTGCACTCTCACCTAAAGAGTTATATTCCAGCTCAGAGTTAAGAATTGTGGATTCTTCTTTAAGAGAGGGGAGATGTATTTGATGTATGCCAGTTGTGTCAGAATACCAAATACTATTTTGTATACCTATAGTGGAAGTTATGTATCCATTTTTATCGTTTCTAGGTTGTTTTTTTTCAACCGACAGAGTCTTTTTATTTACTCTTATCACTCCGTCAGATCTTGATGTGAGCCAAAACGCATCTGGAGTTTGATAAACACCATAAACTATCGAGTTTATGCCACTTGCAGCGTCCAAACGCTTCACGATCGCCTCATTTTGCAAAGAGTATATCACTAGTGATTTATCATCTCTTAGCCACAACCGGCCCTTATCATCAGTGTAGACAGGCAACATCCGTTCGTTTATTTCTTCACCGTCTAACTTGGTGACAATATTTTTTCCATCTGGATGATTTAGAATTGAAAAGTCGATAGCGTAAGTACCGTCATTTTCTAGCCATATCCAGACAAACTGTTTATCCATATGAATATGGTCGACGAACTTACCATCGAAAAAGGTTTTAACTAATTCAAGGTTTCCGTTTATTAATCGATATATTTTAAGTCCGTCGGAAGTAGCAAGCCAGAAATAGTCATTGGTATCGATTTTGAGGTCCCAATAGCTAAGATTTTGTACTTGTTCACTGGGCGGTAGATAAAACTTTACTTCGCCTGACTCCTCATTATATTTACCGAGCCCCCGCTGTTGAGAAACGAGGAAAATATCCTCTTTTGAGTTTTCTCCAAAACCCCAGATAGTGGAATAATTGTCTTGGTGTTTTCTTTCAGAATTATAGACAGGTTGAAAGTGAACGTCCGCATACTCTGGATGATATCTAAATGCACCTTGTCTAAAAGTTCCCGACCATACAACCCCTGCTTTGTCTTGCAGTACTTTTATAACAATTGCAGAAGGGAGACCTGTAGCTTCATAAGTATCTGAATTAAGATGAAGAACTTTTAATTTTTTAGAGTCGCTAATGTCTGTGTCGACTATGTCTTTGAGGATAAAGAGGCCTGACACAGTACCTAACCAGAGATTCTTGTTAACAACCTCCAAGGACAATGTGTTTACCTTCTTATTTTGTTCCAGAATGCTTCCGTCAATATGTAGAAGCGTTCGGCCTGACGCTGAAAGTACCTTAACTCCGTCATCTGTCGCTAGCCAATAGTTTCCATTAATTACTTTAATATCATGAATGGCATTCGAGTCTAAAACAATGCCCCAAGGATTAACTTTCTTGAGGTCAAATACTTCTTCCGTGTCTAAGTCTAAGATCTTCCCACCGTATTCATTGGAGCCAACCCAAATCCGATTTGTTTCTGCGAAAATAACTTTTATTACGCTCTCATTCTCAAATAATTGAGCTACAACAGTAATTACGTCATCTTGTTTCGAATATTTATAAAGGAACTTTCGGTCAGCAAAAAGAATATTTCCTTCTCTATCTTCGCTGATGGAGGTAATGTGATCAGTTTTTATAACAGAATTGAACCTACCGTAAACTTTGAAGTTGTCAGTTTTAGGCTGGTACTTAGCCAAACCGGAATGTGTACCTACCCATAGAATTCCTTCTGAGTCTAGGAAAAGTGTTTGTATAAATCCTGCAGGTATTGAGTTTGGGTCTATGTCCGAAGGATGATACTTTTTAATAACATCATAACCAGAGTATCGGTTGAGGCCGTTTGACGTTGCAAGCCAAATGAACCCCATGTCGTCTTCCACAATGTCTAATACTGCGGTATCCGATAGACCATGCTGCTTATTTAGCTCTGTAAAATGAAGATCAGAAACCTCTATCGCCTTTGCAGAAGAAAAAAGAATTCCTGACAAAGCCAACAAAAGAAGAGAAATTGAATAAATTAGGGTTGAGCGCACCTACACACCTTTGGCATACGCCATTTATTATTTTTTTATTTCACTGGCGGCATCCCTAACAGCCAGAATAATAAATATGCCGAATTAACTAAGCCTCTACAAGGACTTTTTAGTAATAACAAGAATGATGGTTTACTTATTAACCAACCTTGTCTGCGAATACCACTGGGTATCGGCAGATTGATTAAAATCTTAACGACCGTGGCACGTGCCTACATGCAGCGTTAGTAGTAAGGAATTTCTTTTTTGAATTCAGAAATACTGTTAATCGTTCGTTTTTCTTGCGTGGGAATACTCTCAAATTTTCCACGAGAGAACAGCACCAATTCCCCGCAGCGCTCTCGTTTAGCGAGTTGATGCGCGAAGTCTTGAATCTCTTCGAAACTCAAGCCTTTGATCCTTTCAGCAAGCTTTGCATTTCTATTAAACTCTAAATCTTGCGTACCCAAACTTACCCATAAACGCTGTGACTTCATCGAAAGAGTAAGGTCTCTCTCTTCTAACTGCTTAATAAGGTTTTGTTGGATAGTCGGCCAATAAAAACGATAGAACTCTATTTCATTGAGTTGCTGGAATAAAAAGGCGGTCATTGCATCTAGCAACTGCTTTGGACTGCATTGCGGGCTTTGTATATAGAATGCCATTCCGGGGTGTTGATTATGTGGCACATAGCCTGTACCGACTATGTATCCCAATTGCTGTTCTGTTCTTAACGAATTGAAGAACGGTGCTGCCAGCATCTGTTCAAGAACCATACATAATGCGGTGTCGGTGAGGCTAGGAGAAGGTGCTTGTAAATAAAGTACGACCGCTGAGTCATCGTGATTACACAACACTTCATGATAAAGAGTTCCGCCTACAGGCAGCTTAGATACGGCACGAGAAAGGGGAGCTCCCCCTGCATTTTTGCAATGGCTATGAAGCGACGTCGAAAATGCCTTTGCTTCTTCGCTTGCCCAGTTGCCATGCATAAATGCCTCTACAAAATAATGCTCAAAGGCTGCACTGCGACAGCCTAGCATCTCGTTATAAGAGATGTTTTCTATCACGTCTAACAATTCAACTGGCGCTTGCGTGTTGCGTTGAATAAGAACACTTAAACGAGAGAATAAACGGTTAGTCGGCTTATTTAACAGTGAATTATGAAGGCTTTGAATTTGAAGTGCTTTGTGATGTTCAAAGGCTCTTTCGTCGGGAATAAAACCGAGAACGGCGTCAAGAAGTTGACTTGCTAATAATGTCTGCTGATTCGTAAAACCACGGGTGTGTAGGGTAAATCCAGCTTGATGCCCATAAATCCGATAGTGAAGTCCTGCTATTTCAGCTCGGTAGTATTTAGCTTGGAGATGATCGTTAAGTGCGCCGAGCCAAATTCGCTTGGCCGCAACAGAGGTCAAAGAGTCTGAAAACTGAGCTGCGTCGAAAGAGATATAAATATCGCCTTTAGGGCTATGGAATTGTTGGTCTTGAGCGAACCAAAATCGATAGCCACCATTATCTACCAACCTATTTGGAACATTAAACCCCGTTTCAGGGAGGATAAGCGTGTATTCGCTCGCCAAATAAGGGTTGGGTGGGGGAAGACACAATTCTGGAATTTTCTTTGCGCTTTCAAGTGAATGTATTAGCGCATCGTCGATGCCTTCAACGCTATATTCAGCCTCATAAAATGCGCAAACCTGAGTGGTTTTAACATCTTTTGATATAACCTTTAAACGAAGGTTCTTGGGCGTGAAAAAAGATAGTGCATGCTCAATTATGCTTCTGTCATAACTACCAATAGTAGAGCGAAGTCTATTTAATTCGTCAGGTTCGAATATAAATTGATGCTGTGCATACTCAGTTATGATCCCAAGCGGCTTCACATTTTCTTCGTACTCTAAAGCCAGCGCGTTTAGCTGCGACTTTTCGTGAAAGCGCCACTCTTCAGTCGATGCTTCTCTAATTAATTCGATGTAGCTAAATAGTGCCTCTAACACCTGCGCTTTGTGTTTAAGGCCTTCCTGGGTAAGCTGAAAGCTCACGTTAAAATCTTTAAATTTATCGCCTTCTATGCCAGAGCCCGCTATCAGGTTTAACGCCCAATCTTTTTCTTTTAAATAGGCAAGTAGGCTTCCTTCACCTTCGTCACCAATCAAATGGCTGATGTAGTTCAGCGGTTTGGTTTTGTAGTCGTTCTGTAAAGCGGGGAGGGCAAATGTCACTATCATACGTCTAGCAGATTGCAGCGGATGAATGTTGATTTGAATGCCAAGTTCATTTTCTGTGTAAAGCGAAGGCCAGTCGTCAGAGGCTAACTGTCCACTTGGCAATGTCCCAAAACACTGATTCACTAACGCCTCGAGTTGACGTATTGGCATAGGACTGGCTATGCACAAGCGCATATTAAGCGCACAGTAATACGATTGGTGCAGTGCCTTCAGGCGACGTTTAAGCTCTGTACATTTGTGTTGAGAAAAGGTATCGCAATTGCCTACAGAAAATTTTGCAAAAGGATGCTCTGGATTACATGTCTCTTTATGAATTTGATAAAGGCGGCGAAGGTCGTCTTTTTTCTTAAACTCAAATTCAGCATGAATGTTCTTTATTTCGTTGGTTAGCGCGTCTTCTTCAAATAAGGGTTGCCTAAGCATATCTGCAAATGCAGGCAATGTTTGCGCAATAGCGTCACCGCTGCAATTGAAATGGTAATTTGTGTACTCGGTACCTGTCCACGCATTGATTGTGCCGCCGTGTTGCTCAATGAATCCATTTATGGCATTGGGTTTGGGCAAATGACGGCTACCCATAAAAAGCATGTGTTCAAGAAGATGGGCTAACCCTTGGCAATCGTTTGGGTCATAAAAGTGTCCGGCTCTTACCGCCATTGAAACAAAAGATTCACTCGCTTCTGGCGTGTGACATAACATGGCATGCAACCCATTAGGTAAAGTAACGTGATGTGCGTTTTCTAAATTTATGGTGTTGTTCACATTGTCTCGTTTTTGGTCAAGAGCACCTTACTGCTGGAGCGTCTATAAAGAGAAACTTCACAAAACGTTAAATAATGTACGAAAATTCTCACTATTCGCGGTTTAGCGCTAGGCGTAGTATCAGCTCTCTGATATCGTTAGCATACTTTCATTAATACTATGCGCAATGTTATGTCAGGTCAAAGTAGCAACGACGACATTTATCTTTTCATTATGCGTCACGGTGAAGCAGAAGCGCCCAGACTCGATGATAAAAGCAGGCAACTTACACCATTAGGTAGAGAGCAAGCCAAAACAGCAGCTTTATGGTTAAAAGACCAGTATTGCCAGAAAGGCATTGTGGACTTAGCGCTTGTGAGCCCTTATCGTCGAGCCAAACAGACCCATGATATGGTATCGCTTGATATCATTGCGAACAAAGTTGAAAATAATGAAGATATTGTTCCGGAAGGCTCGCCAAGACTGGTGAGTGATTATATTGATGGACTTCTTCACGCCGCGGTCAATTCCAAAAAACCAATCAAAAAACTTCTTGTTGTTAGTCACATGCCGCTAGTTAGCTATCTCGTTGATGAACTGTGCCAGTCTTACACCACAAGTTTGTTTTCTACGGCCTCAATTGCTGTTATCAAGTATTCTTTAAAAGAGCACAAAGGCACGCTGGTAACGCATTATCAAGGGCTGTAAACGCCTTGCTCCTTCTTAGCGATTAATTTCGGAAATTGAACAATTAATCGTTAAGTATATTCCCACATGGTCGATAGACTCTTTGAGAGTGTCAAAGTTTATTCTATTGAAGGGTTGGGAAATGGACAGCAAATCTATTCCTGAGCTCCTTAAACGTTCATTGCAATCGCATATGGCGGAGGCTGATTTACGTGAAGATAAGGAGACGCAGGATATTATTGCCAAATTATCTGAATTGTCAGATAAGGTCGCTGCTGCGAAAGCTAGAGCGCTGGCAAATAGAGCACAGCGTCTAGCTGACGAATCAAAAGGTTAGCTGATAAGGCCGAAAGGCAGGTTAACTACCAAAACGTTTAGTGGTCGTTATTCGACTCTTTAGGTGCAACATAGTATTCCGGCATGATTCTGACGGTTTTTATCATGCTTTCTGAAATGTCTACAATTTCTAACGGATAACCCGCCAAACGCACGCTTACTTTGTTCTCAGGAATATCTTCAAGATACTCAAGTAATAAACCATTAAGGGTTTTAGGGCCTTCCGTAGGCAGGTTCCAATCCATTTCTCTGTTCAATTCTCGGACGTTGGCACTACCATCAACCAATACTGAACCATCCTGTTGTACATGTGCTTCCTTACTGTGGTCTGGAACCATACTGGTGGTAAAGTCACCGATAATCTCTTCAAGAATATCTTCAAGAGTGACTAGACCCATAATGTCGCCATACTCATCAACAACCAGAGCAATGCGCTCTTTTTCCGCTTGAAACTTATACATCAGCGTGTGCAGCGGGGTAGATTCAGGCGTGTAGTAAATCTCACGAACTGCGCGAAGCAAGCTTGATTTAGTAAACTGGTCTTTTGATAGTAGGCGCAGGGCGTCACGCACATGCACAAAGCCGACCGCATCGTCGACACTGTCTCGGTATAATAAAACACGGGTATGTTGAGCATGGGTTAAGGCTTTTTGAATTTTCTTCCAATCGTCGTTAATGTCGATAGCAAAAATTTCAGCACGTGGCACCATGATATCTTCGGCCGTTACGCTTTCTAAGTCCAAAATACTCACCAACATATCTTGGTGTCGCTTAGGGATCATGGCACCAGCTTCAAAAACCACGGTTCTTAACTCTTCTCTACTTAACGAGTCGTCACTTCCACTTGCAGGACTAATTCTTAGCAAAGCGAGAATGCCGTTTGTGATACCGTTAATTGCTGCCACAAAAGGGTACAGCAAGGTAAGCAGTGGAAGCAGAATAATGGAGCTCGGAAATGCCACTTTTTCTGGATACAGCGCAGCCAGTGTTTTCGGCGTTACTTCTGCAAAAATAAGTAGAACCAGCGTTAAGCCAAAGGTAGCAGCAAACAGCCCCCAATAGTCACCGAATAAACGAATACAAAGTATGGTTGCAAGCGAGGATGCTGCAATATTAACTAAGTTGTTTCCGATGAGAATAAGGCCGATAAGGCGATCAGGTCGTTCTAGAAGTTTAGCAACACGTATAGCTGAGCGGTTGCCTTCTCCTTGCAAATGCTTGAGTCGATAACGATTAATCGACATCATGCCAGTTTCTGAACTAGAGAAATACGCAGATAGTAATATGAGTACGCCGAGCGCGATAAACAGCGTACTCGTTGATATGTCGTCCAATTAATGGGTTCCTGTCTTAACTTAGGCTTCAAATGTATTGATTTGAGGTGCGAGTTTCAAGGGAAAATTGCTGATATGCCCCTAATTAACTAGATAACACCAAAAAGTGACAAGCGCCGCCGAGCCGCCTAAAAAGCCAGCCCTGCAGCGATCTCAGCAATAAATACAGGGAGTTTTAAAGAAGAAATTCGCGAACTAATTTGCTACCAAAATAGGCAAGGGACAGTAGCGTCACACCCAAGACTGTCATCACAATAACTTGTCGCCCGCGCCAACCTCGAAGTTTCTGGCCTATTAAAAGAATGAGAAAAACAACGAGAGCGGCCGCTGATAGCACCGTTTTATGCGCGTAAGTTTTGTTAAACATATCTTCTAAGAAAACAAACCCGCTAATTAGTGAGACGGTTAGTAAACAAGTTCCCGCAAGCAACAGCTTGAACAAAATGTTTTCTACAAGCATTAAAGGCGGTAGTGATGAATGTAGTAGCGCAGCACCTTTTTGCTTTAACCGGTAGGTAATGTAGGACATTTGCAGTGCGTATAAGAATGCAATGACCAAAGTGCAGTAAGCAAACAATGACAAACTAATATGGATAACTAAGCCCGGCTGCAGCTCTATGTGCATGATGTACGACACGGGAATAAACTGTGAGGCGAGTACCGTAAGACTTGCAAAGCCGAAAACAACAGGAAGTAAAATAAGATTAGGAATGGCGCGGGCAAATATAAGCATGGATACTGTGATTATCCACGACACTAATGAAAGTACGTTGGTTACACTCATGTCTTGCCCAGGCGCGACAATAATAACGTTGGTGAGAAAAGCGATATGTGCAATTGCCCCAACACTAGCGATGGATAGCCCTAATCGCTTATTCGGGCCGTCTTGGTGTACGAATTTGCCAATAAGTACTGCCGCAGCTAATGCGTAGAGTAAAGCAGCAGAAATGGCGAAAAGGGTGTTCATGATGCGTCCTGTAATAGGTAGGTGACGTCTTCACCGACTGAGTCGGTATTGATACTGCAACTTGCAAGTAAATTCAACCATCTCCTTGATTTTGTTTGTTTCACACCCACTTTTAGTGTGGGTATAGGATCATGGAAGGACAATTTTTACTCCATATCAACTTCGAAATTCGTACATCAAATTTCGACAACCCTTGACGCAAAAGTTTAAAAATTTAACCGCAATTGTGGGTACGTTACCGTTCGCTTTTACGTTACAATGCGGGCATTACGTCTGAAATAAAAAGAAGTTTCATACTATGTTTGAGAATTTATCAGAACGCTTAGGCCAGACATTACGAAATGTCAGTGGTAAAGGGCGTCTTACTGAAGACAATATTAAAGAAACGCTACGCGAAGTGCGTATGGCGCTACTTGAAGCCGACGTTGCGCTACCCGTAGTAAAAGCGTTTGTTGCACAGGTAAAAGAACGTGCAGTTGGTACCGAAGTAACCAAAAGCCTCAAGCCTGGCCAAGTATTTATTAAAATCGTTCAGTCTGAACTAGAGTCGGTGATGGGGGAGGCGAACGAAAAGCTTAACCTCGCAACTCAACCTCCGGCTGTTGTGCTTATGGCGGGCTTACAAGGTGCGGGTAAAACTACGTCTGTAGGTAAACTTGCGAAATACCTAACTGAGCGCGAGAAAAAGAAAGTGATGGTAGTGAGTGCCGACGTTTATCGTCCGGCCGCTATCAAGCAGCTTGAAACCCTTGCTGGTGAAGTGAATGTAGCTTTTCACCCGTCAACGATTTTACAAAAGCCCATTGATATCGTTAACGATGCCATTGTTGAAGCGAAGAAGAATTTCTTCGATGTACTACTAGTGGATACAGCAGGTCGTTTGCATGTCGACAACGACATGATGGACGAAATTAAAGAGCTTCACGCTGCTGTTAAGCCAATTGAAACTCTGTTCGTGGTTGATGCCATGACCGGTCAGGATGCTGCGAATACGGCAAAGGCGTTTAACGACGCGCTACCGCTAACCGGTGTAATACTGACCAAAGCAGATGGTGATGCACGAGGTGGTGCTGCACTGTCGGTTCGTCACATCACGGGTAAACCTATCAAGTTTATCGGTATGGGCGAAAAGGTTGATGCACTTGAGCCTTTCCACCCTGAGCGTATTGCGTCTCGTATCTTGGGCATGGGCGACGTACTTAGCCTTATCGAAGAGGTTGAGCGTAAAGTCGATAAGTCGAAAGCGGAAAAGCTGGCCAAGAAGGTACAGAAAGGAAAAGGCTTCGACCTGCAAGACTTTAAAGATCAGCTTGAGCAAATGAAGAACATGGGCGGCATGATGGGAATGCTTGATAAGCTTCCTGGCATGGGCGGTATGTCTGACAAAATTAAAGATCAGGCAAACGACAAGCAGTTCAACCAAATGGAAGCCATCATTAATTCAATGACCCCGGCTGAACGTGCACGTCCAGATATGATTAAAGGGTCGCGTAAGCGCCGTATTGCGGCAGGCTCAGGTACGCAAATTCAAGACGTAAACCGTTTGCTTAAACAGTTTACGCAAATGCAGAAAATGATGAAAAAGATGTCTGGCGGCGGCATGAAGAAGATGATGCGCCAGATGAAAGGCATGATGCCTCCGGGTGGCGGTTTTGGAGGCTCTGGTGGTCCAGGCGGCCCGGGTGGATTCGGCGGTCCTGGCGGGTTTGGCGGAGGCGGTGGCTTCCCACCACGTTAAAAGACTATCGCATTACTTAACAATGCTTAAAAACCTCAATCGCAGCAATGCATTGAGGTTTTTTTATTTTTTTTGCATCCAGTTTCACTCATCAATCGTTTGGCTTGTTGAACAGGACGTGAGCAGTACTTATCGCATCGCGCGTTTAAGTGACGTCTCTTCACGAATCAACAAGTACGGAGATGAAGATGGAATTCAATAAAACATCACAGCAAAAATTAAAACTGTCACTGTTGGCGACGGCAATGGTTCTCGCGCTAAGTGCCTGCGACGGTGACGACGGAACAGATGGTGTCGATGGGACTGATGGCGCGCCTGGCCAAGATGGTGCACCCGGTCAAGATGGAACCCCAGGCTTCGCGTCTGCGACATTCTTGGTCGCAAATAATGGCGATGACAACCGCAATACGGTTACTTCTATTGACCAAAACGCAAATGTTTTGTCTACGGTAACCACTGGAGCGAATGAGGGGATTGTATTCACGCAAAGCGGAAGCTTGGTACAAGCTGGCGACAGTGATTTACCGTTATTAAGAACGCTTTGTAATTTTGAAGCTCAAGCCGACTACATGATGAGTACAGGGCATGAGATAACGGGCGCAACTACGGGCCTTGTTAATCCGAAAGGTATTGCCTTTGCTGAAAATGCAGGTTTAGTTATGGTGGCTGACTTTAACGGTCAAAAGGTTAGCGTATTCGGTGGCCAAGCAGCAGGCAATGTTGCACCAATTGCAGAAATAATGACCTCAGCAAAACCATGGGATGTGGCCTATGACGAACAAAGCGATAGATTGTTTGTTGCACTGACCGATGGGACACTCGCGGTTTACGATAGTGTCGCTGGTTCTGATTTTGCGCCCACAGTTATGCGTTCAGTGGTGCCTTCAGATGCAGACGGAAATCAAATATCGATTAATCTGCACGGTATCGCTTACGAGCCTATGTCTAATCGTATGGTATTGTCAGACGTTGGCGATGCTGCAATTGCTGATGATGGTCAAATTTTTGTTTTAGAAAATGTCTCTACGGCTGACGGGGCTGTTGTACCAAGTAGAGTGATTGGCGGCGCATCGACCCAGCTTGGTAATCCAGTAGACATTGTTTTAACCGGTTCTGATCTTCGCGTGGCGGAAAAATCCAATGACGCCATTTTGGTGTTCTCAAACATATTCAACGGTGCTAGTGGCGACGTTGCACCAACACTATCAACGCCTTCAGTAAAACCAGAGTCGTTGGCCGAGTTAACTCAGCTGAACGAGATGAAAGACGCATCGGACGATGGCATAACTACCATGCCTATTATGGGCCTTTCGGTATCAAGTAACCCTGCAAGCGAAGGTGCAACCACGGGGCAAGTAGCGCAATACAGCGCTGTACTTTCCAGTGAGCTAAGCACTTTTGACGCTGGTATGAGCATTGAGAGTGCCGCTTTCACGGCTAGCGGTGATGGCGTCATTACCTTCGATGATGTTGAAACCTCAACGGGTGGTTTACTCGTGATTAATCGCCTCAAAACCATGAGAGACGGTATGATGTATAGCGATAGTTTCGACCACATGATTGCGGGTAGCGATACAGGCTTGATTGCACCTAAAGGGTTAGATATTGCCTCAGAAGCAGGTGTGGTATTTGTGGCAGATGTTAACGAAGCTACTCCTGCCGTTCGCGTATTCTCGCCTTGTGCGTCAGGCAATGTTGCGCCTCTATTAACACTTGAAGCGGCCAACGGGGCGCGCCCTTGGGATGTAGATTACGACCCATCAACTGATAGCGCGTATCTGGCGTTAACTAACGGTTCGGTTGCCGTGTTTGAAGAAGTGATGCGCAAAATGGAAAGCGGTGAAACCGTAATTACGGGTGAAGACAGGCTGATTGTCCCTGCAAGTGGTGGGACAGCATTTGCCGCGCCAACCAACATCCATGGCATAGACTATGATAGCCAAAGCGATAGTTTGGTCATTTCTGATGTAGGCAGCGCAGCGGATGCTACTGACGGTAAATTGTACGTGATTTCTGGCGCAGGCAGTGCTGATGGCATAACGGATGTATCCGTCAATATTGCAGGACCGAACTCAATGTTGGGTAATCCGGTAGACTTGATGCTCAGCAATGGTCATGTATATGTTGCTGAAAAATCAAATGGCATGATCCTGCGCTTTGACAATATTCTAAATGCAGCCTCGGGTGATATTACGCCCAGCTTTAGCATGATGTATCCCGCACCAGAGTCGGTAAATGTATTGTCAGTGAAGTAAAACAACTGATGAACAGCCTTGTAAAAACCGTTCATTTCATCGCTGTTCTATGAAAGCTCAATGCTTTCGCTAAAGCAGCACGTACCTAATCAGTACGTGCCGCTTTATATTTATTTGGCGTTATTGGGATATTCAAAAGCTTTGCCAACTAACTTTTAAACAATAGCATGCTTTATAACCAACAAATCACCGCGCATCTGTGCAAATTCGTGAATTCATAATACACTGACGGGCTACATCGTGCGCATGTGCTCGCTTTCTTTCAGGTATGCAACTTTTACCCTATCAAAGCAGGTACAGTTTTGTGCTGTGTGAGCGTTCACGCGGCAGAGTTATTGATACAGGAACACTATGGCAGGCTTAAAACGTATTATTCTTATCGACACGCATTTACCAGGCGTGGTCGAGCTAAAGCTTGATGGACACACCAATATTTGTGGTACCAATGCGTCGGGTAAAACCACGCTTCAACGACTTATTCCCGTTTTTTACGGCGAGTACCCAAGTCGCGTGGTACCGGCAACCCGTGACAGCTTTGAACGCTGGTATTTGCCTCGTTTATCTAGCTTTATTATTTATGAATACACGCGTGCTGAAGGTGACCTGTGCCAAGCAGTGTTAAGCTCAAACGGAACCGGCGTCAATTATCGTTTAATCGGCAAGCCATTTGAAATCAGTGATTATTTGATAGAGCAAAAGAACGGCAAACACGCTAGTGTAAGCAGCGCCGAGCTTGCACGCGCCATGAAGCGTAACAACATATTGGTTACGAGCTTACTTAATACGAAAGACTTCCGTGCAATCATTCAAAACGACCACGGGGTGCTTAACCAGAGTAACAATGCCCGTGAGCTATTAGGCTACGCCAAAATCTTTAGCCTTTGCGAACCGTCGAAACACATGCGCCACATTGAGAAGTTGGCTAAAGCGGTTCACTCTAAAGAAGGCAAGATGGAAACTATCAAGGCCATGATTGCCGCCATTTTAGAAGAGGATGGTGTTACGCCACCTACTTCAGGCTTAAGCCGCCACCGCGTCGATGACTGGATTAAAGAATGTCACTTAATTAAACAGTTCGATAAAATTCGCCCTGAATTTTCTAAACTCGAACAAGCTGACATGGCGCTAACCACAACAGAGCAAGTGCTTGCTAACCTTAAGCATAGTTTCGAGCTTGATAAGACCTACTTGGCTGCGCGCGTTGAAACAACAAAGAATGAACTGGATGAGAATAGCTTCCAGCGCAAACAAACTGACAGCGAGTGGGGTGATACCCGTGATCACCTAAACCAGGTAATTTCATCTGCTCGTGCTGATGTTGAGAAGTTCACCAGTGAACTTGATACGGTAGAGCGTGAATTCGATAAATGGCAAGACGAAAATATTGAGCAGCTTAAAGAAGACGTCGCAAATTTGTCGCAGTGGCAAAATGAAAAGGCCATGGCCGATAGTCGCTATGTACTGCTTACTGAAAAACACCAAGATATTGAGTCGGCCTACAACAAGCGCTTGGCTGAGCTAGGTGAAAAGCTGTCAATTACTCTAGAAGAAATGTCAGCCGCACGCCAAGAAGCCGCAGAGAATAAAGCTGAGCAGCAGCAGAGCGAGCGTGAAGCATTAAGTCGCATTCAGAGCGACTACAATAGCCAGCTAAGCGCGCTTCAGAACGATTACCAAAATAGTTTGAATGAGCTAAAAGTTGCTGAAGCTGAACTAAAAGCTTCACTAAGTAACGCAGGCTACAACGAGTTTGAACAATCTCAGCTAGATATTCTTGATGCGGCCATCAAAGAAGCATCTATCAATGAAGATGCAGCGCGTGGTGAGCTGCGACAAGCGCAGCAGGCGCACAGTAAATCAGTTGAGTTTCGCAAAGAATGTTCAAATGCCTTAGATAAAGCACGCAACGCCTTTCAACAAGAAGAAAAAGCGGTTAACAAGATTAATGCGCTTCTTTATCCTGGCGAAGGCTCGCTACTTGAGTTCTTGCGCGCCAATGTCGATGACTGGGAGTTATCCTTAGGTAAAGTTGTGCGCCCTGAGCTACTAGAGCGCACTGATTTAGCGCCTGCTATGGCAAAGGACGCACAAGGCGCCAGCCATACCTTTATGGGCGTTAAGTTAGCGCTTACTGAACTTGATACCCCAGACTATGCCTTTACCGAGCAAGCGCTTAAGCAGCAACTGCAAGAAGCTGAAATTCGTCAAGCCGCTGCCCTTGCTGCGCAAAACGAATGCGAACAGCGCTTAGCGAAAGCGAACGAAGATGTGCGCAACGCCGAGCTTGTGGTTACCCAAAAAGACAACGCCGTTAAAAGTGCCGAAGCCAGCCGTAAACGTGCACAGCAAGACCGCGATACGGTACTTAGCGAATATCAGCAGGCGCTTTCTGCACGTAAGCAAAAAGCCAAAACTAAGCTTGAAGCGAATCAGCAGTCGCAAAAGCAAGCGAAGGCGCAGTTTGAGCTTAGTCGTGACGAAATCAAAGATCAGCAGCGCGAAGCGGAAACCGAACACAAATTCCATTGGCAGCAGCTTATTGCTGACAGTGAAGCACGTATATCTCAGCTTGATAGCGACATGCGTAAGGCGAAAGACAATGCTGCCCAAGACCGCAAAAATATGCAGGATTGGCTAGAAAGCGAATTGAGCAATCGCGGTGTGGATGTTGATGAAATAGGTCAGCTTAAAAAGCAAATCAATAAGCTTAAAGAAGACATTACGCGCACTGAAACCCACCGTCATAAAGTAGCTGACTACGAGCGTTGGTACACTAACGTGTTTACCAAGCAAAAAGTGGTATGGCAGGAAGGCTTGTCTAAGTCGCGTAAGTTATTGGGCGAATCTGAGCGTAATTTAGCCAGCAAACAAGCAACCTATAAAGCTAACCGCGAACAGCTTCAAGAGCAGCACGGGCAGCTCGAAACTACGCTTAAAACTGCCAGTGAGCACTTGGAACAGGTTAAAACCTTAAGTAAATCTCTTGCCAAGCTTACGCTTCAGGCAGGTGATGAAACGGCTGAAATTAAGCACGACGATGTAAGTATTGGTCAGCGTATTTCAGAAGTGCAAAGCCAGCTTCAAGAGCGCGAAAACTTACTAAGCGATATTCGCGCCTATGTAGAAAGATTCGATCAGCTTATTGCCGCGCAAGCGGGCACAGGGCTATCTGATACGTGGGAGCGCGCCCGTGAAGAGTGTGCAACGCTGAACGCCCACGGCGTGAAGAGCTTTGATCATCGCCGTATGGTGTCGCATTTGGCACAGCTTCTAAACGTGATTGTTCCGCAGAAGCTACAGGGCTTGCGTGAGCAAGGGCGTATCTTTGGTGCCGATCTTTCGCAATACTACTTTGTACTTGCCGATATCGACAAACGCATTGTGTCGCAAAGCCGCCGTATTACCCAAGAGGTCGACGGCGACCTTTCTCTTGATGGTGTATCAGACTCGGCTGTTAAAATTCGCTCACGTATTAGTGAACTTGAATTCTGGCCCGAACTTGAGCAATTCAGAAAGCTCTATGAGCACTGGATGGAAGAGGGGGCTAACGAGTTACCCGAGGAAGAGTACGGTCAAAGTATGCGCCGGGTTCTTGATATTCTTGGCCGTGCAGCGCTTACGGGCGGCATTAGCAAGCTACTTGATATCGAGCTACACCTTCGTGAGGGTAAAAGTGACCTTGTCATTCGTACTGATCGCCAGCTTAACGAGTCATCAAGCCACGGTATGGCCTACCTTATTCTGTGTAAATTCTTACTCGCTTTCACCCGTCTGCTGCGCGGCGATGCCGACGCCACAGTGCATTGGCCGATCGATGAACTAGGTACACTTCACCAAAACAACGTGAAGAAAATCTTTGAAGCGTGTCAAAACAATAACATTAGTGTAGTCGGCGCATTCCCTAACCCAGAGTCAGAAGTATTGACGTTGTTTGAAAACCGCTACTTGATAGATAAGGTAACCCGCCAACTGCAGGTGGTTCAGCCAAAAGCAAGCTCTATAGGGGCGCGCATTAAACAGAAAAAAGAAGCAGAAAAGAACAGTGAAGTAGCAGGTGAGGAGACATCAGCATGATGACAGAACAAGGCCGTGTACTGAGTGCACTTTTACAAGGCGCGTTTATATGTCAGGTGACCGATGAAGAGGCATGGCGTTATCTTAAATCAAGAGACAACGCTGCGCAGTTAGAACCTCATTTAGCGTTATTAAATCGTACATTATCGACCACCGCTGAGGGTGACGTATTCTTTGCCAGCTTCCTCACCATTGGTGAGAACGAGCGCAAAGTGCTTACACAGCAGTTCCAAGATACAGCATCTAACCTAGTGCCTCTGGTAGAGTGGTTATTGCTAGTTCAGCAAGCTAATGAATCTGATATGCCCATTACCATGGGTAGCGCTATTCGATTAAACGAGCTGCAAACTACCATTGAAGATACGCCCGCCTATGCTGAGCAGTTAGAGAAAATATCGCGCTATCGCATGTTTGGTTCTACCAGTGTGAATTTGGATGGTCAGCTAAAGCAGGTGTTTAAACGCTTAACTGAAATGGGTTATCTGATTAAGCCAAACCCAGATAAACAGATTTATTTGGGCACTGGCAAAATTGAACACCTTTACGAAATGCTACGTTTCATTGATGAAACTGAAGCGCTGAGTTTATCTGAGCAGGCGGAGGCCGCTATTTCGCAAGGTAGCTTGATATGAGCCAGGTGTTAATTCAGGCAGGGACTAAACTATTAAACGCATTGGGTCGTCACAGCGACCTTATCATGCAGGCGTACATTAATGGTTCGGTAAAAGAGCGCGATCACAGCCCTAAGGTGTTGGAACAGCTTGTTCAACTAGGCGTATTATGGCGTCCGGAAGCGCAAAGCGAACTGCGTTTGAAAAGCGCTGTGAGAACCCTTTTAGAGGGGAGCTTACAAGACGAACGCAACCGAACTATCAACGCTAATATTGGTGCGTCGCTGGCAAGCCTTAAAACCCTAACCGAGCACTATAAAGAAGCCCTTCATTACAACAAGTACAATGAAGCGGCAGCCCACATGGGCGATTTGACCGAGCATGTCTATCAACTTTCAGAATCATTGAGTAATAGCGTACGTGTCATGTTTGGCCGTATTAACAATGAGTTTGGCTACGTGTCTTCGGTTGAAGCTAAAATTCGCGAAAATGAATTAGCGCAAGGACAGGTAACCGACTTACTTGCTCAGCTTGAGTGTTTCCGTTTTGATGAGTTAAGTGAACTGGCAGGATCTAACCGCGAACTTCGTCACTTGCTGGTGGTGTCGCTACAGCAGCGCTTTGCCAAGGCCGCACAGGAGTTGTCAGTAGTACAAGCACGCTTATTAGACTTGTTGGGTCGGTTCAGAGAGTTCCAAGGTCGAACACGCTTGCTTAAAGGCTTCTTGCTACACATGGAGCAGCAGCCTGATTTTGCGCCAGGCAACTACGCTAACCTGACTAACGTACCTGTGTTGTTTAACCAATCGGACGCGATTATTGCTAACGCTGCTCCAGACGTGAACAACGTTGAGCATGAAGCCGATTACCAAAATATAGTGGCGTCGTTAACCCACGTACACAAACGTCAGACTAAGCACGAAGACACGAAACCAGTCGACATTGATGTGACTGAGCAATCGACCTTGTCACTTGAAAAAGATCCATTGCAGCAAGCGGTAGAAGCGTATTTCTGTGAAGTCATCGATTCTGGCCAGCCTAAAACGGCGCTGGATTACTTTGAAGAACAGGCTTTAGACTTTGACCCTGAAGTGTGGATTTATCAGGTGATTGGGGGGTATCAAGCCCTAAACGATGAAGATAAGCAGTTTTTTGCATTAGAATCCCATGGTAATAACGATAAAGTCTATACGGGCAATTTCTACATAAACGATATCACCTTGGGCTTGCGTTAACGTCATTTCTTAATTTTACCCATCGCCTGTAAAAGTAAGTCTGGCCCACGTTTAATAAGGGTGTGCCAGGCTTTCATACAACGTCAACGGTTCAAATTTAAACGTAAGTTAACAATATTGATTAACTTCGTTCTTTTCTTTTTCACGCCAATTTTTGCGATGTGTGACACTTGGAACCTGTCAAAAAACACCTATAATGCAATAGGTGTTTACACTTATTTAACATTGTGAACTAAAAGCTTCATCGCGGCGTAACACTATCGTCAATTCAGCGGTCTACATTATTAGCCCTGTTAAACCTTTGAACCAAGTTAAAGGTTTATAGGTCCTATCGTAGTTCAACAACGACGCGTTATTGATGCTTTGGGTGTTAAATAGCTCGGTGTAGACACAAAAAAATTATCGCTACTGCTAGGACGCAGAGCATGTTGTGGTACTGCCGCGTACAGTACGAAGAGGAAGAGTGTTATGCAATTATCAGAAGAACAAAGTTTTAACCAAGCCCTTATCAAGCTTTCAGTATTACTTTATCAAGTCGACGGAATGGTCACACTGTCGGAACAAGACTACCTGAATGCAATGGTTGAGTCTTTAGACTGGCAAAGCCCAATCTGTCGCGAAGCATTTCTAAACGACACGATATACCAAACGCGAAAGGCCATTGACACCGGCGATGCCATGACGTTTTTACGCAGTTTGAAGCACGACCTATCGTTTGATGCCGAGAAAACGTTAGAGGTTGCAATGGCGATCACGGGCGTTGATGGCGAGCGAAGCGAGGAAGAAACCGAACTTCTATCATTACTTACCCATAAATTACTCGCCAAAGCTTTAGTTTCGGGTAAAGATACACTGCAATAATCGCTTTTTATTGCCACAGACCTAAACGTTAACAATGCCAAATTTTATCGTTAAAGCAGCACACGCATGTGCTGCTTCTCTCGCGCTGTTCTTATTGAGCGGCTGCCATTCGTCGCACAGTTCTCAGTTCAGCGCCAGTGCACAGGCCTTCCCGGTTGGTGTGCAGCCTTTCGATAATTACCTAAATGAAGTTGAACGTTACTTGCTTGAACATAGGGCATTTATTTCTGACGACAAAGCACAAGAAATGTCCATGAATATGCCATTTGAATGCGGCACACAATACCGCAATATTGGCGTCTTGTTAGTTCATGGATTGGGCGATTCACCTTACTTTTTTCGTGATGTTGCCAACGCCATGTGCAGTGAGGGCATTCACGTTAGAACCATCTTGTTGCCGGGACACGGCTCAAAACCCGGAGACATGCTAAATGTTAGCTATCAGCAATGGCAGACAGAAACTAATCATCACATACGACTATTTTCCGAAGAAGTAGACAACCTCTACATTGGTGGCTTTTCGACGGGCGCTAACTTGACCACAATAGCAAGTTTTTCGATGGCTGAAGAGCTTGATATAAAAGGGCTAATGCATTTTTCACCAGCCTTTAAATCACGCTTCTTTGTGTCCCGTTTAGCGCCTTATATTGACTCATTATTTCCCTGGCCTAATGTTGAAGAAGAAGATAACCCAAGCCGCTATAACTCCACTGCAATGCCAGGGTTCGCTGCCTATCAAGAAAGCGTAAATGTGCTTCAAGATTTATTCTCTAAATCGGAAAAAGAAAAGCGTGCGTTGAATTTACCTGTGCTTATGGTGGTGGCAGAAAAAGACAGTGTGGTTGACACAAAAAAAGTAGCTGAACAGTTTAGAGATAATTTTACTCATCCACACAAGTGTTTATTGTGGCAGGGTGAGGACGAACCCGATGTACCTGAAAATACACTCATCATGCAAACCATGAAAGTCCCGGAGCAGCGTATTAGCGCAGCCTCTCATATGAGTACACTTTTTTCAGATAAGAACCCGCTATATGGTACTGCGAGTGACTTTCGCATATGTGATAACGGTCAAGGTAGTGACGCTGAAGCGCGCTGCAAAGCCGGCGAAGAAGTGTGGTATGGGCCGTGGGGATTTGAGCCCGATAACGCTGATGAAGAGTTAGCAACTAATAAGAAAGACAAGGTGTATGCAAGGCTAACCTACAACCCTTACTTTGATAGGATGGTCGATCAACTACTCGCCTTTACAGGTAAAGCCAAAGTCAAAGCGTTCTGTAAAACCTACTAGGGCAGTAGGTTCTTAATCCATTTGAAAGCTCTAGCATCAGCCGTTTTTTAATAAAAAACGCCCAAGCCTTAACGCGGGTAGTAACACTTGTTGTTACAACACACGTAGCTTGGGCGTCTCTCTTAATTCTCAAAGCAAACCTAGCGCACAGTCGCCGTTTAGGTGCCGCTTAAATAGGCATAGCGCCTACTTAAGCGGGTAAATCCTAGGAATGCTGTGCGTTGGCTTCTTCCATTTCCTTCTCAAGCTTAGCGCTTTCGTCTGCACGTGGCTTGGTAAATCGGGCAAGTGCAAGATACAAAACCGGTGTCAGGTAAAGAGTAAATACTACGGCAATACCCAATCCACCAAATACGACCCAGCCAATAGCATTACGAGCTTCTGCGCCAGCGCCTGTGGACAGAATGAGCGGCAGGCCACCTAGGATTGTTGAAACCAGCGTCATCATAATAGGGCGTAATCGCACTCTACCAGCCTCAACGATAGCATCGTAAATATCATAACCCTTATCGCGAAGCTGGTCGGCAAATTCAATCAAAAGAATCGCGTTTTTGGCGAGAAGACCTATCAACATTACCAAGCCAATTTGCGAGTAAATATTAATGCTGGTGCCGGTTAAAAACAGGGCATAGACCGCGGCTGCAATACCAAAAGGAACGGTAAGCATAACCACAACCGCACTGTTCACACTTTCAAATTGTGCAGCCAATACAAGCAGTACAATGACAAAAGCCAACACATAGGTAAGCGCTACTTGCTTAGACGTTTCCTCATAAGTTTGTGCTTCGCCAAGAAACACAAGTCCGATACCGTTCGGTAATGATTCTGCTGCTAGATTGCGAATATTTTCCACTACATTACTAAGCGCTACGTCTTCGGGCAATTCCATTTCCAGCTTAATTGCGCGGCGCTGTGCCTGACGCTCTAATTCAGCGGCAACACCTTCTTCACTGATGAAAGCTACGCTAGAAAGAGGCACCAAGTTTCCGTCGGTACTTTTCACATATAAGCTAGTAAGCTCAGATGGATCTAATGTACTGCGATTATTAGTTTGCAGCATGATAGGGATAGATTGGTCGCCCACATTCAAATCTGCGATATCATCGCCGTTCACAGCGGCGCGCAGGGTACTTGCTATATCGGTAAGCGGCACGCCCAGTTCTTCAGCACGGCGTCTGTCAATATTTACTCTCATCTGAGGTTGGGTAGGGTCGTAGCTGATTCTCGGTCTACCTAGTTCAGGTAGTGCATCTTCAATCTGACGAGAGAATGCTTGTGAAGCTTCGAAAATGTTTTCATAAGTGTCGCCAGTTAAAGCTATTTCAAGCCCGCCGCTTTGACCGCGAAGGTTCAAACTATTGCCGCCAAAGGCACTACCTGGCGCACCAGGAATTTGCTGAAGCTTAGGGCGTATTTCATTTACTACTTCTTGCAGAGATTTGTCTCGGTCATCCCAATGCTTCAAAGGCGCTGTGATAAAGACGATGTTGGGATCCCACGAACCGACTACCGTGTAAATGGAATCTATGGTGCCGTTATCCACATAGGGAAGCAGCAGTTCTTCCATCTTTTCAGCTTGTCTGTCCATAAAGTTTAGGCCAGCACCGTCTGGACCTCGTGCAAAAATACGAATTGTGCCTCTGTCTTCGCTTGGCAGTAATTCATTATCGATATTTTGCGATAAAATATAAGCGCCACCGCCTGCTGCTAAGCTTAACACACCAACTACCCAGCCATATTTGAGCGCTTTTAATAATGACGCCTGATACAGGCGCAAACAAGCGTTGCCAAAACGGCCAAAGGTCCTGCTAAACAAACCGCTTTCTTTCGCTTCTTTCACCTTAAGTCGGGCGGTAAGTGCAGGAACCAAGGAAAGGGCGACGAAAGATGAGATTATAACAGCGCCAGCTAATACGCCTCCAAACTCCCTGAATAAAAGCCCTGCAGTAGAAGGAAGGAATGCGATGGGAATAAATACTGAGGCGAGTACAGCGGTTGTTGCTACCACTGCGAAGAATACTTCTCGTGTGCCCACCACGGCAGCCGCACGGGCACCTAGACCCATACTTCTACGACGCTGTATATTTTCAGAAACCACAATAGCGTCGTCTACTATCATACCCGTGGCCAATACAAGAGCGAGGAGGGTAAGAATATTAATGGAAAAGCCCATGCCCCAAATAATAGCCAGTGCACCCGCTAGCGAAACGGGTATCGAAAGGGCCGGGACGATGGTGGCGCGCCACGAACCGATAAATACTAACAATGTAACAACAACCAGCGCTACGGTAAGGCTGAGAGAAACGACCACTTCTTTAACCGAGTCGCGGATAAACTCTGCATCATCGGATGTTACTACGATATGCATATCAGTAAAACGCTTGTCGAGGTCTGCGACCATGGCCAGCACTTCATCTGAAATCTCAATAGTATTAGAGCTTGCTTGACGTATTACGCCAACGCCTATGACTGGCGTTCCATCCAAACGAACTACGCTGGTGGTGTCGGCAGGGCCGAAGTACACACTGGCAACATCATTAATTCGAATGTCACCGCTTACAACAATGTTACCCACATCTTCTGCCGATACCGAAGTTGCATCAGCTCGCACGATTAACGCTTGTTCGGCAGATTGAATACTGCCAGCGGGTACATCAAAAGGCGCAAGCGATAATGCATTAGCAATGTCACTCATCGATAGGCCAAAACTGGTTAATCGTAGAGGATCCACAGAAACGCGCAGCACACGCTCTCTTTCTCCATCTAACATAACGTCGGCAACGCCAGGAATGCTTAAAAACAACGGTGCTACATCGGTGTCAACGCGTTCGGTGAGCGTCTCCATGTCCAAGGTATCACTTGAAATAGCAAGGCTTACAACTGCCTGAGCGTCGCTGTCGGCCCGAATGATCGATACTTGTTCGACATCTTCCGGAAGCTGTCGTTGAATTCGACTGACCGATTCACGTACTTCGTTAGCCGCGTCTTCCAAGTTAACGCCGGGGCGAAACTCAACCCGAACACGGGCAGAGTTTTCTTCACTTTGCGCATAGATGTCTTTGACGCCACTTACACGCGCAACCGCACCTTCAAGGCGACCAGTTACTTCGGCATCTACCGTTTCAGGAGATGCGCCGGGGAATTCCGCTGTAACGGTTACCTGAGGTGTATCTACATCGGGCAGCTCGCGCACTTCAAGACCGCTCAATGCAGCAAACCCAGCGATAGCAATAAGTAGGTTTAGTACAACAATAAAAACCGGGCGTCGAATAGATAGCGATGGTAAGTCGCTAACTGACGAAGATAGGTTTGGATCACTCACCTTGAGGCCCTCCGGCCAGTTCGGTAGTAATCTCTTGTCCGGTACGTAAGCGTTGTACACCTTCAGAAATTAGTGTGTCACCTTCTTCAATATCGCCCGAAACAAGGATAGTTCCTCTAAGACGCTGATGAACACTCACGTCAACACGTTTAGCCTTACCGTCTTCGGCAAGCCATATGTAAGCGCCAGTAGCTCCCCACAAAAGTGCGGCTTCTGGAATGGCAGCAAAGCGATCGCCTTCAATGCTTAAATTAACCCGAAAGCTCATGCCAGGGCGAAATTGATCAGAAGAGTTGTCGAGTAATGCTCTAGCGCGAAGCGTTCTATCTGCCTCATTGATACGAGAATCAACCTGAGCTATCTCGGCTCTTACTAGTTTCTCTCTGTCACTCCATGGCTCAAGCGTTACGTTTGGCGCATTCAGTAAAACGGGCAATGCTGCTTCAGGCGCTCTGAAGTTAATAAAGAGTTTGCTTCTATTATCCAGTGTAGTGATAACCGTCTGCTCGTTAATGCGATCGCCTACTTCAACGTCAGTTATGCCCACAACACCGTCAAAAGGCGCAACGATGTGTCTGTCTTGTAAATCGGCTTGAGCTTCTTCCAATGCAACTTCTGCAAGGTCACGTTGAGTGCGTGCTAAGTCCAATTCACTGACCGGCACAGCGCCTTGCTTATAGCTTGATGCTAATCGTTCTACGGTGCGCTGAGCGTCTTCCAAAGTGAGTTTGGCGCGTTTTAATGCCGTTTGCTGACGTCTATCATCAAGACGAACAAGCACCTTTCCTTTTTCTACTGTTTGCCCAGGGACAAAGTTAATTTCTGTTACTTCATCAGCGACGGCAGGATACAACACAATTGAACGAACGGCTTCAGCACTACCTACTGCTTCCACTTTTCGCGTTTCGTTCATAAATTCAATGGGCTTGGTTACTACAAGCTTTGCTTGCCTGTCTCCCATAAACTGCGCATTTGCAGTTGGCACCATCATTAAAAAAAGAGCGCAAAGAACTGTCCATGTCTTCATTGCACCATAGAATGAATTTTTCATTTTAAACCCGTAGCGTTATTGGAACCTGTGCAGAAAAAGCTGCTGGCCCTTTATTTTTGTATTACCAAAACGTATGTTTTGTAGTCGATTGGTCGACCTCGTTGTTTGTACCGTATAGCACCACAGGCGGTTCAGCTAAGCAATTGCAGTTCGGCGTATTCCCTGTACAGGGTATCGCTTTTCATTAACGATGCATGGTCGCCGCTTCCTACGACCTGACCTTTATCCATAACTAATATGCGATCGGCGTGCTGCACCGTCGCAAGTCGGTGAGCAATCACAATGCTGGTTTTACCTACCATTAATCTATCTATCGCTTGTTGAACCATACGCTCACTCATCGCATCAAGCGCACTTGTTGCTTCATCGAGGAGTAAAATTGGGCGGTCGGCCAAAATAGCGCGAGCAATAGCAATACGTTGTTTTTGACCGCCAGAAAGTTTTACGCCTCGTTCGCCTAACTGTGTGTTATAGCGCTCATCTAGGTTATCGATAAATTCGTGGGCAAATGCCTGCTTCGACGCGTTTATCACTGCGTCGTCACTTGCATGTGGGCTGCCGTAGCGAATGTTTTCCAACACGGTATCAGCAAATACCACGGGCTCTTGGGTAACTATGGCAATATGTTGGCGCAGAACATCTACAGGCATTTTGTTGATTGGTGCTCCATTGAACAGTATTTGTCCTGCACTTGGGTCGTAGAAGCGCATTAATAATTGAAACAGCGTTGTTTTTCCTGCTCCACTTGCCCCCACTAAAGCAAGGCGTTCTCCCGCTTGAATGTTAATGTTCAAATTATTAAACAAAGGTTTGCTGTTAGGGTAAGCAAAGCTGACATTTTCCAGTTCTATTTTTGGTGCTGCTTTGGAAATTACCGGTTTAGCGCTTGCTCCTTTTAATGCTGAGTACGTTGAAGAAGCAGAGGCTTCAGCTGTGTCACCATTCAAAGATCGAATAGAAGGCTCAGTGGTAAATAGCTCGTACAAACGCTCACTTGCACCAACACCTCGCTGTACTTCACCAATGACTTCGCTGATTGTAGCCACACTGCCGCCAGCCATTACGGCATAGAAAAGGAAAGCGGAGAGTTCACCTACGGTCATAGTGCCGTCTAATACTTGTCTTGCCCCCACCCAAGCAATAAAGATGATGGCCGTCATACTGATACACATGATGCAGCCAATAAGTAGTGAGCGATAGTGAATACGCTTTTTAGCTACGTCCATGGCAAGCTCTACCTTTTTAGAGAAATGCATTCGTTCGGCATTTTCAGCGGTATAGGCCTGTACGGTCATAATTTCATGGAGACTTTCATCAATGCGAGCACCCAAGTCTGCCACTTTGTCTTGGCTTTCTTTGGCATAACGGCGCACTTGAGGCGCCAGTACTTTGATAGGAACCAGCACAGCGGGTACTGCAACAATTACACAGAAGGTAAGAAGGGGACTAGAAAACGTCATAAGTGCCAGTGCACCAACGAAAGTCACGACCGAGCGAAGGGTCATCGACAAACTCATTCCCACTACAGTCTGGATAATTGTAGTGTCGCTGGTAAATCGAGAAATGACCTCGCCAGTTCTAAGTTCCGCAAAAAATGAAGGGGGAAGAGACAGCAAGTGCGCATATACCTGGTTTCTGATATCAGCACTAACGCGCTCGCCAAGCCAAGTCATTAAGTAAAAGCGCGCATATGTTGCTAAACAGGCCACGATAGTAATGGCTAGCACTAATACTGTGGCTTTGTTTAACGTATCCGCTGCGTTTTCTATGAAGCCGCTGTCGATAGCGTACTTAATGCCTTGCCCAAGTAAAAGCCATGCAACTGCGGCCGTGAAAAGTGCTATAACTGCACCTACAACGCGCGCTTTGTAGCGAAGTAAATGTGAGCCAATCCACTGTAAGACTTGTTTGGTTGATACACTAGCGAGTGGTGTTGTCAAAATTACCTCTTCATGCGCATAACTAATTCATAGCGTTGATTTCGCTACGCTTATTAAAATTCATTATTTGGATTATACGGCAAAGCATGTACATTGGACGTAGGCAATGCGATTACAGCGGCAGTATTTACGCTGGGATGAAAGTTAACGTCGCAGAAGCAAAGCAAAATAGTTAAAACGGGAAAATAACGATGAGTGAAATACGTACTTTGTATTATGTTCATGATCCAATGTGCAGTTGGTGTTGGGCATTCGTTCCTACTTGGGAGCAAATACAGCGTGAGTTACCCAACGACATTGAGGTTGTCTACTTGCTTGGCGGGCTCGCACCGGATAGTGATTTACCTATGCCGGAACAAATGAAACTTACTATTGCAGGCTATTGGCAAACTATTCAAGATCGTGTGCCTGGAACACAATTCAACTATGATTTTTGGACAAAGTGTCAGCCTCGTCGTTCGACCTATCCTTCGTGTCGAGCAGTTCTTGCAGCAAAAGCGCAGGCTAGAGATAGCGATGAAGCAAAAGCATTAGAGAAGGCAATGATCAAAGCAATTCAAGAAGGGTATTACCTGAATGCAAGAAACCCTTCGGATTTTGATACCTTGATAGCATTTGCTAAAGAAATAGGGCTTGATGCCGAGCAATTCGAATTGGATCTCAATAGTGAAAGCACAGAAAAGAAGTTAAATAATGAAATCACTATGTCACGCAGCATCGGCGCCCAAGGCTTTCCCAGTTTAATACTCAAATCAAACAAATTTGCCGGGGTAGAAGAGACAAAATCACAAGAGCTTAAAAAGCCACAATGGCAAAACGTTCCCTACGACTATAACGACGCAAGTGTAACCCTGCTTCGTCTTTAAATTTCACGAGATTACCTTTCCCCAATACGAAGACAACAAAAACGCTGCCGTTAATTGTTTGTTTGTTGAGCCTTGCTAGTTGTGGTGCTCCTTTCGACGATGATTAAAGTGCTGCTATCGACAATGATTAAAGTAATGTCACCGAGCACGCGCTAATTATAAGTTAAGCAAGACTTTTACTTGCATTGAGTGGCGATATCCGTATAATTCGGCGGCCTTCTAATTGGCGTCTAATTTTTAGTCGTAGTTTGAAGGCTTAAGTTAACGGTAACGCTACAACGAGTTTGAGGCATTTATGGTTACTATTCGTTTACAGCGTGGTGGCGCGAAAAAGCGTCCATTTTATCAACTAGTGGTGGCTGATAGCCGTCGTGCAAGAAACGGTCGTTTCATTGAAAACATCGGTTTCTTCAACCCAACTGCACAAGGTCAAGCGGAACGTCTTCGCGTAGATCTAGAGCGTGTTGAATACTGGGTTGGCGTAGGCGCGAGCTTATCAGATCGCGTTTCTAGCTTGGTAAAAGAAGCGAAAAAATCTGCAGCGTAAGCTGTTATTAACTGGTGGTATAGATGAGTCTAGCGTCTGACAAAGTGATTGTTGGCAAAATTGGCGCACCGTACGGTGTTAAAGGTTGGGTCAAAATCAACAGCTATACAGAAACGCCAGAAGGTATTTTTGAGTACGCGCCATGGTTTCTTGGCGATGAAAAGGAATACCAAATTGACCAGTGGCGACCGCACGGTAAAAGCCTCGTTGCAAAAATTGTGGGCGTTGATAGTCGAGATGATGCCGAGCGCATCAAAAACTTGGATATCAACATAAATGCTTCACAGCTGCCTGATTTAGGCGACGAAGGGGTTTATTGGCGTGAGCTCACCGGCATGAAAGTAGTAACAACGCAAGGTTACGACTTGGGTGTGGTGAAAGAAGTGTTTAATACAGGTGCTAACGACGTGATTCACGTTAAAGCGAATGTAGGCGATGCTTTTGGTCAAAAAGAAAGACTATTACCTTTTGTGTTCGACGAAGTCGTACAAGAGGTGGATAAGGAAGCGAAGGTCATTAAAGTTGACTGGGACCCGGGGTTTTAAGTGACACCGGAAAAGTGGTTCGGCGTTGTTAGCCTGTTTCCAGATATGTTTGCCCCTTTTACCCAACAGGGTGTTATAGGTCGAGCAGTTAAGTCTGGAACGTTATCGGTTGACACCTTCAACCCCCGTGACTTTACACATGATCGCCATCGTACAGTAGACGATCGCCCCTACGGAGGCGGACCCGGTATGCTGATGATGGTAAAACCGCTAACCGACGCAATACAAGCTGCCAAGAAAGTTGGTGGCGAAAAAAGTAAGGTGATCTACTTATCACCACAAGGGAAACCCCTTGACCAAGCAGGCGTACAGCGCCTTGCTAACATTGACCGCACAATTTTAATTTGCGGCCGATATGAAGGCATCGACGAGCGAGTAATCGAAAGCCATGTAGATGAAGAAGTCTCTATTGGTGATTACGTGCTAAGCGGCGGTGAACTGCCTGCAATGGTCCTTATGGACGCGGTTGCTCGATTAGTTCCTGGCGTGTTGGGGCATAAAGCCTCAGCAGTTGAAGATTCTTTCACTGACGGTCTTTTGGATTGTCCGCACTATACGCGGCCCGAAATACTTGATGGTCAAAAGGTACCTGATGTGTTGTTAAGTGGGGACCATGAAAAAATTAGGCAGTGGCGATTGATGCAATCATTAGGTAGAACCTGGCAGCGTCGCCCTGAATTGTTAAATCACCTAGCTCTGACTGAGGAGCAGCAGCGTTTGCTTGAATTATTCCAAGCGCAACTGCAGCAAGATGACAGTTAACTAGGACGAGAGGATATGATGAGCAAAGTCAGTCAAGATATCATCAAAAAAATCGAAGAAGCACAGCTAAAGACTGATGTTCCTGCGTTTGGTCCAGGTGACACAGTAGTTGTTAAAGTTCGCGTTACCGAAGGTGACAAAGAGCGTCTTCAGGCTTATGAAGGTGTTGTTATCGCTAAACGTAACCGTGGTCTGCACTCGTCTTTTACCGTGCGTAAAATTTCTAGCGGCGAAGGCGTTGAGCGTGTGTTCCAAACACACAGCCCGGCAGTTTCTTCAATTGAAGTGAAACGTCGCGGTGCGGTTCGTCGTGCTAAGCTTTACTATCTACGTGAGCGTTCAGGTAAATCTGCACGTATCAAAGAGAAGCTTAACTAAGATTACTAATCCTTGCGTTATTGTTAACTTCGAAAAAGCCCGCTTTAAGCGGGCTTTTTTGTGCCTGAAATTCGATCCATTCAATCTGTTTTTTAATACAAACATTAAGGTTTCTTAATAGAGAGAAGGATGAGTACAGAATACTTTATCGTGTTAGGCGTTGTTGGCGTCGCATTTTTTGCTGTATCGGGAGCATTGCTGGGGCATGACAAAAGTATCAATGGGTTTGGCATCGTCGTTGTCGGCGTGATGACAGCCCTTGGCGGAGGTACTTTAAGAGACCTCCTATTAGGAAAACCTATTTTCTGGGTAGAAACCTCAGAGTATCTACTAGCAACCTACTCAGCTATATTCGCGACAGTCTTATTCATTCGCTATATGCCTTCTCCTTCCAATTTTTACTTTATACTTATCGACACCATAGGGCTTGCTATTTTTAATGTCATAGGCATCGAGAAAGCACTCATTAGTGGAACCGGAATGATTGTCGCCCTAACGATGGGTATGACAACCGGTATCTTCGGGGGCTTGATGCGCGATGTGGTTTGCAGAGAAGTACCTTACGTTATGCGTGGAGATGTTTACGCGAGTGCATGTTTTGCAGGTGGTCTCACTTACGCCGCCTTGTTTGCCCTAGACATCCCTTACATTTGGTGCATTTTAGGTTCTATCTCTGTAACAGTTTTAATGAGAATTGCATCGTTGCACTGGGGGGTTAAAGTCGATCTTTTTAGGAAGAGAACACCAAGGCCTAACTAACAGTGTAGAGCCCAACATCGATATGCCCATGAAAAGACTTATTAGCAAATATCGGTGAAGCGTCTTAAGTGACGCTTCACCAGAGCGCCTATTATTGTTATGCTATGAGTGAAAGCGATTCTATTAACGGTTTGTTCTCGTTATCGATAGTGTGGATGATATGTTTGTGTAGACGCTTTTTGTGTTCGCCAAAAATGCCACGCTTTTTATCAAAGGTCTTAGCGTAGTTCAGCGCACCTTCCATCAAGCTTTCTTGTGTATCGTACGCCTTTTCTACCACGTGATCTTGCTCTAATTCTTTACCAGATACACGCCTCCCGGAAAGCTTCATTTCATTAAACCTGTAATACGGCATCGCTTTTTTAACAAACTCAATCATACCGGGCAGAAAGGGGATTGATAAATCTACTTCAGGGAAACAGAAGAAGCCTTTGTCTGCGCGCATAAATCTGAAGTCACAAGCGCACGCCAAAATTGCTCCGTTTCCGAAGGCGTGTCCGTTGATTGCAGCAATAACGGGAAGAGGGAAAAGAAGCAGCGCTTTAAACACGTCATCCATACCGTACATAAATTGCTTTATTTCCTCAGTGCGAGCTGCTTTCATCGCTGGCATTAGCCAGTCTGTGTCTATACCTAGACTAAAGCATTTCTCATCATTTGATGTGATCACTAGTGCTTTACTGCTTTCATTACTTTTAATGGTATTTAACGCTGAAAGCATCTCCTTTGCGAAGAGAGGATTGTGGCGGTTTTCTCCATTTTGCATGGTTAGAATGGCGACGTCGCCAGTGTAGGTTAGGGCTAAATTTTGCATTGTGTTCTCATTATTATTCCGTTGTCGCAATGATACAAAATCCTGACAATAAATGAGAAATTTAGCTTATTTATGTTGGTCAATTACGCCATTAAATTCGTGGATCATTTGAAAACGTAAGGGCGGGATGTCACTACAAAGCGTTTGACTAATGAGGTAATTCGGAACAAGCCTCACTGTCGATTAAAAATTGTGCTATCCCTATGCACTATTGCCATTCAGTCATGCTCATTCGCTTCGAATCTACCCTAGATTAAAGTATTATTCGTTATTACTTGCGCTATTACGCTTGAGTTGCTAAAAAGTCAATGACGTTAAAGAAATATAGAAAAAGCTGGTTGTACAATAAAGTTTACATGCAGATTGCACACTCTTTTGGCGTTTAATTTTCCGTTTTTTATTTGTAGTTAAGAGAGTAAGAGAGCTCCCATGATCAAGGACACCGTAAATAATGTTCACGTAAGTACCGAAGATGTACTTATAACCCCTGAAGCGCTTAGTGCTGAATTGCCTGTGTCAGACAAAGCGTTAGCGGCTATCTCTGAGTCTAGAAAGATTGTTTCAGATATCATTCATCGTCGCGACCATAGATTGCTTGTAGTGTGTGGACCATGTTCTATACACGACGTTGAAGCCGCGAAAGAGTACGCACTTAAGCTTAAAGAGCTTCATGAATCATGCAAAGACACACTATTTATCGTTATGCGTGTGTACTTCGAAAAGCCGCGTACCACAACAGGTTGGAAAGGTTTAATTAACGACCCGCATATCGACGGTACATTTGATATTGAAACAGGTCTTCGTAAGGCAAGAGAGTTGTTAATTTGGCTTGCAGAATTAGAGCTGCCTGTTGCAACAGAAGCACTGGATCCAATTAGTCCACAATATCTTGCTGAGCTATTTAGCTGGGCTGCTATCGGTGCGCGTACCTCTGAATCGCAAACCCACCGTGAAATGGCCAGCGGCCTGTCTATGCCTGTAGGATTCAAAAATGGTACAGATGGAAGCCTAGATATTGCCATAAACGCCCTTAAATCGGCGGCATCGGGTCACCGCTTTATGGGAATCAATAAGCAAGGCCAGGTAAGTATTATCGGGACCAGCGGTAATCCAGATGGCCACATTATTTTGCGCGGTGGAAAGCAGCCTAACTACGACTCGGTTTGCGTATCAGAGTGCGAGATTGAGCTGCAGGATGCTGGTTTAACAGCGGGCTTAGTAGTAGATTGCAGCCATGCAAACTCTTCAAAAGATTATCGCCGCCAGCCATTGGTTGCACAGAACGTGGTCAATCAAATTCTAGAAGGCAATCAGTCTATCATTGGCGTTATGTTGGAAAGTCACTTGAAACCGGGTAATCAAAAAGCTGAAGGTAAAAAGCCAGAAGAACTTGAGTATGGTGTTTCAATCACAGACGGATGTATTGATTGGGAAACAACAGAGAACTTAATATCTCAAACCAGAGATAAGTTAATAACTGTGTTACCCTTACGCCAAAATAAGCGCACGGTGGCATAAATCCAAGCAACGCCTAAAGTGGCAAGAAAAATTTGCCAATAAGCCCCGTGCCATTTGATTCAAGGATAAGACAGAATGGCCGATTTATCGCAGCACTTAAAAAAGTTAGATACGCTGCGTGAAGGTATCGACGAGCTGGATACCCAGCTTGTCGAATTACTCGCAAAACGCAATCAAATTACAACCCAGGTCGGTCAAATTAAGGCTGAAGCTGGTATGCCCGTTTATGTACCAGAGCGTGAAAAAGCGTTGATCGCATCCCGCCGTGCTCAGGCAGAAGCACTTGGGGTGTCGCCCGATCTCACCGAAGACTTATTACGTCGAGTAATGCGAGAGTCTTATCACACGCAAAACAACAAATATCGCTGTGTGAAACCTGATGTCGACAACGTTGTTGTAATTGGTGGAGCAGGGGCACTTGGCCGTGTGTTTGTGAGCTTGTTCGAACGAAGTAATTACAACGTTTCAGTTGTTGAAAAAGACGACTGGGAAAGTGGTAGAGCAACATCGTTATTAAGCTGTGCTTCACTGGTTGTTGTTGCAGTGCCTATTAATCTAACCGAAGCCGTGATTAGCAAGCTTACTATGCTGCCAGAGGATTGCGTGCTTGCAGATATAACCAGTATTAAAGCTAAGCCACTTGAGGCGATGCTTGCCGCACACAATGGTCCGGTTGTTGGACTGCACCCCATGTTTGGTCCTGACGCGCCTGGCATGATTAAACAGGTAGTGGTAGTGTGCGACGGACGTGGCAGTGAGAAATACAGTTGGCTCATTGAGCAAATGCGAATTTGGGGTGCTACCATTCACGACTCCAGCGCACAAGAACATGACCAAGCCATGGCTTATATTCAGGTAATGCGTCACTTCAACACGTTTGTGTACGGGCAACACTTAAAAGGTGAAGATCCTAATCTGGAATCACTCACCATGTTTAGCTCACCTATTTATCGTTTAGAACTCGCAATGGTAGGCAGGTTATTCGCTCAGTCACCACAACTTTATGCCGATATTATTTTCAATAACCCTGATAACTTTGCACTTCTACGTCGCTTTTACGAACGTTTTGGGATTGCATTGTCATTACTTGAGAATGGCGACAAAAAAGGCTTTGTAGAACAGTTCATGAAGGTCGGCGCGTGGTTCGGAGATTATGCGAAGAAGTGTTTAGTCGACAGCAAACAGATGTTGTTAAAAGCGGATGATGGTCAGCTTTTAAGAGACAAGTAGTTTTGACCGACTGTTTATAGCGATAGCTAATTTAAGGTAGCCAACGTGACTCGCTCTCTTCGTTTGCCAATTACCAATACTTTCGCTGATGGCGGCTATTGTGTGAGAGCACATATAGGCGCGCATCAGCAGACCGTTCATCTTATTTTAGATACGGGAAGCTCAACCTTAGTGCTAGGCGACATTCATTATCATGTTGAACGTGATGGTGATGTGAGGTTCACCTACTACTCTCAATCAATTAAATATGCTGCAGGAAGTTGGCATGGCCCTGTTGTTAAGACCACGGTGCGCCTGGGCATTTTCGGTCACAGCATTTCGTTGCCGCAAACTTATGTAGCAATAGCGAAAGAATCGCAAGAGACAAAAGAATCTTGTTTTAAAAAAGCTGACGGAATTATGGGGTTAGCTTATCAACCGCTAAATCACGCCTATCGTTGCACTGACAAAATTACGTGTGAAATGAGCGAGCAAGCGATTTTTGAAAAAGCGTTGGCCGATCCTAACGAGTCAGCAATTATTAACCTAAAGACAGCTGATTACGTTGCGACCACACTCCCTAGCTACTTTTCTGAGCTAGAGCAGCGTCAAATTAACGCCGATAAATTCGCTTTTTGGCTACATCGCTCAAGCGTCTATAACGTAGATGGAAATTGTCTTCGCGCTGCGCTTGCACATAGAAAAAATCATGGCCTTTTTGTAATAGGTGAGCCTATTTTTCATCGAGACTTATATGCTCCTCCTATTATGTCTGTGAAGGTACTCCGCGATAAGTATTATAACGTCACGTTAAAAGCCGTAAAATGTGGAGAAAACGAAGGCATTAAAGCGCCGGCTTTGGATAAATCGGACGAAGCACGCTGGTGTTCAAATGCGATAGTAGATTCAGGAGCAACGGTGATTGGTTTGCCAGAATCTTTGTATAACGAAGTGATCGAGCAGATTTTTTGCTGTGTTGATAACGTGAAAACATTGCTTGAGCCCTTCGCTGCTTTCTCTTTAGAGGAGCAAGGAATAGACTTGGAAAAGCTAGATTTGGCACAATGGCCTGAACTAACGTTTGTTCTTGAAGGCGATGAGGGTGAAGATGTTTTACTCTCGCTACCACCTGAAGCCTACTGGCAGGAGCACGCCCCCACATTTAACCAAGCGTCCTTTAAAATATTCCCACTAAAACACTGGCCGAATCAAAGCATCCTCGGTCTTCCGCTGATCTCTCAATACTATACAATTTTTGACAGAGGACAGGGCACTAATGGTGTTGTATCGTTTGCACGAAAAGTGACATTGAGTGATACGGTTGACGCGCTTAAACATGTTTTTGATAAAAACAGCTAAAACCTAATAATAATAAAGGAACAGTTACATGCAACAAGGCAGCCTAGTATGTGTAGGAACCGGGATGATGGTTGGAGCGCATTTATCGCCTATTTGTCAAAGTCATATTGAGCAAGCCGACGTCGTTTTCGTATGTGTAGCTGAGCACTACATGGAGGCATGGATCACCTCTTTGAACAAAAACACAGTAAACCTACAAACTTTCTATGGTGAAGGCAAAGATCGCCACGATACCTATGCTCAAATGACTAGCGCAATGCTAGAGCGTGTGGAGAAAGGCGAAAAAGTAGTTGGCGCTTTTTATGGACACCCTGGGGTTTTTGCAAAGGTGCCACATGACGCTATCGCAATCGCTAAAAGTCGAGGGTTTGATGCTTACATGTTGCCGGGGATCTCAGCTGAATCGTGCCTATACGCCGATTTGGCCATAGACCCAGGCGCTCTAGGTTGCCAACACTACGAGGCAAACCAGTTTCTAGTATATAAACGAGAAGTAGATACGGCTGCGTATTTAGTTTTATGGCAGGTTGGGGTTGCAGGAGATTTCTCAAGTGCCGTTTTTACCTCCAGCTCTCTTCAACGAAAAAAGCTTACTGATAAACTGTTATCTATTTACCAAGCGAATGACAGCGCTATTTTATATGAAGCTGCAACCTTGCCCATCGATGAGTTCAGAGCTACGACGATTGCTATTGGTGAACTGCATAATCACGAAATTAACCAGCACTCTACACTTGTCATACCACCAGTTAGTAAACCAGTGATAGATGATGTCGATTACTCCAAAGGTACTAACTAGTGCAGTTCGCTACGCCTCGTTTTACCAGCGCTTTACTTTGCCAGCAGTGGAAAGAGGAAACAGCAAGCTTGTACCAAAATAGAAAAGTTATGCGATTAATCGGTGAGCCCCTTTCTGAGAAGGAAAGTGAAGTAGTCGCTAGTACTTTCATTGAAGCAAACAAAAGGCCTTGGCCAGCACAGAAGGTCTGGTCTATAACGTGTAATCAAACGCAGGCATTTTGTGGAATTCAGATGCTTTGTAAAAGCGTTTTACAAGACACTGCAGAGATTGGAATTATATTAGCGCCTTCAATGAACGGAAAAGGCGCGGCACGAGAAGCGATGGGCGCGCTAGTCGAATTTGGCTTGGAATATCTCAATTTACACCAAATTATTGCCCAATTTGAAAAGCGTCACCTCGCTACAAAGCGTTTAGTCACCCAATTGAACTTCAAACAGGCAGATGACAACTGTTTTCAGCCAAGTAAAACCAACTTGGTCACATATACCTTTAGTCGCTAAAATATTTGGTTACTTCATACCTAATAAACCAGTAAGTATTTCTGTTTTCAAAGGTAATTGATGCAAATAGTAACTGGTATAATATGTCTAAAATGCTATATATTTGATTAACAACTCATCAAATAGTTGCTAACCTATTAAACATTAATAACTATAAAGTAGAACAAACTAATGAAAGCGCTAAAAGAACTTCTCGCTATTGCACAAGATGCATCTAAGCAACGTGACACTGATGTAATTGCACAATTTAAAGCTGACCACGCAGACGAACTTTCTCAAGAGAAAGAAAAAATGTGGTGTTTGTTGATTCCTGAAGACGAAGGGCAAGACGTACCTGGTGAATCGCCAGACACTGATGAAAAGAATGAAGTTTCTCTTCATTAATTAGCTTGATATAAAGTGTTTAGATTAATTATAGGGGCCTTAATTAGCCCCTTTTTCATATTTTCACTTGCCGCCAACGAAGTGGATTTGAAGCTCTCAGAAGCAGACGCATTGCGAAGTCAGGATGTGACTGCATTTCGAGAGTCTCTATCGACTCTTTCTGAAAAATCCAGAACCTTCTCGCCTGCTCAGGTTCAATATTTTAATTATCTCACCGCATATGATATGTCTTACTCAGGGAAGTTAATTGAAGCTGTTCCGCTGTATGAAAGTGTATATCAAAGTGCGTCTGACAAGTCGCTGAAATTGCGCGCTAAGCGCTCAATTCTAAACAATTATGCATTGGTAAGAGATTTCCCTAATGCACTACAACAAATTCCAGATATTGTACCTCTGCTTGCATTTGCAGAGGATAAAGACAAGCATCCAGCTATTTTAACCATCGCGCTTTTTTACAACCAATTAGAAGAGTTTGAGCAAAGTCTGCAGTATAGCGAACGCGTATTAAGTCAGCAGCTCTCGTTGCGGGATGCGTGCTTAGCCCATAACTTGCGTAGTGAATCGTTGCATAATTTAGGACGTCTTGAACGCGATATGTTGATAAAAACAATTGAGGTTTGCGAAGAGAGTAAGGAGTCAATAGCACTTAATCTTGCAAAACTATGGCTTGCTCAATTAATGTTGAGAGAAGGGGGAAACGAATCGGCAGCGCTTGACTCTTTACTTGCTATTCAGGCAGAAGTTGAGAGTACCAACTACCCAAGGCTAATCTCTGAATTTCATACGACTCTTGCAGAGTCTTATACTGCTAACAAACTCTTTCACAACGCCTCAGAAAGTGCGTTAAAAGGTGCAGAGCTTGCGAAAGGAATGGGGTATTCAAAACCCATTAAAACAGCCTACTATATTTTGTATCAGTCTGCGAAGTCGCAAGGCGACAGTACGCGAGCGCTGGACGCATACATTCAATATGCTGAAGCAGATAAAGCTTATCTTGATGAATACAACGTTAAGCAAATGGCGATTCATCAGGCTAAGTTCGATAACCTCGAGAAGAATATCGAAATTCAGCTACTGGACAAAGAGAATAGCCTACTGAAAGCACAAGCAGCCCTTTCCCGAGAAGAAAAGCAAAATCACAGGCTGTTGATAACATTGCTTGCTTCCACCACGATACTTGTCCTTATGTGGGCAATAATAAATCGTAAGTTACATGCAGCACTTAGGGAAAAGGCGCAAACTGACTCGTTAACAAATGTGGCGAACCGTCACTATTTTACTGAGTTGGCATCGAAAGCGCTTGATCGAATGTCAGAGCAGCAGGACGTATTATCTTTTGTAATTTTCGACCTTGATCACTTTAAGTCAGTTAACGATAGCTACGGTCATCCAACAGGCGATTGGGTATTAAAGGCAGTAGTTAACGCGGTGAGGAAACACTGCAGAAAAGAAGATGTTTTCGGGCGCTTAGGTGGTGAGGAGTTCGGCCTACTATTACCAGGGTGTAATGAGAAAAAAGCAAAAGAAATAGCGGAAAGTATGCGCAATAGTATCCGTCAGATTGATACAGCTGAAAGCGGTTTTACCTTCGATATTTCAGCAAGCTTTGGTATCTCCAGCACTGCGTCATCAAAGTACCAATTCGAGGCGCTGTATGCCAATGCCGATGAAGCTTTGTATGGCAGTAAAAAGCATGGCCGCAACCGAGTTTCTGTCTTCCAGGTTAATGGTGAAAGTGACGTTGGTAATGTTGGGCAAGCCTTTCAGCCTGCCTAAATATTACAACGAAAGAAAGTAAACAATGGCGAGTGTGCTGGCTTAATCAGCCAGCGCACTCGCCGCGGCCACTTTGGTCGGGCTAATTTCTTCGCTTGGATAGCAGCCCAATACTTTGATGTAGCGGGTAATACCACGCAATGCATCAAGAGCATTTTGTACAGGGCCATCTTCTACGTTGCCTTCTACATCAATGTAGAACATCTCTTCCCATGGATTACCTGGAATAGGACGCGATTCAAGCTTCGTCATATTGATGCTGTTCTCTCGTAGCACCAACAAGGCCTCTACAAGTGCACCTGGCTTTTGGATGGTAGACATAACAAGTGTTGTTTTAGCAGGAACTTGAAGTGGAACCACTACTGGGTTGCGCGCAACAACGATAAAACGGCTATGGTTTTCTTTTTGGTTTGCTAAGTTACTCTTTATAGCCATTAGGCCGTACAAGTTACCACCCGCTTCGCTGCCTATTGCGGCTACGTCATCGCGTTTAAGCTCACTAACTGTCAACATGGCAGACGAGGTGCTGTCCATGGTTTTCACTTCTACGTTCCCTAGTTCTGCTAAGAAATGGCTACACTGAGTGAACACTTGAGGGTGAGCGTAAAGCGTTTTGATTTTATCGATACTGGTGTTGGTTCCCACTAACAATGTATGGCGGATAGGGTGGGTGAGTTCACCAATAATACTAAGTTGGGTATGCTGTAGTTGGTCATACACTTCATTGATACTGCCAGACGTCGTGTTCTCAATAGGCAATACCGCGTAATCGGCTTCTGTACTTTCAACTCTGTGAATAATTTCAGCAAAGCTCTGACAGCCAATTTCCAGCAATTCGCCTGGGCGACGAGAAAAGTACTTTTGCGTTGCTAGATAAGAGTAAGAGCCCTTGTCGCCCAAGAATGCCACTCGGTTTAAGGGCAATGTACTGCCAGGGTTAGCGCGTTCAGCAAGCATAGCCTGCTGGTTTAAAACAGAGTCTTCAATAATAACGTGGAAAATTTGTGTCACATAATGAGGGTCTAAGCCGATGTTTTGGCCTTCTTTTATTAGGCGCACCAATAGCTGTTCTTCTCGCTTTTGATCTCTCACAGGAATGTGATGCTTTATTTTCGTCTCAGCCACTTCGTTGGTTAGCTTTCTGCGTTCTGAGAGTAAAGTAAGTAATTCACTGTCTAAAGCGGTAATCCGCTCTCTAACAGTATCTAATGCATTGTCTGACATATCATTCCCGTGCGTATCGTATAAGAAAATTCTGCTAAAAAAAAACCTCCCAGTTGGGAGGTTTTCATGCATGTAGCCGCGCCTCCCTAGTTAAAGGATATAAACGCAAAAAAGAAAAGTGCTACGTGCATAGTATTCTGTTTCATAGGTTTGAATGTATGTTGAACGCCTATGTGTGTCAACACATTTTTACAAATTGAATAGTTGTTTTTAATGTGGAGGACTTGAAAAAATAATTAAAATGCGCTGTTGGCTTTATAAAAAGCCAAACGGTTAGGGCATGAAGCGTTGGCAGGTGCCGTAAATATACACCTGCCGGTGGGTAATTTGAGAACGCCGTTTAATATTTTTGCGCTTAGTTACCTAATAGTGCTGAAAGCATTTGTCTTACTTCGTTGGGCTCAAAAGGCTTATCGCATAGCGCGTTCACACCTGTTTGCTGAATATTAGCCATATGTGCACTGTCAGCCGACTCTGACGTTACCATGATAATCGGTATATGTGTGGTTTCTGGATTAAAGCGGATAAATTCCGATAGTTCCCTGCCATCCATTTCGGGCATATTGTAGTCGGTAACCACGAGGTCAAAAGGTTCATCTTTTATATAAGTTAGCGCCATTGCGCCATTCTCAGCTTCTTTTATGCGTTGAAGCCCCATGCCTTCTAATACGCGTCGAATATGATTACGCGCTAATTTACTGTCATCAACAAGTAGTACGCGAACATCATGTACGTCAAATAGTTCTAATTCTAGTTCATCGTGATTGATTAAATCTAAGCTTGCGTTTAACGCACGAGACAAATGAAGGGGTTCAAATGGTTTAGGAAGAATTGCCGCAACACCCGCCTGCTTAAACTCTTCTAGTTTGCTCAAACGATTTTCACTGGAAACCAACATGAAGGGGATTGTTTTAAATGCGTCGTCTTCTTTAATGAATTTAAGTAGTTCTAGTGCGGTTCCATCTTCGTAGTACATCGCGCTTACGATTAGGTCAGCACCGTGCGCTTTTACCGCTGAACGAGCTTCGGAAAGGGTACTGACGGGGTCAATTTCCTTTACGTGTTCTTTTAACAACAAAGTGGTGATGATCTTTCTTTGTGTGTCAGAAGGCTCAACTAAAATAATGTGTAGATCAGAAATTGACAGCTTTTCCATTTCAGACTCTTTTTGTTATATGTTTATGAAAAAGTGAGAGCTCGCTAGCTGGCTAGCGTTACATTAGCCCCCAGCAAGCTTAACTTTATACCCTTTATCGGTAAGTAGTGTGCGGAGCTTTTCCCTGTCATCAGTTTGTACTTCAATGACACCGTCTTTCACTGCGCCGCCGCAACCACATTTTTTCTTTAGCTCAGAGCCTAGCTTTTTCAGCTCATCAGACGCGAGGTCTAATCCCTTAATCAGAGACACCCCTTTTCCTTTGCGACCTTTAGTTTCCCTGTGAATACGAACAACGCCGTCAGAAGACACCGAACGCGCTTGCTCTTTTGGCTCAGGCTTTATTTTGCCGCTTTCAGTACTATAGACCAAAAGGGCGTCTTGCCAGTCTTGCATACATACCTCAATAAATTGCGTCTTTCCATCTAAATGGCGATAAAAAAAGCATTACCATACGAAAGTTTAAGATGACTTTCATGGCGATGTGTAAAAGTTCAACTAGTATAAGAATAGCAAAGTTAAAAGCATGTGATGAAGCATTTCTGCTTACATTTTTAAGGAGCGAATATGGAAATAACGTCGAGCTATCAAAATCAAGGGAAAGTACTAGTGGTAGATGTAGGCACTAAGTTTGACTTTAGTAAGGTAGAAGACTTCAGAAACGCCTATGGCGAACTGGGCGCCGATGTCTCTCACATCACCGTAGATTTATCGCGTACTGAATACATGGATAGCTCTGCCTTAGGTATGTTGTTAAACATGCAAAAGGCACTCGCTGAAAGAGAATTAACCTACAGTATTGAAAATGCCCGTCCTCAGGTTGCTAAAATCCTGAAAATATCTCGATTCGATAAAAAGTTCGACATTAAGTAAGAAAAGCAAGTCGCTAAATTAACATTTTATCGAAGAGACATACGTGAAGATCCTCATTGTTGACGACGAGGCTATCAACCGTACATTGCTTACTAACATGCTTTATAACGCAGGCTATAAAGAGTGTATCGAAGCGGTGGATGGTGTTGAAGCTATCAAAAAATTTACGCACGAAAAACCCGACTTGGTTTTGTTGGATGTTGTGATGCCTGGGCTCAGTGGTTTTGACGTTGCACCCAAAATACGCAAGCTTGCGAAAGGGCCGTATCTACCTATTCTTTTTATCACCGCTTTAGAAGATAAAGAAAGCTTAGTGAGGTGTCTGGAGGTTGGCGGGAACGACTTTGCCACAAAGCCCTTCGACCGACACATTCTAATTGCCAAAATTCGAGCCCACTTAAAAATACGTGCTTTGAGTGAACACATAGAACAGCAAAATAAAGCACTTCGATTATTCAATCAAAGAGTGGCGAGAGAGCACGCCATTGTGGAACATATTTTTAGCCACGCTATTGTCAATCGACCCGAGGTAATGGCGCATTTCGACTGCTTCCTAAAGCCAGCTGAAACCTTTAATGGCGACCTCTTTCTATGCGAATCAAGCCCTAGTGGTGGTATTTATTTTGTGGTGGGAGATTTTACAGGTCATGGTTTGGCGTCAGCAATTGTTGCGTTGCCTGTAACCCGAGCCTTTCAGGAACTCAGCCAGCAAGGGGTATCTATTTCTGAGATTATTTCAGAATTAAATCGAATTTTAATTAAGTTTCTACCAAGTGACATGTTTATGGCCGCAGTGGTGGGCGAAATTAACGCGGGGGGCAATAGAATCAACTTATGGCAGGGTGGAATGCCGGCTGTCATTGTTCCTGCGAAAACTGATTTAGCATTGCGCTGCATTCCCTCACGTCACATGGCATTAGGGATCCTAGACGAGCATGAACTCAACACCGATTGCGATACCATTCAACTAGGATGCAATGAACAGCTTGTAATTTGTAGCGACGGGCTAATTGAGAGTACTAATCAAGAGGGAGAAATGCTTCTTGAGGAGGGCTTGGTAAGAATAGTAAAAGAGCAAATGCAGACGCATGGGAAAATAGAATCCAATTCACTTTTTCTTAAGGCGAAAGAGCATTGCGCAGCCTCTTCATTTCACGATGATGTCACGCTAGTCGTGTTTACCTCTCAACCCATTAAAACGCCCGTATCACCAAAGATGGATTTTGGATTGCCATCGGTGCATGAAGTTGCGCTTAACGCACAACATTTGAAACAGCCTGACATTCTTCAACGCGTGCTACAGCTTGCGGGGCAATGTGAGGGCATTCAAGCGGTGCGTTCGATAATTTATACCGTGTTGTCGGAACTGTTTAATAATGCGTTAGAGCATGGGATCTTGAAACTCGACTCAAAACTCAAAGCTGATAGTACAGGGTTCCATCAATATTACGAAAACCGCGAGGCTTCACTAAAAGCGCTTAGTCACGGGCGAATTAATATTAGGATAGAGTCTTTACCCCTTAAAGGTAAGGTGCTGATAGCGGTTGAAGATAGTGGTGAAGGCTTTGAGTGGAATAAGGCAAGTACGGTAGGCCGGCGTCATTCCGTTCATGACGAAAGCTTTGGGCGTGGGCTCCCTTTGCTTCACGCGCTGTGCGAACGAGTGTGGTTCGAAAATGGCGGGAGTAAAGTGATTTGCTTACTTGATACTAAAATTTAGGCGCCTTTAGAAAATATCTTTACGAGCAAAATGTTCATATTCATGTTTCTCTGAAGGCTTTTAAACTCTCACTTTACAGCCCTAGTCGCTGAGTACAGTTTACATAGACTTGCTTGCTTAGTCATCGCTGTAAATCTGTCCATCTAATCCAGCAATTAATCGAATTTAGCTTTTACCGAGTAAAAGTTTTATCGATACTCAAATTTCATTAACCGCGGGCGTTTCTGCGGTGACACAAGAAGTAGGGCCCCATGCTGAAATCATTTCTTAAACTTTTCGAAGACACGCATAAGCGCACAGAGCCAACGTATACCGTTGAATTGGCGACTGCTGCATTACTTAGTGAAATTGTTAACGCTGATAATGAAGTAACGGATAGCGAGAGAAGTGAATACGAGAAACAGCTCAGAAAGCATGTAAACATAGATGAGGAAGCGATGTCGTTGCTGCTTGAAAGAGGGCAAGAGACGGCTGACGATTCAATTGACTTAGTGCGTTTTACTCAAGTACTAAATAAACACTGCAGCGCTGATGAGAAAAGAGATGTGATAAAGAGCCTCTGGGCTATTGCATACGCGGATGAATCTTTAGCGCCTCTTGAAGAGAGTACTATTCGTCAAATAGCTGATTTATTGTACGTTCCCCATAGCCAGTACATTAAAACTAAACTTGAAGTAGTTGAAAGAACATAGCGTTCATCATCACTCAGTTAGTCTTTTTTGTATTAGCTAAAAAAATGGATTCAAATTTAGCGACCTGTACCTTACTATTGTGAACAAATAATAATAAAAGCTTAGCGGTGACAGTGCTGTTTCAGAGCCTATGGCATCACTTGCTTACAACAGCTTGCAGTACTGAAGTAAGGGTAGTTGAGTGTTTAGAACGTTGAAAATCCCAATTGGGCTTGTCATTGCATTGACGATGTCGGTGCTGGCGCTCTCTGTGGTAATTGTTAATAAATTAGAACACAACGCGTCTGTGGTGGATGTGGTTAAAGGCAATACCGCGACGTTAAGTAACGCTTTGTCGCTGCAGTTATCGGTTGTCATGGAGCGAAGTCCCGGTGATAACGCATTATTTTCCTCTCTTTTTCAACCGATAAAAGAACACGATAATCTTATTTCCGCCACGCTATATGACAACGACTATCAAGTCATTTCCACCATTCAACCTGATTCCTTAAGCCAGCTTTCCAATCAATCTGTTCCTCTTGATCCTGCAGAAATTCCATTTGGTGTTACGCAATACGACAATGTTATCACTGCCCATCAAATTGTAGGTAGTAGCCTATACCCACTTGGACATGTTGTTCTTTATGTGGACATTGAAGACACCATAGCGGCAAGTTCAGCCCGCCAGCTCATTAAGCAAGTGCCTATCGTTATCGCGGTTTGGCTGCTTTGCACTGGCACTTGTGTCTTTATTTTATACCGTTTGATTTCTCCTATTGGGTCGCTGAGGCAGTTTACTCAAGAAGTATTTGAGTCAAAAGACTATGCGCTGCGCAGTTCACTTAATACATCTAATGAAATTGGACAGTTATCGAATAACATTAATAGTTTATTGGATACCATTGAAGTTGAGTTACTTATCAACTTTGAGCAAAAGCAAACATTGGTTGATCAACAAGAAACCATGTCTCGTCTGGCAAACTTCGATAGTTTAACCGGTCTTCCCAATCGACAGTTTGTTCTCGATAACTTAAGACTTGAGCTAGCCAGAGCCAAAAGAAATGATGAAGACTTACTGCTCCTGTTTTTTGATTTAGATGGGTTTAAGGGCATCAATGATTCTTTAGGACATGAAACCGGGGATCTCATTCTCATAGAGGTTGCTGACAGAGTTCAGTGTTTGCTGCGCGACGGCGATTTATTCGCGCGACTGGGAGGGGATGAGTTCTTAGTACTGCCCGATAGAGATGTGACTACTGACCAAGCGCAAAGCTTGGCAACGCGACTTATTACCGCATTTGATGAGCCTTTTGAACTGCGTGGCTTATCACTAACGGTAGGTTTAAGCGTTGGAATTGCTACGGCTTCCGATGCGGGCTACGACCTAAGCGAACTGATGAGCAATGCAGACCTTGCAATGTATCGCTCAAAAGCGCGAGGGCGGGGCAGCTACACACTGTTTACACCTGATATGGTTGAGTCGCATAAGCGTAAACTCCACTTAGCTAACGGTATTGAGCAAGGAATCAGCAACGATGAGTTTGTTGTTTATTACCAGGTTAAAGTTAACAACGAAGGGAATGTAATCGGCGTAGAAGCGCTTATTCGTTGGCAACATCCTGAATTTGGCTTGGTCATGCCGAACGAGTTTATCCCCATTGCTGAGCAGGGCGGTAAGATCACTGCAATTACCCGTTGGGTAATTAAGCGCGTTTGTATTGATATGCCAGATTTAAAACAATGGGCCACGTCTCCGTTTAGAGCCTCAATCAATTTATCTGGACATGATTTGCGAAGCTCGCAGCTGTTTGACTACATCTACAATACTTTCAAGCTCTATGACATCAACCCAGAAAACATTGAATTTGAAGTGACAGAAAGTGCGTATCTAGAAAACTTTACTCTTTCAAACAAGTTCTTCAGACGCATCGGAAATATGGGGTGCGCCATAGCTCTAGATGATTTTGGAACGGGTTACTCCTCGTTAAGTTACCTGACGCAAATCAATATCGACACGCTAAAAGTTGACCGACAGTTTGTAATGGAAATTCAAACTTCAGAACGAAGCCGTCTTGTGACTGGGGCAATTATTGATTTGGCGAAAAGACTGTCACTCTCGGTATGTGCTGAGGGCATAGAAAACCTTGAACAGTGGAATTATCTTAGAGAGCATGGATGTGACAATGTGCAAGGATTTATGTTTAGCAAGCCCATCCCCTTATCGGAGCTCACTTGCTCTCCCTCCCATTACAGCGATAGTAGTTTCTCTGTATAGCAAGGTATCGATAAAACCACTTTGACATACAGTGTTTCAAAGTGGTGTTTCTTTTTTGCAACATTTAACCTGTATGCTGAGTGGTTGATAGTACACTTATTTGCATATGCTTCTGTTTTTAATGTGCTTTTTCTTTTTGGTCTGAAAATCGCATAAGCAGTTTGAATGCAATTATGATAGTGGTTAATTGAAGACTAGTGGTAGTATCCATGAGCTTTAATAGCAGCATAACCTGATAACACAGGGCTGGTATCAAAGCGGATTGAGAAGGATTTTAAAAGCGTTTAGCGGAGGATTCATGATGAAACGTCTCGAAAAAGTTTTCTTAGCACTTTGTACTGTTGCTGCAGTACAAGCCATTTCAGTAGCGGACGCGTACGCAAGTCCAGCGCGTTCGTTGATGCAGGAATTAGACACAGATAAAGATGGTCTGATATCACTTAAAGAAGCGGTTCGACACACAGGTCTACTGCGTAACTTTGGGCTGATTGATGACAACGAAGATGGCAAACTTTCCGAAGCCGAATTGGCAAAAAGCAAGTTGACGCCAGGCAATGAAAAGCTCACAGCAAGTGAGTAGATAAAATAATATATTTAAGAGGGTAAGGTTCTGATAAACAAGGTTTCGTTTGGTGAACGCTTGGTACAACTTGGTTCACTAAGGCAGTTGACGCTAGGTAGTTTTGTACTGGCCCTTATCCCTCTTATAGCCTTACTTTGGCAAAGTCAAAGCGACTTAGCCAAAGTGGGTCAAATGACAACACTTGAAACACGGTTTGTTGTCGATGTTGTTAGCGACATGCAAAGACTCGATAACGCGGTCGTTGACGTAGAGCGCAGCATTCGCCAATTTGCTGTGTTGAGAAATGAAAGGGTGGCCTCTCTTTCTGATAACGCCATCGATCAATTTGCCGTGGCCGCTGACAATCTATGTCAGGCTCTCTCGGTACCAACTACCTGCACACGACTTTCAGAACAGCTAAATCAATTAGCCGAATATCGAGCGATTGAAGACCAGCTTTTACTTAATGCATACCTTGCGTCAGTGGGCGATAGCGTCGACCAGCTTCGCGACGATGTAGAAGCCGCTATTACTGAACGTGTCAAAGTCCAGCAAGATGATTTAAATGCCATGCAAGCAAAACAAGCTTGGTCTACAGCTATGCTTGTAAGCGTTTCGTTATTGCTAATACTGATGGGGAGTCAACTTATTGTGAACCCCGTTAACAACTTAAAAAAGATTATAAGGATCATGGCCCACAGCGATGGTCAGCTTCCACCCCTTTCAAGACAAGCGCCAAAAGAACTGATTGATGTAGAGAAAGATTTACATTGGCTTTATGATCGACTACAGCAGTTGGAGCATATTAGAACCGCCTTGCTGCGACACGCTGCTCACGAGCTCAAAACTCCGCTTGCCAGTATTAAAGAAGGCTGCAGCTTGTTGTCTGAAAACGTGGTGGGCGAGTTGAATAACAGTCAACGCGAAGTACTTTCGCTACTTACTGCTAGCACGCAAAGGCTCAACACGCTGGTGGAAAAGTTGCTCGACTACAACCTGCTGTTGCAACAAGCTCAGCCAAAAATGGTACAAAGTGACGTTAGTAAGTTAGTTTCTGCTTGTTTAGAAGATTACGCGCTCGCCATTCAGGATAGAGAAGTGGAAGTAAAGATAACTGCGTCCGAGGTGCGTATAGACGAGGAGCTGTTTAGAAGAATACTTGATAACTTGGTGTCCAATGCAGTCGCGCATGGCGCAGTGGGAAGACCGATAAATATTAGCCTTTATAACGAAAACGATAATCTTGTACTGGATGTTGCCAATCGCGGTAAGCGTATTGCTCCAGAGTCAGTACATACTTTATTTGAACCTTTTATCCGAGGAACCGAGCCGAGAAACGACAATGTCATTGGGACGGGTTTAGGGTTATCAATTGTTGCCGATTGCGCTCGACTGATGCATGGTGATGTGCGTGTTGTAGATGTAGACTATGCCGATGTTTGCTTTAGAGTGACCATTGGGCAACAGGAAAAATAAAATGAGAATAAGTGGTTTAATTGTCGCCTTACTGGTGCTGACAGGATGTCAGAGTTTAACCAGAAACAACGACAACGCAGGTGAGCCAGAAAAGGTGACGCCTGTAGCTAAAATAGAACGTGGCCTTTGTTTATTTGTTGAGCCTCCACAGGGGTTCGAGCACAATTGCGATGCAACCTATTGGCTTAACGCGTGGATTGACGCGGCCAACCAACCTTGGTTAGAGCGTAAGCAAGCATTAAAAGCGTTAGGTGATACAGCATCTGACACGCTTCACGCCTACGTTTTAACACTACCAACAGATACACCTTATCAAGACAGGTTGCGCGCGCAGCTTGCGTTAAATGATATTGCTGGAACATTTACACCCACTGCGCAAGAAGTGGTGACTGTTATTGCTGCGTCGCACAACAATCAGATTATGCAGCTTGAATCTGCCATGGTGGTGTTGGAGCAAGAAAATACTTCTCGTGGCGAGAAAGTAAAAGCACTTGAAATTGAAGCAGTTAACCTGCGCAAAAAACTAGAAGAATTGTTGCAGATTGAAGCAACACTGATGGATAAAAACAGGAGTACACAACAGTGAGCGAAAAGGCGAGTAGTAACCCTAACTTATTGTTGGTAGATGACGATAAGAGCTTATTGCGCTTATTAACCATTCGTCTGGAAGGCGAAGGTTATGAGGTGACCGCAGTGGAAGACGGTCAATCAGCGTTAAGAAAGCTCCAAAACGACAACTACGATGTAGTATTAAGTGACTTGCGTATGCCGGGCTTAGATGGTCTGAGTTTGTTTGAAGAAATTATGGGAATTAGAAAAGATATTCCTGTAATTCTGATGACGGCTCACGGCACCATTGCTGATGCGGTAGCAGCCACTCAGCGTGGTGTATTTGGGTTTTTGCCTAAACCTGTAGATCACGATGAATTACGCGCGCTGCTGCAAAAAGCACTTAGCCAGTCTCAAGCTGCTCAGCCTGGGGATTGGGCAAAGGACATCATTACCCGTTCTCCAGAAATGCTAAATGTACTAGACCAGGCGTTCCGTATAGCTCAGCGTGAAGTGTCTGTGCTTATTAGCGGCGCGAGCGGTACAGGTAAAGAGTTACTTGCTAATGCCATTCATAAAGCCAGTAACCGCAGCGACAAACCATTTGTGGCTATTAACTGTGGAGCATTACCTGAAAACTTGCTTGAGTCTGAGCTATTTGGTCATGCCAAAGGTGCGTTTACCGGTGCTGTAGCTGCTCACCCTGGTCTGTTTAGAGAAGCCGACGGCGGTACCTTGTTCTTGGATGAGATTGGCGATATGCCGATGACACTGCAGGTAAAACTGCTGCGTGCATTACAAGAGCGTCAAATTCGTCCAGTAGGTAGTAGCAAGCACGTAGATATCGATGTGCGTATCATTTCTGCAACGCACAAAGACTTGCACAAAGAAATGGAAGAAGGCACCTTCCGCGAAGATTTATATTACCGTCTAAACGTGGTGAACCTGAAACTTCCGTCGCTTAAATCGCGAAGTGAAGATATTCCACTTCTGGCTCGCTCGCTGCTGCAGCAAAGCGCACAGCGTCATGGCGTGAATGTAAGCCAATTTTCTGATGACGCGATGCAACAGCTGGTAACCTCATCTTGGCCAGGTAACGTACGTCAGCTTGTGAACGTGGTTGAGCAGTGTGTTGCGTTAACGCAAACGCCGGTTATTCCGCTTCACTTAGTAGAGCAAGCCTTGTCAGCCACAAAGCAAAGCTGGCCAACGCTTACAGAAGCGCGCGATGCCTTTGAACAGCAATACTTGCACAAGCTTCTAAAAATGACCGACGGCAACGTAACGCGCGCGGCAGAGCTTGCTGGTAGAAATAGAACTGATATGCACAAGCTTATGAAAAAGCACGAGCTAGACGCAGCTGATTTCAGATAGACATAGTCGAGCTTAGAGAGTTATTAAACGCATCACTTTTTAGTGATGCGTTTTTGTTTTGCGATACGAAAAGCGTAGGGCTGGAGTTATGCTGGAAGGTGCTCTGAAAAAATAATGGTTTCAACTGTGCGGGCGTGGTTTTTTAAGCTTTCTATCTCAACATCTAAAAAGTCACGTGGTTCATCAAACAGTAGGCATAACGTACCCAATTCATAGCCATCTTTGTTGCGCAAGATAGCACCTGCGTAAGCTCTTATGAAAGGGCTGCCAGTAACCAGCGGGTTATTAGCAAATAGCTTATCGGTTTTAGCGTCGGGAACAATTAAGTATTCTTCTTCGGCTATCGCGTAGGTGCAAAACGAGATATTACGCGGTGTTTCGGTAGCATCCATACACTGGCGAGACTTAAACCATTGACGATCTTCTGCAACAAGGCTTACTAAGCAGGTTTTAGCATTAAACTCTTCTTGTACAGCTTTGGTGAGCTCGTCAAGTTGTTCGCTTGGGGAAGTATCTAAAATATCTAACGATTCAAGCGCAGCAATACGCGCTTTCTCATATTCATGGTTCATTGGGGTTATTTCACGGTAAATAATGGTGTAGTACCAAAATAGATAAGAGCAGTAGTTTACCGCTGAATTAGAAAAACGCTATCTATTAAAAAATATTGATAGGCTCAATGTCAGTTGCTCGTCATCAAAACAGTGAATTCTGCTCTGGTTGAGTTTTAATAGACAGGTTATTTAGCGCGAGTGATGGAGTAGTGTTGTTATACAAATCGATAAACTGCTGCGCTAACCAGGGAGCATCTTTGTTGTCTGGGCGGTGACAAAAAAAGTACACGTCTTTTCCTTCACTTTGCCAAATCTTCACTTTTTTCACCCAAGGCAATAAACAGCGTCGGTTGTCATCATCTATATCGTTACCGACAAACCGGACAATGGGAGTATGGCCTGTAGCGATAACGTTAACGGGAACCCGCGGTTTTTTCTGCCTGACTTCTTCTAGCATAGCACGCTTATCAGCTCCGCCTGCATCTAAAGGCCCGCTAAATAAAGCTCGGGTGTCCATAATGATTCTATTCACACCGTGGCGGATCAAAAGTTGGTTAAGCGCCTTTTCCTCATCACCCTTAGCGAAAAATGCCAAGTGGCGCACTTCAACCGCTACGTTTATTTCTTGAGGTAACGCCGCTAAAAAAGTATCTAAAATGGATAGCTTTTCTGGCCCAAAAGAAGCGGGCAGTTGCAGCATCATTACTCCTAGCTTTTCTTTTAGCGGGCTTAATAAAGCAAGCTGTTGGGCAACCTCTTCTTCACAATGCTGTAATTGATGTACATGCGTAATGTTTTGGTGAAACTTGAAAGTAAATCTGAAGTGGTCGGGTGTTGAATCGCTCCATCTCGCTACAGCGTCTTGGTGGGGAAGAGAGTAAAATGTGGTATTCCCTTCAACCGTATTACACTCCTTGGCATACAGCGACAATCCATTATCAGACTTGGGATAATTAGCAAACCAGGTGCTTGGCCAATGGCTGTGTTGCCACATTGGTAATCCAATATAGAGATTTCCTTGTGATATGGCTGATTTGTTCATATTTGTCATTGGGCTTTATCAAGCATTTGTTTATACTATGCGGCCTTTAAATCATTACATTATGCATGTTGTGGGCGGGCCAGCTTATTGGCCAGCAAGTTTACGCGATTTTTGGCAAAGTCTTAAGCCCAAAAGTAAGCGGTTTTGAACGCCAATTCACTGCATGCGAAGCAAGAAAAAACATCAGGGGTCAAGGACCATGCGCACAGATTACTGTGGGAATATCGATTCATCATACATTGGACAAGAAGTTACCCTTTGCGGGTGGGTTAATAAGCGTCGCGATTTAGGCGGTGTAATTTTCATCGACTTACGCGACCGCGAAGGTATCGTACAAGTGGTGTTCGACCCAGATTTACCAGACGTGCTATCGGTAGCTAACACGTTGCGTAGCGAATTCTGTGTAAAGCTAACGGGTAAAGTGCGTGCGCGCCCTGAAGGTCAAGTAAATAAAGACATGCGCACAGGTGAGATTGAGATCCTGGGCACAGGCCTTGAAGTGATCAACAAGTCTGACGTGCTTCCACTGGACTGGAACCAAGAAAACTCAGAAGAACAGCGCCTTCGCTATCGTTATCTAGATCTTCGCCGTCCTGTAATGAGCCAGCGTTTACAATTCCGTGCAAAAGTAACCGGTGCTGTACGTCGCTTCCTAGAAGAAGAAGGTTTCCTTGATATTGAAACCCCTATTCTTACTAAGGCAACGCCAGAAGGTGCACGTGACTACCTAGTGCCAAGCCGCACGCACAAAGGTGAGTTCTTTGCACTTCCGCAATCGCCACAGCTTTTCAAACAGCTTCTGATGATGTCGGGCATGGACCGTTACTATCAAATTGTTAAGTGCTTCCGCGACGAAGACTTACGTGCCGACCGTCAGCCAGAATTTACCCAAATCGATATTGAGACCACGTTCTTAGATTCCGATGGCGTAATGTCTATCACCGAGCGTATGATCCGCGACTTGTTCAACAAAATGCTAAACGTTGACCTTGGCGACTTCCCGCGCATGACGTACGCCGATGCCATGACGCGCTTTGGTAGCGACAAGCCAGACCTACGTAACCCGTTAGAGTTAACAGACGTTGCCGACTTGCTTGCTAACGTTGACTTTAAAGTATTCAGCGGCCCGGCAAACGACCCTAAAGGTCGCGTAGCAGCTATTCGCGTACCTGGTGGGGCGTCGCTTTCGCGTAAGCAAATAGACGAATACACTAAATTTGTAGGTATTTACGGCGCGAAAGGTCTGGCTTGGATTAAAGTTAACGATGCTGGTGCAGGTCTTGAAGGTCTACAGTCGCCAATCCTTAAATTCCTATCGGAAGACATCACTAACGCCATGCTAGAGCGCACTGGCGCACAAAGTGGCGATATTCTATTGTTTGGTGCAGACAGCTACACTGTGGTTACCGAAGCGATGGGCGCACTTCGTCTTAAGCTTGGTGAAGACTTTGAGCTTCTTGAAGGCGAGTGGAAGCCACTTTGGGTTGTTGACTTCCCAATGTTCGAAGAATTTGACGGTCAGCTACATGCTATTCACCACCCGTTTACCGCACCACGTGGTTTAACGCCAGAAGAACTTAAAGCTAACCCAGCTGAAGCCTTATCTGACGCTTACGATATGGTATTGAACGGTGTTGAGTTAGGCGGTGGTTCTGTACGTATTCACAATGAAGACATGCAGTCTACGGTATTCAACATTCTTGGCATTGACGATGAAGAAGCGAAGAACAAGTTTGGCTTCTTGCTTGACGCGCTGCGCTTTGGTGCGCCGCCGCATGCAGGTCTTGCGTTTGGTCTAGACCGTCTGGTAATGCTTATGACTGGCGCGACGTCTATTCGTGATGTGATGGCATTCCCTAAAACGACCACAGCGGCATGTCCGTTAACATCGGCGCCTAGCCCTGCGAACCCACAGCAGCTTGAAGAGCTCGCTATTGCAACGGTGAAAAAGCAATCGTAATTTATGGCGTATAAGAAGCCTGAATCTGCACTGGTAGTGTTGTACGACCAACACTACCGAGTGCTGCTTTTGCAACGACAAGACGACCCCACCTTTTGGCAGTCGGTAACCGGCGCGTTAGAAGAGGGGGAGTTACCCTTAGAAACGGCATATCGTGAAGTGTGTGAAGAAATTGGCATCGATGCCAAAGCACACGGTTTTGTTGTTAACGACCACGATAAGCAAAACCAATATGAAATTCGTAGCCGCTGGCTACATCGTTATCCTCCTGGTACTGTGCACAACACAGAACACGTATTTTCCCTTCAAATAAACAGCGATTTACCCCTTGTCTTAACAGAGCACTTACAGTACGAATGGGTGTCGAAAGACGAAGCACTCGCGCGTTTATGGTCTCCCTCTAATAAAGAAGCGGTATCTTTGTTTGTACCGAGTGTGCCTTAATGGTTATACTGGGTATAGATCCAGGTTCTCGGATCACAGGCTACGGTTTAATTGCACGCAAGCAAGGTAAACTGGTGTATGTAGCAAGCGGATGCATTCGCGTTGGAACGGCAGATTTACCCTCTCGTCTTGCTAATATTTTTACCGGTGTTGGCGATATTATTCGTCAATATAAACCCGACCAGTTTGCTATTGAGCAGGTATTTATGGCGAAAAACCCTGATTCAGCGCTGAAGCTTGGTCAGGCCAGAGGTGCCGCGATTGTGGCAGCCACCCAAGCGCAACTTCCTGTTGCTGAATACAGCGCAAGGCAAATTAAGCAGTCGGTAGTTGGAAAAGGTGGCGCAGATAAAACGCAAGTTCAGCACATGGTAAAACACCTGCTGAATTTAAGCGGCACGCCACAGGCCGATGCTGCCGATGCATTAGCCGTTGCCTTGTGTCATGCACACACTGAACAGAGCCTGATAAACATGGCAGGGCAAGCCCGAAAAACCGTTCGTGGTCGTTTGCGCTAATACTGCTCGAAGCTCACGCTTTTACAGAGATAATTCATGATTGGACGAATTCGCGGTACGTTGGCTGAGAAACAGCCTCCAGAAATTCTTGTAGATGTAGCCGGTGTTGGCTACGAAATTCACATGCCTATGACCAGTTTCTACCAGCTTCCCGCGGTAGGTGAAGAAGTGGTGGTGTACACACACTTTGTGGTTCGTGAAGACGCCCAATTGCTGTTTGGTTTTGCTGATAAAATGGAAAGAGGGCTTTTCCGAGAATTGATCAAAGCCAATGGTGTAGGTCCAAAGTTAGGCCTTGCTATTTTATCTGGAATGTCGGCAAGCCAGTTCTTGGCAAGTGTACAAAATGAAGATGTTTCTGCACTCGTCAGCTTACCGGGTATAGGTAAGAAAACCGCAGAGCGTTTAGTGGTAGAGCTTAAAGACCGCCTAGCAAAATTTGGCAAGGCGCAGAGTATTGCTGTACCGCCCCCAAGTGGCGACTTGTTATCCACCAACACTATTGTTGCTGTAAACGACGCTCGGGAAGAAGCGCAAAGCGCGCTTATTGCACTGGGCTATAAACCTGCTCAAGCGAGCAAGCTAGTCGACAGCGTATATAAAGAGGGCATGGAAAGTGAGGCCCTTATTCGCGAATCATTAAAAGCGGCCATATAATGGCGCTCAACGAAGACAGCGGTTCTTAGTCTGCCTGTCTTCACGTCACCGTTTAAAGTAGAACTATCATGATTGAAGCCGACAGACTGATTACGCCTGAAGCCAGCACCGAAGACGAGGTCATCGACCGCGCCATTCGCCCTAAAATGCTGGAAGACTATACGGGGCAGCCTCACGTATGTGAGCAAATGGAAATTTTTATTCAAGCTGCGCGTAATCGCGACGATGCGCTAGACCATCTACTTATTTTCGGTCCGCCAGGACTGGGTAAAACCACGCTTGCGAACATTGTGGCAAATGAAATGGGCGTGAACATTAAAACCACGTCAGGCCCTGTACTTGAGAAAGCTGGCGACTTGGCTGCACTGCTTACCAACCTTGAACGCAATGATGTATTGTTCATAGACGAAATACATCGCTTAAGCCCAGTGGTAGAGGAAATTCTTTATCCTGCCATGGAAGACTATCAGCTTGATATTATGATAGGCGAGGGGCCTGCCGCCCGTTCAATTAAGCTAGACCTTCCTCCTTTTACGCTGGTAGGCGCTACCACCCGAGCAGGCTCGCTAACGTCGCCATTACGCGATCGTTTCGGTATTGTTCAACGATTAGAGTTTTACAACGTAAAAGACCTCACCAGTATTGTGGCAAGAAGCGCGAGCTATCTGAATTTAGACATGAACGATGAAGGTGCGCAAGAAGTGGCTCGTCGTTCGCGTGGAACACCGCGTATTGCTAATCGTTTGTTACGCCGTGTTCGAGACTACGCAGAAATTAAAGCAGACGGCACGGTGGGAGCCGATACGGCAGCGAAGGCACTGGATATGCTTGACGTTGATAAAGAAGGTTTCGATTACATGGATCGTAAATTGCTTACTGCTATTATCGAAAAGTTTGATGGTGGGCCAGTAGGCTTAGACAATTTGGCAGCAGCCATTGGTGAAGAAAAAGAAACCATAGAAGACGTGATTGAACCCTTCCTTATTCAGCAGGGCTTTTTACAGCGCACGCCTCGAGGCCGTATTGTGTCGCAGCGCGCTTATCTTCATTTTGGCTTCGCTCCGTCTGAATAATTTACCGTCCCTTTGTAAGAAGGTACAGATTCGTTTTAAAGGCCTAGCAGGATTGCTGGGCTTTTTTTGGCAACACAGAAAATACAGAAGCCGTTTCAAACGCTACAAGTAAATGCTCGTATGGGGGAAGCTGTAAGTTCAGAGCATCGAGATTGGATGGCGAATTACTGCATAGCGCAAGTTAAGCATGGGCCGCCAATATTTTGGTTTGTACCGATGCTAAATTACAGGCAAAAAAAAGCCCGCTCATTGAGCGGGCTAAAACAACAAGTGTTGAAGGAAATAAATCCAGGGAACTCATGTCTAACAGGAGAATAACTCTTGCATGACCGTGCTAAGCACCATCACGCTCTGTACGACTGATGCTGTGCATTATAGGGAGAGCAGAAAAAACTACAATTGAGTAAAATTGTTGTTTTGAATTAGAAAAACTAATGTGTTAACTGGGTGTTTAATATTGGTTTACTTTTGATTAAATGTTAGCTTTGGTGGGGCTTGTGGAGTGTTTTTGTTCTGCATTTTGTCGCGCTAATTAGTTATTTTAACTCCGCTTTGGATTATTAAATTTTTGGGTGAAGGAATAGTTATGCATTTACACCAGGTAAGAGTGTATTACGAAGATACCGACGCAGGCGGTATCGTCTATTATGCGAATTACCTAAAGTTTATGGAGCGAGCCCGTACAGAGTGGCTTCGCGAGCTAGGTTTTGAACAAGACACGCTGATGGAACAATCCATCGCTTTCGTCGTCAAACACGTTGAAATGCATAACTATGCGCCTGCACGGTTCAATCAACTGTTGAGTATTGAAACTCGCGTTGTAGAATTGAAAGGCGCTAGTATGACGTTTCAACAAATTATTAAAAATGAACAAGGCGTTACATTGGTATCGGGAGATATCAAGGTTGCCTGCGTCGATTTGGCCGTTATGAAGCCAAAAAGATTACCACGTACTTTGTTAGGGGAAATTTCGCGTGTCATCTGATCTCACTTTTATTGGCTTGTTTTTACAAGCGAGTTTTATTGTTCAACTAGTTATGCTTTTGTTGCTAAGCGTGTCGATAGCGTCGTGGACGTTTATCTTCCAACGCAGCAAAGCGTTGTCGGCGGCACGCAACGAAATGCGTCAGTTTGAAGATAAGTTCTGGTCAGGCGCTGACCTTAACCGTCTTTATCAAGAGCTTTCTGCCAGAACTAACCTAACAGGCATGGGCAGCATCTTTTGCTCAGGCTTTAAAGAGTTTGTTCGCCTGCGCAAGTCTAACACGGCTACCAACGGCATTGTTGACGGTACATACCGTGCCATGCGTGTTTCTATGTCTCGCCAAGTCGAAGAATTAGAAAGCCGTTTACCCTTTTTAGCCACGGCGGGCTCAATCAGTCCTTATATAGGTCTATTTGGTACTGTGTGGGGGATCATGAATGCCTTCATCGCGTTAGGTGAAGTGCAGCAAGCTACCCTTGCTATGGTAGCGCCGGGTATTGCAGAAGCACTAATTGCAACTGCTATCGGCCTGTTTGCTGCTATCCCTGCGGTTATTGCCTACAACCGTTTCAGCCATCAGGTTGAGAAGCTTGAAAATAGCTACGGCAACTTCATGGAAGAGTTCTCTGCAATCCTTCATCGCCAAGCCGTTGCTGCGCAAGCACAACAACAAGCCTAAGCGTTTACATTCCAAACGGAGGACTTGTTATGTATGTAAGAAAACGCCGCAGGCCGGTATCAGAGATAAACGTAGTGCCCTACATCGACGTGATGTTGGTGTTGCTTATTATCTTTATGGTAACGGCGCCGCTTATTTCTCAAGGGGTAAAGGTGGATTTGCCTAAAGCAAGTGCCAACCCGATAGAGCAAGAAGATACACCACCTATTATTGCGTCAGTGGATGTTAAAGGTCGCTACTTCCTTAATGTAGGCGAAGACCAGGAATCGCCAATTAGCGAAGAAGAGCTTGGCGCTATTGTAAAAGCACAATTGACCAAAGAGCCCAATACGCCCGTAGTGGTAAAAGGCGATGGACAAGTAGCGTATAACGAAGTGATACAGCTAATGGTGTTATTACAGCAGGCGGGTGTGCCTTCAGTAGGGTTAATGACGGATCCGGTTGAGTAATATAGATATGTCGAAACCTGAAGTGTCGAAAAGCACGTCAACCGCTAGCCACTCAAACAACGCGAGTAACGGTGTAAGTGGTGATAAAAAGAACGGCAAAAGTGCCAAGCAAGCCAACAGTATAAGCCCAGAACAAGTAGGCTTGTACAAGTCCATTGGTTTGCATCTTTTTATTGCTGCGCTGTTGCTAATTAGCGTCAGTTTCTCTCCTGACCCGTTGCCAAGTATGCCGTCGAATGCGCCTGTGATAGAAGCGACGTTTATTGATGCGCAAGCGATTGCGGATCAAAAAAGGGAGCAGGCACAAGCTGAAGCTCAAGCAAGAGCCAAAGAGCAAGAAAGGCAAAGAAAAGCAGAAGCCGCGGCAGAGAAAAAACGCCAGCAGCAGCTAGCAGCCAAGCGTGCGAAAGAGAAGCGTGAAGCAGAAGCGGCTGAAGCGAAACGTCAGAAAGACTTGGAGCGCTTAGCGGCGCAGAAGGAACAAGAGCGTAAGGAGCGCGAAGCAAAAGCGAAAGCTGAGGCTGAGCGAAAGAAAAAAGAAGCAGCTGAACGCGCTGAAATGGAAAGGATCATGCAAGAGCAGCTTGCAAAAGAACAAGCCGCTCAGCAAGAACGTAGGCGAAAACAGGTACTTACTGAAGTAGAGCGTTATACCGCGCTTATTCAGCAAACCATTAAGCGCAATTTGTATTCAGACGACAGCTATCAAGGTAAAACCTGTCGATTGAATATTCGGTTAGCAACGACAGGGTTTGTTACGAGTATTCGTGTACTCGGCGGCAATGATGCGCTGTGTAGAGCGGCTGAAAGCGCGGTTCGCAGGGCCGAAAAGTTACCGGTATCTGATGCGCCAGACGTTTACGAGCAGTTAAAAGACATTACTTTAAAAGTGGAATTATAGTGGTATGAAAAAACTAGGTTTATGGATAGCGCTTATTACGATGGCATTCAGTGCCAAAGTGTTTGCATCCTTAGAAATTGTGATAACCGAGGGCGTAGATAGTGCACGTCCAATCGGGGTTGTGCCATTTAAATGGAAAGGTCAGGGCAGTATGCCTGGCGATATTTCTAAAGTGGTGATGGCCGACTTAATGCGTAGTGGTAAGTTTAATCCGGTATCTGTCGACAAAATGCCACAGTACCCAGAGACAGCGGAACAAGTGTCTTTCACTGCATGGGCAACCTTAGGTGTGGACACGGTTTTAGTAGGAAGTATTGAGCCACAAGGAGGCGACCGTTACCTTGTATCCTATGAGTTGATTGATGTACTTAAAGGGCAAGTTGACAATGGGCAAGCTAAAGTACTCAAAGACGGCAATTTGGTATCGAGTAATGATCACGTACTAGCTGCCCGTCAGGCAGTGATCAACGGTCGAGATTTTCGCCAGTATGCGCATCGAATTAGCGACATTGTGTATGAAAAATTGACCGGTGTTCGCGGTGCGTTTTTAACGAAAATTGCTTACGTCATTGTTCGCGACCGAGACACGGTAGAAAAACCTTACCAATTAGTCATTGCAGACTACGATGGTGAGAACGAAACGCGCTTGTTGTCTTCGCCAGAGCCGCTTATGTCGCCAGTGTGGTCGCCTGATGGCGAGAAGCTTGCCTACGTTAGTTTTGAAAATCGTAGACCGCAAATATTCATTCAGAATATCTACACCAGCGAGCGTACGCGCATTACTGATTTCCCTGGAATAAATAGTAGCCCGGTGTTTTCACCAGATGGCAAGCAACTTGCAATGGTTTTATCGAAAGATGGAAACCCTGAACTCTATGTGATGGACTTAGCGACAAAAAATCTTCGCCGAGTAACTCGAAATAGAGCGATTGATACGGAGCCCGCGTGGCTACCAGACGGCAGTGGGTTAATATTTAGCTCGGAACGGGGTGGTAAACCCCAGATATATAGCGTAAATTTAAATTCTGGGAAAGTAAGGCGAGTTACCTTTGTAGGTGAACAGAACCTTGGCGGTACGATTTCCCCAGACGGCAAGCAAATGATTATGGTAAACCAAACTAATGGGAACTATCACATTGCGAAGCAGTCTTTGGATGGTGGATCACCTCAAGTACTGACACGGACGTACTTAGATGAATCACCAAGCGTAGCGCCGAATGGAAGCATGATTATATACAGCACCCTTCACGAGGGAACCCAAGTGTTGTCACTGGTTTCTTTAGATGGGCGTTTTAAAGCTAGGTTACCAGCAGCCAATGGGCAAGTTAAATCGCCAAGTTGGTCACCATTTTTGTTCTAACAATTTAACGACTAAACAATAAAATTTAAGGATTAGTAGGATGCAAATGAATAAAGTGATGAAGAGCTTCATTATCGCATTGCCAGTAGTGACAATGATGGCATGTTCTTCAGGCCCTAGCGAAGAAGAATTGGCAGCAGAGCGTAACCGCCTTGCACAAGAACAAGCGGCTGCAGAAGCGGAAGCACGTGAAGCAGAAGCACAGCGCGTTAAAGCAGAAGCTGCACAGCGTATGAAGCGTCAAGAAGAAATGGTTCAGCAAGAAATGGAAGCGCTGAAGAACGAACAAACCGTTTACTTTGACTTTGACCGCTCAAGCATCAAGCCAGAGTTCCAGCGTATTTTAGACAAGCACGCGGCGTTCTTGGTGAAAAACCCAAGCACTAAAGTGACTATTGAAGGTCACACTGACAGCCGTGGTACGCCTGAGTACAACATCGCGCTAGGCGAACGTCGTGCACAGTCTGTTGAAACTTACCTACTTAATGCTGGCGTAAGCAGCAGCCAAGTAACAGTAGTTTCATACGGCGAAGAAAAACCAGCAGTGATGGGGTCTACTGAGTATGCATTTGCTCAAAACCGTCGCGGAGTGGTTGTTTACCGCTAATGACTATTCTAACGAATAAGACATTAAAAATGGGCGTCACTTTATGTGCCGCCCTTGCTGTTTCTACCGCATTTGCGCAAGCGCCTGTGGTAGACGCCAATGGCGGCAGTGAATTAGAGCAGCGTATTGTTGTGCTAGAGCGTATTGTTAAGAGCCGAACCGAAATGCAACACAGGCTTCAAACGCAACTAGACAATATGCAAATGGAAGTCGACCAGCTGCGTGGTGCGGTTGAAGTTAATACCAATGAACTTCAAAAAGTACTTGAGCGTCAGCGTGAGCTTTACCTTGAAATAGATAAACGCGTGGAAGCACTTAAGCAAAGCGGCGCGCTACAAGGTAGTGCCATGCCTAGTGCAGGTGTTGATTCGGGCTCTGTGAGCTCTCCAACAGCATCTACTCCAACGCAAGCTCCGCAAGCAGGTGAAGATGAAGCCTACGAAAATGCGGTGAATTTGATCCTTAAGTCTCGTGAGTACGATAAAGCCATTCCTGCGTTTCAATCGTTCATTTCACGCTTTCCCAACAGTGGTTACGCACCAAATGCGCACTATTGGTTAGGGCAACTGTTGTTTAATAAGCAGCAGTGGAGCGAAGCAAGTGAGCAATTTAATATTGTAGCTAATCGCTTTACCGATTCTTCCAAGCGTCCTGATGCCTTATTAAAACTAGGTGTCATTGCTGAGCGAACGGGAGACAGTTCAACAGCGCGTCAGCTGTTCCAACAAGTTGTAAATGATTACCCTGATTCTTCGGCAAAACGCCTCGCTGAATCTCGGTTAAATAACTTGTAATGAACAAAGCCTCTTTTAAAGAGGCTTTTTTATGAGTTAGAGAAAAGTTTTTTTCAAAAAATTCCATTTAGAGTGCATAAAACTTCTGCGCCAAATTTCACTGTATTTCGTAGAAACCTGACTAAACTCAATTAGTACTGGTATAAATACTCAGCGATTTGTTTTCATTTTGACCGTTTAGTCGTAATTTGACAGAAAAATGAAAATAAAAGGACGTTATGGGTTGCGTCGAATAAAAATCTGAGTATTATATGCCGCCGTTGCCAAGACACAGGCAACAACAGGAAAGAAAGGGTCGTTAGCTCAGTTGGTAGAGCAGTTGACTTTTAATCAATTGGTCGCTGGTTCGAATCCAGCACGACCCACCACTTTCTCTCCTAGCATCAAATGATGGGTCGTTAGCTCAGTTGGTAGAGCAGTTGACTTTTAATCAATTGGTCGCTGGTTCGAATCCAGCACGACCCACCATCATTTGAATTGCGAAACTTATCTGTGTGTCACTTGATGGGTCGTTAGCTCAGTTGGTAGAGCAGTTGACTTTTAATCAATTGGTCGCTGGTTCGAATCCAGCACGACCCACCATCAAGTCTCAAACTCAAATATTCCTTTTTTAAATAATCTCCTCAGTACAAAACACCAATGCTTATTGCGTTTTAAAACGCTACTCGTCTCATTTGCACTTTGATCTGGTTTACCTAACCCCATGTAGTAGAACAGGTAAGCATAACTACGACTATTTAATTACCCTTATGTTGATTAGGTAGTGTGTAATTTTTATGACAGTTGGGTATAATCCGCACCCTTGTCGCAACAGAGATGTAGGTTAATGTCAGTAGCATTTCGAGTGGATCAGGTAGAGTACCCGTTCCCAGCAAAACCACAGCCATTGTCAGAAGCACGTAAAGCTGAATTAAAGGCTGAGATCAAAGCTTTACTTAAAGCCCGTAACGCTGTGCTTGTCGCACACTATTACACCGACCATGAAATTCAGGCACTCGCTGAAGAGACTGGTGGCTGCGTGGCAGACTCATTGGAAATGGCGCGCTTCGGAAGAGATGCACAAGAACAAACCTTAATTGTTGCTGGCGTTCGCTTCATGGGTGAAACGGCAAAAATTCTTAGCCCTGAAAAAACCGTACTAATGCCAACACTTGAAGCAACGTGTTCGCTTGATATTGGTTGCCCGGTAAAAGAGTTTAGCGAATTCTGTGATCAGCACCCTGACCACACTGTAGTGGTTTACGCAAATACATCAGCGGCAGTAAAAGCGCGCGCTGACTGGGTAGTAACGTCAAGCATCGCGCTTGAAATCGTTGAGCACTTAGACAGCCAGGGCAAGAAAATCATTTGGGGCCCTGACCGACACTTAGGCTCGTACATTGCCAAGCAAACGGGTGCCGACATGCTAATGTGGCAGGGCGAGTGTATCGTTCACGACGAGTTCTCTGCACAGAAACTAGCAGACATGAAAGCACTGTATCCAAACGCAGCAGTTCTGGTTCACCCTGAATCACCCGCAAGTGTGGTAGAGATGGCAGATGCAGTTGGCTCAACCAGTCAGCTAATAAAAGCCTCGCAAACCATGGATAACGACACCTTTATTGTTGCTACCGATAAAGGCATCTTTTACAAGATGCAACAACTTACTCCAGAGAAGACGTTTATAGAGGCTCCAACGGGCGGTAACGGCGCTACGTGTAAAAGCTGTGCTCACTGCCCTTGGATGGCAATGAACGGCTTAGAAGCGATTAAGGCGTCTTTAACGGGCGAAACTGATGGGCATGAAATCTTTGTTGATGATGAATTGCGTAAAGGTGCACTCATTCCACTTGATCGCATGCTTAACTTCTCAGCCGAGTTAAAAGCGAAAGGCGGGCTATAAGCGCACGTTTTATAAGCACTTGCTGAATATTTTCCAGCAAGTTCTTGATTAAGCGCGCGGCTTTACCTACTATACGCGCGCTCAAGGGTTTTCGTCGTTGAATTCTTCTTGATACAAAATTTGGAGAGATGGCTGAGTGGCTGAAGGCGCACGCCTGGAAAGTGTGTATACGTTTATAGCGTATCGAGGGTTCGAATCCCTCTCTCTCCGCCAAATACTGAGAACCGGCTTTAGGCCGGTTTTTTTGTGCCTACCGATCAGCGCTGGATGATGCGCGGACACTTTTCGCTTACGTAAAAAGAAACCCGCTATGAAGCGGGTTTCTTTTTAAACGCAATTGTTGCGACGCTGGTATGCTAAAGCTAATAGCTTTTCATCTGTGATGTCGCGCCGCAGCTAATTACTTCGCAACCTGCTGGTGAAGCTTGATTAGGTCAGGAAGCTTTTTCGCGTAAATCGCTTTCTTCGTACCTGGGTGAAGTAATTGGCTCACGAACGTTCGTAGGAAGCCAAGTACAAACGTTTGAACGCGATCAGCGTCCGCTTCACTTGGGTTAGCAATAAGCTTTTCTGTCTCCGCTTGTACTTTATGTACAATCGGGTCCATGGTGTCTTTTCCAGAAACTAGGTCATTACCAGTCACAACGCCTTTGCCAAGCAAGTCTCTAACTGCTGAGTACAAATCAGCAGAAACAGCGTTAGACTGTCCCCAATTCGCAATGTTGAATTCTTCAGCAATCTTATCTAGATCAGCAGTTGGGTCGTTCGACTTCAATAGGCCTTCGATAAGTTTATGGGCTTCAGTTTGTTTTACGGGTGTTGATAATTCTGACATGGTTACATTTAATGATTATGTGGGTGAGCGCGTTATAAATATTCTGCCAGACAATGTCAACCCGTTTGCCGCCAATAGAGGCAAGAACGGGAGAGGAGCTTACTAAGTCATGATGTAAACATGGCGAAAAAAGCACCGAAATAGCACCGAAATAACACAGAAATATTACTGAAAGAGTAGCAAAATAGAGAAAAGGCACCTGCTGCCAAGCACCCTTTATCAAATGAGTAAACGGGCTACGCGGAGATCCTATTCTCTTTATCTACTTTATCTATTTTGCCTGTTCGACGTGCTGGGAAAGGCAACTTAATTGGACGTTCACCATTTAATGCAGCATGTTCTGATTTCACACTATAACTAGCGCTGTCTTTACTATGCATGCCCTTGGGTGTATCAGTTACATCGAAAAACGGAGCAACAGGCTGTCTGTTTACCTCTAGCTGGTAAGCAATTGCTTTGTTTTCGGTTTCTAAAAAGGCACTTCCAGCTTGCTTACCGAGTTTATAATCATGACGAAGCTGTGCGTCTGTACTACCTAACAATTTACTTTGAAGCTTATCTGACGCAAAAATTTGAATAACCTCTACGCCTTCTGGCGGGTTTTCAATAAACGCCAGCTCTTTTTGATACGCTTGTTCGTGCTGCAGCAGATAGTCGATGGTCTTTGGGCACGTGCCCGTTGCGCACATTACCGCGCTTAACTTTTGTAGCCAAGGCGACTGTACTTGAAAGCCTCTATCTACGGTGCGAATAACTACGATTTTCGTCGCGCCGCGCTTGTACGCTTCGGTAACAGGCAACGGTGCAGCCAAACCACCGTCTAGAAAGAAATCGGTATTGGCTGCCTTTTTTGTCTCGACATCAATGTGCAGCGGTACGCCCTGTTTGTAAAGTAAGGGGAGGGCGCTCGAAGCCTTGATAAGATCGACCCAGTTGTGAGTACTTTTCATTGGATCGAGAAAATACGCCTGTCTGTCTCTGGAATTTGTGGCGGTAAATAAAATTTCTCTGTCCGCAACATTAGCCTTCGCAGTATCAAGATCAAGTAAACGGTTCGCTTCTTGGGTTTTGTCAAAATACCAATCTAAATCGACAATATGTTTGCCCATTAAACCTCTTCCCATTTGGAAAAAGCGTTTGTGTCGAGTTAAGCCGCGAATAAGACGCTTTGCATAGCCTTTTTGACGCGCCACAAAGCTCGTTAAGTTCTGTGAACCTGCTGATGTGCCGATAAGAATATCGAAAGGGTCGTGTCCGGCGTCTAACCATGTATCGAGTACGCCTGCCGTGAAAATTCCTCGCTGTCCACCACCTTCCGCAACCAAGGCAACTTTGCCATTGTTCGACATTTCAGCATTGCGTGCTTTTGAATAAGCGAGAGAAGGAGCAGATTGTTGACCCGACATGATGACCCTCTATTTACCATGACTATAAATTGACTACTTGGTCTAATTGTAGGGAGATCACGACACCGGAGAAAATTGAAATAATAAATCGGACTGATAGGAAATAACTGATACTGAAACACTTTTTGTTATTTCATTGTGATTTTTGTGTTTACATTTTGATCGTTTAATCGCAGTCTAACAAAGTGTTGAAAGCTAAACTTTCATTGGGAGTCAATAATGAAAATTGCCGTGTTAGGTGCGGGAAGCATTGGATGTTATGTAGCGGGCTGCCTGTTAGCCTCTGACCCCACATTGAGCGTCGCAAATGCGCTTACGCTCATTGGCCGTCAGCGTTTATATGATGATATTACTGCCAATGGTCTTAAAGTAACGGATTGGCAAGGGCGTGAGCAGCTAACAAAGCCTGAGCATATAGCTTTTTCGATTGAGAACGATAGTTTAGTTGATGCTGACGTCATTTTGCTTTGCGTTAAAAGCCAAGATACCGAGCAGGCTGCTGCGATAATCAATCAGCATGCAAAGCAATCAGCAGTCGTAGTCAGTCTTCAAAACGGAGTGGGTAATGCACACCTGCTTCGCCAGCACATAAAGCAATGCGTAATTGCAGGCATGGTGCCTTTCAATGTTTTTTATAAAGGCAACGGCCATTTTCACAGTGGTACTGAAGGTAATATTGCCCTTGAAGACCCCAATAACCAATGTAGTGACATCATAAAAGCGCTTAACAACGCGTCGTTGCCCGTTACGGTTTATAACGATATGGAAGCTGTACAGTATGGCAAACTTATTATGAACTTGAATAACGCGGTCAATGCACTGTCGGGTATACCGCTGAAATCACAGCTAGGGGATAGGCAATATAGGTTGGTTATGGCAAAGGTGTTGTCCGAGGCGTTAGCAGTATTAAAAGCGGAAGGAATTGCACCAGCAAGAACCGGTAAGGTCATTCCCAAACTGATGCCAAAAATTATGAAGCTACCTAATTTTTTATTCAATGTGGTGGCTTCATCTACGCTTAAAATAGATCCCGAAGCACGTTCATCAATGTATGAAGATTTGGCACTGGGGCGACGAACGGAGATTGATTATTTGAACGGCGAGATAGTCAGGCTCGGTGAAAAAAATCACATAGCGACGCCAGTGAATAAGCATATTGTTAACCTGATCAAACAACACGAAGTCGCTAAGAAAGGAAGTCCTCACTTACCAGCAAATGCTTTACTGTTAAAGTGACAGGTCTATCTAACGGTGTATTTCAACGTTAAATATTACAGTTTTGTGTCATTTTTATGTCAGAACACTTGATTCTTATACTAAAGTATATATCCTGCGCGCAAACTTCCGTTATATTTAGTGTGCTTTGCTTTTTCAAAATCGTTTTTCTTCTTGTCTTCTGTTGAGTACTTTATGGGCGTCGCTTTTCCATACGACGGTTGTAGCGTCTGAGGTTGATGTCGAGCGCGAATCTAGCGCAACGTTCTCTCAATACAATGGCAACGGCCTTTCATTTCAAAGCGACAACAATACCTTCTCACTACGCGTGCGCGGTAGATTTCAGTTTCGCTATGCCAATCCCGGTATAAGCCAGCCTACCGAGCGTGCTGACTTTGAGCATAACGCCGGTAATCAATTTGGCGTTAACAGAGCGCGGGTCAAATTAGACGGTCACATTGGTTTGCCTTGGATTAAATATGGTGTGGAATACGATGCTGTCGATCAGCGCACGCTGACCGCTACACTATCTTTTGAAAAGTATGACGCGCTTCGGTTTAAGGTTGGTCAGTGGAAAGTCGAGTACTCCAGAGAACGCAGTGTAAGCAGTGGCGGCCAGCAAATGATGGATCGTTCAATCATCAACAGAATATTTACGCTAGATAGGCAAATGGGGGCATCCCTGTACGGTAATTTTGATGGCCCAGGCGCGGCCAATTTCAATTACTGGGTAGGAGTATTCAATGGCTCGGGCCGTGGTGATTATAGCAATCACGATGGCGAGAATATGTATACAGGGCGATTACAGTGGAATTTCTTAGGTGAGTCTGTCGGGTTTAAAAACAGTGACATTAAACGAACAGCTACGCCCAAAGCCGCTCTAGCAATAGCAGGTGCGAAGTTCAAAAGCCAGTTTACGCGTTTTTCATCGTCTGGCGCTGGTAATTTAGCCAACTTTAGTGCGGGCGAGATCGAAGGTCAGTACGACATTCAGCAGTTTGTGATTGATGGTGCCTATTTTTATAAAGGGTTTAATGCTCAAGCGGAATATCATGAAAAAGATATTGTGGATTTAGCGGACAACAATAGAGAAACTACGCTGCGCGGCTATTATGTGCAGGCGGGTTATTTTTTGAGTGAATCAATCAGCTGGTGGCCAGAGCCCCTTGAAATGGCTGCACGCTTCGGGACCTATTCGCCCCGAGACAGTGAACAAGACGAACGCTTTTTTGAAAAGACAGTAGCATTCAACTATTTTTTTAATGGCCACGAAAACAAACTAACCGCAGAGGTAAGCAGGGTTTCACTGGATCAGTTCGATACTGAAGTAGGGGACGAGACCATCTACTCTCTGCAGTGGGACGTCAGCTTTTAACTACTCACGCCGGGCGAGCAAGAAACTCACCTAGTGTGTTAACAAGGCGAGCCTTGTCTACGGGCTTGCCCACATGGGCATCCATTCCTGCCGCGTGACAGTTGTCGATATCTTGCTGCATGGCGTTAGCCGTCAGGGCAATGATGGGGGTTTTCAACTTAAGCACATTTCTTATATGCCGTGTGGCGCTAAGCCCATCAACTTCAGGCATTTGAATATCCATTAGTACCAAATCATAAGTGCACGCTTTCAATGCATCAATGGCCTTTTGTCCGTTTGATACGTGTGTTAAATCTAAATGGAATTCATCAAGAAGCGCTTTTATTACTTCAACATTAATGTCGTTGTCTTCTGCAAGGAGGACACGAGCGCCTTCTAGCGTAACGTGTTGCTGAGTTGTCTCAGACAGCGGAACATCAATATCTGCTGCAACAGCAAACGTGACATCAAAAGAAAAAGTAGAGCCTCGTTCTAATTCGCTTTCAAGCGTTAGTGAAGAGCCCATTAGCTTAAGCAGATTATTACTGATGTTAAGCCCTAGGCCTGTGCCGCCATACTTTCTCGCTATGGAGCTTTCTGCTTGCGTAAAAGGCGTAAACAGCTTTACTTGGTTTTCTTTCGAAATACCAATCCCGTTGTCTTTTACCCAGCAGTGCAGGGCACAATGACTATCGTTCGACTCTGATACGGATAATCCAATTTCTATAATTCCTTTATCAGAAAACTTGATGGCATTGCTTATTAGGTTTGCCAATATTTGCTTAAATCTAAGTTCGTCAAACATCAAATCGTTATTAAGGCTTTTGTCGATATGAAGCTGGAGTACTAATCCTTTGCGTTCCGCTTGGTCTGAAAATATGTCGACTAATGTGCACAGGCTTTCATTGATGTCGTGAGGCCTGATAGCCAACGTTAGCTTGCCCGCTTCAATCTTCGAAAAGTCGAGTAGGTCGTTAATAAGTTGAAGCAGCATTTCAGATGCATTGACGATTTTCTTGGTAAGATCCTTTGCTTGCACGTCTGCTGCGCGGCTAGCTAACGATTGTCCAAAACCAATAATGGCATTTAAAGGCGTGCGAATCTCGTGACTAATATTAGAAATAAACTCAGACTTTAACCGATTGTTTAATTCTGCTTTTTCTTTCGCCGTTAAGTAAAGCGCATTAGCCTGTCTTGATTTACTCAATAAAATCAGAATGATAACAATTGTTACTAGTGTGAGTGTGATAAGTATGACGAGCAACGTGGAAAAAAGTGATTGGGTGCGCTGAGCCTCTGTCTTCAACAAAAGCGCTTCCTCGAATGCTTTATTCTCATTCTCAAGTTGATTTGCTCTGTCTTTCTCTTGAGTTATCTGATCAATTAAGTTGGCGCTTTTTATTAGCTCTAAGTCTTCATATTTCTTTGCGTTCAAATAGGCTTCATGGAAAACCTCAAATTGTTTGAATGCCAACGCGTGATCACCTTTCGCAGCAGTAATGTAGGCTTCTGTTTTGTCCAGCTGAGCGCGCCAAGTCGTTTGCTCAGCGTCGCGGTTTTCATCGTAGAGTTCACGTGCTTTATTGAGCGCGTTTGTCGCCTTATCCAGTTCTCCTAAACTAAGGTGAGCGTCCGCTTTTAAACGGTAAATTTCGCTATTGTAAAAAGAAGATGAGAGAGGATGAGCAAGAACGATATCAGACAGTGTCAGTGCTTTCTGAAGATTACCTGAACGATAATAGGTGGTGGCGATACCGTAAGTGGCAAGGAACTCAGAATAGTTGATATCAATTTGTGAATCGAATTCCATGGCGCGCTCAAAGTAGTCGATGGCCTTGCTATAGTCTCCTAGATTTCTATACAGAATACCAATGGCGTATAGGTTGTCACTGACCAAAATTCGCTGGTTTTCAACTTTGGCGCCATCAAGCGATTTCTCATAGTAAGACAGCGCAATGTCATAAGCGCTGACTGATTGATAGTAGTCTGCCACAATTGCATAGTACAACGGTCGAAGCTTGGTAAGCGTATGTTTGGTTAGTATATCGTTTACTGTGTTGATAAGCTCAGCGTTAGGCGCAAAAACCTGCCCCTCGCTGTAAGTTAATACCTGGTAAACAAGCGCGTATGCCTTTACGCTTGGTGGAATATCAGGCGTTGCAACAACGCGGTTAAAGTGCTCGTAGGCTTTGTCGTAGTCTGCTGAAATACCATACATTCTTGCTACACCAGTAGCGATTGTAAGCCCTTCACTCGAGTTGTCTTGCAACGCAATCAGCGAATTTAAGATTTTTTCGGAAGGGCGTTGGTGGATCGAGAGTTGGTACTGAACATAAAGCGCGCCCACTTTTCTTTTTTCATCTTGCGTTAATGTGTCAGATAACAACCAAGCTTCAAGCTTTTTTATTGCTGCCCCTATAGGCATAGGCACTAAGGTTTCAACGTCCACTTTAATTTCGCTGACCTTGTCTGAGATAGATGCATGAGCACTAACCGTTCCCATACTCCAAGTTAGGGCAAGCAATAAAGCCAAACTAATAAAATGCTGCAAACTAAGTGACCCGAATAAATGCTATTTGTCTTATGTTAAACGATTAAGCACGTTTAGAATTTAATCAATAAGTCTAAAGTTGGTGATAGTATGAGCTCATCATTTTTTAAAAAGAGGAGAGTGACATGCAAGAAAGCACCAAACTCAACTATGTCGAATTTGCATCTCTAGATATTCGCCGCTCAAAAGCGTTTTTTGAAAGTGCGTTTGGCTGGTCTTTTACCGATTATGGCAGTGAATACAGTGCGTTTAGCAATGCTGGCATGGACGGAGGGATTTTTTCTGCACAACGTGTGATGAAGGCAGAAAGTGGTGCGCCTTTATTGGTGCTGTATTCCAATAACATTTCTGAATCGCAAGAATGTGTAGAAAAAGCAGGTGGAGCAATTACTAAACCGTTGTTTGACTTCCCGGGGGGCTGTCGCTTTCATTTTGTCGAGCCTGGTGGCAATGAGCTTGCTGTTTGGTCTGAGTCGGCAAAATAGCGCTATCGTGTCTACGATGTCTAGTGATTCTGGCTTTTATAGTCTGATAAAAAACGCCTTGCGTGTAACGACACAGCAAGGCGCTCTAAATTCAGATTAATTAGCTATTGGCTTGTCGTTACTTTTGCTCAAGCACAATGCGCAGCATTCTGCGAAGCGGCTCTGCGGCACCCCACAATAGCTGATCGCCGACAGTAAATGCCGAGATATATTCAGGACCCATGTTAAGCTTGCGAATACGGCCTACGGGAATAGACAGTGTACCGGTCACTTTCGCTGGCGTAAGTTCTTGCATCGTCGCGTCGCGATCGTTAGGAATCACTTTTACCCAGTCGTTGTGGTTAGCCAAGATTGTTTCAATTTCGGCTAGAGGCAAGTCTTTCTTTAGCTTAAGTGTGATAGCCTGGCTATGACAGCGCATGGCGCCAACACGTACACAAATACCGTCTATCGGCACTTCACTGCCTTTAATGCCTAAAATCTTGTTGGCTTCCGCTTGGGCTTTCCACTCTTCGCGGCTTTGACCTGAAGGTAGTTGCGAATCGATGTACGGAATTAAGCTACCCGCAAGCGGAACACCGAACTGTTCACTAGGGTAGTCTGCGCTTCGAATAAACTCAGACACTTGCTGGTCAATTTCTAAAATCGCGGTAGCAGGATCTTCAACTTTAGCTTTCACATTACTGTGAATTGCACCCATTTGATTAATTAGCTCACGCATGTGCTGTGCACCTGAACCTGAAGCGGCTTGATAGGTCATTGGCGAAGCCCATTCAACCAAGTCTTTCTCAAACAGGCCACCGAGTGCCAGAAGCATAAGGGAAACCGTGCAGTTTCCACCTACGTAGGTACGAATGCCTTTTTCAATGCCACTATCAATTTCTTTACGGTTTACTGGATCTAGAATAATTACGGCATCGTCTTTCATACGAAGCGCTGACGCAGCATCAATCCAATAACCGTTCCAGCCAGTGGCTCTTAAATCGTTGTACACGGCTTTTGTGTAGTCGCCGCCCTGACAGGTAATAATGATATCCTGTTTAGATAGCGCTTCGATATCGTGCGCATCTTCTAGAACACCAGCATCCTTTCCAGCAAAATCTGGTGCTGCACTACCTTTTTGCGAGGTAGTGAAAAAGGTGGGCTCAATGTGCGCGAAATCTTGCTCTTCTTGCATGCGCTGCATTAATACTGAGCCAACCATACCGCGCCAGCCCACTAAACCTACTTTTTGTTGTGACATTAAATTGAGAACCCTTGTTACTAAAATGAAAAGTACTTCACCACCTATGCCTTTTGCTCAACGCTAACACATGTACTTATGAATTAACGTGTCTATCAATTGAACGTAGAATGATGTCGAACGCCGCTGCTTTATTGTGCTGGCGCAATACCTGTCGTTTTTATTTTTGTCTTTGCAGTCTAAGTGTTATTTATCCCGCTGGCTAGATGGTTTTTATAAATAATCTATCGCTGATATAAGCATTTTAGAAACGGCTAGTTCATGGCAAAAAATTTAAACAAAACACTTGAAGGAGCAATCAAAGCGCAGGGTAGAGAGTGAACCTGTATTAACCCCTCATTGTGTCTTTGCGCTGCTTACGGTCTAAAAATTGCCTTATAAATAGAATTAATCCCTCACAATGTGTGAGGAGATATACAATATTGAGATACGCTTTAAGGAAAACGTAGTTCTTAATATGAAAATAAAAGTGAGGAACGCATGCAGTACGATAGTCATAACAAATTTGCTACCACTACGGTATTTTTGCACTGGTTGGTTGGATTAACCATTATTGGCTTGCTTGCCACTGGGATTTACATGTCGGAAAACGGTGTATATGCACTATACCCCTGGCACAAAGCGATTGGTTTTCTTGTACTCTTTGTCGCACTAGCACGTGTGGTATGGCGCATGAAAAATGGTTGGCCTAGCGCTGCTGCTAACTATAAGCCAATAGAGCATAAATTAGCGTCAGTTGTGCACTGGGTGTTAATTATCGCCACGCTCTTAATGCCAATTTCAGGCTTGATGGCGTCGGTATTGGGTGGGCACGGGCTGTCAGTTTTTGGTCTGGAGGTTTTCGCGCCAAATTATAGTGTTGAAGATCCTGAGAAAACGCTACCGATAAATTACGAGCTTTCCAAAGCAGGTGGCGCTATACACTTCTATCTTGGTTATACCGTTATTGTCGCACTCTTGCTACACATTGCTGGCGCTCTTAAGCATCATTTCGTTGATAAAGATGGCACATTGAAGCGCATGCTAGGCAAAACCATTGGCGAGTAGTGCTTAATATCCTAGTTTTCGTGTATACCTTCGTCATGGTAAAAGTATTTTGACTGAAGTTTGCACCTAGGGAGAACAGGTAGATAACTTTCACGTAGAAGCCGAGCTATTTTTGCTCGGCTTTTTTCTTCAACATTTATTGGCTGCCATTACGTGATGCTGAGTCAGCAAAGAAGAGATAGTCATTGGGCGCTGAGACCTTGTTTTGTTTCGCTTTGTACATGGCAATGTCAGCCAGTTTTATTAACGTACTCATGTCATCGCTCATGGCAGGGAAAAAGGAAACGCCCACACTCATTGAAATAAAGGTTGGCTCTGGGTCGCCGTTAAAGTAGAAAGGTTGCTTCACCCCGTCATTCACTTTTTCTATGGCGCGTTTTACAGAAACTTCGTCTTCAGCTTGAAGTAATAATACAAACTCATCGCCGCCCCAACGTATCGCTACATCGTTTTTGCGAATTTTTTCCTGTAACTGTTCAGCCACAAAGATGAGTACTTCGTCGCCCGCATCATGACCGAAAATATCGTTCACCGCTTTGAAGCCGTTCAGGTCAATTAACGCGAGAGCGAAGTGGTGGTCTTTTCTCATTAACTTCGCAATCAGCTTTTCACCGCCATTGCGATTATAAATACCTGTGAGTGCATCGAAGTCTGCCTGTAAGGCCAGTTTCTGGAGTTCGTGTTTTCTACTAGAAATATCATTCAGCGTCAGCTGATAGTAGCGTTCGCCATCATCAGTGACTAAAGGGCTTGCGATTAGTTGAACCCATGTGGCGTCGTTAGTTTTCTCTGATTTTAGTTTATATTCACCTGTTGCAAACTCATTGCGTGCAAATGCTTCCGAAAGCGAAGTTTTCATTGCAGTAGGCGCTTCAAATAGCTCCTCAAGTAGCTCGCCATAACCTTGCTTTATCTCTAGGCCAATCTTTTCTACCAAGTCGTTGAAGGCCTTATTTCTAAGCTCGATAATTCCATTTTCCGCCATTAACACAGTGGCAGACTTTGCGTTTTCAAAAAGCATTCTGAAACGCTTTTCCAGAAATTCGATTTCTTCCCTAAGTTGACGCTCTTGAGTGAATTGCTCTTCGACTTTGTTTAACAGTTGATTGGTGTCCTGCACCAGCTCGCCTATTTCACTTCGGGAGTGATACTCCGGCATTTCAATTCTTTCTTTTGTGCCTGGAGTAATCTTATGCAGTGAACGACCCACGCGAAGCATAGGAGAGATTATGATGTAGTAGGTAATTATCAACGCAACAATGCCGACAACCACTGCTTCAACATACAATGAATAATTATTGTCAGTACTTATTTTTTTCGCCTGTTCAATAATGTGGGCAAAGTTGGGGTAAACATTGACCTCAGCCAAGGTGTCTTCAGGAATGAATGGGTGCCTCACCAAAAATACCCGAGGCTTGACGTCTTTGCTGATGGCATCGTTCACATTGAATTGATAATACATTGCATCGCTTTTAATAGACGCTGCGAGTATTTTTTCACTTTTAACCAAGCCGTTGATCGCCTCTTTTGCCAGATCTTCATCTTCTAAAAAAGCAGCGATAGACGCCGTTGCGGCAACGGTTTGGTAAAGTTCTTGAATATCGTTGTTCGCTTCACTAATTTCGTGCTCATACGTAGCGCGATAAAAAAATTCGGCGGTCGTAAGTACTACCAGCATAGCAGCAGCTACTAATATGAGTGAAAAACGAAACCCTAAGCCGTGGATGTTAATCAAAGCGGTACACTACCTTCATTTTGTCGGTGACGTATGACTCATATACATAGGCTAAGGCTGACTCATCGTCTTCTAGCCGTTGTTTAACATCTTCTATAGTTTGTTCTATCGCAGGTGGTTTAACACGTCCAGAAAACTTCAGTCTAGACCAATACGCATTAACGCGAGCAAGGGGAAGGCCCACCAGCGATTTATAAAATTGACCTTTTAGCTCGTCATTAAGCTCTATATCGATGGGCGTTGCCTGCCTACCGTTAGGGAAAGCCGAGTACTTGCCCATGAAGAGATCTATAATCCCTTTCTTATCTAAAACCTGCACATCATTGTTTAAGTTAGTAACAACAACGATTTTCTCTTGTGATTGCGCTACTGAGGAAAAGCTATACAAGGCAAGCACGACAGCCAGTAGGGGTGAGAAGTGTTTATAAAAAGTCATCTCCTCCCCCTAAAAGCTGAAACTTAACGCAACAAAGAGAGTGTGAACAACCCCATCTTCATCATCTACAACAAGACCATCTCTGGCGCGTAGGCCAGTTCCTCTAGCTTCAACATCAGTTCGCTCAAGCTGCACTTTAAAGGCTAGGTTTTCTTGCAAATCCCAACGCCATCCGAGAGAAAGTGTTTGTTGATGATGTGCCAAGCTACTCGCTACTTCTTCTACAAAAACGGCTAGTTGAGCAGTGCTCTCGTTTATTGGGAAGCCAGGTTGCTCTTGGCTAAGAAAGTATGTGTCTGTCTTTGCAAATGAGTATAAACCGTAGAATGTATGCGCACCATAAAGATAGCTGAGGTTGAGGAAGCCATTAAAAGAGGGTCTCAACGCAATTGAATTTGAATCGATATATGATAGCTCGCCAGAAAGCTCCCACGCATCAAAATAACGGTTGAAGTAAACGGACGTATAGTGAATGGTTGTATCTTTAAGGCTTACTTCTTTAGCAAAGTCTATGGCGCCGCTCCAAAATGGCTGTAGCTGCGCAACGGAAGCAGCGACAACTGCTAAATCTTCGTCGTCATTGTCCGCTTCGGTTTGGGTGTGTTTAAGAGCAAGGCTCCAGTCGAATGAGACAAATTCAACACCAATTGAACGTAAGTTATTAAACCTAATCGGGTTGTAATCGTCACTAGAAAAGTCACTCTCTCCGCTTCCCCAAAAGCCTTTAATCAATAAATTAAAGTTGTCGTAAGGCTTAGTGTAGCTAATGTCTCCTCCATCAAAGCTTCTTGCGGGAACAATACCGTAAACCTCGGTGGGGACTTTCACCCAAGGATAGGCTATCGACACGTCTCTGGTATCACTGAAGTGAAAAATATCGGCCGCAAGTCTTCCTGCTCTTACTTGCCACGATGGGGTTATATCGTATCTTAGAAAAGCCATCTGGGTTATCGAATCCAGGTTTTGCTCATCTTGCTCTCGATAAACGAATTGACCCACAAAGTCTAGGTTATCAGAAACGCTGTAATCAAGCTGTACGCCAACTAAACTCAAAGGCTTGAATGCAAGGCCGCCTTTTTTCGCCGATTCAGCTTGAGACCGGTCTGAACGAAACTGATACCTGTCAGAATCGGAAGTTGCTGTTGCAACGGTGCCAAAACCACTAACCTTTACGTTCTCTTTTTCAGCAAACGCACTATTAACAATGAGGAAGCTCATCACCATAGCGATAACTGAGAAGGGCTTTTTAATCATCAATGCGTATCCAAATTCAAGCTTGTCTTTGCTAACACCTAAAAATCATACTTTCGAGCTGCTGGTTACAGTAAGAATAGTAAAGAAACAGGAAAACGTATGAAAAGTCAGCTTTTTTTATTTTTTTAACCGAGCGCTTGATAAATGCGAGTGGTATCTTCGAGCGTTGTTTGACCAGCATATCATTTAGCTTGTCGTTACTGTAGGGGGGATTCCTAATATGACTTCTTGTTACCGCTGTTTTTTATTTTCAACAGAAATGTTTGTAAGCGGCTTTCACTGTCTACGGCTCCAATTTGCTTTATAATTCCTGACGTAAAGGAGAAAAAACGTGAATGAATATGCTCGGTATTTTAACGGCTACCCTTCAACTATTGTGGAGCAAGCCTTACAGCTCATTTCCAGCAATCGGCTACAGCGTTATTTACTAAAAAAATACCCAGAGGCCCATGATATAACCACCGACAAATTGCTGTATCAGTACGCGACGGAATTAAAAAAGCGATACTTAAAAAATGCGCCACCGTTTGGGCGCGCCGCGTTTAAAAAGCAAGGTGATATGATAACTAACGCGCTAGGTACGCATACTTACCGTATGCAGGGTAAAACGCGCAAACACGATTTGGCCATTAATAACGATTTACTCTATGCCCCAGAGGCCTTGTTAAAAGCCCTTGTAGTACATGAACTGGCGCACTTTAAAGAAAAAGACCACAACAAAGCCTTCTATAAACTTTGCTGCTACATGGAGCCAGATTATCATCAACTAGAGCTGGATTTACGCTTGTTCTGTGTGGCCGTTTCAATGGGAGAAAACCCATACACGTAACATGTGAACGCCTCATCAGGTATCGCTATGTTTAAACCCGTGTTGAGTACAATTGTCGTGTGCTTGCTATAACTAAATTAAAGCCCAAGCACTGGAATTAACGAGGAGTATTAATGAGCATTGCTAAAATTATGTCTACGCGGGTGGTTAGCGTGCACATGGATGACAGTTTACAGTCATTGCGCGAGCTCTTTGCTGCTACGGGGTTTCATCATTTGGTCGTCGTGCATGACAATAAGCTGCAGGGGATTATATCTGACAGAGACTTGATGAAATCGATTAGTCCTTTTGTAGATACCCTAAGCGAACGAAAGCTTGATCGCGCTACATTGGATAAAAAAGCGCACCAAATCATGACTCGTGAAGTCATTACACTTAACCCAAGTGACTCTGTTTATTCGGCTATTGAGCTTTTTAATACCCATAAAATTTCCTGCATTCCTATTATCGACACGAAAAGGCATCCAGTAGGAATGGTGTCGTGGCGCGATGTGATGAAGTTTATGCAAAGTAGGGTAGAGGCAAAGCGTTAGGTCGGTACTCGTATGTTATTAATAGTGAACACCGCTTGAAAGGGGAGTGGTCTCTCTACCTGCGTTTATAAATTGCGGTAAAGAGACCGTTAGTTTTAAAGCGTTAGCTTTTGCGGTAGCTGACTTTAAACAGCAAACTGTAGAGTACGGGCACAGCGATAAGTGTAAGTACCGTCGCAAAGGCCAGGCCACCCATAATGGTCACTGCCATATCGGCAAAGAAGGCGTCGAACAGCAGCGGCGCCATACCTAAAATGGTCGTTACCGCCGCCAGTGAAACAGGGCGTACACGGCTGATCGTAGCGTCAACAATCGCTTGGCGAATGGCTAAGCCTTCTTCTATCTGAAGGTCAATTTCTTCAATAAGTACAATAGCGTTCTTAATAAGCATGCCAAACAAGCTTAAGAAGCCGAGTAGCGACATAAAGCCAAACGGCATATCGGTACCTAATAGACCAGAGACTACACCAACAATAGCCATAGGTACTACAAGCCAGATAATCAGTGGCTGACGAGCATGACCGAATAGCAATACTGAGATAATAAACATGACTAGGAAGCCAGCAGGCAAGCCCGCGCCCAGCGCTTTTTGTGCATCGCTAGAGCTTTCAAATTCGCCGCCCCATTCTAATGAATATCCAGCTGGAAGTTCTATGTCTTCAATAAGTGGGCGGATTCTCGCTAACGCTTTGGCTGCAGTTTCATCGTCACCCGGCTCAGCTTCTACCGTAATGGTGCGAACGCGGTCGCGACGGTGAATACGCATTTCTTCGGTCATCAACTCCAAGCCCTGAGATACCTGCGTGAAAGGCACATACTGGCGCTGTTGCGTAGACCATACTTGTGATTCACGTATTGATTGAAGCTCGGTATCTTCAGCCTTACCCATCTTTGCAATAATGTTGTAAGCATAATCACCGTCTTGCACCGTACCTAGCTGAACGCCGCTACTTGCATACTGTATGGTCTGGCTAAAGTCACTATGCGAAACGCCAGCAATCCCTGCGTTGTAGTTGTCAAATTGCGTATTAATGGCAAAGCCTTTTTCACGCCAGTTATGTCGAACGTCTTTCACTTGTCCGTCAGCAAAAAGCAGTGCTTTGGCTTCATCCGCCAGTTCGCGAAGTATTTCAGTATCTGGGCCTGAAAAACGGGCCTCAAGTTTTGCACCAGAGCCAGGGCCAAACTGCATGCGCTCCATATAAAAGCTAGCGTCGAAGTCCAGGTCGGTAAGCTTACTCGCAAGCGCGCTTTGAATAGCCGGAATATTATCAAGTTCATTCGCACGAACCATGAAAAAGGCATAGTTTTCGTTAGCACTTTTAGGTGCATAAGTGAGGGTGAAACGATCGGCGCCTTGCCCTATAAAGGTGGTTACAGCCGTGACGTTTTCCATTCCCAAAATACGAGCTTCAGCTTCTTTTGCAATGACTTCGGTGGCACGTATATCTCTATCTTGCGGCCCCCAATAATGCACAAAGAACAGCGGCGCGTTTGACGGAGGGAAGAAGCCTTGTTTTACCATGCCAAAACTTCCATAAGCCACGATAGTAATAACAAACAGTGCACCAATGGTTACCCAACGAAGCTTAAGTGCGCCTAAAAGTGCACGCTTAAACCAGCGTTGCGATGCAGAGAGTTCGTTACCTGTGGTTTGCCCAATACCTTTGCGGTAAAAATACGCGCCAAGCACGGGCACCAAGGTTACCGCTAATACCCAACTTATCATGAGGGAAACCAACACTACGGCAAACAACGAATAAAGAAACTCGCCTGTAGCATCGTTTGAAAGGCCTATGCCTGAAAAAGCCGCAATACCGATAACGGTTGCGCCAAGTAAAGGCCACTGCGTTCGCTTAACAATAAAGCTGGCTGATTCTTTGGCTGTTGAGCCGGTGGCCATGCGCAGCATCATCCCCTCAGCAACTACGATAGCGTTATCTACCAGCATACCCATGGCGATAACCATGGCACCAAGTGATATCCTTTGAAGCTGAATATCCATAAGCCACATGATTAGAATAGTACCAAGTACGGTGACAAGAAGCACAGAGCCAACTACCACGCCTGAGCGCCATCCCATGAACAAACATAGCGTTAAGGTAACAACCGCCACCGACATAACGAGGTTATTTATAAAGCCAGTAACCGATTCGTCGACGACTGAGGCCTGATCGTAAATAGGCGTAAGCGTAATACCGACAGGCAGTTCTTGAAGCAGCTTTTCTACTTTTGCGTTAACACGCTCGCCCACATCAACAATGTTAACGTCGGTCAACGCTGATACTGAAAGCGTAAGTGCTTCTTCGCCGTTGTAGCGTACATGAACGGGCTGTATGTCGGCAGGCTCTAACTTTAGCGTGGCAATATCAGCAACCCGAAGGGAACGGTTTGTGCCAGGCACTACCACTGACAGATTAGATATTTCTTCTAGTCTGTCTGGCGCGCGCTCTACAATTAGGCGCACATTTTTTTCGTCAACTTTAATACGACCGCCGTTGAACGGGCGCAGGTTGTCTTCAAAAAGAGAGGCGAGATCAGGAAATGAAATGCCTAAGCCCGCGAGTTGATAAGGGTTGATATAGGCTACTATCTGTTCTTTTTGAACGCCAGTTACATTTACCTTGGCAACGCCTTCTGTAGTAAGCAGGTCACGTCGAATAATTCGGGCGAATTCTCGAAGCTCCCGGGTATCGAAATCAGGTGCACTTAACGCGTAATAAAGCCCGTAAACGTCACCGAAATCATCAAATACCACTGGGTTTTGTGCACCCGTTGGCAACGAGCTTGCGGTGTCGCGAAGTCGCTTTCTCAACTCATCCCATATCTGTGGTAAGAGGTTACTGTCGTAAGTACTCTTAACTTCAACGGTAATTTCGGAAAGGCCCGGCGATGAAACTGACGTCACTTCCTTTAACTGCGGCATTTGCTGAATGGCAATTTCCAAGCGTTCAGTGACTTCACGTTCTACCTTTTCAGCACTGGCTCCAAGATAGTTGGTGTATACCTTTACCTGTTTGATGGTAAACGCAGGGTCTTCTAAGCGACCAATTTTGCTCATAGCCAAAATGCCGCCTAAAAGCAGGATGACTACCATTAGCCAAATGTTGACGGGCTTATCAATTGAATAGCGTGCGATATCCATAAATTACTTCTCTCCTTGGTAAGGAAGTACTTTCATGTCTGCACGCATTTGTGTTGCTCCAGCAGCAACCACTTGCTGGCCAAGAGTGATTTCACCTTGGCTTTTACCTTCGATAATTGCTAGTTCATTTTCAATATGCTTAACATTTACAGCTCGCTTTGTTACTGCATTCGTTTCTTCGTTGTATACCCATACGGCAAAGCCAGAGTCCTTGTTACCCACAAGTGATCTTACAGGCACAACAAAGCCTTCTGGATAAAGGCTACCTTGTAGGCTGACTTTTACCACTGCGCGGGCGCCTGGCGTTAACGGTAGTTCTTCGCGAGGCTCCATGGCAAACACCACTTCATAAGTTTGCGACACAGGGTCGGGTTGAGTAGAGTGCTCTACATAGTTCACCGGGTACCACTGGCTGCGATTGGTGGCTAATGTGGCGCTGGCTTGTTTTATCCCACGGCCAATATTGGCAGTAAGTAAGCGCTCAGGAACATTTATGTTGAAGTATATTTTAGACACATCTTGCAGGCGAGCAATCGGCGTTCCTGCTGCAACAAAACTGTTATTTTCAACAAGTCGTTGAGATACTTTTGCATCAAAAGGAGCATATAGCTGTGTGTAGCTCAAATCTTGCTCTGCATTTTTTAAGTCGATAACCGCTAGTTCGTAAGATGTTTTTGCAGTATCCAGAGAGCTCTGTGCAACTAGCTTTTGAGCGAACATTTTCTCAATTCTATCAAGCTCTCGTTTGGCCTGATCAAGTCGTGTCGTAGACTCGTCCACGCGTCTTTCGAATGGTTTACGGTCAATAGTGGCCAGTAACTTGCCTTTATTGATATCACTGCCTGTCACCAAGTCAGTCTGGATAAGGCGGCCTGAAACTTCAAAGCTTAAATCGACGGTTTTCACTGCCGATACAACGGCAGGGAAGGTGAATTCGTCAAAATCTGGAATGTTGCTAACCGTAGCGAGTTTGACATAACGAGGTGCAACGTTTGCTTGTTGCTCGGCAGGCTCTTCGGAAGAACATGCACTTAAAGTGGAAACCGATAAAACGCTTAAAAATAAAATGTGAGAGAATCGCATCATGGACATAGGTGTATGTAATCCATAGTCAGGGTAATTAAAGTATAGATGTGTAAACTCAGGTAGTGATGGTATGCACAACGGCAGCAAAGATAGTCATTACCTAAAGTAAACTGGTGAGTGCATTTTAGTGCGGTCACATTGAAAAGTAAACTGTTCGGTGTAAAATGATCGGGTTAATGTAGCGGATAACTAATTTTGAGAATTTCCATATGGTAGGCAACACACGTACGCGTAGCGATATCAAACGCGAAGCCATTATTCAGGCGGCAACACAGGCATTCCAAGAGTTTGGCGTTAACGGCACAAGCATGGATAAGCTGGCTGAACTGGCAAATGTGTCAAAGCGCACTGTGTACAATCACTTTTCTACAAAAGAAGAGCTGGTGATGCATTTGGTTACGCAGCAGTGGCAAACGGCTATTTTAAATATTAATAAAAAGTACGATGCTACGATTCCGCTAGACGAGCAGCTAGAAGACCTTATTTTGCAAGACATTGAGTTTATGGTGAGTGAATCACACCTCGATTTAGCTCGGGTTGCGATTGGCCACTTCTTCTACGAGCCGGAAAAACTAAAAGATGAAGTTGCGCAATTAAAAGCCCAAGAGACGGCTATGCACCGCTGGTTAAAGGATGCCAAAGCCGACAATAAACTCGCGTTTGACGACTTGGATCGGGTTGTCGATGAAATTGATAGCTTAGTAAAAGGGCAGTGCTTTTGGCCTCAGCTGTTCAAAATTGAAGATTCCCTCAGCGATAACGATAAGAAGAGCTTAGCAAAAAACACAGTGGCTTTGATTTTAAGCCGCTATACCAAAGCCTAGTCATTTTAGGCTAAGGGCGACCTTTATCAATATTTGCATTAAACTAAAAGTTTAGTTGCAACAAGTTGCTCCCCTTGCTCTCTGGTAACACTTTTGCACTTCAAAAGTGTTGGGCAAAATGCCGAGCGAAGCCTATTCAGATATAAGGTAGATTAACGATTAAAAGACCGTCCTTTGTGCAAAAAAACGTTGTTCTTATGATTGTAGCTAGATAGTCTCTGAAAATCCTGGCTACCTAGCATTAATGGTTCATGTGGAATGACTGGGTTGTTATTAAATGGAAGTATATTGTGAGCATCGTAGAATAAAGGGCAAATAACAGCTATTTCCCAAGGTTTTCTACTCGCTTGTTTCTCCATAAAGCTAAATCGCAAGTTATAAGCATAAGGGGGTCTATCAGATGTTACTTTCCGTACTGCTAACCCCAGCATGCCCAAGCGCTGAAGTAAATATACTAATGACTCGCCTTGGATTATTTCCTTATCGTCTTTTCTTACTACAAATATTTCATTTTCTCTAAAATATGCGAGTAGCATTTCACGCATCCAAATGTTCGGCCTGGATTGGAATTTTTCCAGTAACTCTTCGAACCCATCATATAGTTTGGAAAAAGTGTCGCTAAAAACCTTCTCTGATTGTAAAGTGAAGTTTTCTATTATTGTTTGAAAATGGCGTGACCAATCTTGCTCATCATAATAACTTTTTATGGTCGATAGCTTTTTTTCATTTACTTCAATGTCTTTAAGTAAATCATCTATTATAGTTAAAAGATGTCTGGGAGTGTAAAACGTGTGTCTAAGAATATAGGAAAATGTGGGCTCTGTACCGCCCAACTTATTATAGACTCTCGGAGGGAAAAGGGATGCCCAAGTATTTGCTGATTCGATTGAATAAATATCACCATCATAGCGGGGCTGTTTTTTCTTGATGTTAAATTCAACCGCAATTCTCTTGTTAACTAACTCTACAAGAGATTGCCCTCCGACCCAAGATAAGCATTCGGTTTTGGTATCTACCCAGTCTTCGCCATATAACCTTGAGTGAAAGAAAACTTCACTTGGAATAGCGATTAGGTAGGACAAGTTTCTTTTGTTTTTAGCTGTAGCAATATTACTTCTAGCACCTAAAGCAATAATTGAGTCTACAAAAAGTCTATCAGATGGTGAAAAAGAGAAGCCAATTCCGTCGATATCATCAAGACATATAAGTAACTTCGTATCTTCGCTTTTCAAGTGCCCATAAAGAGCTTGCTTGAATTCTTTAAAAGTTACGCTACCCACTTTCTTGTTGAGTAGTCTAGCGAAGTTAGGAATGATACTCATTTTCTCTGAGTCACTAATCTCACAAACTATATCAATAGCGCGGCTAATTATAGAGCCTCGATTCATGTGATTAGCCACGAAAAAACTATACATTTTTTCTATATCAGAACCCGGCGGCAAGAACTTTCTTTCTATGTTTGGAAGGATTGCATCGGCAGCCTTTGTCAAAAACAAAAATTCAAGAGTAGATATTACTCCTTCCTCAATCAGTCGCTCGTCCTCAATGGCGTTGATGGATAGATCTGCTAATATTGTAGTCATGGCCTCCTTGAAAATATCGTCTTCTTCAGGCCTTATAATTACTACTTTTCTATCGTGATTTTGTTTTTCTAAGTAGTCAACAATTGTGGACTTACCGCTTCCTTTTCTGCCATAAATTAACCATATATCGTCAGTTTTTAATCCCTCGTAGATGTCGGGTTTTTGCCAAATATATTTGATTTCTCTTTCTTCTAATTCAGATATCTCTTTAGAAAACCTAATTCTCATCGTTCTTCCTTAAACTGACCTAATTCTAGTTATTACCTTAGTGATAATTGTATGATAGTGAATAGCTTGCTGTACAAATAATACACATCTATGGCTGAAATACACAAATCTTAGTTACTCTTTAACTAAGATCTGTTTTTTTAAGGCCCCTAATGCCTCTCCTCATTGCCGAGCATTTGAAGCTTTGCCAAAAATTTTTAGTGATCTCTTAAAGTGGGGTAAGCAGTCTGGTTGGATGAGAGTAAGCATGCTGTGAAGCACCATGCTCTAGAAATTATCAATTTGTTATTGTGCTATTATTATGGATTATCGAGTTTTGCGAAAACTTCTGTATTTGAACAATTTAACCAGGAGGCGATTAGTTTCATTAAAAACGTGAACGTCTGAAAAAGACCATAGCATATAGTGCAAGTGGGTTTGTTGTCATGTACCGCCAAAACAATTTTTTAGGATTCTCAGCTAGCCTGAAAAGCCATTCTAGACCGAGACTTTGCATCCATTTTGGAGCTCTACCATAAGCTCCTGTGACGTAATTGAAGCAACCACCACATGTTATGATTACCTTGGCATGTATCTCATGTCGATTTTCAATTACCCACTGCTGTTCTGTTGGTTTACCTAATCCAACCCATAAAACATCGGGATTATTGTCGTTTATATAGGAAATTATTCGTTTGCTATCCGCTGCCGTGAAATGACCTTTGTGTGTGCCACTAAGTAAAAAGTTAGCATATCGCTTCTGTAAAATGTCGCCGCAGTCTGCGGCAACGCGGTCGTCTCCCCCTAGTAGGAAGTGTTTCAATGGTTTATCGCTAAGAGTGGGAATGTCGGTAATCAAATCCGTTATCGCCATACGCTCTGATATTGTCGAAGGAGAAAAAAGCTTTGAACCAATTACAACACTTTGTCCATCAGCAACTATTGCGGATGCTTGGCTCAATAGGAATAAAAAATTTTTATCTAGAATGCTCATGCTAATACCATGACCATTCGCTTCGAATACGATAAAAGGTGAGCTAGGTTTATTTGTTCCCGTACATACTTCTTCAATAAATTTGACAAACTCTTGTCTTGATGAAGTAACAATAGGTAATCCTGCAACTATCGTAGTGTTTAGATCTCTGTCCATGCTTCTCTATTGTCATTAATGTAATTAAACAAGCTTACTTTCCAGTGGGGGATAGGTGAGGTAGTAAACATTTGAATTTTGTCATTCACTGCTGCTTCGTTATGAGAAACCTTCACTTTTCTATCAAATTTCTTCTCGGTAGGCAGTACAGTTATCGTTTCGTCATAAATCCGCATGATTTCTTTTACGTACTCGAATCTAGTTGCAGTTCCCGAGTTAACTGCGTTGAAAATACCTACTGCCTTTTCTCTGATGAGTTCAAAGGTCATTGCTACCAAGTCATCTACGTATGTTGGATTACCCTTTTGGAAGGGATCACTATACATTACCTTATCCTTTAGATTGTTAGCTTCTTGGATTCTTTTAGCTACAAAGTTTCTATTCGCGGATATACTCCCGCCGAAAAGCCAACCAGTCCTTAAAATAAGTGTGTTGTCATTGTTGGCTAGAGCTTCTTTTTCTCCCGACAATTTACTCATATGATGCACGTTCGTTGGCATCGTTAAGTCGTTTTCGTAGTAGGGACTATTGCCATGCTCGCCATATACACCTGTACTGCTAATGAAAATAAAAGGGATATTCAATAACCGACATGTATGGGCTAAACGAGTAGTATTTAAAACATTATCTCTTAGGCAAATATCAGGAAAGCTCTCACATTCGTCCATGTTAGTATTCGCTGCACAATGAATGAATACAGCATCAGTGTAGTTGCTTAACCTCGATTTTAGGTCACTTAAAGATGCGTTATAGTTGTATTCTTCTTGTTTCAAGGTAAAAACTTCATGTCCGTATTTATAAGCGTTTTGGCTGAACGAGCTGCCTAAAAGGCCGTTTGCCCCTGAAAGATAAACGTTCATTCTTGTTTCCCAAAATAGAAGTCTAATGGTCGGTTTTCCGATTCAGATGGGTTGTGGGCAATTGAAGCGATGTTAAGCACTAGGTTGGAGTTAATGCCGACACCCTCAAAACAAAACCAAATTCCCGGCCTTACCGTTAGCCTTATGTTATTTTTTGATGAAATCATTATTTTGAATATTTCACCACTCTGTGGATGAACAAAGTAAAATAAAACTTCACCGTAACAAGTAATGAGGTTAAGAGTCATCTTAAGATGTTTTTTCCACCCTTTGCGTTCGTTGAAGTTAATCTCTGTAAAATACGCTTCACCAAATGTTGTAAAAGCGGTATTTGAGGCTTTTACAATGTGCCTAATATTTCCTTTTTCATTTTCAATAATTTTTTCTGAGGAAATAAAAACCCATTCTTTAAGTTGATGATTAAGTTCTTGATAATCTAAATCTTTTATTTTTGCGCCCATGCTATTGCTCTCTTATTTGCATACTCTTGATAACGCATAATTTGCAGCAATGTAAAATCTCTCATGTTACTTTCTTTTTGATAATGCTCTACGTACCAATCGCTTACAAAGTCTATACATTCTTCATACTCTAAATTGGGTTGCCAGCTAAGGTGAAACATAGCTTTGTCGCAATTCAGTTTAAGTAACCCTGCTTCATGAAATGGAGTTCTTTCAACTATTGAAAAGGCATCGCTTTGGTCCTCAATACCCCATCGATTTGCGAGTTCGCTGATGAGTTCAAGCACAGTTTTGTTTTGTTCATTTTTAGGACCGAAATTAAAAGCTTGATGATTCAATTTAGATGGGCTTTGTGTGCATTCTGATAAAGCAACTGCTAATGCCAGGTAGCCGCTCAAAGGTTCTAACACATGTTGCCACGGTCGGGTGGCATCTGGGCATCGAATTGTAACTGGCACATTGTTTAGCCAACTTTTAATGCAATCAGGTACGATTCTGTCTTTTGCCCAATCCCCACCGCCTATAACGTTACCTGCCCGGGCGCTAGCTATTTTTATATTTGTCTTATTCTTCAAGAACGATTCAATGTAGGCGTGTAATATAATCTCTGCGGCCCCTTTAGAACCGCTGTAAATGTCTTTTCCACCAAGCCTATCTGTTTCTTTATATCCCCACTCCCACTCTACGTTCTCATAGCACTTGTCTGATGTAATGATAATAGCCGTGCAATTGCCTTGAAATTCAGTTAAGCATTGTAAAATACTTGCTGTTCCTAGGACGTTAGTTTTTATCGTGTCTATAGGATCTTCATATGATACGGAGACCAATGCTTGAGCAGCTAAGTGAAATATAAAATCGGGATTGAACGTTCTAACAACCTCATTTAAGCGTTCAGATTCACATATATCGAATAGGTGATGTTCAATGTCTTTCTCTAAGTTAAGTATTCCAAACATTGAAGGTGAGGTAGGGATGTCTTTAGAAATTCCACATATTTTCGCTCCGACTGAATGCAACCAAGCGGTTAACCAAGTGCCTTTAAATCCAGTGTGGCCGGTAATTAACACTCTTTTACCGCTAAATACTTCGATACTCATCTAGTCTCTCCAAGTCTTCCATGGTGCCTCTCCGGAATCCCAAAGTGCATTTAGCTTGATATTATCTCGCATTGTATCCATTGGGTGCCAAAAACCACTATGCTGAAATGCCATTAATTGATTAGATTGGGCTAGGGACTGAAGGGGATTTTTCTCCCATACACAATCGTCTCCATCGATAAGGTCAATAACGTTAGGGTGCAACACAAAAAATCCACCATTGATGAACGAGCCATCTCCGACGGGTTTTTCTTGAAATTGAGTAACGTTATTTGAGCAAGTCACATCAAGTGCACCGAAACGTCCCGGGGGTTGCACTGCTGTAACCGTTGCCAATTTACCATGCGCTTTATGAAAGTTTATTGTCTCTGTGATATTTAGGTCAGAAACCCCGTCACCATAAGTGAAACAAAAAGCTTCATCATTATTGATATATTTTTGAACTCGCTTTAGTCGACCTCCTGTCATTGAATTTTCACCTGTATCGACTAGAGTAACTTTCCAATCCTCTGCGCGCCCTCGATGTACTTCCATCGAGTTGCTAGCAATATCAAATGTTACATCAGACATATGCAAAAAATAGTTTGCAAAATATTCTTTGATAATATAACTCTTGTATCCGCAGCAGATTATGAATTCGTTTATTCCATGAGCTGAGTACATCTTTAGAATGTGCCATAGAATGGGCATCCCACCAATATCAATCATTGGCTTGGGCTTGATATCCGATTGTTCACTTATTCTTGTGCCGCGACCTCCTGCCAATATTATTGCTTTCATACGCTTCCTTCTTTCTGTCAATAAGGCCATTTCTATATATCTTTTTTAGAATCGCTAGACTAAAGCTAATCGTCAACAAAAACATTTAATGAACTTCTTTTACAACAGTGCGCCACAAAAATCGATTGCACCAAGTTAGCCCCTTTGCCCTTTAATAACCCTTTTGTGAATCACAAGTTTTGGGTAAAAGTGTCAATATATTTTGCAGTGTCATATTTAGAAACTTTTATAAACTTCAGGAAAAGGCAACGCGCAATCGTCATTGTGAACTCTTTGTAATATAAATGTTTGGTTTGAACGTTTTTTCTTCATATTGCTTTGCAAATTGACCTTTCTGGTTTTTTTTTGACTTTTACTTGCCGACAGTATTTTTTAACAAAGAGTTTTAGATTTTGAAAAAACAGCTTCAGTAAAAAAAACTTAAATTCGAAGCTTTAAGTGCTGCGTAATAGAACGGTAATAATTTTCTTCTATAAACTGGTCTTGTCAAATTCACTGCATCGTAAAATCATCGATAAAAATGAATGTAAATTAAATGTATCCGCGCTGTAACAGCTTCTGCGACTTCTAGCCATCTTGGTGTGAATAAAATTATTTATTCTTTAGTATAAGGCGCGTATTTTGCATAGATCTTCTTGGCTTTGTCTTTAATTTCACTTTTGTCTCGTTTTGCTATCAAGGATTCTCTAATGGGTAAGAAAGGCTTTGTTCGAAATAATGTGAATCAGTTTGCAGTTCTCTATAGGTTTTTTGATCTGTTAGCCATTCAACTATGTTTGCTTATTTCCGCCGAAGTGTACGGGGTTGTTGTATCACAGCAATACTACCTTATAAGCCTTATTGCATGCCTAGCGTATTTGTTCAGTGCTGAGATGTTGTGGCTTTACCGTTCATGGCGCGCGGGATCTATGAAAGAAATTTTATTTGTAGCCAGTATAAGCCATTTGCTGATGATGGCAGCGGTCGTAGGCTGGATGTTTATTTCAAAGTCATCAGAAGATTATTCCAGGCTAGCTATAGCCTTGTGGTTTGCGTCAAGTTGGCTAGTGTCTTGTACCTGGCGTGTAGCCCTTAGATACTTTCTATTTGCTGTACGTCGAAATGGCAGAAATACCAGGTACGTTGGCATTATAGGCGCAAATGAAACAGGCTTAGAGTTAACAAACGAAATTAGAAGAACGCCAGAAGCTGGCTATAACGTTGTTGGAGTGTATGACGATAGAGACACCGATAGAACTTTAGTACCTGAAGGTCTTCAGTCACTGGGAACAATCGATCAGGTTTATCACGATGTGCTAACCGGTAAAGTCGATACAATTTTCATAACGCTTCCTATGACAGCAAACAAACGCATTGAAAAGATTCTGCAGGTTCTTGGCGATACGCAAGCGCAAGTTCACCTTGTACCAAATTTCTTTGTGTACAATCTTCTTCATTCAAGAATCTGTAACGTAGGGGAACTGCAAACCGTAAGTGTATTCGACTCGCCAATGAAGGGCGCAATGAACTTTCTTAAACGTGTAGAAGACATCATTTTAGCAAGTATCATACTTACCATAATTGCACTGCCAATGCTTGTTATAGCGGCGGCTGTTAAACTAACTTCTAAAGGCCCTATTATATTTAAGCAAAACCGCTATGGTATGGACGGCAAGAAAATAAAAGTGTGGAAGTTTAGAAGCATGACGGTTACTGAGGACGGAGATAAAGTGACTCAGGCCAGCAAAAACGACGCTCGTATAACACCTGTAGGAGCATTTTTACGTAGAACATCGTTGGATGAGTTACCACAGTTTATAAACGTGCTGCAGGGCAGTATGTCGGTAGTAGGGCCAAGGCCACATGCCGTCGCACATAATGAAATGTATCGGAAGAAAGTAGAGTATTATATGCTACGCCACCGTATTAAACCTGGTATTACTGGATGGGCACAAATTAACGGCTGGCGCGGTGAAACGGATACCGTAGATAAAATGAAAATGCGCGTTCAGTACGACCTCGAATACATTAAAAATTGGTCGCTATGGCTTGATTTTAAGATCGTTTTAATGACGGTATTCAAGGGGTTTGTGGGTAAGAATGCATACTAGTTCTAACAGGAAATAGATTGAAAACAGCGGCGAATAATAAAGCAAGAGAAACTTGGGTTGACGCAGTGAAAGGATTCACAATCTCATTAGTTGTGTTTCATCACGTTTTCGTAGGTGTTAAAAACGCAATTGGGATTCCCGACTGGGTTGTCGATATTTATATGTTGACCACACCGATAAGAATGCCACTGTTTTTTTTGGTAGCTGGATTCTATGCTAAAAAATCGATATTTGGTGGAAGAAGAAAATTCATAGATAGTAAGGTAATTCATTTTTTATATTTCTATATTCTATGGAACACTATCAGCGTTCTATGCAGAGTAGCCTTGGGTAAATATACGAACAACCAAGTTGATATATATGAAGTATTTTACTTTTTATGGAGTCCATCTTTTACTTTATGGTTTATATATGCGCTGATGTTTGCATTTATCATTGCTAGAGTTTCTCGACATTTTAGTTTCTTCGCTCAATTTTTTTGCTCACTTTCGCTTTCGATATTTTCAATCGCCAAGGGTAACGAGTTCCTTCCCTATTTCATAGCGGCTTTACTTAAGTTTTATCCGTTTTTTTTGGTTGGTATATATGGCTCAGTACAGGTAAGGAACTGGGTTGAAAATTCATCAGCTTTAACACCGTTAATTTGTTCTTCATTGTACATAGCTATTTCAATTTTAATATTGAACCATGGGCAATGGTTGAAAGAAGCCTTGTACTATCCCCTTGCAGCTTTGGGCGCATGTGTAATACTAACGCTGGCATACAGGCTCAGCAATCGCCGATTGGGCGAAATTTTTACCATACTTGGCGGCTATAGCTTGTATATCTATTTAATTCACTTTTTACCAGCGGCTGGTAGCAGAAAAGTATCTAGCTTCTTAGGGTTTGGAAACGACCCCGCGTTTACGATTCTCTTAGGAACGATACTATCTATTCTTTTTTGCATATTTGCGTTCAGGATATCTAGTAATGTTAGTTTTCTAGGCTTTTTAGTGACTCGCCCTAAATCGTTCAAGCTAATATGAATTATCTAATTGATTAGAAAATTTTTCTAATTTATTGAGCTTTGATGATTTACTAGCCTTACATTTTGATAATTCGACTTATTGAACTTTTTGTATAAGGAACTACGCTTTCAAAGGGTTTACAATTTTTTCAGTCCGTACAAACAGCAATATTTTCTAAAACCTAGGGGCTTAACATGTGTCGGATATCTTTCCTTTTTACGTTTGTTGTGATTTACCTTCTGGCAGCAGGCTGCACAAGTGTTTCTAACCAATACCACGCAAATAATTCTGCTTTGGCGCGTCATGCTAAGCTGGTCTCTCGTTCGGATGCTTCATTACAGAGCATCGAAACCAAGCTTTTGACACTAAAAAATGAGGGCGTAATCAAAGAAGCTATATTTAGGGAAAATATTACCGAAACGTCGCGAATACTTTTTGGTTTTCAAAACGCTTCTGTCAAAGATACTATTTTATCGCTATCGAGTGAGCAGCCCGAGAGAACTTCAGAATATATCGAAATTGCATTAGCGTTGTTTCCACAGGCAAAAACAACAATATTAGAAGAGTTGCGACTTGAGTCGCAAATCGACGAGAATGCAATTTTTACAGCGGCGTTAAAAAGCGGTTTATCGCCAGATAGCATTTCGCAATTTACAGCATCAGGCCAAGAATACCTTTTGGTACCTTTGATCAATTCCACAAGTATTACACTTTTCAACAAGCAAGAAGATGATAGTGCACAGGTCCAATTTCGAAAAGTTGGCGAAGAGCAATGGAATAATGGGGGAGCGCTTTATTGGGAGCCAATTCGTAGTGCGCTGTCGGGTAGTATTGTGCATCTTAGTCCGAATACAGAGTATGAAATTCAAGTGACTGAAATTAACGAATCTTCTGGGACCGAAGTAAATAGGTATCGCTTTGCGACTAGGCAAAACACGCCGCCGGTAGACCCCGATAAAGTGTACAAGTTAAGTGATATTTACAATGGTGGGATGCTTGATCTAGGAACTTTAGGTATTGAGGGGACTCGAGATGGTTGGGCCAAAATAGTTGGTGATAGTAATACAAAAATCATAGCGGGTGATAATGATGATTATGCAATAAATGTTGGTAATACGCAGTATGTCATGTTCGAAAATATTACGGTTGAAGGAGGCCGGTTACACGGGATCTATGGTAATTATGCACATGATATTTGGATAAAGGGCTGTGACGTATCCCGATGGGGTAGGAGTGCGAACAATGTCAGGGAAGGGATTGGTTATGAAAACGAAGCATCAAAATATCCAATAAACTATGATGGCGGGATAGCGCTGAGGCGTACAGGAAGAGTTGTCGTCGAAAACTGCAAAATTCATTCCCCGAACGCAAAAGCAAATCATTGGGGGTATGGTCATCCTAAAGGTCCATCCGCAATGATAATTTTAGCAACGCATCCTACACAAGAATTTGCCGGGCAGTACATTATTAGAAACAACCATTTTGCTGGTACAAATGAAGTTCGTTTTAATGATGTCATTGAAAGCAGAGCAAATGGAAGGGTGTGGGGGGGCTTTGTTAGAGATTCAGCAATCCATGACAATTATCTCGCATATGCTAATGATGATATTATTGAATTAGATGGTGGTCAAAGTAACGTACTCTTTTATAATAATGAGGTAGAGCAGGGGTATTGCGGAGTAAGTGCAATACCCAATATGCTAGGCCCGAGTTATATTTTCAATAATTATATTCATAATCTTGGGGACGAAAGGCAGAAACACTGGGGCGCTATTAAGTTAGGAGGCTTATTTTCAAAGCCGGGTGGTATTGTGAACATTTTTGACAACCTTATCATTACAGGGGCAAATGGGATAGCACCTGCAGGCTTTGCAGGAGATAGTACTTATTGGGTACATGCGCAAAATAACATTATGGTTCACGACATCTTTAGAGAAATAATGGGCTATAGTATCCATGACCCTAATAACTACCCTTCTTCAAAATATATCAATAATTTTATGTTTAACACTAAAACTGGTTATCCGGTAAGTAATGCTATAATTACAGTGAACTTCGAATTTCCGGAATTATTGAATTATGAAGTTGTTGATGACATTGTATCGGGAGTAAGTCATTATCAACTACCAATATCATTACCAATGTCTATTCCAAATTTTACTCACCTAACTGAAAACCAAAAGGCTATAATAGGCATTGTTCCTTCAGCACTAAAAAAAGTTTATTAGACTGCCCGTGTCAGCAAATTTTACAGTTCCGCCAGCCAACTAAATGTAAACTTTGTATACTAACAAGGTGAAAGGTGCAACTAACTGTAAATTAAATGAATTTTTATTCTGGCTCATATTTTGCATTATCTTTATCAGGATTCTTATGGGGATTATTATGAAATTTCGCAGTATTGTTATTGCAGCAACTTCTATGTTGGGACTTTTAGTTTCTTCTTTTAATGCGCAAGCAGGTTTTATGTCTTGGAACGGTAATGCTATTGAAGCATTGGATTTAAATGGGGACTTTACTTCATTCGAGGAGTTTTACGATTACGATAATGCTTTTCAATGGTCCTCGAATACAGGGCTAGAAGAAGCCGATACAATCGTAATGTTTCTCGCAGAGTTAGGCGGCGAACTTGCAATTTTTTCAACTATTAGCAGTCCGCAAGGTGGCAGTAAAGGGCAGGTTGTCTTCGACTATACAGCGACTGCCGGTTCTATGTTGTTTTTAGACGACCCAGATGAGAGTGTTAATAGCGCAGGAATTAAGTTTAAGTATGGTTCTAATAAAAGCGATGGTTTCATTTACAGCGGATTAGGGGATTTTGACTGGTCGTTTGTTCCGTCATTTTTCAATGCTAGCAACGTCGATGGAATCAAGTTCGTAAGTTTCAGTGATGGAGAGTTTAGTTCTGCTAGCTACTCAAGTTTGTTTAGCCTAGATGAACCTCTTGTCGTAAGCAACTTACAATTAGGCAGCGGAAACGTTTCGAACGCGGTGAGTGCTCCAGGAACAATTCTATTAATGGTGTTAGGATTCACGTCGCTATTAATATCGCGCAAAAGACTTAAATTCTAATAAGAGTCTATATTCAAAAAATGCCCTGTTATAGGGCATTTTTTATGTTGAATCCCAAGCTTTTAAAGAAATTAGGATCAGGCTCTCCGTTAGGTAAATACGCTTCAAACCATCCGAATACTTTCAGTACATTCACACCTAACTCAAACTCTTCATTGGAGTAAAGTTGTTCCCAATAATCGTATGTGTTTTTGTGATCAGTACGATCTTTATTTTTTCCTACGACTCGACTCGATTTATTGTAAACAGCCTTATTAGTGGATTTAGCTACAAAATCAAAATTACTTCCGAGGTAAGCCCTTAGCTTAGCTAACTCTTTATCTGGAGATGTTTTTATATTTTCATAAAAAATTAGGTGAAGATTATTGGCAGAGAAATCTTCTAAAAGAATACAATTTCCTAATGCCCAATGTATAAATTGAATCTCAACAAAATTATTTCTTTGTTTAGCATGCTCTATAAGGCTAATAATATCTACATTCAATCTATTGAGGAGAGATGAGTTTTTTAAATATACATCTAAATCTGATGGCCAGAACCAATGCTTTTTCTGCAATTTTGAATAGACAACAGCAAATGGGTTTCTTATCAATAAAACGGGCTTAACAAATGGGAAGTTTTTATAAAGGATAGAAGCAGACAAATTGATAAAAATATCTTTAACTATGAGGCCTTTATAAAAAAGCTTTCTATTATCGAAATCTATTCTTCTATGAGCTAAGTGACCAGAAAATATGTCATTATATGCGTTTAATACAGCGTCATTATTTGTATCAGTTGAAGAATACAAGTAAGGGGGCAAATCGAAATTTTCAAGAACTAATGGATGGTATGGCTCAAATAATTCTCGTGCTTTCCGATCTGCATTGATTACAGATGCTATCCATGTAGTGCCGCTCCTACCGTCCCCTATCAGCCACAAGACATTTTTATACCTGCCCATTTTGTTGTTAAGATTGAAAACCTTTTCACGTAAGGGAAAGATAAGCGCTGTTTTTAAAAGCTCTTTGATTTCGGCCATAATTATGCCTATGCTATCTCAGTGTAGTCAAATGAGTAATTGAAAAGCTGAATTTCTTCCTCATAAAACTGCGCAATAAAGTCTATAACTTCATCAGTAAAGTCGTCTGATTTATTGGACTTTTTACCTTCTATTTTATGGGGTAACTCTTTTATTCCGTCTATGTTTAATTCCTGCATTACCGTTCTATAAGCACTGTCCAATGCTTCAAACTTTCCTATAAAATCCAGTTCAATCTTTCCATTATATTGTTTGAGCCAATAAGTCTGAGGCCGAAGATATCCATGCCCCGCATACTTTTTCATAAAATCTGTAAAACTGATAGCTGACGGGTATCCATAATTCTGTTGGTGAATTTTATCGCGCATAGCATTCCGATACCAAGAATGAGCTCTCAACCAAGGGTTTCTTACTATAGTAAATTTATAGTACCGCTTATATTCATCTGAGGATAAAGTGAAATTGTTGTTAGGGTTGGCATGTGTTCTAAAGCGCTCTCTCTGTCTACGTAAGTAGTCTTTGAGGTTTTCAACATTGCTTAAAACATCTACGAAACTGTATGGCTCTTGTATCATTCTGATACTTCGGTGGTCTTGCCCTTCTCTACCGTGGTGACCGTCAAAATGTCCTAAAACGTTTTCGAAGCTTGTACCGGCACATTTTGGGATATGTATGAAAATACATTGATGTTTATGACTTATCATTGAGAGCTCTCGTTTTGTTTTTTCTTTTCACCACTTAAATTATCATAAAGCCCTTAATTTAATAAACAAAAAATCATGTGGATGTAATCGGCTAACAAAGTTATCATTTAAGCATTGCTGATCTGACATTATTAAAGTTTTTAATGTTACCTATTTGTTAATTTGACTATTTTTACTACAAGGTCGAATTGAAAACTCAGGAACCAAAATGCCTTTATTGATAGAGCCAAGTGAAAGAAAGCTATTATTCATTCACATACCTAAAACCGCTGGTACAAGCCTTAAATCGAAGATAAAAAAGAATGTCAATATAGCCTTCAATTTTGAGTTTAAAAATGAACTGCCTTGTCCGCCACAACATTTTCATTACGAGTTATTACAGCGATTAGGCATAACGGAATTATCGAATGAATCATTTGCTATTGTTCGTCATCCCTTAGCTAGGTTTATTAGCGAATATTCTTATAGAAAAAGAGTGGATAAAAAGTTTAGGTACATTGATTTACTGACTTTTTCTCTATTTATCCAAAAGTCTTTTGAAAAAAATAAATATATTTTTTCTAACCACATTAGGCCTCAAACTGAGTTCTTAGGCCCGAAAACTAAAATTTTTAAAGTAGAAGATGGGTTGGAAGAAGTTTTCAAATATTACCCCCAGTTTTTCGAAGACAGGAAGCTTCAAGAAGAAGTGCAACGTTCCAATAGTTCCAATTCTGAACAGATTTATATTGATGATGTTACTATTGAAATTGTTAAAAATATTTACAAAGAAGATTTTTTTGAATTTGATTACGCAATTTGCGAAAACAAATTCAAAAAAAAGAAAGCAAGCTTTTTTGAAAAGTTGCGAGCGAAAACACTTAGTTCAATAATATTAGCTTTTTTTCACTTAAAAAAGTAGCGGGTAATTTTAGATAGACTATGAATAAAACTAGACTAATAAACATATTCTGGCTCTTTTTTGAGAAGTTTGGCTTAATATTACTATCTGCATGCTCGTTCTTTTCGTTTGCATATTTCCTCACCCCTTTGGAGCTTGGATTGGGGGCCATTGTAATCGTTCTTTGTGAAATGGTTGGCTCTTTCTACAATGCTGTATTTGAAAACCCATTAGTTAAAAGGAATTGCAACTCGAAATCGGAACTTAGTAGTGTTTTCTGGGTTGGCGGTGCAATTGCTCTAGTATCCACGTTATTTTTATCGCTTGTTTACTTTGTTCTAGACGAAAAGAGCAATATTTGGGCTATGCTTCTTTTTTCGTCAATATCAGTTACCGTGAGCGTACAGTCCAGACCTTTTATCGCCTCTTATCGGTGCAAAAGAGAGTTTAAAACTTTAGCGTTAAGAACCCTATGGGGCAAGGTGGTAGGAGCATTAACAGCGATAATTTCAGCTGCAATGGGCGCAGGTGAGTGGTCTTTAATTATTCAGTTAACGGTGATGAATCTTACAGCGTTTCTAATTTTAATGAAAACAGATACATCATTTCTTAAAGTTCCCCCTTCAGTAAACGATTTGAAATCGCTTGGACAGGAAGGAATGTCTATTGGCGTTAGACAATTACTAACCGGCTTGTTTGATAGAGGGCTTATATTGTTGTTGTCTATAACTACATCTTCCTCTACCGTCGGTTACTATTCTTTTGCTCGCCGTTTGGTTGATTTACCAAAACAGGCGATAAAGACGGCAGTTAATTCTTATTCGTTACCAGTTTTCGCGGCAAGAGTAAATCGGCCACAATCACTTTCTTTGTTGTTCCAAAATTTAACTACCGCGACATTTTTAATACTTTGCCCCAGCTTTGTTTATATCGGACTCTTCGGGGGACAAATAGTTGTTGATATTTTTGGAGAGAAATGGTCTGGCTCGGTACCTTTTTTCGTGCTGTTTTCTTTTATTGTAGCGTTGCAATCGTTAGAGCTGTTTGCTCAACCTTTGCAAGCCGCATTTGGTAAGTCAAATATTGGATTAAAAGCAGATATCTTCAGAATTACAGCAACGCTATCCGTAGCATATTATGCTATTCAGCATTTTGGTCTAATGGGAGTCGCGGGTATTATTTTTATAGACGTAATGGCAACAATAGTCATAAGGTACTATTCTGCGAAAAAGTTGATCTCTTTTTCTCACCGTAACCTAGCAATTGACCTTGTAAAAACACTGGGTACTACATCACTAGTTGCGAGCTTAGTACATTTATTATTTCTAAACTACGAATTGTCTTTCTTTCTCGTATTCTCAGTTGGCATTGTTGCAATTTCACTACATATCGCTATCTATTACGTCGTTTTTGGACGAATACATGAAAGATTTAAGCTTTTACTAAATGATAAACACTAAGTATACCTAAATTCCTAAAATCAAACTGTCTACTTTGTCAAGTAAACAGATGGAACTTTCACTGGTATCAAATTTTCTGGCAAAATGAGCATTAGATTCAAGTATTTTAGTATAATCGTCTAAAGTCAGCGTTTTAGGGTGTGGCTGGCCCGCTGACCAATCGATATATCGTTTACTGTCATTAGAGCAAATTAAAGAATCACTATTTTTGAAAATAGTTTGGAATAGAGATTCGTCAGGAATTTTTACTTTCCTGTAATGCTTAACTAACCCATATGGATCTTCGGCAACATGATCTAATATGAATTGAGCCGACTTCTTCGAGCCTGTGTACCAAAACTCACCACCCCAACACTTAATTTTCTTGTTGAAGGGGGTAAAGTACTGGGTTAACGCTGGGTGCTTGATTAGTGGTAACTGGCTTACTACCTTAAAACCCTTTTTGTTTGTTCTTTTGAAGAGCAAATTAATTGAACAATACCTTTTGTAATATTGATGATGCCAGGTTTTATATAAATGTTGGTAATCAATTAGGGCGTGTCGAATATGGACATCACAATTTGCTGTTTCTAAGTCTTTTAAGACCGTATGTGCTTGTTTAATGGGGTAGTCCGCACCGCTTAAAGTACTATAAAAGGAAGGCGTTTCTGACCTATATAAAAGCTTAAGAGCTTTTAGCTTTGCTTCTACTAAGCTATAGGTACCCCATGATGTTTTTACATGAGGATTAACAAATTCAACATTTGAAGTGCATCTGTTTACAGGAAATTCAGATTTTGAAAAGTCATGATGCCACGCTATTGGAGGAAAGTTATAGACTTTGTTTAGGGTGTTCATTAAACGAAGTGCTTGCTCTGGGTGACCGTGAGTTAAAAGAACGAAGCCGATATTAGACATAACCTTTCCTCTGATCTCAGGCATCACAAGTTGTTGTGATGAGATTTCTATTAAAGACACTCTACTTCTGGAATTTAAGGAAACTTCTAATGAAACTTCCGCCTCCCTTCAGTGAATATCTCAAGCAATAGCTGTACCAATTCGAAAGTGTTGAAAGGCTATTATATAGCGTTAAATTGTCAATGAATTTCCATTAGGGCAATAACCGCTATGATTTTTGATAAGCACTTAATTTTTTCGAAGACCAGCTTGATTGATTCTAGTGGCAGTAAAATATGCAATTAAGAAAAAGAACATGTCAAAACTGTTGTGATTAATAATTATAAATCCAACATAATTCACGATTATTTGATTGATAACTATTGCAAAAAGAATAGCTGTTATTGCAATATCTCCGTGTCCACTTAAAAAGTTTTTTCCTAGAGAGTATAAACTATGAATTAACATAATAATTACGAGGGTAAATCCAATTAAGCCTCCGTGAAGAAAAGCTTCATAGTAACCACTATGTGCATTTCCTATAAAGCCCCAGCGGTCAAGGAAGTCAGCTACTGCACTGCTAGCCCAAAAAGCTCCAAATCCATAGCCTTTCATAAACTCGGCTTCTATGTAAACATCCATTAATTCCCAAATAATTGTTCTATTAGTTAGATTTGGATCTCTTCCCATGAATTCTAGTAAATAATTATATAAATATAAAACTAATGTAGTGGAGGCAACTAAGATAAATATAATTATAAAAAGACGATTAAGATTCTTTCGTGGACTGTAAGTACTAAAGTATTTAAAAAGGAACATCAAACCGCCTCCTAATGTGACCATTACTAACCCAGTAGCGGATCTTGACATAAGGAGGCAAACGGCAATAACTAACAACGAAAAAGCACCTAATTTACTTCTGTAGAGTCTTAATCCGATACCTATTATCAATGCGTAAGCATTTATTCTGGCACCGGCGTTTTTGTCGAAGTAAATACCTGAAAAAGCACCAGCTCGAATTCCCTCGGAGATGAATGCTGAGCTCGGGTTTATTATTGCTTGAATTAAGCCAAGGACACCTGCAAATGCCACTGTTAAGACCAGAGCCGATAGCAGCGAGTGCGGTGTAAACATTTGAACTAAACAAAATGCAGTTACAATAATGATTATAAAAGCGATTAAGCGTCTAAATGAAACTGAAGGAGCGTAAGACCAATATATCGACAACGTGAACCAAAAAACAATCAAACTCCAAAACAACGTTTGGCGTCTAAATGAAGCAAGGCTACAAATTTTAAGCTTTAATAATAGCACTAAGCTCATCAATAATAGCAGAATACCTATTATTTGATTAGCGAGTGAGCCAGAAGCGTTTGCTGAAAATACATCGTCCCCCTTTTCTCCAAACATTCCACTAGTAAAGGACAAAAGTCCTAAATAATAAAAGAAAGATAAAAACAAGAATAATCGCTTAAAACTATCAGACTTTATTTTCATTTTGACTGGCTCTTAAGTATGAAGCCCTTATACACTGTAGCTGAAACCAGACTAGAAAATGTGTTTAAGGCATGCGCTCTTAGTTCCTTACTCTTAACAAGTTTATTAAGTGAAAATTCTGTCTCTTTGGCTAGTTGTTTAATATTTAAATACTCAATTAAAGGCGCAACCTGACCATCTTGCAAAATCTCGCGCGCTCCATGAGGGCAATCAAAAGCAACAACCTGTGTACCCACCGACATCGCCTCTACAATCGCATTGGGGCTACCTTCAAATCTTGAAGATAGTACATACAAGTCGGCAGCTTTCATTTCGGCTATTATATTGTCTGAATAGCCGGGCAAAGAGACGTTATCGGTTAAACCCAAGTCGCTCACTTGTTGTTCTAATTCTTCGCGTAACTCACCTTCGCCAAATATTATTAGACGACTAGGTATATTTCTTTGAACGTCGGAAAACGCATCTAGCAGCATATCAAAACCTTTCTGATAGCTTAGCCTTCCTACCGCTATAACCGTGGGCATGCTTTTATCGATTAACCACGGGTGCTTTGGAGGTTGCTGTGCGGCCAATTCGGTCTCTTTCGTTATTACAGGGTTTGGGGCCGTCACAACGTCTTTTGCACGAACCACAGTGGTATCTATTAAGTCTTGTGCTACACCTTTTGAGACAGCAATCACTGGGTTAGGCAACAGGCGATAAATATAGGGCGCTAGGAAATAGGTTGCCTTCATTACCTTGTCAGAGTTTACTTTTTTATCCAATGAAAAAGCATTTCTTTCGCTTACACTTAATTTTTTAAGCCAGCCTAATGAAGCACATGTTATAGCGGTAATAACATTTATGTGTGTTAACGCCGCTAAGATACCATCTGGCTGGCAGCGCTTTAACGCAAAACGAAGCGGGCCAAATGCATTTAGCGTTCTTTCACAACGCAATTCAATTAAGTTAACCTCTTCGCTAAGGTATGGCTTATTACTACCGCCCTCAGTGATCAGTATCATATCTACATGATCACCGTCTTCTATCATTTGGTTAGCTAATCTAACCATCATTTTTTCTGCACCACCGCCTCTAAGGTCATGAAGAACTATACATATTTTTGCCATGACTTATCCAAATTGTGCAATGTAAGCGTTTGCAACGTATTTATATGAAAAGTGTTTTACTTTGTCGCTAATTTGTTTCGATTTAAGCGAACTATAATTGCATAGTGCGTGAGCCAGAGCATCCGTGTCTAACGCTTTTACTAAAGCACCGGTTTCGTCAGACGTAATAAGTTCGCTAGGGCCTGTTGGGCAGTCAAAAGCAATTACTGGGGTATTTAAAGACATCGCCTCAACTAACACGGTGGGCATGCCTTCATGCCTTGAAGATAATACAAAGGCTTCGGCGCGCTTTATTATGCAATAAGGGTTGGTTGTAAAACCCGTAAAATGAACTACTTTGTTAATACCTAAACTAGCAGCTTGTTTCTTCAATGCGTCAAGGTCTTCACCTGCTCCTACTATTACCAGTTCCGGCAACGAGGCATCTTTCAAGCGTGCTTTAGAATAGGCTTCTAAAAGAAGATCAAAACCTTTTTGTTCTACCAGCCGCCCTACGCCACAAAAATACCGTTCGGGCAGGGGGCTTTGTGGGCTTTCATTGGATAACTTTTCGATGCTCGGTTGAAGTACAGCATTAGGAATAAAACTCACTTTATTCTTACCAAAAACAACAGCGTCTTTAATTTGCTGTTTAAGACTTTCTGATACGGCGATGATTTTTCCATTGGAAAGGCTGTACAAAGAATACAGCGCCTTAATAGCCCATGGAGCTAGTTTTTGGTCACTAACGTCAAATGCACAGTGCCTGGTATAGATAACTTTTAACTTTGGAAAACGCAATTTACATAAGAATGCTAAAATATTAGCCGTTTCTGTTGCAGCAATAATGACGTTAATTTCCTTTCGCTTTATTAAGCTGTAAAGGTAGCTCAGTTTCTGTTTAAAACCGTTATTGCTGTCTGCCGCGAATGCTGTAAAAGAATCTTGTAGTTGACTAAAACCTTCTTTGCTCTCGCCAGTTACATCGTGTACGTAAAAAATAGAGGTAACACCCTCATCACTCAATGCTTGAGATAGGTTCTTATGTACTCGCTCTACACCACCTCCAGTGGTAAAGAACTTATGGATAAACAGTACTTTGTATTTTTCCATGGCTACAGCTATGCCTGTTGTTTCATTCTGTGCTTCCAAGCACAATAAATAGAATGGGGATTGGTTGTGATATAGCGCCACAAAAACTTGCGAGGCTCGGTTAAAGCACGATGTAACCACTCAAACCCGATTCGCTGCATAAATTCAGGGGCTCGTTTATAGTCGCCGGTAATATAGTTGTAGCAACCGCCACAAGTAATAATAACTGCAACGTTAAGTTTATTCTTGTTTCTTACCACAAACTCCTGCTCTTTGGGTTTGCCTAAACCAACCCACAGTACGTCTACGTTTGCAGCGTTAATTGCTGCAATTACTTCTGCTTCGTTACTTTTGTCGAAATAGCCATGGTGGGTGCCAGCAATGTGAAAGTTTGAATAACGCTGTTGTAGAATACCTGCGCACTTTTCAACAATGCTTTGCTGGCCACCTAAAAGGTAATGTCTTATATTTTCTGATGAGAGTTGAGGAATATCGTGTATTGTATCTGTCGTCGCCGTGCGTTCTGGAATTGGTTTGTCAGTAAACCACTTTGAAAACGCTACAACACTTTGTCCATCGGCATGAATAATGTCGGCGCTTTCCAGTAACCGCATAAATACAGGATCGCTATTAGCAATTGAAATGCCTTGGCCATTTGAGTCAAATATTGTTAACGGTGATGGCTTTTCGTCGCCAAGTGTATCGCTTTTAATACGCTCTACGATTAAATCAACTAACTGTTTTCTGCTTAGGCAAGCCGTTTTTAGTCCGCCCACGTTCGTAAAAACAACTTCTTCCATTTTCATTGCTTTCGGCACCTGCTGTACTTATTTTCCGTTTTTGGGATGTTATTCGCTAAGAATGACAATTTTGTGATTTTATCAGATTACTCTGGTTTTATACATTTATCGTGCCATGCAAAAGACACTTGCTTTAACAAACAATGCCTTGCACGGGAGGTAGGTCTTATTATATTTCTTCCTCCAACAATAAATGTATAAGCCTAGTGATGCAATGATGTATCTTTTGGAAAAGGCTGTTAAATTATAAGTTAAGAAGTTTCCTGCTCTTTCAGTGTGTTTTTATTTATAATGGCTAGGCAAATTCATCTAATGGCTGGTAAGTGAATAAGTTTCGGCGAAGTATTAATGTTTGGGTACGGATTATAGTTGTCTCTGTGCTAGCCATAGTTTGCTCTAGAATTTTAGCAGACGGTGAGCTTGTGTTTTCCGAGTTGCTGTATCAGCGAATTGATGAGGTTTACGGCAGCAAAGCGAAAGAACGAGTTGCAAGCTGGCAAAGAGTATTAAACAGCGCAAAACAGCTGGATGAAGATGAAAAGCTTTATGAAATAAATCGCTTTTTTAACGAACTCCCCTTCGTTGACGATAGTCAGCATTGGAACAAATCTGATTACTGGGCAACACCGGTTGAATTTTTAGCTTCTAACGGTGGCGATTGTGAAGATTTCACCATTGCTAAATATTTTAGCTTAAGGGCACTAGGAGTACCCGAAGAAAAAATGCGGTTTATGTATGTAAATGCGCTTAGGTTAAATCAAGCGCACATGGTTTTGGCTTACTTTCCTAAACCCAATGCTGTGCCTATTGTATTAGACAACATTAACCCGCGTATATTACCAGCCTCCCAACGGCGCGATCTTGTACCCATTTACAGCTTCAACGGTGATGGTCTTTGGCTTGCTAAAGCTCAAGGACGAGGAAAACAAATAAAAAATAGCCCAAACCATAGTTTATGGGAAGACCTGACCACTCGAATGGAAACGGGCTTTTAAAATTTAGGATTGAGAATGTCTTTAAGTCGACAATTTGGTTTAGGTTTTTTATCAGTACTAGTATTGGTGTTTTTAGGTACAGTTTGGATAAATGTAAATAGCACGCGCTCGTATATAAGCGATCAATTGTCATCTCATGCTCAAGACACGGCGACATCTTTAGGTTTGTCTATCTCACCGTACGTTGGTATGGAGGGCGGGCTGCCGGTAGTTGATACCATGGTTAATGCTATTTTCGACCGTGGTTATTATGAGAGTATCGAACTCCAAGATTTAGATGGCAATTCATTGCTTAAAAAGGTTAATCCTCCGAAGCCTGAGGTGGTTCCCGAATGGTTTATGCAACTATTTCCTATTTCTCCACCAATAACTAAAACAGAGATTAATTCGGGCTGGGTAATGGCTGGCGAATTAACAGTTAAGAGCCATCCTGGTCTTGGCTATGCACAGTTATGGAGCAATGCGAAACGCACTTTTGTACTAACACTGGTGCTTTTCGTAATAGGAACTTTGTTGCTCGCCATTTTACTTAAACTTATCACAAACCCATTAAAGGTTGTGATAAGAGCTGCCGAACGTATAGCTAATCGCGACTTTAATCCTATTGAGTATGAGCCGAAAACGAAAGAACTAGGCTTACTGGTTAAGGCATTTAACAAAATGGCGGGTGTTCTTTCAAAGCAATACAATGAGTTGACGGCCCAGGCGCAAGCCTATTACAAGAAGGCCTATCTTGACCCGCTGACTCAATTAGGAAATAAACAAGCCTTAGATAATAAGTTGGCGCGCATTTTCACTAAAACAGAAGACGAGCCAGCAGCGGGCTTTTTAGTTCTTGTTAGGCTCTCAAGTTTAGCGCATGTTAACGAGTTGGAAGGGGCAGCTATTGCTGACGAGTACATTAAAAATGTGAGCAAAATTTTGCTCACTGCTACGCAGCGGAAAGGTGAGTTGTTTAGATCTCGTGGTGCCGACTTCGCAATTTTGTTGGAAGATATGAGTGATGAAGATTGTCTGAGTGTACTCGAAGGCTTATCGGAGCAATTTAAGGCAAATAACTCAGACATGTTTAAAAACGGATATGCCCACATGGGAGTAGCACATTTTGGCGCTGATACTCAAAAGGCCCTGTTGCTGGAACAAGCTGATTCTGCATTAACCTCTGCTTCTACTTTTCCCAATGGGTGGCAGTTAGCGAGTAATATTACAGTTCAACAAAGCCACCAAAGCTGGCGTGAGCAACTTAAACGTATCATTAACGAAGACGCGATTGATATTCTTCTTCAACCTGTAAAGAATTTTGACAATGATACTCTTGTGTCCGAATGTTTAGCCCGATTTATAAATAGTACTGGTGAGAATTACCTGCCAATGGCTCAGTTAATACCAGAATCTGAAAAGCTATTAGTATCAGGAGAGCTCGATAAGGCAATACTAAGAAAAATTGTTTCTCTGTTAAGTAAATCACCAGAGAGTAGCGAGTATAAGAGTATTTCTATAAATATATCAACGGCTTCACTTAGTAGTCTGGACAATGTAGATGAGCTTGTTGATATCTTGAAACAGGTAAGAGGCAAATCTAAAAATGTGATAGTAGAGATTCACGAGCACTCACTTCACCGATGCTTTAAAAATTGTGTATTTTTTGCAAATAAACTGCGAGAGATAGATTGTAAAATAACGATAGAGCGCTTTGGTAGTTCGATATCAGCCTTTGCTCACATAAGACAGATTCGACCAGATTATATAAAATTAGATGGAAGTTTCACTCGTCATATCAATTCAGTGGAAGAAAATCAGTTCTTTGTCAGTAGCTTAGTGAGTATTGCTCATGGTCTCAATATTGAAGTGATAGCTGAGTTAGTGGAAGATAAAGATGAGGCGCGATGCTTGCATGGTTTATTCGTGGATTATGTTCAAGGGTACTATTTCGGAAAGCCTGAAGTGTGGTCTTGAAGCGAGGGGTTTAGGCACAGTTAGCCTTTAAGACACTATATTTTAACCTGTTAACAGCGTAAACTAATTGTATTAGTATTATGTCATAAATTTTGGAGTTGCCATGCGCAGAATTATTTGGGTTTGTTCTCTTGTTTGTTCTTCATTGATGTTCGCAAGCATGGCTCAATCTCAGGAAACCGGACAGCAAGATTTAAGAGCATCGGCAGTATTAATTGATGCCGCGAGCGCACCGGGATACAAAGTTATTCAAGAAATCGAAAAGTTAATGGACGGGGGCGTCGAGGGAAGCGAAGCCACAAAGACTTCATTAGCTGCACTTGCTGCAAGTGAAAGTGAGACGCTAACTACTTCGCAAAAAGAGATGCTTTCGACTTACACGGAAGCCAGTTATGCTTTTTTTAATGCTTTGATTGGCGGTTCTGAAATATTCGAAGCTACTTTCGCTTCAATCGAAGAACTACCAGCGAATGCTGGTGATGTTGTTACAGTTGCGGTTACCTTCTTTCCAGAGCAAGCCAGTGAAATTTTAGCTGCAGCTGTTTTAACAGGTGAGATTACGCAGGAAGATGCCATTGCATTAGCCTTGCTTGCCGGAGCTAACCCTGCAGACGTAAGTACTGAAACTGCGGCAGGCGGAGACATTACAGCCGTTCCTGCTCCACTAGGCGCTGGTGTTGGCGCTGGTGGCGCTGGTGGTGGTGATACTACGGCCTCTACTAACTAATAGTAAAACACCCCGCGCACGCGGGGTTTGTTTTTTATCGAGTTCATCTGGCATTATTACTCAATTTTATTAGTATTTCTCCTCTATACTCGCACTATTGGAACTTAACTTGAGTACACATCATCACTTCGTCGCAGCGGAGCGAATAATCTTCTATAGTTTCTTAGTTTTTCTGTTTTGGCTTCCATTGCCACTTGGGTCCAATCGCCCTTGGGCGTGGTCTTTAATGGAAATTTATAGTTTCTTTATGCTCGTTAGTTTGATTTGGATTCATAAAGAAACCGTTTTAGAGCGGTTAAAGCCTTTTAGAATACCAATAATACTGTTTAGTATTTTCGTAGTATGGGTATGGGTGCAGCAACTAGCACTTCCCGTATCAGTAATAGAATTAGTGTCACCCAATAGTTATGCACTATTTAAGTCTGCAGAAGTTGGTTATGGCATGACCATATCAGTGGACTCAACACAAACTAAAACCAGTTTACTGAAGTCTGCCAGTTACCTATGCGTTTTTATTAGCTGTTTGTTATTAATAACAACGCCCAGTAGAGCGAAACAAGTCATGCTGTGTTTTTTACTGGCTGGAGTTTGGCAGGCTACCTATGGCAGCTTTGAAGCATTGTCAGGTTTATCTAGAAGCTTGGTATTTGACTTGCCAGTGAAGAACATCGCTACTGGGACATTTGTCTATCGCAATCATTACGCAAATTTTTTAGTGCTTTGCTTGTCGATGAGTGTGGGTTATCTAGTTAGTACTTTGGAAACGCGAAGCCTGCCAACGAACAGAGCCAGGCTTCGCAGTATTTTGACTACACTTTTAAATGGTAAAGCATTAGTGAGGGTATGCCTTGCTATTATGGTTATAGCTTTGGTTATGTCTCGTTCTCGTATGGGAAATAGCTCTTTTTTCATTGCTATGACGATCACTGGTTTGCTTGGACTGTATTTGATTAAAAACAAGACCAGAGGCCTAACGTTTTTAATTATCAGTATGTTTGTTATCGATATTTTTATATTAAGCGCCTGGTTTGGTTTGGATAAAGTTCAAGAAAGGTTAGTGGCTACCAGTTTAGAGCAGGAAAGCCGTGACGAAGTAGTGAGAGATGCATTGCCATTACTCGGTGACTTTGCTGTAACGGGCTCAGGTATGGGCAGTTTTTACGGCATATTTCCCAGTTACCAAAGCGAGAATATTCGGCTTTTTTACGACCATGCCCACAACGACTATTTGCAATTTGCGATAGAGGCAGGGATACCTGCTTCTGCACTGTTATTTGCCCTTGTCACTATGTGCCTATATTTTGCAATACGAGCCATGCGGGTGCGCGCAGATTCGATAATGAGGGGCGTCGCTTTTGGGTGCACTATGGCTATTTTGAGCGCAGCAATTCATATGACCGTGGATTTTCCACTTCAGGCGCCAGCAAATGCGACTTACTTTACGACGATATTAGCACTGTCATTGCTTTGCACTAAGGTAAAAAAAGAAAGTCGAAGACGAAGGTCTAAACGTCACACTGCCGAGGGACATCTATGGCTTTAAAATTCAAAGGGCGAATAGAGGACGATCCAGTAATAAGGAACTTGCTAAATGCAATGCCCGATGACGTAAAAAAATCTTTTACAGAAAAGCAACTGACTTACTTAAAAACAGCAGTTGCTTCACGGCAATGGGGTAGTCACCCAGTAGATTTACGAGGAACGGTGAAAGGCTTAAAACACCGTTACTATTATGTATTCTTGGCGGGAAAGAACAAGCGAGAGCTTAGTAGAAGAGAAGAAAGAATGTCACAGTTGGTGCAGGCAGGAATTTTATCGTTATTTTTAACGCTGTCTGTGCTGATAGGGCTTTTGGTTTTATATGTACTTAAATCAGCGCTAGGCATCAACTTATTTGAAGGTTTCTCTCTGGGGTTGTGGGATTGGATCAACACTTAGCTAGTCTAAGCACATATCCATTGTTTTCTTTAGTAAGCCATCTACAGATTATGCGTCTCTGTTCATATTTCTCAATGAGAGATAGTGCTTTATCTCGTGATTGAGGTGAAAGTATTGCATTGTAGATTCGATGTTTTATCGTTTGCTTATATTGAGTGTATAAAGGGTGTCGTGCTTGATATGCAGCAAGCCCTAATTCTGTAAACAGCAAATGCACCTCTGGCTGGCTTTTTCCGAACTTATCAGCTTGTGATAAATAAAACTTAAAGTTTTCGTCGAACTCACCATTTCTCCACTTTAAAACAGCCATATTGGCCCACGTAACTGGCCAACTTGGTCGATTTTGTATAGATAGCTTGTAAAGCTGCATGGCCTTTTTAGTAACGTTAACGGGGTCTGATTCTAGCTTTTGGTACAATCCCCACTGGTAAATATCGGCCAATACGTCTAGGTACAGTGGGTTGTTATTAGAAAGCTCAACTGCTTTTTGTGCAGTTTCTTTTGCAAGAATATAGTCACCTTGACTATTGATCTTCTCACTTTCTCTCCACTGCGTTAACAGGTTGTTTGCTTTGTAGTAGTGCAACGCTGCACGCAATTGGTTGAATGACGCGTTAATGAATGAAAATAAGACTAGAGTTACCATAGCAATAACTAAGTATTTAGTTACTTTAGCTTTTTGGTTCATTGAAACCATTTGCTAGCGATTCTCCAAGGTGTGGTAACAAACAAGGTTTTAGATAGCTGCTCACCAAAGCTCTGCGATACCACGTTATAGGCTTTATCCATTTCCACTGGGCGGCGTTTTAAACTGTGAGCGTCAGATGCTATGATATCTACCAAGTTGTCCTCAAGCATTTTAAACCCCGTCTGCATTGCTGCATCTGAAAAGGTTCCTGTTAGTACACCTGCAGTTAATTGGAAAAGAACCCCTTTACCTTTTAGCCATAATGCTTTGTTGTAATCTGCAATGATGTCTCTGTTACGTTCAGGGTGAGCAATCATAGGTTGAACGTTGTTGCGTAGAAACCAACCGATAAGGCGATCAGTCCCGGCTGGGATATGGCTGTGCGGAAGTTCTAAAAGAACAACGTCTTTGCCGTTCCATTCGCCTATATAAGGAAGGGCTTTATTTGCAAACATTGGTAGAAGTTCTGGTGATATACGACATTCCGCAGCGTAGTGAGATTTAAGCGGAATGTTATGCTCAATAAGTGCGGCGGAGAAGTCTGCGTGCACCTTTGCGATGGTGCTCAAGTCGTTGTCGAAATAACCACTATGTATATGTGGTGTACACACAATATGGGTTACACCCTTGTCTACAGCATCTTCAGCTAGAGCGATTGAAGCCGCCATATCGGCGGCTCCATCATCAATACCTGGAAGTAAATGACAGTGTAAATCGATCAAGTTTTAGATTGCTCCTCAGCGGTATCGGATTGATAACCGTAACGGTCGTAAAATCCAACATAGTCATAAGATTTAGACGCTTTTTTCATATCGACTTGATTTAACACTACGCCATCCACTCTTTTTCCAGCTTGCATGAAACGGGTTAAACCGCTATTGATAAGTTTATCACTTGTGCTGTCTGCTTTAACAACATAAAGCAGTGTATCACAACAGTTAGATACTACCATGGCATCACTTACAGCCTGCGTTGGCGCGGTATCAATGATTATGTGATCGTAGGTTGCCCTAAACTCAGATATAAGATCCCTGAAGCGATGTGAAGCCAGAAGTTCTTGAGGGGTAGGGGGGATGGTACCAGAACAAATAATATCTATTCCAGAGTTAACGTCATTAACCAAACATTCGTCTAGCGTATGCGTACCCGAAATTAGGTTTGCTAGGCCTGGTTGAAAACCAGGGAATCCAAATTGCTTCGCAATTGTGGGACGGCGAAGGTCGGCCTCGATTAAAAGCACTTTACCTAACTGCCCCATAGCAAAAGCTAGATTTATAGAAACAGTAGTTTTACCTTCTTTTGGTTCGCTAGACGTCACCATGAACACTTTTTGAGAGCTATCCAAATGAAGCAGTTGTAAACTTGTTCTTAAAGTCCTTATTGCTTCACTAAAGGAGTGATGCTTGTTGTCGAAAAACTGTCGAAGAGGAAGATCTTCTTTACGCTTGTGCTTTTGCCACGGAATCAATCCTAGCATGCGTTGACCTAGTTTTTTCTCTACATCTTCTACAGAGCGAATACCGCGATTTAATGCTTCTAGCGTTAGTGCAAGAAAAACACCCATGCCAAGGCTAACTACAAACGCTGCAGCAATGATTAGGCCTTTTTTCGGTTTTGCTGGGATAGTAGGTGCAAGTGCTTCATCTAATATTCTAGCATTCGCAGTTTCAAAACCACCTACCTCGCTAGTTTCCTTTAAACGAGTGAAGAATGAGTTATATAGTTGCTGATTAATATCAACTTCACGTTGCAGTTTTCGGCGCTCTGATTCAAGAGTTGTTAATCTTCTATAATCTTGTTTCGACGAATTTACCGTTTGGCGGAGGCCTTCTACTCGCGACTGTAGCTGTTGGTATTCGCTGGTTATTCCTGAAATTAGAGCTTGAATTTGTTTATTTAAGCTCTTTTGAACAGAATTTAGCTCAGCTGTGGCAGAAATCATACGCTGGTGCTTTGGCCCGTAGACTTTACTCAACTCAGAAACTTTACTTTCAGCTTCAAGCTCAGCGCGTTTTACAGACTGGATAGAAGGGTGGTTCAATACTTCAGGTAGTTTTGCCAACTCTTCTACATCGCCTTGGTAACGTCTAACTTGTTCGTAGATGATAGCACTTTGCTTTAGTCTGCTTTCTGCTGCCACAAGTTCGCTATTAAGGTCTTGAAGCTCTTCACTGGCCAAGCCTACGACGCCATCTAAATCTACAACTTGATTTTCTTCGTAAAAGTTAGTCAAAGCACTTTCTGAAGCAATGAGCTTTTCGCGAAGTCCCAGTAAGCTATCGTTTAGCCACGTCGTAGCTTTCGATGTCATTGCAAACTTAGATTCAAGATAATTTTCTATATATGTCTCCGCAAAAGCGTTTGCTATCGTTGCTGCCAATTTCGGAGATTCACTTTCAAAAGTAATTTTCACTACTTGCGTGTTTTTCACTGGCGAAATAGTTAAAGCCATAACTACTTTGTCAGTAACTGCTTTGCGCTTTGCAAATAAAAGTTCTTCTTCTGTGCGATCAACTTTAGGTGTCTGAGGCAAAAAAGGTAGTGCTTCTTTGATAGTAGATTTTATATCTTTAATAAAAGATGAGATGCTGTTTGACTCTTCTTCGTTGTAAAGAGGGTGCTCGACGAGGTTTAACTTGCCGACTACCTTTTCAGCTATTTGTCGTGACTTAAGTATTTCGTACTGTGTTTCAAAATACTCTTTACGGTTCGAGTTTAAGCCGTAGATTTCTTCTATCGATACGACTTTTGCTTCTTCTGCTTCTATTAGTAAAGAAGACGAAGCACGGTAAACCGGGGTCATGGACATAACGATCATGGCTACCAATATCGTCACGACAAAAGCTAAGCTGATGATCCGCCATTGATAACGTCTAATCGTCTGCCAGTATTGGCCAAAATCAATAGTATCTTCCCCAAATAGAGAAGCTTCTAGTTGTTCAGTTCCTTTGGGTGCCATGGGTACTTCCGAAGTGGTAAATTAAAAGAAGCTTTGTTCAATAGTTACAATGTCGCCTGGTAATACGATACCAGACCGGTCTACTGAAATAGTGGTTGAGGATCCGTCTATATCTCGAACGATAAATATTTTAGTTTTTGACGCGCGTTCAGTGTAACCGCCTGCAAGTGCCGCTGCCTTATCTATGGTCAAGCCAGGCTGATAAGGGTAACCGCCAGGCTTTTTGACTTCGCCATTTATAAAAAACGGTCGATAATCCGTAATTGAGACCGAAACAGAGGGTTCTACCAAATAGTCGCCTTTAAGGCCATTGTATATATAGGACTCTAATTCAGGTAGGGTTAGGCCGACTAGCTTTATCTCACCAAGGTATGGATAGTTTATGATTCCCACATCCGATAAGCGAGTTTCTAACGAAAGATCGTCTTGACCATAAACGGTAATTTTCACTACATCACCGGAACCAAGTCGATATTGATCTAAACTATTTGATTGCGCTAACACAGAGGGAGCAAAAAAGCTTATAAACAGAGCGCACAATACTACAAATCGTTGCATCTTTTTGTGTCCGAATTAAAGAGTTACTTTGACGGTAAAGCTTACTAAATCTCTATCGTAGTCAATGATATCACGGTTACTGCTACGCGTGTCTTTCACGTAGTCAAGATTTAACTGCATCCAACGACGAAATTGATAGGAAAGGCCTGCGCCAATTCTAATTGTATCGTCACTTCTTGTAGTTACGCCTTCTTCACCCTCATAGCGGTCTTGATCAAAAGAGGTCGTTAAGCGGGTGGTAAGCCTTTCTAACCAATCATGAGACCAAGTAGCACGATAGGTTCTACTTTTAATGAAGTTGCCTTCACCGTTGGTTTCGTTGGTATTACTGAACGTTGTTAAATCTAGCTTAGTATACGAAACAGGTTGCCACACAACACCGACTTGCCAATCGACACCGTTAAAAGTATCTCTACCCGGAGCATCAAAGTCTTTAGCACGATAACCCAATTTAGCGTAGCCTGAAGTTTGAGCAGTAGACTCCCAATTCACACCTAGTAACAATAAATCTTCAGTACTATCTAGCGGGTTTTCTGGGTTTAAAGCAAAGTCATAATCCACATTTTTGTGAGTATAATCTAAAGTTACTTCCGTTAACGGGGCAACTTCGTATCTAAGCGTTCCTCCAAACGTGGTTGTATCTCTATCCCTAGCACGATATACATCGCTTTCGATATCATAATCTAGTGTTTGATAATCAAAAATAAAGTCTAGGCCGAATTGGGAAGTTAGTGCCCCATACGAATATATGGCCTCAAGCCCAGAACTTTTATATTGGTCAGGTTCGTCAAGTGCACTCCCGTTACCGATAGAAAAACGTGTTCCTCGGTCGTCGTGACCATCTTCCCAATTAGCTTCGGCCTGTAAACGATTTCTTGAATTGAATTCATGGTCAATTCTGGCATTCAAAAAATGGTCGGTGTAGTTGTCTATCTGACTCGAAAAATAATCCTTACTTTCTAATCTATACCCAATCTGTACCTGATTTGCACCATAATTGTTCAGTAAAATAGCTTCTGGTGAAATTGTGTGGAACCAACTGTTAATCTCATTTGAGCTAGAACGTGTTACGTTATCATCGTGTCCAAATTTATATTGGAGAGAGGGAACTAAGTCAAATGACCCCAACTCAACACTTGCGGCTTCTTGGGCTACAGCGTTGGTCGCTGCCAACATTGTAGGTAGCATAAGAGCTAGATACGTTTTACGCATTCAGTTTTCCTTACTGAGTTAATAATGCTGTAGTGTTCGGATAAAAGTTACTCTTTAGCTTAAACCGAAAAACAAGTCGTAAATTCAGTGATATAAACTTCATCACTGTAATAGCACTACAGTGCAAAAGAGGCATGCGTTCTATGTATGCCATTAGTATGCCAGAATAGTAGGTAAATATGATGTCATTATGACAACTCACAAGTCAAAAGAAATTATCGGTAACTGCGATACATGTCGTTATATGCCTCTTTTGAACTGTTTAAAGAAGTTACTATTGTATACAATTGACTAATGAAAGTAGGTTACTTCCAGTAATTTTTACCTTTTACTTTCTTCTTGTTAAAAAATACCGCAAGATTTGAAAAATTTTGAGTTTGGCCTAGGATTGACATTCAAAGGACATTCGAATTTTTTATACTGCGTGGTTAACGGTGTATAAAATCCGAGAAGTATATGGAAAATAACAAATCTTCTGAAAAGCATTCATCAAGTGATTCTAACAAAATGGTGAAAGGGGGACTTTTAGTCCGAAACCAAAGCGGCTTTTCAACGCTTTATAGAATGGTCGACCTCTCCATTATCTCCATTCTCTATTATCTATCGTCATCTTTTTATAACGTACCGTTTGGAAACTTAAGCGTTTTACTTCCTTTGGTATACGTAATTTTCTTTCAACTCTCAGCTGAAGCAATAGAGCTTTATCGCTCTTGGCGAGGTGAACGTACAATCGAAATGTTGAGAGCTGCTGCAATAACGTGGGCAATAAGTGCGGTGGTCACGTTAACCGTTGGCTTTTTCTTTACTGGGTATATAGATACTCCTTCACCTGCAATTTTACTATGGCTTGCTAGTTCTTTTCTAAGTTTACTCTCTTGGCGATATGTTATGAGAAAACTTTTGTTCAGACTTCGTAAGGTCGGAATGAATTCAAGGAATGCTATCGTTATCGGAGCAACCACACTGGGATACAATGTCGTCCAACAAATTATTGAAAATGATCAGCTTGGCATTCGATTCAGCGGATTGTTCGACGACCGCGCTGAATCGAGGTTAGCACAAGAGTTTCAAAGTCAAATCAATGGAAAAATTGAGAGCGCCATAGAATTAGCGAAGCGAAATGAAGTGGACTATATATACATAGCTTTGCCTATGAACGCAGAAAAGCGAATAAGGCATATTTTAGAGAAGTGCAGTGATACAACCGCAAGCGTTTATATAATTCCTAATTTCTTCATGTATAACCTATTAAATGCCCGTTGGCAGAGTATTGGCTCTGTTCAAGCGTTAAGTGTATATGACACGCCATTTCAAGGCGCAAGCAATGTTTTAAAGCGAATAGAAGATTTGGTTTTAGGCTTTCTAATTTTATCGCTACTTCTAGCTCCTATGTGCATTATTGCATGCATTGTGAAGCTAACATCTAAAGGCCCTATAATATTTAAGCAAAAGCGGTACGGGCTAGATGGTAAACAAATCACAATATACAAGTTCCGGTCAATGACAACACAAGACAATGGTGCGATAGTCAAGCAAGCTACAAAAAACGACCCAAGAATAACCAAGGTTGGTAGGATTTTGCGGCGTACTTCTTTAGATGAATTACCACAGTTTATCAATGTACTACAAGGTAGAATGTCTATCGTTGGCCCTAGACCTCATGCTGTTGCTCACAATGAAGAGTATAGAAAGCTCATAAAAGGCTATATGTTACGCCATAAAGTAAAGCCTGGGATCACAGGCTGGGCTCAAGTCAATGGTTTGAGAGGGGAAACTGAGACTGTTAGTAAGATGGCCCAGCGTGTTGAATACGACCTTGAATACATTCACAGATGGTCTGTTTGGTTGGATTTTAAGATCATTGTAATGACTGTTTTAAATGGATTTTTGAATAAAAATGCTTACTAATTAACGTGGTTGTTCTAAGTGCGTCACTGAAGCTACCTTTAGAGTCTACTTAAATGTCTTAACAGGCTTTTCTGAATTTAGCCTATATATTCATAGTCGATGATTCCCTCAGCGATAACGATAAGAAGAGCTTAGCAAAATACACAGTGGCTTTGATTTTAAGCCGCTATGCTGTTGTGTAGTTGGCAGGCTATATCGATGAGTTTGTTCAAGGCTCTTTCAGTATTGAAGGGCCATTGAACTTTTACTTCTCAAACATTTTTTCCGCTTATCCGTCTTCGCGCTAACTTCACAGATCCCTCTTGAGCCAAACGGACTACACTTCAGATGATGTAGCCAGTAAATACCTTTTCACTTAGCTGTTTGTTCTCCCTGTCGCTCGTCCTCCGACACCTGCAATATGCGCCTCTACAATCGTACGAAATATATTCATCTGCTTATTCTTTAGTCTATTTTGGCGCGATTTGAGTCTTATTCATCTAATAAATTAAGAAAATTTATAAAGAGTTTTTAAATTTTGTCGCTTTTACTCTCGTCATTTGTTCTAAATTTTTATAATATCCCGACCAAAAATAACAACTATTATTATTTGCAATTGCAAAATTCGGCAGAAAGCCGGGTCGTGATAATAGGGTTTTACAGATTTTTAAAAGTAAACACACAACACTTACAGAACACTTGGAGAGCAATTTTGAAATTCAAACTTACGAGTATTGCTGCTGCGATAATTCTAAGCCCAGCAACTTTTGCTGCTGATATGGAAGATATTGAGAGACTAACGGTGAAAGGGAAGTACCTTTCGGTTAACCAGTCCAACTCAATTAAAAGCCCTACACCAATTATCGACGTTCCACAGAGCTTGTCGATTATTACGGCTGAAGAAATAACGGCTCGCGGTATTACTAGCATTGGACAAATTATTGACTACGCACCAGGTGTTAATACATCGCAAGGTGAAGGTCACCGCGACTCGGTAGTATTCCGTGGTGTGCGCTCTACTGCAGATTTCTACTTAAATGGTAACCGTGATGACGTTCAATACTACCGTGCACTTTACAATGTTGAGCAGGTAGAGATTCTTCGTGGTCCAAATGCGTTGCTATTCGGTCGCGGTGGTACGGGCGGTATCTTAAATCGTGTATCTAAGAAAGCGAAAACGAGCGATAAGTTTGTAAACTACAACGTATCTGCTAATACGTTTGGTGCATATAACTTACAGTTAGACACCAATGTTGACACGGGCGATAAGTCGGCCCTGCGCATTAACGCCATGTACGAAAGCCTAGACAACCATCGCGACTTCTTCTACGGAGACCGTTACGGCTTCAACCCAACGGCACGCTTTGAGCTAAGCGATGACACAATTGTTGATGTGTCATATGAATATATCGACCACGAGCGCTTTATTGATCGCGGTGTGCCAACTGCCAACGGTGAACCAGTAGAAGCGTTTGAAGAAATCGTGTTTGGCGATCCAGATAACAACTACCAAACATTGGGCGCTGACGTGTTCCGTGCAAACGTTGAGCACACTTTCTCAGATAACCTGAAAGGTAACTTCAACGCTTTTTACGGTGACTATGACAAAGTTTACTCGAACTTTTATGCGGCAGGTTATAACGCTGAGACTGAGGAAGTAACGCTAGACGGATACGTTGATACTACGCAGCGTGAAAACATGATCTTGTCTTCTAACCTAGTTGGCGAATTTGAAACGGGAAGCATTGGGCACACGGTTATCTTCGGTGGTGAGGTTATTAATACCAAGTCAAACCAAGATCGTTACAACCCTGTGTTTGATACCACTGACGGTGATAGAGAAACGTTTAATATTTCACGTCCGTTAAGCTTCCGTGGTTTAACTGGTACAAATGCTGAAGGCGTAACAGTTACAGCAGACTTCTCTGACTTGAACGACGATACGCATGTAGACTTGGATGTATACTCTTTCTATGTTCAAGATGAAATTGCACTATCAGACAACTTCGACCTTGTACTAGGTGCACGTTTTGACAGCTTCGATATTGAAGTATTCAACGCGGACCCTGAAGTTTTAGAGACACGCAGCAGAAAAGACGAAGAAGTGTCACCGCGTGCAGGCCTAGTGTATAAGCCACAGAAAAATATCTCTATATACGCTAGCTACAGTGAGTCATTCTTGCCACGCAGCGGCGAGCAATATGCGAATATTAATGGCGACGCAAACGCGCTAGATCCAGACACGTTCACGAACCAAGAAATTGGTGTTAAGTGGGACTTCAACGACAGCATGAGCTTTACAGCAGCTATCTTTGAGAACGAGCAGACGTCTTTGGATAACGACCCGAATGACCCTGAAAGCTTTGTTGAAGTTGATTCAGATGTATCTGGTTTTGAGCTACAGCTGCAAGGTTATATCACAGACAAGTGGTATATTACTGCAAACTACAGCAACCTTGATGGCGAAAACGCAAGTGGCGTAGAGCTTCGTGAGCTGCCTGAAAATACGATGTCTGTGTGGACAACCTACGAAGTGAATGAAGTATTTGGCTTCGGCATTGGTGCTACATATCAGGACGAAAGTAAGGTATCGACAAGTGCTTCATCGCCTGTGCTACCTAGCTATACGCGTGTTGATGCGTCTGCTTACTACACGCTTAGCGACAAAATGCGCCTTCAGTTAAACGTTGAAAACTTGACTGATACGCTTTACTTCCCGAATGCGCACTCTACGCATCAGGTAACAGTAGGTGCGCCAATTAATGCGCGTCTATCACTGATTGGTTCTTTCTAAATTAACCGTCATTTTTAAAATATTGTTTAAAAGCCGTTCGCGAAAGCGAATGGCTTTTTTTATCTCTGCTCTTTGTATTTAGAGGCTTTGTGCTCTATTCGCCTTGCTTTGCAAAGTCGATAAGTGTCTGTCCATCCATACGATAGCCTAACCATTCACTCTTTGGTTTAGCGCCAAGTGACTCGTAAAAATCGATAGCTGGCTTGTTCCAGTCTAAAACGCTCCATTCAAAACGCCCGCAGTCGTTTTCTACCGCTGTTTTAGCTAAGTGTTGCAATAACGCTTTCCCTGCACCCTGGCCACGTGATTTTGGTGAAACATACAAATCTTCAAGGTAGAGACCATTGCGTCCTTGCCACGTTGAGTAATTAAAGAAATACACAGCGAAACCAATAGGTGCGTCATCGCTTTCACACATTACACAATGCGCGGTTGCGCCTTCTCCGAATAATGTTTTTAAAAGCGCTTCTTCATCTGCTTCTACTTCATGCTCTGCTTTTTCATAAATAGCAAGTTCCAGAATGAACTGGCGAATTTGTGAAATATCCTCAGGCGTGGCTGGTCTTATTGAAATGGTGTTGCTCATGGTGACTCCCATCATAAATAATCAAAAAAAATGAGCCAATAAAGGCTCATTTTAAAACAGCTAGGTGTTTGTAGCTTTTCTCAGCGATAAAAGCTAGTCCATCGATGCACTTGGCTGAGGTACATGTGTGTGCGAAGTACTATTGCCGTCGTCACCCTTAGTAGGCTTTTGGCGTACAATCTTGCGCTTAATAAACGTAAACGGACCACGTAAATCAAGCAGTATTAAGTACAAGCACGGCACCAATATAAGCGTTACAAGCGTAGCGTAAAGTACAGCAAAACCGAGTGCCGCAGCCATTGGCACAACAAACGCTGCCTGTAGGCTTGTTTCAAACATAATGGGCAGTACGCCAACAAACGTAGTGATTGAGGTTAACGTAATCGCTCGGAAGCGCGCAGTACCAGCTTCGGTCACTGCTTCTTTAATGCTGTAGCCTTGTGCACGGCGCTGGTTCACAAAGTCAGTCATAACTAGTGAGTCATTGATAACAACCCCTGCCGCAGCGATTAGGCCAAAGTTAGACATCATAGATAAGTCTAAGCCCAGCACAAAGTGGCCGAAGACTGCGCCTGTAAAGCTAAACGGGATAACCGACATGATAATAAGTGGTTGCCCATAACTTTTAAGTGGTACAGCAAGAAGGATATACACCATGATCATAGCAGCTAAGAAAAACAGTATCTGCTCATTCTGTTGCGCTTGCTGCTCCTCAATGTCACCACCAAGTTCAGTCATAACCGACGGGAACGACTCTTTCAGTTGAGGAAGTAGTTTCTCTCTAATTTCAGTGACCACTTCGTTTGGCTCAATCTTTTCTTCATCGATATTGCCCCAAATGTAAACGCTACGGTATCCACCTTCACGGCGAATGTAGCTTATACCTGGTTTCTCCTCTAAGGCCACAACGTCACCCAGCATAACTTCCTGACCATTAGGCGTGGTGATCAAAGAGTACTTCAAGTCGGCGAAGCGTTCGCGGGTAAGTTCTGGGTAGCGCACCATTACTTTCACTTCTTCACCGTTTCGAATAACACGTTGTGCCTCGCCGCCGTAGAAGCCTGCACCTACTTGAGAAGCGATATTAGATAGAGTAAGACCCAAGTCGTACGCAACTGGAAGCAATGTCATTTGTACTTCTTTGCTTGGAGGGTCGATAGTTGAGCTAACGTCAAACAAGCCCTCTTGCTGCTGCAGCATTTCAATAAACTTAAGACCTGCTGCGTTTAGAGTGTCGATATCAGGGCCAAAGAGTAAATAACCAAATTCGCCGTCATCACCATCACCGTTTACGTCATCAACTACGGTAAATGATTTCATGCCGGTAATTTCAGGAATGGCTTCGCGCCAGCGACGAGCAAGCTCAAACGTGTCGATAGGGCGGTCTTCTTCATTAACTAACGGCGTTAAAATACGGCCTTCAGTTCTGTCATCGTTAAACGCCAGGCGGTCTCTTATCATGCCTTGACCAAACTCATCGATGATTTGTTCTTCAACGTCTAAGATTGTTTGCTCAACAATTTTTAACGCGTTAATGGTTGCTAAATCTGAGACGTTTTCATTCATCTCTATTTTAACGCTTGGGAAGTCATGAGGTACTTTCGGATTGGGGACCATTCTTACGTAATTAGCACCAATAAGCCCCATACTTAGCATTAGCATTGCGACGAACATCATGAGTACAGCCCAGCGCCATTCAATCGCTTTCGCTAGAGAACGCTTGTAAGGGCCGTTAACAAAAGCAAAGAATCGCTTGTTAAAACGCGACCGCCAGCTATTTTGTTTAACTGGGGAAAATTTAGTGTGGGCTAAGTGGGCCGGCAGAATGAGCTTAGATTCAACTAGACTGAATGCTAAACACAAGATTACGACAACAGCGATATTATAGAAGAACGCGCCTTCAGGCCCGCTGCTTAGCGTAAACGGGGCAAACACGGCGATAGTGGTTAAAACACCGAATGTGGCGGGCGTAGCTACGCGCTTGGCACCGCGGATTACATTGTCAACACCGCCACCTTTGCTTTCAATTTCGGTGTAAGCACTCTCGCCAATAACGATCGCATCATCAACCACAATACCCAGTACCATGATAAATGCGAACAGCGAAAGGATGTTTATGCTTACACCAAACAAAGGCATTAGCATCATGGCACCAAGGAAACATACCGGTAAACCAACCATAACCCACACGGCAAGCCTAAAGCGCAAGAACAGGGTTAACATTAGCGCCACTAGAATTGAGCCTTGAACCAGGTTCGACAACATCATGTCTAAACGAGCGTTAAGGTAATAGGTCATATCAACCAGAATTTCTAGACTTACTCCTTGAGGAAGGCTTTCGTTTTTCTGATCAATATAGGCTTTTACGGTTTCGGCTACAGGAATGGTGTTTTGGGTTTTAGTGGCTTTAACGGCAATGTAGATAGCGTTCATGCCGTTGTATTTAAAGTAGCGTTCACCTTCAACAAATCCATCGTTGATATAAGCGACATCGCCCAAGGTTACCTTAGCGCCGCCTGTGCCAATTTTAATAGGGATTTGCTTAAACTCATCGCCGCTGTAGTACTGGTTTTCAACACGTACCGATACGATACCTGAGTTAGTTCTAAGCTGACCTGCGGAAATGTTGGCAGAGTAACTATTAATTGCCTGTGTGACATCGGCAATAGTTAAACCGTACTTCCTAAGCGTATCAGGTTTAATTTCAATGGCAATTTCATCGTCCGGCGTATTGGCTTCAACCAAAGAGATAGAGCCAAGTTGTAGAAGCTCATCTTCCACCTCTTTTGCCAGTACTTTGAGTTCTGATAAAGGCAAGTCACCGACAATAGGCATTTCGATAACTTGCTGCTGGAACTCTACTTGGGAAACATTAACCGGCTCCATGCCTGCAGGGAAGGTGGCAATACTGTCAACGCGAAGCTTCACCTTATCAAGTACATCTGTTAATTCAGCTTTGGTATCAATTTCCAGTGTAACTGCACCGCCACCGCGAAATGCACGTGAAACCGTACGCTTAATCTCAGTAATGTCTTTTACCGCTTCCTCAACTTTAATGAAAATACTCTCTTCAATCTCTTGAGGTGAAGCACCAGGGTAGTTGGCTTCAACGGTAATGTAGTTTATTTCGATGTTTGGAAACATCTGACGCTGAATAGTGAAATAGCTAGCTATCCCCATGATGATGATAAAAATCATCAGTAGGTTGGCGGCCACGGAGTTTCTGGCGAACCAAGAAATAATGCCGGTTTGCGTATCGTTGTGGTTTTCCATGACAGCTCCTTAGTTCGCTTTTGCTGTCACAATTTCGGTCGTTGTCTCAATGACCTTAACAGGCATACCGTTTTGAGGATATTCAGGCAAACTTATCACGACTTTTTTGGCATTGAAATCGCCTTGAATAAGGAAGTCGCCATTTTCTTCGCGAACAACTTTAACCTTTTGGGATTTTAATCTGTCTTCGTCATCCAACGTCCATAACAATCGATTGGTTACTAACTCTTGAGGTACGCGGTATACGTCGCTAAGGGTTTTTCCTTCAAATGCGATTGTGCTATATGAACCAAACTTCACGATAGGCTTCGACGAATTTATGGCGTAAGGATCTTCAATACGGGCAACGAAATAGCTCATACGCGTGGTGTTATCTACCACACCCGTATCACGGTGAATGGTACCTTTTACAGTAGCGCCCTGCACATCATCTACTTCGATGGCGATTTCACTACCAATGGTGTTGTCTGCTAGAAAAACACGGTCAAAGCCTGCTACAGGGAAGGTTACTTCAGCGTATTCGATGTTGTTAATGACAGCGACTGGCGTGCCTTGAGTTACATAGTCACCAGTGCTGATATCTCTCGATACTATAAGTGCATCGTAAGGTGCTTTTACCTTACAGTTGTCTAAGTCACGCTTGGCGATTTTAAGCTGCGCCTCTGCTGATTTTACGCCAGCTTGCGCACTCATCACTTGAGGTTTGCGAAGGTAAAGGTCAGTAACCCGTGCGTTAGGCATCGTTTTCGCTTCTTTGGCAGCGACATCAGCTTGGGCTTGTTCTTGGATAAGCTGTGCTTGCGCGCTAGCGAGGTTAGCTTCAGCCAGCAACAATGCCGCTTCATATGCGTCAGCTTCTATTTCAAATAAGGTTTCGCCACGTCGAACCAGACCGCCGCTCACAAACTTAGGGTTCCAGCGCTCAACTTCTCCCGATACCTGAGCTGCAAGGTTTGTGGTTTCAAGGGGCGTTATTTCGCCATACGAGGTAAGTTGAACGCGCACGTCTTCTGGCGATAAAGCTTCAATAGTCACCGTTGGGCGGGTATCAACTTCTTCTGTAATAGTATTATCAGAGGCAGAGGCTTCGATTCCTTTCATACCTAAGTAGCCTACTAATAAAACACCAATAGGCAGTGCAACTTTCATCCATTTCATGACTAAATCTACTTTTATAGCGAATACTTTACATAGTGTAGCGCTAAAGTGTTTCAGGAATACAGCGCAAATGTAACTAAACATGAGTCAATTTTTTGTAAAGTCAGTTATCCGTGCTGATTTAAACAGGGAAATTGGTTTAGTTTTCTGAAAAAGAGGGGGAGCTCAACGACGAAAATTCACACACGCAATCTCGACCATTATCTTTGGCATAGTAAAGTGCTTGGTCTGCTCGACGAACGGCGCAGGAAATATCTATGTCGGGATTCACTTCGCTCACCCCGAAACTACTCGTTACATGGATCTCGCTACCGTTAATATTAAGCGGTGCGTTGTTCAAAATATCTCGAATATTTTCCAAAGCATTTACAGCACCCGCTTCATCAGTGTCGGTAAAGATGAACATGAATTCTTCGCCACCCCACCGTGCGAGAATATCTTGTCCTCGCAGACGAGAACTAAACACTTTTGAAATCTGACGAAGGACCTCGTCACCTTGTTCATGGCCTAAGGTGTCATTAATACTTTTAAAGCGGTCAATATCTGCAATGGCGACCGAAAATTTACGTTTGCTTCTCAGCATTCTTGCGTACTCGCGCTCTAGACACTGCTGCGCGCCTCGCCGGTTTAACAACTGAGTTAAGTGGTCATGCTTGGCCTGGCGCTCAAACTGCTCACTTAAATAGAGTGCGGTGTCGTAACTCTTTTGTCTACTGTACTCATAAAACGCCGACAGAAATGAAACGGTTAAAAAAGAATACAGTAAACGAGTTTTAAACGCGTAGGTGTAGTTTGCTACAAATGAAGCGTCATTGAAGCCGAACAGCACGATGGCGCTAACTAGCGTATAGGCAATAAGTGCGATGAGGCCTCTGACAAAGCCTGCAAAAAACATAGTGACTGGCGGCACCAAGTAAATCCAAAGGGGACCGGTATTGTCTTTACCACCGGTAATCAGCAGCAGGAGAGTCAGTACCATTAAACAGATAATGAGAAGTGTTATAGACCATGTACGAGCTTTGGCTGACGCAAACCGAACTTGTAAGCGCTGTGAAATAGCAAATACTACACTGGCAGTATAGAGCGTAGTTGAAAGGGAATATTCACCGTCAATAAAAGCCCTGGAGCCAAGCAAGAACGTGATAGACATACCCACTGCCGCAAAAAGGTTCACCACCATAATGCGTCTGTTGGTTTCATCTTTGTAGTGACGGCTTACGCCACTAAATACGTATTGCTTGAGAGAGCCGAACATGATTAAGCAGATTTTGTCACAGTTTTTCTAATATCTTCTGCGAGTTGTTGGATAGTATTTCTCATTGCTTTGATACTTGGAGAAAATCCATCATCTTCCAGGGGCGTTTTGAATAAAAATGGGTAGCTTTGCGTTTGGCCTTTCACGTGAGTAATCACATATTGTCCAGATAGAATAACTTCTCCTTCATAGGTGCTGACAAAATCATTGAGGTGCAACGCCATATGAATGGCTTCTTCACTTGCGTAGTGATCTGGGCGAAGCAATGACACTTGCTTTGATGCTAACGCGCTGGTTAGGGCCTTAGTAAGCCCTTCGTCTACAGGTTCGGCCCATAAGTGACTGGTTGAGATATGCAAGTTGGTGTCACTGGTTTGGTACACAAGCCCACGGTGTTTGAGATATTCCGGTAGGGTTATCTTATCTATTACAACAGCCGTTGATGCTTTGCTTACGGTATATGCACTGTCACCCGTGGTGTGAAGTAAGTAGTATGTCAGCGAACGAGGCGCGCTACTACACGCCGATAATACGCAGGCGAAAAGCGCAAATACACCGATAAACAGTGCTTTACCTGTAGGTTGAAATGGGAAAACCTTAAACTGCTGTATCATTCTATTTATTCCTTCCATCCTTGTTCTTGGATGTTTCGCTATGGCAATACTGTCAATCGGCATTCACTGTAGCGTATTACTTTCTTAATATCGGCTAATTATCAAGGATAAAGAGCATTCATTTTTTACACCATTGTTGCTCGAAAATTAACCGCGTATTTATTTGGCTCTACTGCGCTAATTCTTCGCTTTAGGTTGAATGTCCGCTTCATCATCCTTTGAAAATATTAAACTATTCGGAGACTGGTTTAGCTTTAACAATAAAGGCTGAATGTTGCGCATGGTTTCTTGCAGCGCATCAACGGTCTCTTTTATCTCAGACTGGTTAAAACCACCCTCGCTGTAATTTTTTAGCAGGCCATCAAGGCTAACAAGAACCTGATTAAGATTACTATTTAATGCTTTCGCATCAATATCAGCGATAAGTACATCAAAGTCGCTGCTTGCCGTTTCCACAGACTCAGCAGCTAAACGCATGTCTTCAACGGCTAACTGCACATTTTCCACCATTTCCTTAAGTGGAAGCTGATTGATTTTGTCTAAAATTGCGTCGGCCTTTTGCGTCAATTGCGTGAACTCGTTACTAACAGTAGGAATTACTTCGTAGCCGTTAATCACTTCAATGCCGCTGTTACTGTCAGCGTCGGGTACGTGCTGTAAATCTACATACAAGCCACCTGTTAATACATTACCCATGCGTAGCGATGCGCGAAGATCTCTTTCTAGCCAGTTTCGAATGGTTTGCTTTATTGCACTAAGGCCTTCTTTAGTATCTGGCTGCCTTGCTTTACCGGGGTAAATATTAATAAGCACGGGGATGGGATAGTCTCGCTCCAAAATGTTGCCATCCAAAGCAGAGAAGGAGTTGATAGCAGTCACGTTGCCAATTTCAATACCACGGTATTCAACCGGGGCGCCAACGGTTAGACCTCGAACACTTTCATCGATAAGTAGCAAGTATTCAGCGGCGACTTTATAACGTGCATCTGAGGCGGATGTGCTATCCCCATAAATTGTGAAAAAGGCGTTATCTAGCACTTGTTCACCTTTTGGCACGCCGTCAGGGATCCCAAAGGTAATGCCGTTTGCTAATAGGGTTTCCAAGCTGCCTGTTTCAACGCTTACACCGTTCGATTCAAGCAACAATTTAACGCCGCTGACATCCCAGAAACGTGTCGTGTTGGTTATGAGTTTATGGTAAGGCGCTTCAATAAATGCGTCGTAATACACCACACGTTCTTCAATATTAAAGGTAGCGTCTTCAAACTCGCCAACTTTAAACCCTTTATAAATAATAGGATCGCCAGGTTTGTAGGCAAATTCGTCGTCACTTTTTAACATAACATGCAGCCCTGGAGTGCCAGGAGGCGTAACCGGTGGGCGCTCAAGTGCCGTAAAATGGAGTTGCTCTTTGCCTTTGTCATGTGCCGACATAGCAATATAGCTGCCAGACAAGAGGGTGTTGAGCCCTGAAACTTCAGAAAAACTTATACGGGGGGCGACAACCCAAAATTTTGCATTTTCATTGAGTAGATGGGCTGCGCTAGCATCAATTCTGGCCGTGACAAGTACGCCGTTTAAGTCAGGTTTTAGCGTTATCTTTTTGACCTGTCCAATATCTAGGTCACGTACTTTTATCGGTGTTTTGTTCACCTCAATACCTGTTGCCGAATGCAGCTCTATCGTAATAAGAGGGCCCTGATTCTTCCATTGGTAGTACACCATCCAGCCACCAATAACGATAACAAGAATTGGGATAATCCAAATGCGAGAAATGGACGAGGTCGGTTTGACCTTAGCTTCATTAATGTTCGGATCGTTTGTGGTCATGGTAATTGCTTCCACTGCTGCCAAATTAGCCTCGAATCAAACGTCATCGCGGCTATCATCGTTACAAATACAACGGCACAAAAGGCGAGTGCCGCTTGGCCCGGATAAATAGACATGGTGTTCCCCATCTGAATAAGGGATACCAGCACTGCTACAACAAAAACGTCTATCATCGACCAGCGGCCTATCGCCTCAGTGATGCGGTAGTAACGTATACGTAATTGTTTTGAAGTGGTTTTCTCTCGCTGTACGGAAAAGTTGAGCCAAGCAAGAATAATAATTTTTGCCACTGGCACTACCACGCTGGCAACTAAAATAATAATCGCCACTGGATACGAGCCCGATTCCCACAACGATATGACACCACCAATAATGGTATTGGGCGTCTCTTGGCCAAAAAATTCAGTATACATAATTGGCAGTACATTAGCAGGAATATATAAGATACAAGCGGTGATCAACAACGCCCACGTGCGCTGAATACTCTCTTGCGCTTGTGCTTCACACAGTGGTTTAGGTTGTGGTGGTTGGCCTTGAGACATCCACATGGCGTAGCGTGTGGGATCAAATTGGGATATACAAAGAGCCGTGAACGCTGAAAAGCCAACGAATGCGTAAAATGATAGGCCTATGGAAACGTCGGCCAATTCGGTAATTTTGATAAGGCTAACCAAGGTACCAACAAGAAAAATTTCTGCCATGCTCCACGGTAAGAGGGCTTTCACAAGTTTGTAAAGCCGCGGCAAGTAAAAGGGGCGTCGGTTTTGTATTTGAGCTAACGATAACAATAGCAGGCCGCCGAGTACCATTCCGGGCAGCAATAACGTCGCTAAGCTGGTTATTATTGCTAGTGATAAATAATCGTTTTCAATGAGTACGGTAATGCCGGTGGGCAAGTCAATACTGTGCTTTTGACCGCTTGCTTTAAATGTCAGAAAGTTAAAAGGTAACGAAAGTAATAAAAATATCAGAGCACTGAAAGTATAAGCGAGCAACTTTTCGCTTGCGCCATCGCGATGAGATATTAGTGTGTGGTTACATACTGGGCACACGGCCCGTTGCCTGTGTGCTAGGGCGGGAATGTGTACCTGAGTATGGCATTGCTCACAAACTATAGATAACGTATTTGATTCAGCCATATGCTTTTGCACGCCACTTTTTGTATGCTCGTTGTATGATAGATAGAAGCCTAGAGGTATAACCCGTTGATTTTTAGAATCAACAGCATAGCTTATTGCAGGCATGTCGGGAAGTATAGCCAGTCGTATTTAGCAGTATAACAACAATAATTGACGATTAAGTGATGGAAATAGCAAACGAAATTCGTAGTGTATATGGAAAAATTAAGAAGCAGGTAAGTCGTTTATTCCTGAAAAGGCGTGTTGGTTTTTTGCGTTTTTGGATGAGTATTACCTTTGCTCAGCGATGTTATTTTTTAGCAACCAGCATGCTTTTGTTGCAAATATTTCTGAACATAGAAAGTAGACTGTTTGAAGCAATAATGTTTGGTTTTGCACTTACGGGCATTGTTAGCGAGACATGGCCCAGGTTCATGACACTTTGGAACAGCTTACCAGGTAAAGCTGTGATTCTGTTTGTATACGCAATCATCGCAAACTTTGCACTCGCCTCTGCAAGTGGGTTAGTGAATAGCATAACTGGCGTATCAGCAAACGCCTTGCCTTACAGTCACAACTTTGCGCTTATTCTTATGGTGCCAAGCTGGTTCTTTGTTACCACCATGTTAGGGCTCGTGGGTGGTATGCTTCTTATTATTTTCTATCTGTTTTTCTTACTGCTATTGAAGCCGTTTGGCGTTGCGCGGTTTTGGCATCCAAAACACTATCGGTTTGCTACCTCTACCACATTGGCAAGACTAGCATGGACACTGGGCGTGGCGCTGCAGCTCGGAGTTTTGGCTGGGCAAGTTGGGCTACTCTCTGAATTTAGTAGTGAAAGTGCTAACCCTTTAATAAGCATAGAAAACGTAACGGAAAATGAGCTTGAAAATGGTGAAGCGCAACTTACTAAGGAACAAGCGGAAGATATTTCTGAGTTAGAAAAGGATTTAACCACGCTACTGACTAACGCAAAACAAAAGAGTGTTGATTACAAAAAGTCACAACGACGCGCCTTAGCCTATTTCATTTATGAGTTTGAAGCTGACTCACTCTCACGCTGTGCTCATCCTGAGGGAACCCGCGTTATAGAGCTTAACGATTACGAAATTTTGCAGATTGAAAAGACAGATGAAGTGGAAGAGGGATTTATTTACACGGTTGAACCTTGTCGCTCTGCTGCAATTGGAATTTCAGTGAGTCCGTAAACTAGCGTTTCCCGGTGTACGTGGGAAGGGGATCACATCACGTACGTTTTGCATGCCGGTCATTTTGTATCCCTAACGCACCTAACGCTAAACATATAGTCTTTGTTTAGCTTAGCCCTTCTAATTTCGCCTTTGTGTGAGTTCCACCAGGAATAGGCGAGGGTCCGGGCGTACGCTTCTTTATCAGTGGCGCTCGTACTTGTCCAAAACTCAGTGTACATTCCCTGCGTTATGTACCAGTTGTCTATCTTTACGCCCGCTGCCGTTGCGCCAAATTGAAATTGATTAACTTTAGCCTGCTCGAATTTTTTAAATAGGGTATTAGGCTGTTCCGCTTTTAGGGTAATAGCAATGTCGTCGCTTCCGCGCCAGCCTTCTTTCGCCAGTTCGCTTTGTGCTACACCAATAGCGCGTTCCATTTCTTGCCAATCAGCGTCGGTCGCAATGCGCCATCCATAAGGACACAGCTTTCGCTCGTCATTTACGTCTTGCCAATGATAAAGCCGTCCGTATTTAAGTAGGTTCTTCTCGTCGTCTTTTGGAATAAACCCAGAATCAACAGGGCTTCCATCTTGAAACTGAGTTGCGCGTAGGTTTTCTGCAAACCACTCAAGTTTCCCTATTTTTACGGTTTTATAGCGATTACCTTCTACGTCTTGAAAAGTATTCTGGCTGCCATCGAACTCTAGATTTGAAGTGTTCATAGAAGCTGGGGCTGAGGGCGAAGAGGTCATCATAAAAAATCCTAAAATAAAAACGGCTTTTCTCATTTCATCAACATTCAATTTAGCTATTAAAACGACCAGGTAAAGTCTGTCGCTTCTTCTGATAAGGCCCAAAGTTTTGTTAGCACTTTTTTGTCTACAGCAAACTCCTCCAATTTACACTCTCCAACGGGGCCGCCAAAATTCATTAACCCTGTCGGTCCATAATAAGCACGTTGCTTAAGGTTATCTTCGGTGGCACACATCACTTCAGGGTAGGCGCCTTTCTCGGCAGACTGCGCCAGCCCTATTTTCACCATAAAGGACCAAGAAATACGGGTTACCCAGTTAGCACTTTCTCGTATAAGGGTGGTGTTCGACGCTCCGGGGTGACACACAAACACCTGCACGTGTTTGTTATGTGCTTTTACTTTGTCTTGTAGTTCGTACGCAAACATCATTTGCGCCAGTTTACTCTGGCTGTATACCTTATTGGGGTTGTAATTTTTGTCCCAGTTCATGTCATTAAACTGCATGGTTCTTAGGCCCATTTTGTGCCCTTCACTAGCAACGACTACAATGCGTCCTTTCGACTCATTGATACGATCGAATAACAAACCACACAGTAAAAAGTGACCGTAATGGTTAACGCCTAATTGGCTTTCAAAACCATCCTCGGTTAATTCTTGCGTTGATATTTGTGCAATAGCAGCATTACAAATTAGCGCGTCGATAGTAGGAACTTGAGCTAATATTTCTTTTGCTGACTGCCTCACAGCATTGAGGCTGCTTAGCTCAAGGCGTATATAGCTGACATTGGCATCTTTACCAAACTCTTGCTTCAACGTAGCAATAGCGTCATGGGATTTGCTCGGGCTTCGATTCAACATAACGACTTTCGCACCTTTGGAAAGCAGAATACGTGTAGCCTCAAACCCAGCGCCCGTATTTGCGCCTGTTATTAAAAACGTCTTACCGTTTGCGTTTTCAATACGAGATGGCGTCCAACCGCCTTTTCCAAATAGATTACTCTTTGTCATCTGCTTCACACCTTTTGCCACTAAATTTTGTATACTTGTAATATAATGACTAACGGTTGGGTAAAGTAGGCGAAAAACTCTTAAAAACTTGCCTAATCGTATCACCTTGTTGTTTAGGGTGAAGTTTACTGCTAGATTGCATAACGCAAAAAATCAAAGAACACGACGTAAACAAAAGATGAAGTAGTGGTTTAAAACGCTATGAGCAAAGCACTAATAAAGCAGTTAATTGAAGAAAAAGTGGAAAACAGCGGCTTATACGATACCGGGATCGACGGTGTTCAACTTTTTAAAATAACACAGCCTATCGAATGTGCTCCTGTAATATACGAACCGTCACTAACTGCCATTGTTCACGGTGGTAAAGAAGCCATTTTGAATGGGGATAAGCATACCTTTGATACCAGCAAATATACTTGCTGCACCATGTCTATGCCTGTAGAGGCGGGCATTCCCGATGCTTCTGACGAGAGCCCACTGCTGGGGGTTTATATTTCTTTAAATAGCAGATTGATGACTGATTTAGCTATTGAGTTTGAAAGTGTAGGCGGTAATTTCAGTCAATCGTCAGCTTTGTCTGCACCTTCGGGCATTGCTTCAGCCCGCTGGGATGCTGATTTTACCGATGCCCTATATCGCTTACTTCTTATCACTGATAATGCTACCGATATTGCTATGTTAGCCAGTACGCGTTTGCGCGAGCTGTATTACTCGGTATTAAAAGGAGAAGCGGGTAGCACAGTAAGAGGTAGTTTTGGCGTTGGCAATGCCATAGGGCGGGCGATTGAATACCTGGCCTCCCATGTAAATGAAAACGTCACTATTGACGATATGGCCAGTAAGATAGGTATGAGTAAGGCCGTATTTCATCGTAAATTTAAACAAGCCACTACTATGTCGCCTATTCAGTTTGTTAAATCGATGCGGTTGAATAACGCAGCCAAACGTATAGCTGAAGGCACAAACGTAAGTATTGCAGCAATGGATGTTGGCTATATAAGTTCGTCGCAATTTAGCCGAGATTTTAAGCGAATGTATGGCTTATCGCCGAAACAATGGGAAAAAGAAAATAAAGCAAAAGCCGCGACTATGCTGCAATAGTTTGGTCAACATGAGGCTATGACTTAAAAAATATTAGCGATAGAGATATTAAAAAAGCTCGCGACAGCAAACTGTGGCGAGCTTTTTATTTATTAGTCAAGCAACTGCTTAGAAGCTAGCGTTGCCCGGTGTACGTGGGAATGGGATCACGTCACGTACGTTTTGCATGCCAGTTACGTATGCTACAAGACGCTCGAAACCAAGACCGAAACCTGAGTGAGGTACGGTGCCGTAGCGGCGAAGGTCGCGGTACCACGCGTAATCTTCTTTCGATAGGCCCATTTCGTCAAGGCGTGCATCGAAAACGTCTAGGCGCTCTTCACGTTGTGAACCACCGATGATTTCACCGATACCTGGCGCAAGTACATCCATTGCTGCAACTGTCTTACCGTCGTCATTAATGCGCATGTAGAACGCTTTAATATCTTTCGGGTAGTTCTGCATGATAATTGGCGCACCAACGTGCTCTTCTGCAAGATAGCGCTCGTGCTCAGAAGATAAATCGATACCCCATTCAACAGGGAATTCGAATTCTTTGCCGCAGTTTTGCAGTATTTCGATAGCGTCAGTGTAGTCCATGCGAACAAAGTCAGAGCTTACTAACTTTTCTAAACGCTCAATGGCGTCTTTCTTAATACGCTGAGCAAAGAACGCCATGTCGTCAGGCAGCTCTTCAAGCACGGCCTTACATACATACTTCAGCATGTCTTCAGCTAGTTGTGCTACGTCTTTCAATTCAGCAAACGCCACTTCAGGCTCAATCATCCAAAACTCGGCGAGGTGACGAGACGTGTTTGAGTTCTCTGCACGGAACGTAGGGCCGAAGGTGTACACCTTAGACATAGCTGTGCAATATGTTTCAACGTTAAGCTGACCTGATACCGTTAGGTAGGTTTCCTTGCCGAAGAAATCTTCTGAATAGTCAACATTGCCTTTGTCGTCGCGTGGAAGGTTCATCATATCAAGGGTTGATACGCGGAACATTTCACCTGCACCTTCTGTATCGCTTGCCGTTAGAATAGGCGTAGAGATCCAGAAGTAACCTTTCTCATGGAAAAAGCGGTGAATCGCCTGAGACAAACAGTTGCGAACACGGGTTACCGCGCCGATAACGTTAGTGCGTGGGCGAAGGTGCGCATATTCGCGAAGGTACTCAATGCTGTGACGTTTAGCGGCCATTGGGTAGGTATCAGGGTTTTCTACCCAACCTAAAACTTCAACGTCAGTCGCGTCAATTTCAACGGCTTGGCCTTGGCCCTGAGACTCTTTCACTGTACCGGTAACCGATAATGAGCAGCCTGCTGTTAAGCGCTGGATATTGGCATAATTTGACAGAGAATTTAGCGCAATAACTTGTACAGGATCGAAGCAACTACCGTCGTGTAGTGCAATAAATGATAACCCCGCTTTAGAGTCGCGGCGTGTTCTTACCCAACCCTTTACGGTTACCGATTCGCCAACGGCGTACTTACCTTTAAGTACGTCAACTACGGGCGCATGCGTCATGTTAATTTCTCCGTCTTACTAATTTTATGTTGTTGCTTACTATTGAGTCATTTTCAACAACACAGTGCATTAAACTGTGAATGAAAAAATGCACTAAAATTTGCTTTATGGTCAATGTTTTTGGATTGCCATGCCGATAACTTACTAGGATCTGTAATAGCTTTTCGCTTTTCAAAAAGGCATTTCGCAATTCGCTTGGTGCCAAATATAAGCAAAATACAGATCGAAACATGACTTGGTGATGTAAAAATAACCAATGAAATACAATCCAATAGCACGCTAGTATACCCAACATAAAGCGGGATGCCAGAGAACAGAGTGACAAATGGGAAATAAAAATGATTCGAACACGCCAGTGTCTCAGCAAGCACAAGAACCGAGTGCTACGCAAAGTGACGCTGACCGTTCTAGCGATGCCGAAAATGAGAGAAGTTCTATGACTTACGAGCAACTTGCAGAGCGACGTTCAACGCCCCGTTCTAAAACGCCTTTTTATAAGGTGATGCTTGGGTTAAACATCGTTGGCTGGGTTGGCATGGTTGTCGTACTCATACTGTTTCACTATGCGCGCCCTGACTTTATCAGTGGCGTGCAGCAGTACTGGGGAATAAAAGGCGATACCAGTTGGTCTGAAAGTCATTTATCGGCCATGACCATCATGCTGCAGGTATGTTTGATAGTGAGTTTGGTTAGCATAATTATGCGTGCCAGAAGAAACCGTCGTCAAAGCGATAGTTTTGGCATAAACCTATTCATTTTATTTGCTATCGCGGCGATAAGCCTAATCACACTGGCTACCACACTGGGCCTGTAAATAGTGAAAGCGCTCTACATGGGGTGCACGACAAAAACATAACTCAAGGACAAATAACAAAGCTTTGTGAGTAGCGCTTTCGACAAACGGTGTTTATGTCACTTGATGGGGTTGCTGTGAGCTTCCCATCAAGTGAGCGATGCATAAAAAGCGTTATTGTTTACAAGGCTTGCGGCAATAACTTAAATAAAAGCTGCTTGGATAAGCCAGTACGTATAGGCCGCGTAGGCCAGCACAAATGCTCCGCCTTCCAGACGGTTTAAACGTCCTTGGCGCTTAATGCCAATACAGAAAATGAATAGGGCAATGGTTGATGCGAACATCACCATAACGTCTCGGTACAAAAACTCAGAACCTACAGCCATTGGCTGAATGGTGCCTGCAATGCCCACTACTGCCAAGGTGTTGAACATGTTAGATCCGATCACGTTACCAATGGCTAAATCGTGTTCGCCTTTCTTCACCGCCATTAGCGATGATGCAAGTTCTGGTAACGATGTACCAATTGCGATAACCGTCAACCCGATAATAGTATCGCTAACACCAAAGAAGGTGGCGACTTCTACCGCGCCCCATACCAGCATACGCGAGCTTGCAACTAGCAATAAAAGCCCCGCAATCAACCACATTACGTGGGTTTTTACTGTACCTTCGTTGCTATTAATCTCTTCATCGTATTCGTCGGCGAGGGCGTCTTTGTCGCCTTTCATACCGTGATAAATACTCCAAGAAAGCAGAAGCACAAACAGTCCTAACAAAGAGAATGCGTCGTCTTTCGAGATATTTAAGTCCCACACCTGCCATGCGGCAAAGAAGGTGATGCCAAGTAAAACAGGCAGCTCTTTCTTAATGATTTCTGATTTAACCGCAATAGGACTAATGATTGCGGTAAGGCCAAGGATTAACAGGATATTGGCGATATTAGAGCCATAGGCGTTACCCAGCGCTATGCCAGAGTTGCCTTGAATAGCTGCAAACACTGAAACGATGATTTCAGGGGCCGATGTACCAAACCCAATAATGAGCATACCGATGAGCAAGGGTGAAACACCGAAATGATTGGCTACCGATGCGGCACCACCTACAAACTTCCCTGCGCTCCAAAGCAAAACCGGTAATCCGATTAAAATAGCCAAGCTGGCTAATAACATACGTACTCCTTAAACCATTCGTATCTTGTTTGCTTACTTCAATGTATAGGCAAACTCAATAAACAAAAGTCGTTTCAATCTATTCAAATGCACATTAGTTTTTGTTGTCTTAACGATGAAAAAAAGCCGTGCTGATAATGCTATGCAAATGATGAGTAAAGCGTAAACTCAGCGCTACTTTAATCGTGTTTGTAAATTGAACAAACACAGTAATAATTGTAACTGACAACACACTATTTAGAAGCGAATTACATGCACAATACACTGATTGTTACTGATGATGTTACTCCTTTTTGTAACACAGCTTTAACCGTGCTGACTTTTCAAGATTATCTTGCTGAGTTTCCAAAGTTGAACGAGCCTAAAACACGCGTTATCAACATTTGTGATACTACGCGTTACTTAAGCGAAGGGTACTATTGTTCACTTTTGGCTCAGGCACGTAATCACTCTGTATTGCCTTCTGTAAATACCATTAACGATTTACGCATGGCGGAAGAGAAAAGTATCGATCGCATCGTTTTCTCTTTGTCGGTATCTCAAGACAATACGGAAATTACTGATGAGCCTATATTAGTACTTTTCGGCGAAGTGAAAGATCAGCGCTTTAAGCGTTTGGCGCGCCAAGCGTTTGAAAAATACCCGTACCCTGTTTTGGTGTTAAGCCCAACAGTTACCGATACGAAAGTATCGCCTAAAGCCACGGGTAAAGTACAAATTGAAGGCTTTGCAAGCGTACAGGCAAAAGCGTTTAAGGACTTAAACGCCAAGCAACAAGCGCGTTTCATTGAGCAATTAGAAGCACATACCAAAATACAGTGGAAAGCCGGTAAAACGAGCAAACGTACTCGTTGGGATATGGCCATTTTGGTTAACCCAGAAGAGAGCACGCCACCTAGTGACGAACGCGCCATTAAAAACTTTGTGAAAGCAGCTGAAAAAGTGGGTTTTCGCGCAGATGTGGTGAGTCGCCTGTCGCAAGAAGAATTGGGTCACTATGATGCATTGTTCATTCGTGAAACGACGGCGATTGATCATCATACCTACCGTTTAGCCCGTGCCGCAGAGCGAGAAGGCATTGTGGTTATGGACGACACGCAGTCAATTCTGCGCTGCTGTAACAAAGTGTACCTGCAAGATGCGTTTGCTTATCAAAAAGTGCCAGCGCCGAAAGCGACGTTTGTATCGAGCGCTACTGATGAAGTATGCGAAAAACTCATAGCTGACTTTGGTTTGCCGCTTGTTTTAAAACTGCCAGAAAGCTCGTTTTCCCGCGGCGTGCATAAAGCTGAAAATAAAGAAGCGTTAAAAACGCGCTTAGAACAAATGCTGGCTGAATCGGCACTTGTTTTGGTTCAGGAATATATATTCACTGAATTCGACTGGCGAATTGGTGTATTAGGTGGCAAACCTATTTACGCTTGCCAATACTTTATGGTGCGCAACCATTGGCAAATTTACAACCACCAGGGAGACCGATTCTCTTCGGGTGGATTTGCCACAATGCCAACATTTGAAGTACCTAAACCGGTGTTACAAGCCGCTATAAAGGCCGCTAAAGCGGTGGGTGACGGCTTGTATGGTGTAGACATCAAGCAAACTGGCAATGCAGTTTATGTTATTGAAGTGAACGATAACCCAAGTATCGACTCGGGTGTTGAAGACAAATATTTAGGCAAAGAACTGTACGAATTAATTATGCAGGAATTTGCTGACAGGTTGGAGCAAAGAGGGCGATGATTACATCGGCTGAGCGAGTAATTGAAGTGAATAATGCAAGTCCACAGGAAAGCGCAAATCGTGCATATGGCCTAGCTGAGGGCGCATCTAATACTAAATCGACAAATGGTGCCGGTGTGCCTTCTACACAGTCGAGTGTAGTGCTACGCGTTGCGACATTACACGATCTTGCTTCGCTTCAGCACATTGAGCAAACTTGTTTCACCACCGACAGGCTAAGTAAAAGCCGTTTCAAATTTTACATTGATGCACAGCACGCAGAGCTTATTGTGGCCGAGCGTGAGCCGTCGACTTCAAGTTCTAACCTCGACAAAAATAAGCCGAGTGTAAATAGCATTGTTGGCTATGGACTGTTGCTGCTGCGTCGTGGAACGCAGCTCACTCGACTGTATTCTATTGCAGTTTTGCCTGAGGCGAGAGGGCTTGGCGTTGCTGAAAAGCTCATAAATAGCTTGGGGGAGCGGGCGCTTTTGCGGGGAAAGCGATTTATGCGCCTGGAAGTGGCAGTAGGTAATGCCGGCGCCATTGCTCTGTATAAAAAATTAGGGTTTAGTCAGTTTGGTATGTATACCGATTACTACGACGATCACACTGACGCATTACGTATGCAAAAAGTGTTGGTGCCGAGTAAATCAGTTAAGCCAGAGGTTTATCCGTGGTACCAACAAACGACTGATTTTACCTGCGGTCCATCAGCATTAATGATGGCAATGTGTGCATTGAACAATCGCTATGAAATGACCCAAGAAAAAGAACTATCGTTGTGGCGTACTGCGACCACGATATTTATGATGTCAGGTCATGGCGGTTGCCACCCGGTGGGATTAGCGCTCGCCGCGGTAAACGAAGGTTATGCAGCGAAAGTGGTCATCAATCAGGATGTCCCGCTTTTTGTTGATGGCGTTAGAGATACTAACAAGAAAGCGATAGTCGAAAATGTTGAGTCGCAGTTTATGGCAGAGGCACGTAGAAAAGGCATTTCTGTTGAAATCTCTGACTGGCGAGTTGATGTTATCGACCAAACCCTTAAAGCTGGCGGGGCAGTATTGTGCTTAATCAGCACATACGCGTTCGATAAGAAAAAGGTTCCCCATTGGGTTGCGGTGACTAGCTGCGATTCTCATTGCTATTATCTGCACGATCCAGATGCGAGTGAGGGGCAGCCTGTCGAGTATCAACACATTCCGGTTGCCCGCGAAGACTTTCTAAGGCTTGCCAGCTATGGCACGCGTAAAGTAAGAACATTGGTACTCCTTAAAAAGAAAAAGTAGCACGAATTTTTGCTTAGGCCTGAGGCACGGAGAATGCTTGAGGCCTCATACCATTAGTCCGCAAAGATAAATACCCACTCAGCGAAACTTAAAATAGCCATAACCGTGGCGTGTCATCGCAGGTATTAGTGATGAACTCGTGTAACGTTAACCTTTTTATTTAGCGTTTTAAGTTGTTTTACTAATTGAGAAAGCTCTTTCACCGAACCTGAATAATCAATGTGCTTATTCATTTCCTGGCCCTTCACAGCACTTCTATAAAGCGCCTCACTTTCAAAACACGCAGTTTGCTCATTAAGCGTGTTCCATTCCGCTTTTAGGTCGCTTGGAATACAGTGACGTTTTGCAATAATTTTGTCTTTTATTTGCAACACTTTCCCGATTAATAATTGCGCATCTGTTGGCATAACAATATCTCCTGTATAGCTTTTTGTGTTTAAGTTGCTGTTTATCAAAGGTATTAATTGTTCACTTTGATAGGCGTAGTGTAAATTCAGCAACATCTCAACACACACTCTTAATAAGTGTTGCAGCAAAGATGCCAACTCTTACTAGATGATGATTTAGAGCACGCCAAATGTGCCTAAATGCGGATCGCGACTGTTGAGGCTCACCAAAGCGAGAAAAAGAGAGCGTCGAAAAGAGAGAGGAAAAGCTAAAAGGAAAAATAGCGAAGCCGGCTAACGGATAGAGAAAAGCCCGAGCGATTTTAGTGCATGGCTTGCATGATGCCTTGAAATCTCAGGCCATGAAATATCAAAGCCATGCAGCTCATTAAGATCTAATGTGTTGGTTCAGTGGGACTGGTAGAAGTGGCTTTTTAAAAAAACAATAAACCACGTATCAACAAGATAAACCCAAATGCTATTTATAAGCGTAGCGCTTGGGTTTATTTTTAATTTTCTTAACCTGACAATAGCAGAAGTGTGGCGTCCAAATTAACAGATTAAGTAAGATAGCGGTAACAAGGCTGAACACAATTGACGAGGGCGTTAGTGGGACAGAGGGGCTGAAATTATCTAACACGCGCTTGAGCGTACCATATTGAGAAGGCGAGGCCATAAACACAAGCTTTTCGAAGTAATGACCGTGCTCTAGCTTCCTCATGCCTTGCTCTAAAGTGGTGATCTGGGCGAAGCGTGTGGCTTTCATCGAGGCATTCTCTCGCACAACTGGCTCACTGTTTTTCTGTAAGCTTTCAAGCATGGCTTCAACCGACGAAAAACCATGCTGCTTGGCGAGCGCTGACGAACTAGAAACTTCATCTCTCAGTGCATCATAATAACCATTGAGGTATTGACGATAATGATCCGCCAAGATGGGGACTTGAAGTGTAATGATAAACAAGACTGCAAATACAACTTTATCTAAAACACGTACTATCATTCAAATCTCGCTATAAACACTCTGCATTAATGATCTAATTAGTGACCCGCTTTAAAGTTGAATGTTCTCTCTATAACAAAACTAACATCAACCCTCGGGCCATCTGACGTCAACTGGTGGTTCAAAACTCATATTTCACCCAAGAAGGAGATAGTTAGCGTAACAATCTCACACACTATTTCAAGGCGGTGTAAATCGCATGGGTCAGCTTACTTAACTGCTCGGAAGATATAATGTAAGGAGGCATAATGTATACCAATTTCCCGAATGGCCGTATCCACACGCCATGTTTCACAAAATGGCGTTGAATTTCGGCAACATTGACGGGATTTACCGTCTCGACTACCCCTATAGCACCTAACACCCTTACGTCAGCGACTCGCGGCAAGTCTGCACATTTTGCCAATTCGGTTTGTAATTGTTTCTCAATGACGGGGACTTTTTGCTGCCAGTGATTTTCGTTAATGAGCGACAGGCTGGCATTGGCCACCGCGCAGGCTAACGGGTTTCCCATGTAGGTTGGACCGTGCATAAATACGCCCGGCTCACCTTGGCAAACTCCTAATGCCACATCTTCGGTACACAAGGTCGCGGCAAGGGTCATATAACCACCGGTAATCGCTTTACCCAAACACATAATGTCAGGCGAAATGCCTGCATGCTCGCAAGCAAAGAGTTTGCCTGTGCGGCCAAAGCCAGTAGCAATTTCATCGCAAATTAGAAGTACGTCGTAGGTATCGCAAAGTTGGCGGCAGCGCTTTAAGTATTCGGGGTGATAAATACGCATGCCTCCCGCACCTTGAACAACGGGTTCTAAGATGAGGGCAGCCATGGTGTGGTGATGTTTTTCGAAAATTTCTTCAAGCGGAAGAATGTCATCTTCGCTAAACGTTTGCCCAAAGCGAGTTTGAGGGGCGGGCGCAAAAATCTGCTTGCTCAGTACACCCTCAAATAAACTATGCATACCGTTAATGGGATCGCACACGCTCATTGCAGCGAACGTATCGCCGTGGTAGCCATTGCGCGGCGCGACAATGCGCGACTTTTCCGTGCGTCCTTGACACGCCCAATACTGAATCGCCATCTTTATCGCTACTTCAACAGATACTGAGCCAGAGTCTGCCAAAAATACACGCTCTAACCCTGCCGGCACCATGTTAAGTAACGATTTGCACAAATCCACCGCCGGCTGGTGGGTAATACCGCCAAACATAACGTGAGAAAAAGCATCAATTTGCTTGTGCGCAGCATCGTTGAGTACGGGATGGTTGTAGCCGTGAATAGCTGCCCACCAGCTAGACATGCCGTCTACTAGCACTTCACCGGTGGCCAAGGTAAGTTCGGCACCTTTTGCACCAACTACTTCATAGCAGGGAAGGGGATTAACCGCCGAGGTATAAGGGTGCCAAATGTGTTGTTTATCAAATTCTATATTGTTCACAAATTAACCGCTAGTAAAGGTTTTAAATTGGTCAGAGTTGACAACTCGATATTGGGGCATAGACTAAGCCAGCAATAATAATTAGTAAAGGACAGTCAATGACGCTGGCTAGTGCGCCTTCTGCGCAAACGACAACTATTCGAAACGATTGGACCAAAGCCGAAGTTGAGGCTTTGTTTGCGATGCCATTTAACGATTTACTGTTTAATGCCCAAGTAGTGCATAGACAGCATTTTAATCCGAATGAAGTGCAGGTCAGCACGCTTTTGTCGATTAAAACCGGTGCTTGCCCTGAAGACTGTAAGTACTGCCCGCAAAGTGCTCGGTATGATACGGGCCTTGAAAAAGAACGATTACTGGAAATTGAAAAAGTCATCCAGCGTGCGAAAGAAGCAAAGCAAGTGGGCTCAACCCGTTTTTGTATGGGAGCTGCTTGGCGAAACCCACGCGACAGAGACATGCCTTACATTTTAAAAATGGTTGAAGAGGTGAAAAGCTTAGGGCTGGAAACCTGTATGACGCTGGGTATGCTAACCCGTGATCAAGCAGTGGCCTTAAAGCAAGCGGGCCTTGATTATTATAATCACAACCTGGATACCTCACCGGAATACTACGGTGATATAATCACGACCCGTACTTATCAGGACCGACTGAATACATTAGAGAACGTGCGTGCGGCAGGTATGAACGTTTGCTCTGGGGGAATTGTGGGCATGGGAGAAACGGTGAGCGATCGCGCTAGTATGTTGGTGCAATTAGCTAACCTTCCTGAGCAGCCTCAAAGTGTGCCTATTAACATGTTGGTTAAAGTAAAAGGTACGCCACTCGATAGCGTAGAAGACTTGGACTATTTTGAGTTTATCCGCACTATTGCCGTTGCTCGTATTATGATGCCTAAGTCACATGTGCGCTTGTCGGCAGGCCGCGAAGCAATGAACGAACAAATGCAGGCGCTTTGTTTTATGGCAGGCGCGAACTCTATTTTCTATGGCTGCAAGCTGTTAACCACGTCAAATCCAGATACCCATGAAGATGTAATGCTGTTCAAAAAGCTTGGTATTAATACTGAGCGTACAAGGGATTACTCAGACGAAGCACATCAACAAGTGTTAGAAGAAGAAATTGCCCAGCAACAAGAACAAGACGACGACAGTAACGACTTGTTTATTGATGCAACCAAGCCTAAGGTAGCGCCAAAGAAACAGCATTTAACGGAGGCGTAATGGCCTTTCACTGGTTAGACGATTCGCTGAGCGCGCGTGCCGAGCAAGGCTTGCTGCGCCAGCGCCACTGCCAACAATACGAAAAAGACAGCATTATTTGTATTAACGGTGAGCATTACCTTAACTTTTCAAGCAATGACTACCTAGGCATGCGCCAGCATGAGGGTGTATTGCAAAGTTGGGTTGAGGGGTTAGCGCAATTTGGTGGTGGCAGTGGTGCATCGCCATTGGTAACTGGGCACACGCAGGCTCATTTGGCGCTAGAGGCCTTCATTGCCGATGGGTTAAACCGAGAAGCTGCGCTGTTGTTTAACTCTGGCTTTGCCGCCAATCAGGCACTGTGCATGGCACTTTTTCCTCACATGTCTCACCCTAATAAAAGCGCGAGTGCGGGTCATATTATTGCCGACAAGCTCATGCACGCTTCGTTTCTAGAGGGGGCACAGTGTGTATCTGACAGCGCTAAGCTTCGCCGTTTCAAGCACAACGATCTAAGTCATTTAGAGAGCCTGCTATCGAGCGTTTGTCAAAGCCAGGTGCCCGATGCGGTTGGTAATTCTGGTGCAAACCAGCAAGACACTCTGATTGCCAGTGAAGGTGTGTTTAGTATGGACGGTGACGTAGCGCCTTGTGAAGATATCGCTGAACTGGCCGCTAAATATAATGCATGGTTCATGTTAGACGATGCACACGGTATGGGTGTATTGGGTGAAAACGGCTTCGGCACAGCAGAAGCACTAAACTTAAGCCAGCAACAAGCGCCTATTGTTATGGGAACATTTGGCAAAGCAGTGGGCACGGCCGGCGCCTTTATTGCGGGAAGCCAAACCCTAATTGATTATCTGGTGAATTTTTCTAAACATTATGTGTATTCCACTGCCATGCCACCAGCACAAGCGGTCGCGACGTTGTACTCTCTTACACATATCGCCAGTGATACTGCCCGCCGCGAAACGCTGCATAACAATATCGCCTATTTCAGAGACTCGTTTCAAAAACGTTTTGGACAGACACTCAATTCAAGCGAGAAAGACAAAGCACCAATTGAAATCACTTTGGGGCAATCACAAAGTGCGATTCAGCCTATTATCGTTGGTAGCCCGGAACGTGCTATTGCACTAAGTGAGGGGCTAAAACAGCGCGGCATCTGGGCAACGGCTATCAGGCAGCCTACTGTACCGAAAAACCAAGACAGGCTGCGCATAACGCTTACGTCAAATCATACATCACAAGATATTGACGTATTGCTTGATGCGCTAGAACTTTCACTTAATAACTTTCTGTTAAGTGAGACTTCAGTAGAAAAAGAATCAGACAGCGCTGTGAATACTCCTGACTCTGTAAGTAAAAAAGAGATGTAACGATGTCACTAAGTCCCGCTATAAAAGCTCTCCCAACGCCAGAGCAGGTAAGCATGTTCGAAGATAAATTGTCACCTGATGTAGCTCAGCGTGCTTTTAAGGCTGAGGGGACTTTTTCGTCCGAGACATCTTTTGAATCTGAGAGAGCGACTAACGCTAAAGGGACTCTCACAGTTAAAACTGCTTACCCTTCTGATTGCTCCTCCAAAGCTGCGGCACATTTGAATGCTGAGGAAAACGCTAAGACTGAGAGCTATGTTACAGCTGAAGGCTATGTTACAGCTGAAGGCTCTATAACAACTAAAGGCGCTGCAAAAGCTGAACGCGATGATACTGCTTCAAGAATTAACGAGCAGGACGTGGCTCATCGTTTTTCAAAAGCGGCTGCGCAGTACAACAGTATTGCGAGTGTTCAGCGCATTATTGCCAAGCAGGCAATAAAGAACTTACCTATAGCCTTACAGGGTAAGGCTCTTGATATCGGCTGTGGTACTGGCATTTATACCCAAACCCTTGCAAATAAAGGTGCAGCTGCAACTGGCGTAGACATTGCCGAGGGCATGTTGGCTCAGGCCAGCAAAATGTACTCTGACCCCATTTTCGTAGAAGGTAGTGCTGTAGATTTGCCTTTCTCTGATAGCCAATTTTCAACCGTATTTTCATCTATGGCGCTTCAGTGGGTCAGCGATACTGGGCTTGTTGCCAATGAGATAGCGCGAGTGCTTAAAAACGGTGGGCTTGCCGAGCTGGCGATTATGGTGGCGGGTTCATTTAGTGAGCTTAAAACGGCGCGCAAAGTAGCGCAGCTTCCACAGGCCGAAACCTATATGCCAACAACCGAACAATGGGTAAATGGTTTTAAGCAGTCGGGCCTTTCTTTGCAACGAGTGATTACTAAGGACTATGTCGATACTCACTGCGATATTATGTCGCTATTGCGCTCTGTGAAAGGGGTGGGGGCAGGTGAGACCGGCCGAAAACAACCGCCGCTCACCCGTCGAGATATTAAAAAATTAGCTATGGCTTACAGCAATATGAGCGGTGTAGAAAGTAAGTTACCGCTTACCTACCGCGTGAGTCATTTTAGATTGGAAAAACGATGAAGCAGTATTTCATTACCGGTACCGACACCGAAGTAGGTAAAACCTATGTTACCTGCCAGCTACTACAAGCTGCGCAAAAAGCGTCGTTAAGCGCCATCGGCTACAAGCCTATTGCAGCCGGATGCGAACAGATAAACGGCGAGTGGGTTAACGAAGATGCGCTAAATATTCAGAAAGCGTGCTCCAAAATACGCGCAGATAAAGCCATTAAAATAACAGACAATAACGAGCTAAAAAGCGCAAATGAAAAAAACGAAGAAAGTGGACAGACACTTCCTTTGCATCAAATAAACCCAATTGCACTAAAGCCGGCTATTGCACCACATATTGCTGCCCTTGAAGAAGGTGTTGCGTTAACGTTTGACGAGATTGCAAAAGGGCTTGACGAACTGCACGTCTATCAACCAGATCTTCTGTTAATGGAAGGTGCAGGTGGGTGGCGTTTACCGCTAACGGTAGGTGATGAGTATACGCCCACTTACTATCTTTCTGATGTCGTGAAAACACTCAAAATGGATGTGATTTTAGTTGTAGGCATGCGTTTGGGTTGCTTAAATCATGCGTTATTAACTGCAGAAGCAATTCGCGCCGATGGACTTACCATCAAAGGATGGGTTGCGAACGACATCACAGGTAACATGACGCGATACCAAGAAAATCTGCACTCTCTTAAAGCCATGTTACCCGAGCCGCTACTGGCAGAAATTCCTTACCAGGTAGCGCCCAACGATGAGGCGTTATTCGCCGCTATCAAGCAAATAAGTTAAATCATCACCTGAATTAATTGGCGTTTTTTCTTCACCTAGAAAGATAAAGCCGTCTTTTTCACCCACTAGGGTAAGTTGATTATTAGTAAGGCGCAGCGCTGTGCCTTCGCGAATAGCAACTACTGGCGTGGTTGGATTAAGCGTAGTGAACTCTGCCAAACGTTGGTCGCGGGTTTCGCCATTGTGACCCGGCGGCTGATAATCGGTGTAATGCGGGTTTAACTGAAACGGCACGATATCTAGTGCATCAAAACTCGGCGGCTCGATAATGGGCATGTCGTTAGTGGTTCTAATTGATTGACCACAAATATTCGAACCTGCACTCCAGCCGATATAAGGCGTGCAATCGGCGATGGCGTGCTTTATTGGCACAATAAGCGCGTTTGCATAAAGGGTAGAAAGCAGGTGAAAGGTGTTTCCACCGCCTACAACAATGGCTTGGCCGTTTTTCTTTGCGTTATTTACCGCTGCAACCGGATCTTCAACGGAATGTAGCCCAGTAACCTTGCACTCTGGCAGGGCGGTAGCAACGGCGTCTACATAGCTATCGTATGTTTGAGTGACGGCGGCATAAGGAACAAATAGAAGGTCGCGAATTTCGCCTAAGTGTGCAAAAATAAGCGCTCTAGCGTGCTCTAAGTAAGCCTCGTCGCCTTGACGTGAGCTACTTAGCATAAGTACATGTGCGGTCATACTAACTCCACAATTTTTCTGACGGCGTATCATACGTGAAACTAGGCATAAAGTTTAGTCGCGCTCCGTCACTGCGTTGAAATAGGATTTTGAATGAAACAATCTACATCGGTGTTGTTCGTGTGTTTGGGTAATATTTGTCGTTCTCCAACCGCAGAAGCCGTGTTCAAACACAAGGCTGCACAAGCCGGATTAAATATTGAAATTGACTCAGCGGGAACCCACGGCTATCACATTGGTAACCCGCCCGATAAGCGTTCGCAAGCCGCAGGCGTAGAACGAGGCTACAGTTTCAAAGGGCTAAAATGCCGACGTGTGGATGAAAGCGACTTTGAGCGATTTGATTTCATTCTTGCCATGGATAACAGCAACCTTGCTAATTTGCACGGTATGTCGCCAAGCCAGTACCACGATAAAATTAAGCTGTTTCTTGATTTTGCAAATGTAGACGATAAGGAAGTACCTGATCCATATTATGGTGGCAAGCGCGGCTTTGAGCTGGTGTTAGATCTTATCGAAGAAGCGTCGGACGGTTTGATTACGCATATTAAGCAAACCCAACAACAATAAACGTAAGTCATATTGATACACCATCTCGAGAGCCCACGTTGAGAACCCATATTGACAATGACAGGAACTAAACGCACCGCCGTCACTTTGGTTGTAATAACAGTACTTTTGTCACTCGTCATCGGTGTGGTAGGGATTGTTAGCGTGACAGGGCTGTCTGATACGGCGGCTGAACTAAAACAGCATATTATTGTTCAGCTTCAAATACCACTTATTCTTACTGCGTGTTTAGTAGGGGCGGCACTGTCTACAAGTGGCGCTACCTTGCAAGTAGTACTGCGAAATCCCCTGGTAGATCCGGGAATTATTGGCATTACGAGTGGCGCAAGCTTGGTTGCTGCGCTTTTGCTACTGCTAACCCCACAATGGGCTACAGCGTACCTACACTATTTGCTGCCTTTGGGATGTTTTATTGGTGCGTTGTTATCTACATTTATTATCTACCGCTTAGCAAGAAAGCTGCTGGGCTCCTCTACGGCTGTTATTCTAGCTGGTATTGCCATCTCTACTCTTAGCGGCGCCGTTATAGCGTGGCTTTACATGTTCAGCGACGCTAATGCCCTGCGCAATCTTACTTTCTGGTTAATGGGTAGTTTGTACCAAACTAACTGGTTAATTTTGGCAGTGGGTGGTCCGTTAATCGCTGTTGCTGTCGCATTACAGCTTTATTTCGCTGGCGATTTAAACAAGCTCTATGCCGGTGAACTTGCAGCAAAAAGCAGTGGTGTGGATGTGGAGAAACTCACTGAGCGCGCACTCATTGTCTGTGCTATTGCTGTAGGTACTGCGGTGTCTATGGCAGGCTCTATTGCTTTTGTTGGCTTGTTAGTACCGCATATCTTACGTTTGATCATCGGGCATAATAATCGCTATTTGTTGCCGTTAAGTGCATTGAGTGGTGCAAGTCTGCTGATGCTGGTTGCGTTAAGCTCTGAAATGACCCGTGCCATTACGCTTCCGGTGTCTATGGTAACAGCTACGTTAGGCGGTCCATTATTAATTTGGGCATTAGCTAAAGGTCAAATAAAAGGGTAGTGGAGGGGAAATGAAATGACGACAAACAATAGTACTACCCACCAACGCCCAGTTTCGACCAGCGATGTAAAAATAAATACAAGTGGCCATGCCGCACTTGGTGTTAACACAAAGCAAAACAGCAGCAAAAATGGTGTAGGAGAAAGTCCAAGCGAAGCGGATAGCAATAGCCCAGCGAATAGCCATAACCTAGCAGATAGTCGTACCGTTTTAAGCTTACAGAATGTAAAAGTGGCATCGCGACTTTCGGTGGAAGGTTTACGTGCAAAAAAAGGCGAGTGCGTTCACATTATAGGGCCAAATGGGGCAGGGAAATCAACACTGTTGCTTACCCTTGCGGGCCTTATTGACGCTGATGAGGGCACCGTCATGCTGCTAGGCAAACCAATGAACGATTGGTCGCTGGCAACACTTGCGAGTGTGCGCACCTTATTAGCGCAACAAAGCGAAAGTGGTTTTCACTTGTCGGTAAAAGAATACCTAAGCTTTTATGCAACAGCACAGCAAGATGAACTAATTCCTCCGGTTTTAGAAAAAGCGCTCGAAATATCGGGTTTCTTGAACCAAATTGTCACCCAGCTTTCTGGCGGTGAGCGTCAGCGAGTAGAAATTTGTCGTTCGCTTTTGCAAATTTGGCCGCAGCTAGAGCGCGGAGAGGGGGTAGTGCTTTTAGACGAGCCATTGCAAGGACTTGATATAAGGCATCAATATGCACTGGCTAGTTTGGTAAAATTCCTTTGCGACAAAGGGAATACCCTACTTATGACGTCTCACGATATCGCGCTTAGTGCCAACTATTGCGATAGTTTATGGCTTTTGCAAAAAGGTCGCATGGTAGCGTTTGGTAAGCCACAAGAGGTGGCCACGCAAACAAACTTAGAAAGTGTGTTTGAATGCCATTTTGCTATAAGCAAGCACGATAACTTTCTAGAAATTCAAGTTTGCGCACCTATTTCCCTAGAATAAATGTGGTAAAGTGCCCCCAGCATTTTTTTAGATTCACATTTTCACATTAGACTGATTAGAAAAAAGCGCTACAGACGCACTGTTAAGCGCGTTACAGTCTTTTTATTCGAAGCATCTAGCTTCAATAAATATTTTCAGTAAAACGTTTGCCCTACGTTTTTTTATTCAGGAGAACACCGTTGAGTAATTGGCAAGTAGACAGTTGGAGAAATAAACCTATTCTTCAGCAACCAGAGTACGACGACAAAGTACGTTTAAAAGAAGTAGAGCAAACATTAAGTTCTTATCCACCGCTTGTATTTGCTGCTGAAGCCCGTGAGCTAAGACGCCAGCTAGGTGAAGTCAGCTTGGGTAAAGGCTTTCTTTTACAAGGCGGCGACTGCGCTGAGTCGTTTGACGAATTTAATGCGCCAAAAATTCGCGATACCTTTAAAGTTATTCTTCAAATGGCCATTGTGCTTACCTTTGCTGGTCGTTGTCCGGTAACCAAGGTTGCCCGTATGGCAGGCCAGTATGCTAAGCCGCGCTCATCAGATTTCGAAACCCGCGGTGGCGTGACGTTGCCAAGCTATCGTGGTGATATCATCAATAACTTTGAATTTACCGAAGCGGCCCGTCGACCAGATCCTGACCGTTTGTTGGAAGCCTACCATCGCAGTGCGTCAACACTGAATTTACTTCGCGCGTTCGCGCAAGGTGGTTTGGCCGACCTTCATGAAGTTAACCGCTGGAACATGGCGTTCGTTGAAAACAATCCGCTTAAAGAGCGTTATTCTGATATGGCCAACCGCATTCAAGACACCCTTGAGTTTATGGATGTTATTGGTATTAACGCACAAACCAGTTCTACGCTGCATGAAACGTCGTTGTTTACGTCGCATGAAGCATTGCTGTTGAACTATGAGCAGGCGCTAACACGTATTGATACCCTTACCGGTAAGCCTTACGATTGTTCGGCTCACATGGTGTGGATTGGCGAGCGTACCCGTCAACTTGACCATGCGCACGTTGAGTTTTTCCGTGGTATTCACAACCCAATTGGTGTGAAAGTGGGGCCAAGCATGCAAGAAGACGAGCTTATTCGTTTGATTGATGCGCTTAACCCGCTAAATGATCCAGGTCGTTTAACGCTAATTACGCGTATGGGCGCAGATAATTTAGCCGACAATTTGCCACGCTTATTGCGTAAAGTGAAAGCTGAAGGCAGACACGTAGTGTGGAGCTCTGACCCGATGCACGGCAACACGTTCTCGGCATCTAGCGGCTATAAAACCCGTAACTTCGATGCAATTTTGAAAGAAATTAAGCAGTTCTTCCAAGCTCACGAAGCAGAAGGTACTCACGCAGGTGGTATTCACCTTGAAATGACCGGTCAGCACGTAACGGAGTGTACTGGCGGCGCTTATGAAATTAGCGATGAAGACTTAGCGCAAGCCTACAAAACGCAATGCGATCCACGCTTAAATGCAGACCAAGTACTTGAAATGGCATTCTTGGTGGCTGATCATTTGCGTAATGCGTAATGCGTAATGCGTAATGCGTAATGCGTAATGCGTAATGCGTAATGCTCAAAGTAGCCATTATCGCATTGGCAATTTAGAAAAACGGCATCATTGAGATGCCGTTTTTTCGTTTTATACAAAAGCCAGTTGTTAGAGCTTACACTCTTCAAAATATTTACTCTTTAAGCTCTTGATGTGATTTTTCTCTCAACAGTAATGGCTAACAGCATAAACTGATAGCCGAACACCGAAAACAAAACATCAAAGCTATCAAATGTTCGCTCTTCCATCCCAAGCTGCATAAGCTCATATCCTATAACGCCTAATGCGCAAAAGAGCGCGGTAAGTTTTTTATTGCCATTCGTTACAGCGAAAGCAAAAGAACAGGTTATGGGAACCGCCAAAAAGTTGGGTGCAGCGTTGAGTATCAAACTACCATTATCAGTTCTCAGCTCCATCGTATGTAGATAGGTAAAGTAGCTACATAGTGCGAGACCACCATAATAAACGACATTAAAAAGCCATTTACCAATCGCTTTGGACTTTACATAATGGCTAAAAAAAGAAACGAGCACGTTTGTCACGACTTACCAAGTATACGTCTGTTCCAATAGTTTATGCTCGACCTCGCTGAGGCGATACTGTTTTCAATATAGTTGTCGATCCCTTGCTTCCCACCTATGCTGTCATACACGTACGAACCTAATACTCCAAACCCCACACCAATTAGGTAGTTCCCACCGCTTACTTGCTTTACTTCATGGTTAGTTAGTTCTTTCATTGTTACATTCCTTATATATTGCTTTGTTTGGTTGAGTTTCCAAGCAACGTTACATATCGTCGCAAGTGAAACTTATCAGTGGGCAAGGGGAAATTCTCCTGTATCCAGGGCTAGTTTTTATTATCTGTACAACTGATAGAAGCCGCAGGCTGTCTTAATAGAATGGGAAGGCATTTAGTTGTTAAGCTCCTGAATAAAGGGGGCTAGGTTCATCAGTTCTCTCGTTAGTTCATTAGACTTTTACCTAAATTTTACGCGTATATTTGAGGTTAGGTTGATATGCTCGTTGTGTTGAAGTAAACACGATTGACCTATGACCCAATTTAAACACGGTTTCTATACACTCTTTATTATGGCTGTGGCTATTTTAGGGTGTTTAGCACTTAGCAACTGGTTACTGCCGCTTGGCGGTATTCTGCTCATTCTACAGCTTGCGTGTGCCATTGTGGCGTTAACGACCTCAAGGTTTTACGGCTTGCTTGCAGGGGTAGCCGGAGCACTGAGCTTTAATTATTTTTTCACCGAGCCTTTGCACTCATTTCAAATTGCAGAAGTTGAAGACAGCATAAATTTTGTCGTTTTCATCATTGTAGCCATCCTCATTAGCGAGCTTGCTGTCTACGTAAATTCTCAACAACATGCACTACAGGTTGTTAAAACACAATCTAGTGTCCTGCGATCTGTGTCACACGATTTGCGTACGCCGCTCTCTACCATTATCGGTTCTGTTGAAACCTATATGACATATCAAGACAAGCTTGACGACATTGAGAGACAGGCACTGTTAAAAGGGGTTCACGATGAAGGGAAGCGCCTTTATGTATACGTTGAGAACCTGCTTCAAGCCACACGAATTGAGCATAACGCGTTAACGCTAAATTTAACCCATGTAAACCTGACTGCCTTTTTAGTTAACCTTGAAAGTCGTATTAACAGTGGTCGACTAAAAGTGATCAACAACAGTGACAGTCGCGGTATAACTGTGTCTGAATCACTGTTTGAACAAGCTTTATTTAACGTAATTGATAATGCCCTTAAATTCAGCGATGACAGTGTATTGCTGATGGTTAGCCACTCTGATGGAGAGTTTAAGTTTCAAATAGCTGATAAGGGCGAAGGGATCAGCGATGAACAGCTACAAGCGCCAATACAGCTTTTTCAAACCAGTCGTCGCAGCGATAGTGGAAAAGGCGGCATTGGCTTAGGGCTAAGCGTAGCCGCCGGCATAGTTCACGCCCATGGTGGTGCTATCAAGCTGTCGAATACCACACCAGGCCTTCTCGTCAGTATTACAATTCCAAAAAGGAATTAGCGCAATGAGCCACACCATTCTACTTGTTGAAGATGATGCGAATATTCGTCAGATGCTGAGCATTGCGCTAGGTGCAGAAGGCTACCTTTGTGTTGAAGCTGCTTCGGTTCGAGAAGCTTTGTCATTGTTTAATCAGCACCGTCCTGACCTTGTCATACTCGATTTAGGGTTACCTGATGGTGAGGGGAGTGAAGTACTTAAACGCATAAGAGAATCTAGTCGCCTGCCAGTGCTCGTGTTGTCTGCAAGAGATCAGGAGTTAGACAAGGTCGACTTGTTGTCCCGGGGGGCCAATGACTATGTTAGCAAGCCTTTTGGGATCAGAGAGCTTGTCACCCGAGTGAAAGTACTGCTAAGAGACTTCAATCCTGTGGTTGAGCCCACAACGCCAACACGACAGATTGGCAAGATAGCATTGGATATTACCGAGCGACGGCTGCTCGTTGAAGGCGAAGTTATCGCGCTGGCCCCAAAAGAAGTTCAGCTTCTTGACGAGCTTACAAAACATCCTGGGGCGTTTATTAGTCAGCAAGAATTGTTGAGAAGAATATGGGGGCTACATCACAGTGAAGACACCCACTACATCCGCGTTCTTGTAAGACAGCTTAGAAAGAAGATAGATCCGTTCGAGAAAGATTTAATAGAGACAATGCCTAAACAAGGCTACCGAATAGCGGTTGATAAACCGGAGGCTAATTAATGTCGCACTTTAGTGTAATTGGGCTTGGCAAGTTTGGCTTAACGGCCAGTTTAGAGTTAATTCATATGGGACACACCGTTACAGGAATTGACCAAAGTGAAAAGCTGGTTGAACAGTATGCAGGTGAGTTTACACAGTGCGTTGTGTGTGATGCCAGTGATGAGCGTGCACTCAAGGAATTAAACTTGTGTCAGAGCGAAGCCGTGCTTGTTGCTATTGGCGAGGATATGCAAGCTAGCTTACTGTGTACGTTGGCACTAAAAAACTTGGGCGTAGCCAATATTTGGGTGAAAGCTAATAGCTCTGCTCACCACGCTATTTTATCCAAGCTGGGTGTATCGAAAATTATTCATCCTGAAGAAGAGATGGGAGCAAGGGTGGCGCAAGCGCTTAACTACCCAATGGTGAATGACTACTTGGGTATAGGGCACGGCGTTTATATCGTTGATGTCATTTTGTCTGATCACTTTTCTTCACAGCGCTTAAAAGACGTGCTGTCCGTCGGTAAGGGGCAAGTCTCTTGTTTGTTAGTTAAGCGAGGTCACCAGCTACATCATAATCCATCGTTAGACTTTGAAGTTACTTCGAAAGATACCGTTATTCTCTGCGGCCATAGAGAGAACCTTGTTAAAATAGCGCCTAGGCTAGCACAATGAACAGATGGGATCCTGGCTACAGACCGATAGAGCGCTCGCCTAAAGGTATCAACAAAATTCAGGTAGGGCCGCCCCTTATTCTCTCTCTAAGCTTTGTGGCGGTGATTTTCTTAGGCACCGTTATCCTAAAATTACCAATGATGACTCATGAGCCCATCTCGTGGATCCAAAGCCTATTTACTTCCACATCGGCGGTTACAGTAACGGGTCTTGTGGTAGTCGATACCGGTTCTGTTTTTACAACAGCTGGACAAGCGGTGATTGCGGTTTTAATCCAGCTGGGGGGCCTAGGGTTGATGACGTTTGCCATCGTCACGCTCATTGCCTTAGGAAGTAAAATAAGTTTCTTGCAGCAATCGGCAGTGAAGGAGGCGTTTAATCAAACAGATTTATCAACGCTTGTGTCTACAGCAAAGTCGGTACTGATTTTTGCCTTCTTCGTTGAGTTAGTGGGTTTTTGTATTCTGTCGGCCTACTGGATGCAGGAAAAAGGAGTAAGTGAAGCGTTATTTCACGCGTTTTTTTACACCATCTCTGCGTTCAACAACGCAGGATTTGCACTAAGTGGGGATAGTCTTTCCACCTATGTGGGAGACCCGGTTATCAACATCACTATTTCTGCATTATTTATTATTGGTGGTCTCGGGTTCTCCGTTTGGATAGAGCTTCATAAAAAGCGCAGATGGCAACGCATCTCTGTGTATGCCAAGACAATGATATTGGGTACGCTAATTGTCAATGTAACCGCCTTTTTGCTTATCTTTGTTATTGAAAGTGATAATCCTGCAACCTTGGCGAACCTCGATACTCAAAGCGCATTATGGGCATCATGGTTTCAAGCTGTTACTCCAAGAACTGCCGGATTTAATACGCTGGATATAGCGTCGTTAGAAGATCCAACGACAGCATTAATGTTGTTGCTAATGTTTATCGGCGGGGGCTCAATGAGTACCGCAAGCGGTATAAAACTGATGACTTTCATCGTTTTGATCATTGCCGCATACAACTATATTCAGCGGGGAGCTGCGCCACGACTCTTTGGCAGAACAATTTCAAATGACACTATCAGCAAAGCGCTAGCGCTTACGATGATTTCCATAGGTATTACGTGGATAGCTATTTTTCTTTTATTAATGTCAGAAAAAGCTGACTTTTTGGATATCGTGTTCGAAGCGGTTTCTGCTCTTGGGACCGTGGGTCTTTCCAGAGGGTTAACTGGCGAGCTGTCAAACAGTGGTGAGTGGATCATTATCTTACTGATGTACGCGGGTAGATTAGGGCCTTTAACATTGGCTTATTTTATTGCCAGCCCTCGAATAAGCCGCATTAAATACCCAGAAGCTAAGCTAGCAATTGGCTAACCTGCAAAAATGGCGGCTCGTTCATCTTCACTTAAAATACCGACGAAGATGGTTTCTCTTCTTAAGTTGGCTGTGCGCTCATCGTCAGCCAAAAGAAGCGCCTTAAATACGTCTGGTTGATGGCGAGCCTCAATTATTCCTTTCCAAAGAAGGTAGCTTCCATAGCGCATCATTTTGTTGTGATAACGGGTTTCTAATGTTTTTTCGACTTCTTCGAATAGTTCTGGTTGCAACATCAGTTTGTCGGCAATGGCATTGTGTATTTTTTTGATGCGTTCGTTTACGTCACTTCGACGTTGCTTTCTGGGTCTTGCTAACATAAATCTTCGTGTGGTTAGAGTTTACTCATTTTGCCATTAGGGGACGCTGAGTCCCCTTGTGATTGCTAGTCGTCATTTAATAGCGGTTCTACAACAGACTCTAAGCCGTTTAGCTTAATTTCATACATTAAAGCGAGCTGTTCACCAAGCTTGTTTTCTGGAAAGCCTTGCTTGTGAAACCAGACCAAATAGGGTTCAGGTAAATGAAATAGGCGTCTTCCAGCGTATTTGCCAAAGGGCATCACTTGGTTAATTGCGGCTTTGATAAGCGTTGGGTCCATTTACTGATTACCTTTTGTCTTGGAATTTTCGATGAGGTCTTCATCTTCACGCTGCTGTGCTTGCCATAGTGCTGCGTATTCACCACCTTGCTCAAGCAAATAAGTGTGTGTCCCTTCCTCTACAATGGTACCGTTTTTAAGTACAAGGATCTTGTCGGCATCAACAATTGTGGACAGTCTATGGGCGATGACTAAGCTGGTGTGTCCCTTTGCAGCGTCGCGAAGGGCCGCTAATATCGCACGTTCTGACGTGCTGTCTAACGAGCTGGTGGCTTCATCAAAAATCATGATTGGCGCGCCTTTAAGTAAGGCCCTTGCGATAGAAACGCGCTGCTTTTCGCCACCAGAAAGTTTTAGGCCTCGCTCACCTACCGTTGTGTCTAGCTTTTCAGGTAGGCTTTCTACAAATGCTTCAAGATGCGCGAGTTTGATAACTTGTTTAATGTCTTCATCGCTGGCGTCAGGGTTACCGTAGCGAATATTCTCTAGCAAGGTAGTGTTAAACAGCACCGTATCCTGAGGGACAATGCCGATATGTGAACGCAGACTTTGTTGCGTAACCGATGCGATGTCTTTTCCATTTATCGTGATGTCGCCCTGTTGAGGCTCATAAAACCGAAAGAGTAGTTTCATCAGCGTTGATTTTCCTGCGCCGCTTTCACCCACTACCGCTACTTTTGAGCCTGGCGGTACATCAAAGCTTAAGTCGTTAAGTATTTGTCGATTCTCAGTGTATGCAAAATGAACATTGTTAAATTGCAGTGCGGGGTTCGCACAGGTTAATTCTGTAGCGTCGTGGGCATCTTTTATGGCCGGAGTTTGGGCGAGAAGGTCAAACAACTTATCGATATTCGCAAGGCTCCCTCGAATTTCACGGTACACAAACCCCAAGAAATTTAAGGGCATAAAAATTTGCATAGTGAACGCGTTTATCAAAACAAAGTCACCTATGGTCATCTCGCCATTCATGACGCCAAAGGCGGCGTTTGCCATCATAGATGTCATGGCGATAGCGATAATGGCGGCTTGGCCGCCATTCAATGCAAATAGCGACAAGCGGTTTTTTCTTCGTGCCTTTTCCCATGCAGCTAAATCCGTGTCGTAGCGATTGGCTTCAAAGGATTCGTTGTTAAAGTATTTAACGGTTTCAAAATTTAGCAGGCTGTCTACCGCCCGGGAATTGGTGGTCGAGTCAGCTTCATTCATCTGAGTAACAAAGCGAGTGCGCCAATCCGTGGCTTTCATCGAAAAGCCAATGTAAGCCACCACGCTAACTACAATAATTAACGCGAAAGATACGCCAAACTGAAACAAGAGTAAGCCTACAACAAGAGTGATCTCTAATAGGGTAGGAACAATATTAAACACCATAAAACGCATGAGGAAGCTTACGCCGTTGGTACCGCGCTCTATATCTCGTGACAATCCGCCTGTGCGTCGATTTAAATGAAAGCCCAAGTCTAAGTTGTGCAAATGTTTGAAGACTTTTAGTCCAAGGCGGCGCATGGCACGCTCTGTAACCCGTCCAAATAGCGTGTCGCGTACTTCGCCGAGCAAAACATTCAGTAAACGCAGTGTTCCGTAGGCAACGATAAGGCTGATAGGTACCGCTAATGCAAGCGTGGTTAGGTCGCCATTTAAGTTATCGACAGTGTATTTCAATACATAGGGTAGGCCGATGCTGGCAAGCTTTGCTGCTACTAGGCACAGTAGAGCAAGAAATACACGGTGCTTGAACTCTAGGAGATAAGGCCAAAGCTGTGAGAGAACGTGCCATTTAACAGGTTCGTCGACATTGGTGGGAAAACGGTTTTTTCTCATTTTATAGTGTGCTTTATTATTGTGTTTACAGTGTTAGGAACGCGCTGATTCAAAAAATCGCTTTTCGTAAACGTTGTAATAGATATTGAGCTAACCTGCTCGTGTAGGGCGATTTTCGCTTTTTGAAGTACGTTTTGAAATAGGCTAGAGATTAAAATGGTCTTATTTATAGCGATGAATGTGTTTAATTTTGGTTTCACCGCGCGTACACTAGAGGTAGTTTAATTTAGTTACCTTGTTATTCACTCAATGTTTTACTGGCTTTTGTTAGATTGAGAAAGCCGTGAATTGAATGACTAAGCAGCACAGGATTAAGGAGTTAGTTTGTTAGAAGATAGTTTCGGTAGACAGTTTCATTATTTACGTTTGTCAGTGACCGAAGCGTGCAACTTTCGTTGTCAGTACTGTTTGCCAGACGGATATGAAGGCCCGACGAGCGATCAGTTTATGACGCTAAACGAAATTGATACCTTGCTCAAAGCGTTCGCTAAGCTAGGTACGTCGAAAGTGCGCCTAACAGGCGGCGAACCAACGCTGCGAAGAGACTTTCTTGATATTTTACAGCTAACAAGTAATACGCCTGGTATCGAACGTGTAGCGATGACAACACATGGAGCGCGAATGGAAAAGTTTGCGCATCAGTGGAAAGAAGCAGGGTTACACCAAGTAAATGTAAGTATTGACAGTTTAGATCCCCGTCAGTTTGCCGCTATAACAGGACAAGACAAGCTTAAAGCTGTACTTCGAGGGTTAGACGCAGCGATTGATGCCGGCTTAGACGTGAAAGTTAACTCTGTCTTACTCAACGATTTTTCAGATAGCCGTCTTCATAGGTTTCTTGCTTGGCTAAAAGATATGCCAGTAACGCTCCGGTTTATAGAGCTAATGGAGACAGGCGACTTAAATCAGTTTTTCAATAAGCAACATCAAAGTGGTACGCCGCTAAAAAGTACGTTGTTAGAAATGGGCTGGCAGCCTTTGTTGCGTAGAAAAGATGCGGGGCCAGCGCAAGAGTTTTACCACCCTGACTATGCCGGTAAAATTGGCTTAATCATGCCTTACAGCAAAGATTTTTGTAAAACTTGTAATCGACTACGTGTTTCTGCCCCAGGAAAGCTTCACCTATGCTTGTTTAGTGAAAATGGGATAGATATGAGACATCTTCTTGCCACTGGACATGTGGATGAAGTGGTCGCTTTTTTACAAGATGTGCTGGGTCAAAAACACGAAACACACTATTTGCATGAAGGTAAAACAGGGGCAACCAAGCACCTTGCCATGCTGGGAGGCTAGTTAATTAGCTCTACGTTAAAGGAAAATGTAGGGCAAAATAAATACATCGAATAAGTTTGGTTTGTTGTAAAAATGAGCTATATTCAGCGGTGTAAGTATATTAAAAATAATAACGATAAAGGAAGTATATGCATATCAAGGACAGTGCGCGTCTTTCCTACCATTATATCACCGAACAAGACGCAGACTTTTTATGGGAGCTCGATCAAGATGAGCTTGTCATGAAATATATCAACGGTGGCAAGAAGTCTTCTAAGGAAGATATTCGGGAAATCTTTGTTCCTCGTTTCCAAGCCTATTCCAATCCAGCTCTAGGGTGGGGACTGTGGCGCGTGGAAACGCTAGTCGAAAAGGAAAGCATTGGTTGGATTTTAGTTCGCCCCTTTGGCTTTTTTACTCAACACCCCGAAAGTGACAATATGGAACTAGGGTGGCGTTTTAAGCGCCATACGTGGGGCAAGGGCTACGCAACAGAGGCTGCGGAGTCTGTTAAAGAAGCGCTGTATGATATAGGTGTTGAAAAATTCTCTGCTATTGCTAACCCGCAAAATAGTGCGTCTATCAATATTATGAAAAAGCTAGGAATGAGGTTTAGTCACGAGCTCGAGTATAAAGACAAACTCTATCATGAGACAGTAGTCGTCTATTCTAATTAAGTATGCGGATTGGTATAAGAAGGGCGAGGGGAATGACTGACGTTATCATTCGCTCTTTAGAATGCTTTTCACGTTCTCGTAGCGAGAATACTGGTCTTCTGACAAAGCTGCCGACTCGAGTGTTTCTCTACATTTTTTGATGGCCGAAAGGGTGTCGGGAAGCATAGGCGCGTTAGCTTTTCGGGCCCTTACTATTGCTTGAAGGTAGTTAAGCGCAATAGAGGGATTTTTAGGCATGACGCGGAACGCTTGAGCAAATGTTGTGTAAGACTGCTCTAAATTACCCCGTTTATACTGTGCAACGGCGGTGTTGTTAAGTATTTTAGGGCTTAGCGTAATCGCTTCTTTTTCTTCTTTCTCTTGTTTTAAATAGGTGGCCATGAGGTTTAATTCATCGTTCTCCTCATCCTGCCTTGAGGAAATGGCGTCTAAAATCGCAAGGGACTCTTTCTTCATTCCTACTTCATGAAGGGCTTTGGCTCTATCAAGCAAGGCTTCTGTGGAGTGGTGTTGGGCATGATCAGTGTGAAAATCTGACAACAGCATTTGTGCTTTCACTGTGTCGTCTTTCAAATAATGAAGACGCGCGTCAATCACCGTCAGCTCATCGTTTAAGGCTGCTTTCGGGTGAGCCTTTTTCAACTGTCGCAAATACTCATTAGTTTGTTTAACTATGCTGTTTACGTGTTCGGGCTCAGATGTCATAGCAAAATCAACACCCGCTCTTGCGGCAGTTAAATAAATATCTGGCTTGTCATGGATAGAGTCTTTCGCGTAGCGGACCACCTTTTTAGCGCTGTTAAACTGACTTTCGTAATCATGGGTGATCCGCGCCAAATTTATCGCTAACTTATGTCTAGCAATGTTTTGAGGTGAGATATTGCACGCCAGCGATGTACACTCCAGCGCTTCGTCAAAAGCTAACTGCTTAATTTGCAGTTTGGCGAGTAAATCATAGGCCTCAAGCGCAGAGTCAGGTCGCATTGCTAACTGGATAACTTCTCTTTCGGCATCGTCCAATTCATTGAGCGCCAACAGACTCTTCGCGATCCCCATTTTTGCCCAGCTAAAATCTTGAACGTTAATTATCGATTCAAAGAAGGCTACGGCTTCTTGAAACCTTTCTGTGATAATCAACAAATCGCCTTTAATCTTCATCGCTAGCGGAAAGTGTTCGGCTTGCTCAGGCTGCAATAGAAAGAACTCAACCTCGGCCAGGGCTTTTTCGTAGTCCTTTTTATCCATGAATGAATAGATATTCTTTAGCGCTTTTTTCCTTGATAAAACTCTGGAAAGTCGCCTGTCTAACTCGTTAACCGAAAAAGGCTTAACGATAAACTCATCCGGCTGTAACTCTATGATAGCGTGGACGACTTCTGCTGAGGTATCTGCACTGGTGAAGATGAATGCGCTGGTAAGAGGTAGTGATTGAGTTTCGTTTAGCTGCTCAAGTAAAAAATAACCGCCTTGTTCAGAGCGCAAATTATAAGAGCAGATAATGGCGTCATAATCATGTTCTTGCAGTGCCGAAAGGGCATGAGAGGGCCTATCAACATAGTTCATGTTCTTGAAACCTAACTGCTCAAGTGCATAGTGCATATGGCTTTTCGCCAGCACCTGGTCTTCAGCAATTAACAACTTAGTATTTCTAGCTAAGTGTAGTTTCATCAATTAGTAGCCTCTGAAACATGAGAACCCTTATTTTTCTTACCATATCACGGTAAATACACCTTAAGTATAGTTCTTTATGGAGACTATCGCATAATGGAAGCTGCTCGTAGCTGAATTTCAGTACTGGTTATTGATAATGATTGCTGGATTTGGGGTAGGAGTAGCCAAAATGCTTTAACGTGACAACGACTATGACAGAGTTAGATTGTTGTGTTTCTAAAGATTGAGATATATTGAGAGGGATGGTGGACGCTACTGGGCTTGAACCAGTGACCCTCGCCTTGTAAGGGCGATGCTCTCCCAACTGAGCTAAGCGTCCGTATTTTTGATTTCACTATTTAACCACGGTGAGGAAGTGGTGGACGCTACTGGGCTTGAACCAGTGACCCTCGCCTTGTAAGGGCGATGCTCTCCCAACTGAGCTAAGCGTCCATATTTTGATTTCACTGTTTAACCACGGTGAGGAAGTGGTGGACGCTACTGGGCTTGAACCAGTGACCCTCGCCTTGTAAGGGCGATGCTCTCCCAACTGAGCTAAGCGTCCATATTTTGATTTCACTGTTTAACCACGGTGAGGAAGTGGTGGACGCTACTGGGCTTGAACCAGTGACCCTCGCCTTGTAAGGGCGATGCTCTCCCAACTGAGCTAAGCGTCCATATTTTTTGATTTCACTATTTAACCACGGTGAAGAAGTGGTGGACGCTACTGGGCTTGAACCAGTGACCCTCGCCTTGTAAGGGCGATGCTCTCCCAACTGAGCTAAGCGTCCATATTTCTTTAAAGCTTGCCTAAGCAAGTGGGGCGGTATTATAGAGTCGGTTCCGTTAGTGTCAACAATAAAATTAAAGAAAAATGACTGTATGCCCGAATTTTAGACACTCTGGCTGCATCTTAACTAAATTGATGAAAAGAACAGCGTTTTTTAATGTCGTTTTGAATTCTTTTATATCCAAAAACTGCACGGTGCGTTTCTTCGAACTGGTAAGAAGTGGACAGACACTTGCTTCTTCCTCAGATTTTAGTGGACAGACACATAAACCAACCTAATAGAGAGCTTTAATTAAAGAGACAGCTCTTTTTGGACAGCCACTTTCTTAATAAGGAGAGTATTTACCTCTACTGTTACGTATGTGTGTAGTAATTACCACATTTTGATGTCATTGTTACTCTTATGACCCAGTGTAGGTTAAATACCAGTTATTTGATAAGTGGATATCATACGTTACTGTATTATCTCCAGACTTTAATGATTCTGTAGCGTTCTTCTTCACGCCATGAATTGTCTTATCATAGGTTATGGGGTGGCGAACATTAAGTCTGTATTTATAGCTATAGCCGCTACCAGCAAAGCCTAAAACATCTCTAACCAAAGTAATTGTACAAATCTGATTTTCCGGTTTCACGACTATTTGAACTACATTCATTTTATTCAGCAAGCGAGCCAATCCACCGTTTTCCAGGTTACCCGGTGTAGCTCTTAATGTAGGGATTTTCTCAACATCTTGGCAAACAATATCTTCGATTTTTTCAAATACTAAAGTGTTGTCATAAAACTCATTAATGTACTTTTCCTCTAAGTCGGGAGGAGGAAGTAAAAGAAAAACAAAAACTATCAATAAAACAACTAATAAAATAAGTTTCTTCACATTTTGTCCTAGGTCCAAGAACCTCAACATTGTGAGGATCTTTATACCATTCATTGATAACTAAAACAGCTGTTACAAACTCTACTCAACCCAACAAAACTGGAGAGGAAAGGGGACAGACACTTAAACTTACTTAATGGAGCACTTCTATTAAAGAGACAGCTCTTTTTGGACAGCCACTTTCTTATTGAAGAAAGTGTCTACCCTATAGTTACTCAAAAAATTGATTATAGATTTATCTAAGTGTGCGCCCATTTCAGCGAGAATGGATATCGAAAGAATAAGCCTGAAGGTAAGTGACTGTCCACTTTCTTCACCTCTTTTACATTGTTCTATTCTTATCTTACTTTTGAAGTCGCGCGGACACTGGTAGAATGCGCCCAACTTTAGAAATAAATTAACAATAGAGAGTGACCATGTCGGTTGTTACACGATTTGCACCCAGCCCAACAGGCTATCTTCACGTTGGCGGCGCACGAACTGCGCTTTATTCTTGGCTTCTTGCTAAAAGCAAAGGTGGCGAGTTTGTACTGCGCATTGAAGATACTGATATTGAACGTTCAACTGAAGAAGCCAAGCAGGCCATTTTAGACGGAATGCAATGGTTAGGTTTAACGTGGGACACGGGTCCAATCTATCAGACTGAGCGTTTCGATAGATATAAAGAACTTATTCAGCAGCTTTTGGATGAAGGTAAAGCGTATAAATGCTTTATGAGCTCTGAAGAGTTAGATGCGATTCGTGAAGCGCAAAAAGAACGTGGTGAGAAGCCTCGCTACCCAGGTACGTGGAGAGACAGAACGGATCATCCAGAAGGTCAGCCTTTTGTTATCCGTTTCAAAAACCCTTTAGAAGGCAAAGTGGTAATTAATGATCACGTGCGTGGAAAAATCGAGATTAGCAATACTGAGCTAGACGATCTTATTATTCAGCGCTCTGACGGTACCCCTACATATAACTTCTGTGTAGTTGTTGATGATTGGGATATGGGTATTACTCACGTAGTTCGTGGTGAAGACCATATTAATAACACGCCACGTCAAATCAATATTCTTGAAGCGCTTGGTGCACCTGTTCCAGAATATGCTCACGTTTCTATGATTTTGGGTGATGACGGCAAGAAGTTATCTAAGCGTCATGGCGCTGTAAGCGTGATGCAATATCGCGATGATGGTTTCCTACCGCAAGCTGTGCTTAATTACCTTGTTAGGTTGGGGTGGTCTCACGGCGACCAAGAAATTTTCTCAGTTGATGAAATGATTGAGAAATTCAGCTTAGATGCCATTGGGCAATCTGCATCGGCATTTAACACAGAAAAGCTAATCTGGTTGAATCAACACTACATTAAGACATTACCAGCAAGTGAAGTTGCGTCACACGCTAAATGGCACTTTGAAGAGTTGAATGTTGATTTAACGACAGGCCCAGCGCTCGAATCTATTATCGCTATTCAGGCCGATAGAGTAAAAACGCTTAAAGAATTAGCTGAGATTTCTACGTACTTTTATCAAGACTATGAAGATTTTGATGCGAACGCAGCGAAAAAACACCTTCGTCCAGTCGCTCGCGGCCCATTAGAGCTTGTTAAAGATAAATTGATGGCAATTGAAGAGTGGAACCCAGAAAATATTCAGGCTGCTATAAACAGTACAGCCGAAGAATTGGAAGTAGGCATGGGGAAAGTAGGTATGCCGCTACGTGTAGCTGTTACTGGTGGCGGTAATTCACCGTCTCTAGATATCACATTGAATCTGCTCTCAAAAGAGAAAATTGGCGAGAGAATCGACAAAGCGCTTACTTTTATAGCAAACAGAGAAAATTCATAAAAAAAGCGTTGACATGACAGGGGGGGATGCCTAGAATGCGCCCCGCTGTCACGGAACAGTCACACAAAATGACTGGTACCATGATGGGGCCATAGCTCAGCTGGGAGAGCGCCTGCATGGCATGCAGGAGGTCGGCGGTTCGATCCCGCCTGGCTCCACCAAGTCACATTGAGATGTGGTTTGATATAGGCTGAAGTTGTTAACGCAGCTTCGGACTGAAAATTCGAAAACTTAGTTTCGAAGAAAGAATTCAGTCCCCTTCGTCTAGAGGCCTAGGACACCGCCCTTTCACGGCGGTAACAGGGGTTCGAATCCCCTAGGGGACGCCATTTTATCGCGTCACAGTCGATTAAAACTGTGAAATAGGCTGGAGTTGATTAATCAACTTCTGACTGAAAGTTTCGGTAAGGTAAGGTCGCTCAGTTCGCTTGCTCACTTTTCCTAACTGAAATCTCGAAAGCGTTGCTTTCGAAAGAAGATTTTCAGTCCCCTTCGTCTAGAGGCCTAGGACACCGCCCTTTCACGGCGGTAACAGGGGTTCGAATCCCCTAGGGGACGCCATTTTATCGCGTCACAGTCGATTAAAACTGTGAAATAGGCTGGAGTTGATTATTCAACTTCTGACTGAAAGTTTCGGTAAGGTAAGGTCGCTCAGTTCGCTGACTCACTTTCCCTAACTGAAATCTCGAAAGCGTTGCTTTCGAAAGAAAATTTTCAGTCCCCTTCGTCTAGAGGCCTAGGACACCGCCCTTTCACGGCGGTAACAGGGGTTCGAATCCCCTAGGGGACGCCATATCGAAAAAACCAGCCATTCGGCTGGTTTTTTTGTTTCTGGCTTAAAACTTTGTGGACAGACACTGCAATTAAATCTGTAAGCAAATAAATGCAAAGCCATCTTAAGAAAGCTTCAGTGGACAGACACTCTTCTTTCCCTCTTTAAACCATCTACCTAGACATACACCGATCATTTTCATCGGAATTTGCAATTCTTACAAAAGAGGCGTCAACACCTTCGCGCAAGTACTTTTCAGAGGTTCAATGCGTAAAGAACTCATGTCACAACCCTTTAAGAAACTTTTGTGTGATAGATACGTGAGCTTGTTGAACTGTTATGATCTAAAAAATACAAAAGAGGTGTTATATGCAGAATTATCCAATTGGAACTCCTGGTGAGCCGTGGGGCGAAGAAGAAAAAGCCCAATGGAAAGCACAGCAGACTGTGAAAAGAAGTTATCAGGAAGAAGTACTTAATAAACTCTTCAACATTATCCCTGAAGGCTTTGAGTTAAAGCAGTATGGCGCACTTCCTTATGATACAGCGCGTTACCCACTATATGCTGTAATTCCCAAGAGTTTTGACGCTGAAAAGCCGTCTGCACTCGTTACAGGCGGTGTTCACGGCTACGAAACCAGTGGTGTGCAAGGAGCGCTTCAATTTATTGAAACAAAGTTGGCTCAGTACGCAGAGCAAGTAAATATAGTTGTGGTGCCATGTGTAAGTCCCTGGGGATACGAGTCGATAAATCGATGGAACCCAATGGCATTAGATCCGAATCGCTCGTTTTACAGTGATTCTCCTGCACCAGAGTCTGCTCAGCTTATGCAATTAGTATCTGAGATAGCGTTATCTCTTACGCTTCATATTGATTTGCACGAAACGACAGACACGGACAATAGTGAGTTTAGACCAGCACTAGCTGCACGGGATGGGGTGAGCCATGATAACTGGAACATTCCAGATGGTTTCTATACGGTTGCTAATACTCCAAGCCCCCAAATAGAGTTTCAAAAAGCAGTTATTGAGGCTGTGAAAAAAGTAACGCATATCGCACCGGCCGATGAAAACGGAAAGATTATAGGTGCAGATGTGGTGAGTGAAGGTGTAATTTGCTATGACAAGAAGTCGTTGTACCTTTGTGGAGGTATGACAGATGCTAAGTATGTCACAACCACAGAAGTCTATCCCGATAGCGATAATGCGACACCCGAGAATTGCAATGATGCTCAGGTGGCCGCAATTTGCGCTGCACTCGATTATTTAAATTAGACGCTTGAACGTTTAGACGTCTAGATGTATATTTGAGCCTCTTTTTTAGGAGGCTCTTTGTGTTTACTTATTCTGCGGTTATTTACGACGGTAAAAAGCAAAATTTAGTGAGGTATGACTGTGGGACAGACACTGAGTTTTCCTCATATCTTGAATCGCGCTTTGGTTGTCATGTCTGTTTGTGGTCCAATAAAGAGCTATCAGAAACTACAATGGCAGCTATCGCAGCTTCGCGAGTAAAGAGTAAAAAAGACGGTCTGGATAAAACAGAAGCTTTATGAACTTAATTTCCCCCTGTGTAGCCTTGTGCAAATTAACCGAAGGAGACATTTGCATTGGGTGTAAACGTACGATTGAAGAAATCATTAATTGGCGGACATACACCGATAATCAAAAGAAGACCGTATTCACTCGCCTTGAAAATTTAGAAAAGGAAGCCGCTACCCAGTCACAGCCTCGTAAATAGGCTAAGTGCGAACTTCTATCAAAATTTCTCTACAAACGGACAGACACACAAGTTTTTCTATTCGTATAGAATTAGAAGCCTGCATCACTCCCACATGAATTAAAGTGTCTAGCGGACAGACACTTGCTAAATTTAAATAGCTGCAATTTAAAACCACCTTAAATGCACCTTAAATAGACAGTCACAGAAGTTGAAAAACTAAGCATCAAAGCCTGGCTGATATAAGTGCTTTTTGCTAAACTCCCGCGCCAATTTTATGTTCTATTAATCTGAGACGTTTGCAATGAAAGTAATGCTTGCCCCTATGGAGGGCGTTGTCGACCACTTAATGAGAGATATGCTCACTCGCGTGGGTGGTTTCGATCAGTGTGTTACTGAATTTGTAAGAGTGGTCGATCAAAAATTACCAAAGAAAACGTTTTATAGACTTTGTCCTGAGCTTCATAATGGCGGCAAAACTCCGGCAGGTGTGCCTGTCCGAGTTCAATTATTAGGACAACATCCACAGTGGCTTGCAGAGAATGCACAAACAGCAATAGAGCTGGGCTCTCCTGGTGTTGACCTAAATTTTGGTTGCCCTGCCAAAACAGTTAATAAGAGTAAGGGCGGGGCGGTTTTGTTGAAAGAAACCCAAACCCTTTATGACATTGTGAAAGCTGTAAGGGACGCTGTTCCTGCAGAAATCCCAGTTTCAGCCAAAATCAGACTAGGTTTTGAAGACAAATCTTTAGCTATCGAGAATGCTATAGCTATCACTGAAGCGGGCGCTTCTGAGCTCGTTGTTCATGCGCGGACCAAAACGGAGGGATATAAACCACCGGCTTATTGGGACTGGATAGCGAAGATAAAGCAACACACCGATATTCCACTTGTTGCAAATGGTGAAATTTGGAACGCTGAAGACGCTAAGCGATGTCAGAGCCAATCAGAGTGTACCAACCTTATGATTGGACGAGGTGCATTGGCAATGCCTAATTTGGCGCTGAGTATTAAAGAGGGTGTAGCACCTATGCCATGGTCTGAACTGGCTGCTTTGCTGATTCAGTACTCTGGCTACGAAATTTTTGGTGATAAGGGCAAATATTACCCCAACCGAATTAAGCAATGGTGCGGCTATCTGAAAAGACAATACCCTGAAGCTGAAGTTCTGTTCAACGACATAAGGCGCCTAACGAAATCTCAGGACATTGTTTATGTGCTTGCACGCCAAGCCGATATTTAGCCAAGTACTTTTGCAATGGTGTTAGAGGTTCACGACAGATACCTTTGAGCATTTGCAACGTTTGGGCGACATGCCCTTTGGCAGCATCTGGCGAAATTCTCCATCATCTCGGGGCAACCGACAGGCCCAGTAAAAAGTGTTTCAAAATTACTGGTTACTAGCTGCCAGTTCTCTTTTGTCATTCCAAGCTTACTTAGCAAGCGGTTAGGAAGCTTTGGGGTTATGCAGGTATCGTTATTGCGCTCCGCGTTAAGTGTATCAGTTATAAGCTGCAAATAATCACTGAATGCGAAGGGCAACGGCACCGTGCTCTTGTAGTGACTATCGCTAAAGGGCATCAAAAACTTAGGCGTTTTATTCGAGCGTTTGGCATTCAAGCGATATTGGATACTAGTATGGTGAGAGTTGCCTAGCGTCGTTGCTATTTTTGCTCGAATGGGATTTAAATCTACGTAAGCCATTACACTAGCCAGTGCTTTCTCATCGAGTATAGCTTGTGACTTGAACCTTCTTTCCCAGAAATAGCCTTTACATTCATCTTCTTTATTTGCTCTTCGAGCAATGTATTCATTGAGCATACGCATAAACCAGCTAATGCTTTGAAGTCGCTCTCGGTATATAACAGATAGTGATTTTAATTCTGCTAGCTCATCTAACGTTACAGAATCAAAGTTTTCTAAATATCGCTGCACTACGGGCGGGCATTTATAGAACATCCTCCACCGAAGCAAGACCTCATCCATCGTCCAGCCTTCAGCTCTGCCTTTTGCTATATGCAATACCACATGAATATGATTGTGCATAACAGCGTATGCGCACAAGTCGATGGCAAAAGCCTGCGATAGCTTATGGAGCCTATCTTGAATCCACTTCCTTCTATGCTCGTAGTTAATACCAGTGCGAGCATCGCGACCACAAAGGTAAGATTGTCTCACGCAGCGAGAAATACAGTGGTAATAAGGCGTGACATCGGTGTTTATCTGTTTGTAACGAGGTAAAGGCATGTCCATATCCCATAGTTATTTATTAGCATTATGAGATTTACGACGTCAATTTTAAGTGGTCTTTGGGACAGTTTTAGGGACAGTTATTTTTCATGAGTGCTCTTTCGATCAAATCTCAGAACTGACAATCGTGGACAGACACTCGAATTTCATAACGGATAGACGTCAATCGTTAAGTCAATTTGACCCCAAAAAAAAAGGACAGACACCCTTATTCACCGTGTGTCTGTCCTTTCTAATTCCCTTATCGCAAAAGCGCCTCTACTAGCTAGAGGACTAAGCAAAAGTACCAACGAGTGTCTGTCCCTAACAATTTAATTTAAAGGGCAAATTATACAAACACGTCAACCCTAGAGCCCACACGTCCATCGTTAGCGCTTGAGGTCTGCTGTGTGCTCTGGGGCTGAGTCTCGCGACTTTCTTGCACATTACGGGGCTCAACCTGTTGAGTAGGTCGCTGTGGCGATTCTAAAACAGTGGAAACAGGAGACGAATTAACAGAAGAAACGTCCATAAACAAACCTCGCATTTAAAAAATCACTTAATAAGATTAGCACAATTATTGAGCGCTAAGAATTAAACTTCTTAAGTGTCTGTCCATAAAATTAGCGATCAAAGGCTGTGCCTCAGCATTTGGATGAATACCATCGTTTTGCATTAAGTCCTTATTTAGCGCTATCTCTTCAAGAAAAAAGGGGATTTTTTGCACGTCCTGAACTTCCGCTACTTTATTGAAGTTTTGCGTAAACATCTGCGTATAGCGCTTGCCGTAATTAGAAGGAATTTGCATTTCTTGCAGAAACACTACGGCGTTACTCTCCTTCGCAACACTTACCAGCGAATCTAAATTATCCCTAATCTTACCGATATTATGGCCCTGAAGGCCGTCATTACCGCCCAGTTCAATCAATACATGGGTAGGGTTGTGTTGCTCTAATAAACGGGGAAATCGCGCTAAACCACCGTCAGTAGTCTCTCCGCTTACCGCAGCATTTACAATATCAATCGGAATGTTGTCGTCTTGCCACATCTTTTGTAACAAACTGACCCAACCCTCATGTTGCTGTAATCCATAAGCCGCGGATAAACTGTCACCTAAGATAAGTAAAACCGCATTTTCGCTTGTGTCGCTCTGCTCGGCTTGATCTGATAGCGCTTGAAAGGGTATTAAAAGAATAAGTAAAAAAGCGAACAAATAACGAAATTTAACAAACACGAATTGATGACCTCTTATGATAAAAGCTAATGCTGTAACCAAAGTAGTGGATACGAGTGAAGGTTCACTGCAGATCCTTCGTCCTATTTCTTTTGAAGTCAAGTCTGGTGAGTCCGTTGCCATTATTGGCGCGTCAGGCTCGGGTAAGTCAACCCTTTTGGGCTTGTTGGCAGGGCTTGACCAAGTTACAGAAGGGGAAATTTTCTTAGATGGCGAAGCTCTTCACAGCATGAATGAAGAAGAGCGCGCGATTTTAAGGGGAAATAAAGTAGGCTTCATCTTCCAAAGCTTTATGTTAGTTCAAAGCTTAACAGCCTTAGAAAACGTGATGCTACCGGCAGAAATTGCAGGGCTTGATAACCCAAGGGCACTAGCTTTGGATATTCTAGAGCAAGTCGGATTGAAACATCGCGCACATCACTTCCCTAATCAGTTGTCGGGGGGCGAGCAACAGCGTGTTGCCATAGCGCGAGCATTTATTACCTCTCCCAAAATACTTTTCGCCGATGAGCCTACCGGCAACCTAGACGCCAAAAATAGTGAAAAAATCGAAGCGCTGTTGTTCGAGATGAATAGAGAAAAAGGTACAACTCTCGTACTCGTAACTCATGATAACGAGCTTGCGGAACATTGTGACAGGCAACTCACTATGAATGCTGGCGAATTAGTTGAAACAACTGGCGCGAACACAATGAATAAGAAAGAGGCGGTTTAGATGTCGACGTCTTTTAATTTAGCTTGGCGGCTTTTCAAGCATGAAGCTAGACGTGGTGAACTGACCATCATATTGCTGGCCATTGTGCTATCTGTGGCAGCCGTATTGTCGCTGTCACTTTTCAGTGAGCGTTTACAGGGCGCACTAAAGGCTCGCTCTGCAGCATTCATTGCAGCAGATGCGCAACTTCGTTCAGATGACCCTATAAACGAGGAGTGGTTAGCTAGAGCCCAAGAAGAGGGCCTTGCGACGGCAAAGCAGGTAGCAACACGTTCAATGGTATTTAAAGGCGACGAGATGTCGCTTGTTGATTTACGAGCCGTGAATGACGCTTATCCACTGAAAGGGACGGTCAATATTACCGACCAGCCTTTTGGAGAAAAACGCAATACTGCAGAGTTACCAAAATCTGGCGAAGCATGGGTACAGTCTCGGCTTTTTCAGAGCTTGGGGCTTTCTATTGGCGATAGCATCGATATTGGTGATGGCACTTTTACCGTCACCCGTGTGTTGGTAGATATTCCCGATGCTGGCTTTAGCGTGTTTAATACTGACCCTATTGCGCTAATTAACTTAAACGACTTGGAAAAAACTGCGATAACCGGGCCAGGGAGTCGGGCTCGTTATGTGGGCTTTTTTGCCGGTGATGCGGGTGATATAGACAGTTTCAATACTTGGTTATTACCCCAATTAAATGACGACTTACACTCGTGGCGTACAGTCGAAGATGACGAGTCAGCGATAGGTCGTTCTGTCGCAAGTGCTGAGCGCTATTTTCTGTTAGCGAGTTTGTTGGCAATAGTATTAGCGGCCGTTTCCATTGCCGTTGCTGCTCAGCGTTATGCTCAACGTCACTTTGATCCCGTAGCAATAATGAAGACCTTGGGGGCAACAAGCAGCACCATTCGAAAAGTCTATTTGTTCCAAATTTTATTTATCACTGGGCTTGGTATTTTTATCGGCCTCGTTATAGGTTTTATTGGTCAGCAAGTGGTGGTTTCACTTGTAGCGGACAGAGTGGATGTATCTCTTGACGTGTGGCATTGGCGGCCGCTTTTAATCGCCGTTGCTACAGGCGCTACGTGTGCATTGCTCTTTTCCTTATATCCGCTTTTGCAGCTATTTTCAGTTCCCCCGCTTCGCGTATTAAGAAAGGACATATCAGCGAATTTACGTTCCAGAAGCATTCAGTTCGTGGCATCAGGTGGTGCGATATTTTTATTGATGTGGATGTATAGCCGCGATTTAAAAATTAGCGCTATTCTTTTCGTTTCCGGCGCTGCGTTGGTGCTCGGATTACTTGGTGCTACGTATATCTTAATTGCAGTAGGTCGCAAGCTGGGCAGTGGAAGAATGGGGGCGTGGCAGTTGGCATGGGCACGTATTAAGCGACGTGCAATGGACAACAGCGTGCAGCTTATTAGCTTCTCCGTCACCATTATGTTGCTTTTAGTGGTGCTGGTAATGCGCAACGATATGGTTTCGCAATGGCGCTCGCAATTGCCAGAAGGTACACCGAATTACTTCTTAATTAACATTACGCCGGATATTCAACCCGAGTTGGACAGACACTTCGCTGACAATGGCGTAAAAATTGAAGAGTTTTATCCTGTCATTCGAGGCCGATTTGTTTCGGTAAATGGAGAAGGGGTAAACACCGAGGTTTCTAAAGAAGATGATCCGAATCGAGAAGGCCGAAGAGGTTTAGGCAGAGAAGCAAACCTAACTTGGAGCAACGCGCTTCAAAAAGAAAACGAGGTCATTGACGGGAACTGGCATGGCGATGAGGATAAACAATACAGCGAAGGATGGTTCCCGGTTTCCGTTGAAGAAGGCGTTGCAGAAAGGTTGAACATTAAAATGGGCGATCGGCTTACTTTTAATGTGGGCAGCGAGATTGTCGAAACGAAAGTAACGAGTATTCGTACTGTGAATTGGCAGACTATGCAGCCTAACTTTTTCTTCGTTATTCACCCTGAGGCAATGGCCGCATTTAGCCCAACTTATATTACTAGTTTCTACCTTCCTACCGAGAGAAAGGCAGAGTTAACTAACCTACTTAAACCGTTTGCCTCAATAACTATGTTCGACGTTGATGCTCGAATTAATCAGTTGCGAGAGATTGTGGATCAGGTGTCTGTTGCCGTTGAATTTATTTTGGTGCTGGTATTGTTAGCGGGCAGTCTGGTATTGATTGCACAAGTACAGGCGAGTATGGATGAACGCAGACAGGAAATAGCCATACTTCGGACGCTAGGTGCAAAGGGGGCGTTGATAAGAAAAAGTGTTATTTTTGAGTTTGTTATCATTGGTGTAGTAGCAGGCTTTATGGCAGCAATGGCCAATGAGTTGAGCCTTTATTTACTTCAAACCTCTGTATTCCAAATGGAAGCAAGCTTACACCCAGAATACTGGGCAATAGCGCCAAGCGTTGGCGCTGTCGTTGTAGGCATATTAGGTGCGTTTGGATGCTGGCGTTTGCTTACACTTAATACCAGTCAGATGCTGCGGAATATGGTTTAGGTATTGTTGTGTTAGTTTAAAATGCGCTTTAATACAAAACGGACAGACACTCGGTTAAGTGCCGTTTGGATTAAGGGCATTGGACAGTCACTCAATTCAAATGAGTGTCTGTCCACTGTATATTTCACAGCAAAGTTCGCTAATTACGAAAGAGTGGTTTTCGCGAAGAGTTTAAAAAGTACTCTGGTTTGAGAGTGGATAGAAGTTTTTGAGGCCTGTGACTAAGCAAAGTGCCTCGCGATAATGTTGTGCAATAAATGTGGACACACACTTGCTTAGCAATTCAAGTGACTGTCCACAAGGCACATAACGAATTTTAGTAATTCAACTATGCGCGATATATTTCTCTTAGCGCCTCGTCGATAGAAGGGAAGTCAAAACTGAAGCCGGCGGTAGTAAGCTTTTGAGGAATGACTCTTTGCCCCTCAAGTATCATCGTCGACGATTCGCCCATGGCTACTTTCATAACAAAGCCCGGGACATTGAACAGGCAAGGCCGGCTAAGTGATTTTGCGAGCGCTTTAGAGAACATCTTGTTCGTCACTGGTTCTGGTGCCGTTAAATTAAATGCACCAGAACATGCGCTATTCTCGAGCAAGAATGAGATAGCTCGCACCATATCTTGTAAGTGGATCCAAGCTAAGTACTGACTTCCACTCCCAAGTGTACCTCCGGCCCCCAATTTAAACGGTAGTGCCATTTTCCCTAACGCTCCACCTTTTTCGGTGAGAACTACACCAGTTCGAAGCGTTACTACACGTGTCTTAGCTTTATCTACACTTTGGGCAATGGTCTCCCATTTAGCGCACAGTTCATGGGTGAACTCGTTATGAGGAGGAGTTTCTTCAGTTACAAGCTTGTCTCCTTGATTGCCGTAGTAACCAATCGCGGAGCCCGATAAGAAAACAGGCGGAGGCGCATCACAACTATTTATTTTTGAGACTAGCTCAGAAGTGATGTCCCAGCGGCTATTGCAAATTATTTTCTTTTGAGTGTCTGTCCAGCGCTTATCGGCGATAGGCTCACCAGCTAAATTAATTACTGCGTCGAAATTCTCAAAATTCTCTATCGAAGAAACGTTCTCGACGATTTTGACGTTATCCCCCAATTTGCTCTTTGCTTTTGCAAAGTCGCGAGAAATCACCGTAAATTCATGTTCTCGAGAATATTGACGAATAAATTCGCTTCCTATCAGCCCTGTTCCACCGGTCAAAAGAATGTTCACAATTAGCTCCTCGAGGTATGACCTTATCCCGTCTTATTGCAAGATAGTGTCAGGGACACGGAATCAGAAAATCTAAGGGCATGTGGCTTATCGACCTCAACCTCAGCGTAGCGCACCGAAGAATGTTCTGCGGCAATGCTTAGCACATCGGCGGTAAGTTTTTCCAGAAGAGAAAAACGGTTGTCTTCTACAAGCTTGATGATTGCCTTTGTAATCGTTTTATAGTTAAGCGCATCACTCATATCGTCGGTGTTCGTCGCTTTTTCAGCGTCGTAATCAATTTTCACGTTAACAACAACGTCCTGCTTGTTTTTTATTTCATCTTCATTGATGCCGATGTATGTGCGTAGTCTTAAGTTTTTAATTTTAATAGTGGCGAGATTAAAGTTCATTGAAGTCTCTTGTTTGTAGTTGTTTATAAGTCGTTGTAAAGTGTTGTCGTTTCAGTCAGGAATGTAGCACAAAATGTCAATGGAACTACGCTCGCCAACAGCAAAAATTCTAATCGTTTTAGCATGTTTAGTAGTGGTAATGGCTGGTATTAAAGCCGCCAGTACGATCATGGTACCGTTTTTTCTCTCTATTTTTATAGCGATCGCGTGTAGCCCAATAATACGTTGGACCTCGAAATTCGGCGTGCCTAAATGGCTCTCTATAACTTTTGTTATACTGCTTATCGTTGTTTTTGGTTTTCTTTTAGCTGGCTTAGTTGGCCAGTCTATGACCGAGTTTCGAGAAAATCTGCCAGAATACAGAAGTAAGCTTGATACAGAGTTTGCCTGGGTTGTGTCCAAATTGGCTGAATTTAATATTCACATCAATAGAGAGTTAATTGCTTCGCACCTTGACCCAGCGACGGCTATGTCTGTAGCAACAAATTTCATCAGCGGGATGGGCGGCGTACTTTCAAACCTATTCCTTATTCTTCTTACTGTCATATTCATGCTTTTTGAAGCAGATAGTATTCCGCGCCGGTTGCATATTGCCCTTGCCGATCCTGGAATGAAACTAAAGCATATCGACAGATTTATTCGTTCTGTGAACAGTTACTTAGCGATAAAAACTGTGGTCAGTTTAGGAACAGGTCTGATTATTGGTATTTGGCTGTATGTGATGGGAGTAGATCATTTCATGTTATGGGCTGTCTTGGCATTTATGCTCAACTTCATTCCAAACATCGGTTCTATAATTGCTGCAGTGCCAGCAGTGTTGATAGCCTTTGTTCAACTTGGCCCTGCCTCAGCAGGTTTCGCAGCGCTTGGCTTTGTGCTTGTTAATACCATTATGGGAAATATGGTGGAACCTCGATTGATGGGTAAAGGCATGGGGCTCTCTACACTTGTGGTATTCCTTTCGCTAATATTTTGGGGGTGGCTGCTAGGCACCGTTGGAATGTTGCTCTCAGTTCCGTTAACCATGGTGGTAAAAATAGCATTAGAGTCTCGCGAGGAGAGCAAGTGGCTTGCGGTGCTGTTATCAAGTGAAGGTGAGAAGTCTGCGTCGTAACTTAGTGTAAGTAGAAAGTGGACAGACACTCAATCGATTTAAAAAAATTTCTCATTGGTCTCTAGCTAAACAGTCAATTGAAAATGTGTCTGTCTGCCCCAAACTTTTGTGCAAGATTAAGTGTGTGTCCACTTTCCATACGCACCAAATTTTTGTAGGAACTCAAGTGTCTGTCCACTCTCATATTTGAGCAATTGAAAGCTCGAGGATTTAACGAGCATGCACAAACTTCGTTGTACTTTTTAAAGCACTATTCGTGATTGGGAAATTGAATAACGATACGAGCACCGCCAAGCGAACTGTCCTCGATGAGCATTCTACCTTCGTAGATTGAAACTAAATCGGCCGCCAACGCCATGCCTATTCCGTGGCCCTTGGTATAGGTATCAAGTCGAGTTCCTCGCTCTAACAAAAGCACTTTTTTGTCGTCAGGAATACCAGGGCCGTCGTCTTCTACTTTAATTGTTAGCCAACCAGCACGCTTCGACGCTGATACGATAATTCTATTGGTCGCTGCTTTACATGCATTGTCTAGAAGGTTGCCACATAGTTCCATGAAGTCGGTCTCGTCTCCTTTAAACTGAGTATCCTCATCCAGTTCAAACTCAATAGTAAGGGCTTTATCTTGATAGACCTTGTCCATTGCATCGGCAAGCTTGTGCAAAATGGGTAGTATATAGATAGCTTGTTGCCAGCTAGATTTTCCAGCACTCGCTCTTTTGAGCTGGCGTTTAATGATTCGGTCAATTTGCTGTAACGCTTCGTTTACCTCAGTAGGTAAATCGCTAGTGCCCGATGCTACTGCCAAAGGCGTTTTCAAACTATGTGCTAAGTCTCCTAAACTGTTTTTATATCTCGCCCTCTGGGCGGCCTCAGTTTGAAGCAAACCATTAATGGATTGTTTTAAGGAATCGAATTCAACTGGATAGCGTGATTCTAACTGACGTTTATGTCCACTTGAGGCTTGTGAAATTTCGTCAATTAACTTCCTAACAGGAAGAAGTACTAGGCTAATCCCGATAATAATAAAAATTAGGAGCGCTATACAGAGCGTGAAAATCCACTGCCACGTCGTGTCTAAGAACGTATTCCGCTCTGCTTCAAAAAGTGCTTTATTGTTAAATATATAAAACCGAACAGGCTCGAAGTCTCTACTTGAAGCAAATTCTGCGGTGAAGGCGTACACAAAAAACTGGGAATCTTTTTCAAAACTAGGCGTATAAGACTCAAGAAATAACTCGTTACCGACTGAGACGTCTATCTGAGGTGGTACAAAGGTATATTCTAGAGCAGAGGCTGATTGCCAAATAACTTCGTCTCGAAACACAATGACGCCAAGATAGCCTGACCCCGGAAGGTTTAACTGTTCTTCATATAAAATTTCAGGCATGTAGGGCAGGTCGCCATCTAACTCGAAAGCCGATAACAGACCTAAGTTCATCAACCTAAGCTCACTCATCTTGGCTTGCGTAAGGCTATCAGTATATGCCTCGTCTAAAATGACAACAGTAAAGGGCGCAAATAACGCTAGAAGAACAATCGCTAGAAAGATACTCCGAAGACGTAGCGACAATTGCCTCATAAACTTCTATTTATCCTATAGCCTCTACCTCGAAGGGTTTCGATTGGCTTTAACTCACCGGTCGGGTCCAGCTTTTTCCGCAGTCTTCCAACGAAAACCTCTATGACATTACTATCTAAATCGAAATCTTGGTCATAAATGTGCTCGGTTAGCTCTGTTTTTGAGATGACCTTTTGCGGGTTAAGCATAAGGTACTCCATGACTTTGTATTCGTAAGCTGTTAGATCCAGAGCTTGACCGTTTAACGATAGTTCTTCACTAACGGTATCCAGTGAGATAGGGCCGAACTGAATGGTTGGGTTCGCTTGTCCTGAAGCTCGTCGAATTAGTGCTTTTGTTCGAGCAAGTAACTCTTCGTTATGAAAGGGTTTGGTGAGGTAGTCATCGGCTCCGGCATCAAGGCCTTCCACTTTCTCTTGCCATCTATCTCTAGCAGTTAAAATGAGTATAGGGCAGGAAATATCAGCTTGACGGGCTTTTCGTATAACTTCAAATCCGTCTAGCTTTGGCATGCCGATGTCGACGATAGCCAGGTCATAGCTATATTCTTTAATGAGAAAAAGCGCGTGCTCACCATTATCTGCGAGGTCTACGCTATAGCCATTTTGCTGAAGGAGCGCATCAAGCTGGGTTAATAATCTGCTATCGTCTTCGGCTACGAGGATACGCATGTTAGTCCTTATCTTTATTTGTTTTTACCTTGCCTGAGCGTTTGTCTACATCTACTGATACTACTCGCCCTGACTTTTTAAGTACTTTTACCCGGTAGTTTTTTGAGGTCTGTTCAACTTTTAAGACGCGTCCATTTACAGCAACGCGAGCACGCTCAGCAGCTTCGCTTTTTGATATATCGCCGCCAGAGTCTTGAAACGCCAAAGCTGGCGCTGTGTTAGACAAAGCTAACACTAAACAAACTACTGCAACACGAAGCGATAATTTCATACAACCTCACAATTATTATCCCACTCAGGCCAAACTACAGATAAGTATAACTTGGTTAACTGAACCCATTCTGAACTAGGTTTAGTCTACCTTGCGGAGCAAAAGCTGTATATAAGCCTTAAGTAAATGGCATTTACGAATGAGCAATTATTGTGGACAGACACTTAATTGCTATGAGGCCACAAGTCAAAATGAGAGTGTCTGTCCACAAGTCTATTTCTAAGCTTCAAAGTGGCGCATATATTTAAGTGCTCTCGTTAGTAAATCATATTGAGTAATCTTTACTCTTATTTTGAAAAAGTGTCTGTCCACTTTGTTGATTGTTGTTAAGGGGGACCAATGTTTATCGTGCAAACGAGTGGCTGTCCTCGGTTTTTGTAAAATAGTTCACAACGCTCATTTGGATGTACGAGTGTGTGTCCAAAGCTGTACCTAACTAGTGTGTAGTGAAGAGCTTACGTTTCTCAATAACTCTTTTGGCAGCTGAGCGGGATGATATTGACTTTTTTGGCATGCCACGTGCGAGGCATAAGCTTCAGATGAATCAATAAAATGAAAATAAGGCGTTTAGTTCAACTGCTCCATTCAATAGTAACGTCGGACAGACACTTATTTTCAACAAGGAGGAGCTATGTCTAGCGATATTAAGAAAACAATGTGGAAAGCAATGTCAGATAGTCCAAAAGTCATGGTAAGTCTGGTAGGCGAGGATATGCATGCCGAGCCTATGTACGCCCAGCTTGATAAAGACGCTGATAGTGAGTTTTGGTTTTACACTAGTCGAGGCAACCGCATCGCGAAAGGTGGAAAAGCTATGGTTCACTTTGCATCTAAAGGTCACGATGTATTCGCTTGCATTCGAGGTAACCTCACTGTTGAATCACGTAAAGAGGTGATTGATAAATACTGGTCTAATCCAGTAGAAGCATGGTTTGAGAAAGGTAAAGATGATCCTTCTTTATTAATGCTTCGCTTCGAACTTATAGATGCAGAAGTGTGGAATGCAGATCCTTCACTCAAAGGCATGTTTAAAATGCTTACTGGTAAAACGGTGAAGCCAGAAGAGATGGGTGAACACGAGAAGGTCGATCTGTAAACGCAGTATAATGGGCCAATTTTATGACGAAGCTTCGAGGCGCTGGGACTCTTACTCAGAGGAGCGAGTGTCTGTCCACAAGGGATTGTTTATTGCGAATGTTGGCTGATTACTAAGTGACTGTCCATTATCAACAGTATGAAGCTTGGCAAATAATTACGAGTGTGTGTCCTCATTAGTTTAGTAAATGAGTGACTGTCCACACTAGTTGACGAGTGTGTGTCCTCATTAGTCTAGCAAGTGAGTGTCTGTCCACACTAGTTCGATAAATAAGTGTTAGCTTCATTACTGTTGAAGCAACAAAAAAGCCCCTTAAAACCGGAGCTATTCGGTCTCAAGGGGCTTACGTTATTTATCGCAGTTTGCTACTTAGCGTTTAGCTAAAAACTAAGGCAAAACCCTTTTGTAAGGTTTAACAACAACACTTTCGTAAACACCTGCTTCGATGTACGGGTCGGCATCTGCCCATGCTTGGGCAGCTTCAAGCGAATCAAACTCTGCGACTACTAGCGAGCCAGTAAATCCGGCCGGACCTGGGTCTGGACTATCTACAGCAGGGAAGGGGCCAGCCATGACTAAACGGCCCGCATCTTTTAACGCATTCAAACGCTCAAGGTGAGCAGGGCGTGCCGCAAGGCGTTTTTCTAGACTGTCCACTACATCGGTTGCGCAAATCATATATAGCATACGTTTATCCTTTGGCCGTAGCGGCTTTCATGCTTTCAACAAAGCTGCCGAGCTCGCTTAGCATTTTGTGACTGTCCGATAAATTGGCAGCGATAATATTCACTGTCGCCGAGCCTGAAATTGCGCCAGCGGCACCTGCGTCAATAGCAGATTTAACCTGTTCAGGTGTAGAAATACCAAAACCTAACAATGCTGGTGCTGCTTTATGTTTATTCAAGCGCTCAATAAGCTCTGAAGCAGGAACGTTTGCGGCAGTTTCTGCGCCAGTTACGCCAGCACGGCCTAGCAAATACGTGTAACCTTTCGAGTATTCCCCGATTTTTTCCATGGTTTCATCAGTAGCATTCGGCGGTGCGATCAGAATTTGTGAAATGCCAGTGGCTTCAGCTGCTTTTTGAAAAGGTGCTGCTTCGCGAATAGGAACGTCAGCGACCAAAATTGAGTCAACGCCTGCCTCTTGCGCTTTATTGTAAAAATTTTCGATGCCTTGGGCCATTACTAAGTTGCTGTACAGAAGCAAGCCGATAGGCACATTAGGATATTTTGCGCGAACACGTGAAATAACGCCCAAGCAATCTGCTACCGTCACCTTATTACTTAATGCGCGAATGGCAGAAGCTTGGATTGTGGGGCCGTCGGCGATGGGGTCAGAGTAAGGTATACCTAACTCAAGTGCGTCAGCACCGCTTTCTACTAGCTGGCAAATAATGGCTTCAGATTGCGCTAAATCGGGGTCACCAACCATTACGAAAGGTACGAAAGCGCCTTGGTTCTTTTTATCAAGCCCGGCAAACATTTGTGCATATCTATCCATTATAAATCGTCCCCTAAAATGTTGATAACGTGCGCTAAATCTTTGTCGCCACGACCTGATAAGTTAACTACGATGATGGTTTCTTCTTCCGCTTCATCTGCCATATTAAGCGCGTGCGCTAAGGCATGCGACGATTCAAGGGCAGGAATAATACCTTCTTTTCTTGCAAGCAATTGGAATGCGTTCAGCGCTTCTTCGTCGGTGGCGGCCACGTATTCCGCTCGGCCAATGTCGTGAAGATAAGCATGCTGAGGGCCAACAGCAGGGTAGTCCAGACCAGCAGATACTGAGTAGCTCTCTTCAATCTGGCCTTCTTTGTCTTGCATGATAAAGGTGTAAGCGCCGTGAAGAATACCTTTTGTACCCGTCACGATAGTTGCTCCGTGCTCTTTGGTGTGCACACCTTTACCCGCAGGCTCAACGCCCACTAAGCGTACAGATGGCTCATCAATAAAGTCTGCAAACATACCGATAGCATTTGAGCCTCCGCCCACACATGCTACTACTGCGTCAGGTAAGCGACCTTCTTTTTCCATAATTTGTGCACGAGTTTCTTCACCAATCATACGGTGATATTCACGAACAATAGTCGGGAACGGGTGTGGGCCAGCGGCTGTGCCTAACAAATAGTGGGCTTTATCATAGTTTGCCGACCAGTCGCGCATGGCTTCGTTTACGGCATCTTTAAGCGTACCAGAACCGGCATTTACAGGAATAACCTCTGCGCCCATAAGCTTCATACGGAACACGTTTGGCGCTTGACGCTCAACATCTTTCGCACCCATATAAATACGTGCTTTTAGCCCCAATAATGCACATGCTAACGCGGTTGCAACACCGTGTTGGCCCGCGCCTGTTTCGGCGATAACTTCTTTTTTACCCATTCGCTTAGTCAGCAGCGCTTGGCCTAACACCTGGTTAGTTTTGTGAGCGCCACCGTGTAGTAAGTCTTCACGCTTTAGGTATAACTTTACCTTTGGGTTACTTACCAGATTGCGAGTTAACGTCATTGACGTTGGGCGACCGGCATAATCTTTTAACAGAGATAAAAACTCTTCGTTAAATGTCGGGTCGTCCTTGGCATCCAAAAATGCTTTTTCCAGCTGGTCTAGCGCTGGAATAAGTAGCTCGGGCACGTACATGCCACCAAATTCACCAAATTTTGTATCTAACTGGTTCATTACGTTGTCCTGTATTTAAATTAGTAACGGCGGCAAATGGCAAAAAGCGCGTCGAGTTTTTCTTCGCTTTTCACGCCGGGTGCAGTTTCTACGCCTGAATTCACATCAATAGCACCACAGCCGGTTGCAATAGCTTCTGCAACATTCTGGGCGTCAATACCGCCAGCAAGCACTAACTTATGCTTCGCTTCGATATCGTTTAATAGCTGCCAGTTGAACGCTTCGCCTGTACCGCCTTTGGCATCACCCACTTGGCAATCCAGAAGAACACGGCTTACAAGGCTATTATTTAAGTGTCTGTCCACTGCGTCTGGTAGTGCGCCAGAAGAGGTTGCTTTAACACCTTCGACTTTCCAAATTTCACAACCTTCTGGAAGCTTGGCAGCAAGCGCTGAAATGTAGGTGTCATCTTCGCTGCCGTGAAGCTGCACGGCAAAAAGGTTGAGCGAGGCGGCGAGTGATGCCACTTCATCAATGTCGTGATTAACGAACACACCAACAAAAGCACCGTCAATGCTCTGCGTTATAGTCAAAGCCTGTGCTTCGCTCACACAGCGTGGCGATTTTTCAGCGAAGATAAGCCCGCCAAAGCTAGCGCCTTTATCAAACGCCATTTGCGCTTGTTCGGGGTTGGTAAGCCCGCACACTTTAACTGCGCCATTCACTAACGTTTTCACAGCGCGCGGTAGGTCAGACTCTGCCATTAACGCACTGCCCACCAAAAAGCCTTGGGATACAGGCGCTAAACGAAGCACGTCTTGGTGTGTGTATATGCCCGACTCTGAAATAACCACGTAGTCGTGCGTGGCTTTTTCAAGCATGGGCACAAGGCGTTCGGTGGTCGCTAAATCGGTAGAAAGGTCGCGTAAGTTGCGATTATTGATACCAATGATGTTGGCTTCAAGGGCAATAGCGCGCTCCATTTCTTCTTCATTACTTACTTCGGTAAGAATGTCTAATGACAGAGCATTGGCAACGCTTGCCAACTCGCGATATTCGTCATCATTTAGCACACTAAGCATTAATAGCACTGCGTCGGCATTATAGTGACGGGCTAGATACACTTGATAGGTATCTACGAAGAAATCTTTGTTAAGCACAGGCTGAGCAACACGCTCAGTTACATAAGCTAAGTACTCAAATTTACCTTGGAAGTACTTCTCGTCTGTCAGCACAGAAATACCGGCAGCATAAGGCGTGTAAGCCGCTAAGATCTCGTCTAAATCGAAATGCTCTCGAATAAGGCCTTTTGAAGGCGATGCTTTTTTGCATTCGAAGATAAAGCCTGCGTTTGGCTCACTAAGTGCGGCAAATAAACTCTTTTCGGAAGGAACTAGATTCGCCTTGAAGCTTTCTAGCGGCAGTGCCTCTTTGCGTGCGGCCACTTCTTCTCGTTTGTCTGCAACAATTTTCTCAAGCACATTAGCCATTCGTGCTTACCTCCTGAGTAATTTTGGCAACCTTCGTTAATAACTGCATGGGTAACCCTTCGGCCATAGCGTTCATCGCTATTTCAGCCCCTTCTTTGAAGGTTGATGCTTTGCCGGTTACTTTCAACAGTGCCCCGCAGTTCATGGCGATAGCGGCACGGTGCGCCTCTTTACCTTCGCCGTTTAACGCAGCTTCAACAAATTGTCTGTTTTCTTCAGGTTCACCGCCCTCAATCGCAGAAAGAGGATAATGAGGTAAACCGAAGTCTTCGGCGGTAACGGTAAGCTTGCGAATATCGCCATGCTCAAGGTCGTAAATCATTGATTCGCCGTGAAGCGCCAGTTCATCCAAGCCATCGCCATGCACTATCATTGCGCGGTGTTGGCCAAGCAGCATAAGGGTTTTTGCGTAAGGTTCAAGCAGTTCAGGCGAGTATACGCCGAAAACGCCGTGAGTTGGACCCGCCGGGTTTGCCAGCGGCCCCAGTATATTAAATAAGGTTCTGGTCTTCATCGCAGCGCGCACGGGGGCTGCGTGGCGCATACCTGCGTGATAAACCGGTGCAAAAAGAAATGTGAAATTTGCTTCATCTAGGCACTTGCGAGAAGTTTCTGGGCTTATCTCTAAATTAAGACCAAACTGTCGAAACAAATCAGCAGAGCCAGACTTACTCGACACACTGCGGTTACCATGCTTTGCTACTTTCACACCACATGCTGCGGCAACTACACCGGCTGCACTGGAAATGTTAATGGTGTTGTGTCCATCTCCGCCTGTACCAACGATATCTGCGAACTCATAAGACGGTGTGGGAAAGGGCAGTGCATTGGCAACCATGGCACTCGCTGCACCCGCAATTTCACTGGGCGATTCTTTTTTCATTTTCAGCGCAGTCAGCACTGAAGCAATCATCACTTCGCTTTGCTCACCGTGCATGATGCTGTTAAACAAGCTGTATGCCTCGGTTTGCGACAGTGATTCTCGCAACATAATTTGTTCTAGTAGAGGGCCTGCGTTAAGCATGGTTCGCTCCCTGTAACGTTAAATAGTCAATACTTTGCTTCAACAGCAAACTGCCGTGGGCTGTTAAAATAGATTCTGGGTGAAATTGGAAACCCAACATGCGATCTTCGCTGTTGTAAACTGCCATTACGGCCTCACTGCCGTCATCGTTTATTGTAGATGCGCAAACAGTAAGGTTTTCAGGCAATGAATGTGCCACTAAAGAGTGGTAGCGTGCTACATGTAAGGGCTGCTGTAAGCCTTTGAACATAGCGTCTTCAGAATGAGTAATGGCAGAAGATTTGCCGTGCATAACTTGGCTGGCGCGACCTACGGTGCCGCCGTAATGCTCAACAATAGCTTGATGGCCTAAACAAATACCAATTACGGGGAACACGCCGTGTACTTTTTTAAGTAGCTCAGGCATACAGCCAGCTTCACTTGGTGCACCTGGGCCTGGCGACAGCATAAGAAGCACTGGGCCTTTCGTTGCTTGTTCCTGCATTCTTTCAAACAGAGCATTTGCTGAAACCGTGTTGCGATAGACTTTAATGTCTAGGTTTAAGGTGCGCAGTTCGTCCACAAGGTTGTAGGTAAATGAGTCTACATTGTCGAGCAAAAATAGGGTGGTCACTTGCTGATTCATGCGTTGCCTCCTTCATTTAATGCAACGTTGATACTTTCAGCTTCTTCTTGTAGCGCTGCTTTTACTGCACCAATTACCGCTTGTGCCTTAGCGCGGGTTTCATCAGCTTCAGCTTGTGGAACCGAGTCATATACTACACCTGCACCCGCTTGAATATAAGCCGTGCCGTTTTTCACAAACGCTGAGCGAATGACTATACAAGTGTCCATATCGCCTTGACCATTCAAGTAGCCAACCGCGCCGCCATAACTGCCGCGGCGTTTTTTCTCTACTTCACGAATTAACGTCGCTGCGCTTACTTTTGGTGCGCCAACCAGGGTGCCCATGTTCATGCAGGCTTGATAAGCGTGCAGTGGATCTAAGTCGTCACGTAGCTGGCCAACCACGCGCGACACCAAGTGCATCACGTGAGAGTAACGGTCAACTTTTAGCAAGTCTTTCACATAGCGCGTGCCTGGGCGACTCACCTTTGCCACATCGTTTCGAGCAAGGTCAACCAGCATAATGTGCTCAGACTTTTCTTTGGTGTCTTCGCGAAGGTTAAGCTCAATACGGCTGTCTAAATCTCTGTCGATACTGCCATCAGGGCGCTTGCCACGTGGACGGGTACCGGCAATCGGGTAGATCTCTACCTGATTACTTTCTCTTTCGTATTTAAGCGCTGATTCAGGAGAGGCGCCAAATATGCTGAAAGCGGCATCTTGCATGTAAAACATGTAAGGGCTTGGGTTTGATTCTTTAAGTTTAGCGTAAGCAAGTAGCGGCGACGGACAGGGGAGAGAGAATGTGCGCGAGGGCACAACCTGAAAAATGTCGCCGGCTAAAATGTGCTGTTTTAAGTCCAGCACATGATTACAGAACTGTTCATCACTTAAATTAACGCTAACTTCAACGCTTGGGTCAAAAGAAGAAAGTGACTGTCCGTTTTCGGTTTCGTTTTGGTTTTCTGAATCGGAAACGAGTGACTGTCCGCTTTGTGCTTCACTTTCTACATCAGCAATCTTTGCTGCATTTGCACCTACTAGCACGGGCTTGGCAGGCATATCGTGTAGCTGCTGATGAATTGCTTCTAAGCGCTGTGCAATGGCAAAGTATTGCTGGGCAACATCTTGTCCGCTAAAAACACTGCCAATTAAATGTGTCTCGCGGGTTTGGTGGTCAACGGTAATTAAGGTCTCTGCCAAGTAAAACACAAAGTCTGGGCAGTCATTTTCACCTTCTGCAACATCGGGTAATTTTTCAAAGCCTGCTAGCATGTCGTAGGCAAATACACCGCCTAAGAAAACCGCGTGGGGATGTTGGCGGATTGGCGTAATCTTATTGATAACAATACGAAGCGCGTCCATTACGCTTGCGGCCTTTAAGCGGCTGTCTTCGTCAAGTTCACCGTCAGCTTCATCACACACCAACGTAATTGATGTGTCTGTCCTTTCTTTGATGTGTAGGCCGTCAGGGGCGTGGTCAACAAATAAAGGTAACACTGAAGCGCCGTTGCCTGTCAGTGCTTTCACTTCAACGCGGTTGCCCCGGCATTCCATGCGCAGTGCTGCGTCAACCATTAACAAGCTTTGTAAATCGTCTTTAGAATCAATTTCTGCCGACTCTAAAAGCAATGCGTTATTTTTATTGTCACAAAGGTGGGCAAACGCGGCAAGTGGATCATCGACATAGTGTCCCACCTGCTCAATTGTCTCTACCTTACCTGGAGAAATCCCCAGTTCCGCTAAACTCATTTTTGCTACTCTCCAACTGCAAAAAGACAAAAAAAAGGCCCGTATAAACGGGCCTTTATGTGTATTCATTCACGCACTACAGTGCACACCGCCCGTTAAGTTAGGGAGTGCCACCACCAAGCTGCAACTGTCATTGCTGTTGAAATATTGTATGAATGCATGAATTACTCGTTGTTTTTCCAAACTTCAATAGGATTTGAAGCGGTTAGTACGTATACTTTGTGTGTATAGAAGAAAACAAATTGCCGTTTGTGTCAACCTAAAATTTGCATAAGACATTGAAAATAGATCTACACAGTCATACAAAATTCTCTGATGGCCACCTAACGCCAGAAGAATTAATCCTTCGCGCGCACACCATGCAGGTGGATGCGCTTGCCGTAACCGACCACGATACCGTAGCCGGTTTGGAAGAAGCACATGCTACTCAATCGAAGCAAAAACGTGCATTAACCATTATTGATGGTGTTGAAATTTCCACCACTTGGCACAGTTTCGATATCCATATAGTTGGATTAAATGTGGACCGACACTGCCCAACGTTTCTTGAGCGGCTGCAAGGCCAGTCTCAAACCCGAGAAGCGCGAGCTGAAAAAATTGCTGATAAGCTCGAAAAGTGTGGGTTTGAAGGTGTTTTAACGCGTGCTAAAGCGCTGGCGGGCGTTGGTCAAGTAACGCGGGCGCACTTTGCGCGCGTATTGGTAAACAACTACGGTGTGCCCAGTATGGACGCCGCGTTTAAAAAGTATTTAGGAAAAGGCAAACGTGCGGCGGTTAAAGCAGAGTGGCCAAGTATTGAAACGGCTATCGAGTGGATCCACGATGCAGGTGGACAAGCTGTACTGGCTCATCCCGCTCATTATGATATGACAGCGAAGTGGCTACGGCGCTTAGTGGCCTTGTTCGAACAAGCCGGTGGTGACGCCATTGAAACCGCATTCCCAGGTATCAATAAAACCAAACAAGAGCTTATTAATGAGCTTGCACAAACCCACCAGCTGTTAGCATCAGCGGGCTCTGATTTTCACTTTCCGTCTCGTTGGACTGAGCTGGGTAAGAACCTCGGCATTAGCAGTAAGCTCACACCCGTATGGCATAATTGGAAACAATTTGAAGGGCAGATGGCCGAGAGCTAAGGAAATCTAATTTGCTAAGCTCTGGGTATAAATGGACAAGGTAAGCCAAATGGTTCACGTACGGTTAATGAGCGCTAAAGCTAATTAAAATGCCGAGAGTTGGTTGGTAAAAAGCTTAAAAGTGAGTTTTACCCACGAGCTTAACCAGCAAGCTTTACGAGTGGACAGACACTTGCCTCGTTGGCAAAGTAGTATCGTTCTGCGCGTTTAAGAAAAGGAAGTAATTATGAGTCAATTTTTCTATGTGCACCCCGACAACCCGCAAAAGCGCCTAATTAGTCAGGCTTGTGAGTTAATTCGAGAGGGAGCAGTGGTGGTGTATCCGACAGACTCAGGCTACGCCATAGGTTGCCAAATGGAAGACAAAAAGGCGCTTGAGCAGTTGTGTCGTATTCGTCAAATCGATAAAGATCACAACTTTACCTTAATGTGCCGAGACATGTCTGAGCTATCAATTTACGCAAAGGTAGACAACACGGCGTTCAGACAAATTAAGAACAACACGCCAGGGCATTACACCTTCGTGTTGAAAGCGACCCGCGAAGTACCAAAGCGTTTGCAAAACCCTAAACGTAAAACCATTGGAATTCGCGTGCCCGATAACGCCATTGCACTTGCATTATTGGAGGAGCTGGGCGAGCCATTGATGTCTACGTCTTTGATTTTGCCAGGCAATACCATGGCTGAATCAGACCCGGATGTCATTCGCGACAACTTAGAAAAGCAAGTAGGGCTTATTATTCACGGTGGTTACATTGGTGAGCAGCCCACTACCGTGGTTGATTTGTCGGAAGACACACCAGTAATTGTGCGACATGGCACGGGCGATCCGTCTCCCTTTGAGTAACTTTCGTTTTCCTGTTTTTTGAACAGGTTGTTGTAAATAGCCTATTTTAACTAGCTTCTTTTGCTTATTGTGAGTGAAAGTTACAGTAGGAAACCGTAAACTATGTTGCGAGGGCCTGTAGCGCTTCGATGTACAGCGAAGCGCTGCAAGTTCTCGCGTGAACGCGTAAATAATAATATCAATAATCGCCGCTTTGTTAGCGCGTGAAAACGGTTGTGGAACTGTGTCAGAGCTTGTTGAAGACAATAATAACGATAATGGCGCCTCTGTTGAGAAGGGGCTTTCGACACCTGTTCAGCAGCCGTTGCCACTTGCGTTTATTAATGGCGAAGCGCTAATTGAAAAGCCTGAAGATCTCTTCATTCCCCCCGATGCCCTAGAGGTCATATTAGAAACCTTCGAAGGGCCGCTCGACTTACTACTTTATCTGATTAGAAAACAAAAGTTTGATATCACCACACTGCCCATCGCTGATGTTACCAAGCAGTATATGGAGTATGTAGATGCCATGATGTCGCTAAAATTAGAGCTGGCAGCAGAGTACTTGCTGATGGCAGCCATATTGGCAGAAATTAAGTCCAGGCTTCTACTACCTAAACGCAGTGACGATTCCGACGAAGAAGAAGACCCTCGAGCAGAGCTTATTCGCCGATTAAAAGAATACGAGCTAGTAAAGCAAGCGGCAGAAGATTTAGATATTCAGCCTAGACTTGAACGGGATATTTTCACCACTCACGTTGAACTAAGTGAGAATGTGGCGCCAATTCGCATTGAGCCCGATGTGTCTTTAGCTGAAATTGTATTGGCGTTCAGTGCGGCCATGAAGCGCGCTGAAGCGTTTGAACACCATACCATTGCACGGGAAGCACTGAGCACGCGAGAGCGCATGTCGCTCATCTTGTCGTTACTCACAACAACAGAATATACGCCACTTGAACGCCTATTTACGGTTGAAGAAGGTAAAGCTGGGGTAGTGGTTTGCTTCTTAGCAATTTTAGAATTAGTAAAAGAACAGCTAATTTTATGCATTCAGGCAGGTCCTTATGCAAAAATTCATGTAAAATTAGGTGCCCATGAAGAAAATTAACACGGCGCAGCTTAAACAATTGGTAGAGGCAGCAATATTTGTTGCTGATAAACCTATTTCAAAGCAGCATTTAAAAGAAACGGTACTCAATGAGTTTACCGTCGCTGATAGAACCTTGAGTAAGGTGATTAACGAGCTAAAGTTAGACTATCAGCCAAGAGGCATTCAGCTGGTGGAAGTAGCAAGTGGCTATCGCTTTCAATCGTTAGATGCGTTAAGCCCGTGGTTAAGCAAATTGTGGCAGGAAAATGCGCCAAAGTATTCTAGAGCAATGCTCGAAACCTTGGCACTCATTGCCTATCGTCAACCTATAACCCGTGGAGAAATAGAGCAGGTAAGGGGCGTGGCGGTAAGCAGTAATATTATAAAGACACTCACAGAACGAGACTGGGTAAAGGTAGTGGGCCACAAAGAAGTGCCTGGGCGACCAGCGCTTTATGCAACTACCAAAGGCTTCTTAGACTATTTTTCGATGACGTCGTTGAGCGATTTGCCCAATGCTGATGCTTTCGAAAACATGGCTGAAAGCGTTGCATCAGACTCGCCGCTTAAGGTGTTAAATGAGGCACCGTCCGAATAGACCGTGCGACCGTAAACAAGCAATTAAAGAGTGAAAACCCATGACTGAAAAGTTGCAAAAAGTACTGGCTAACCAAGGGCTAGGCTCGCGACGAGAAATGGAACGTTGGATTGAAGAAGGCCGAGTATCGGTCGATGGCACCAAAGCAACATTAGGAGATAGAGTCGATCACACCGCACAAATCCGTGTTGATGGTCATTTGCTATCTCGTCAAACAGAACAGCCAATTTGCCGAGTGTTGATGTACAACAAACCCGAAGGTGAATTGTGTAGCCGTCACGACCCTGAAGGTCGCGATACGGTATTTGACCGTCTACCCGCTATTCGACTAGGGCGCTGGATCACCGTTGGTCGTCTAGACATGAACACCAGTGGCCTGCTGTTATTCACTAACGATGGTGAACTAGCCAACCGCCTAATGCACCCAAAATGTGAAGTAGAACGCGAGTACGCAGTACGTGTATTCGGTGAGGTAACAGGCAAAACACTACATACCCTTCAAAAAGGTGTAGAGCTGGAAGACGGCGAAGCAAAGTTCCTGACAATTTCAGGTGCGCCTACGCCGCAGCATGCTGAAGATGAAAGCATGAACCGTTGGTACAACGTAACGTTGAAAGAAGGGCGTAACCGCGAAGTGCGTCGTCTTTGGGAGTCGCAAGGCGTGCAAGTTAGCCGCTTGATCCGCGTTAAATATGGTCCAATTGAACTGCAGAAGCGTCTACCGCAAGGTGCGTGGGTAGAACTGGGATTAGAAGACGTAAACGCGCTTCGTAGCCATGTTCAATTGCCGGATGAAACGCAAACTATGGTTAATGTACGCCAGGGTAAACTTGACCACGCGCGTTTAAGTCGCATGCGTCGCTCGGTTAAAAAGCATAAAGTGCGTAAGCAACAAGGCTTAAATAAACGAGCTGGACGTCCCGCCAAACGTAAGTAATACTTAATTTATTCTTCACGTGTAAGTGATTACTCAAAGCCGCAAGCGTTCGCTAGCGGCTTTTTTATTTCAGTGACGTGCATTCTTCAACTTAATCACTAGGTTTGTCCCCCATTTAATTCTGATTTCAGTCACGATGATTACGATCTTCTTTCTAAGCGATGGCGTAGCAAAGTGTGAAGCTGCTACGTCAAGTAGGGTAAGACCAAAACGGAAAAGGAGAGAGTAATGAAAGATATGCCTCAGTTAGGAATGGGAACGTTTCGGTTGAAAGGTGACGAGGCCCGTGAGTCAGTCAGTAAAGCGCTAGAGGTTGGTTTCAGACACATTGATACCGCACAATTTTATGACAACGAAGCACAAGTTGGTGATGCCATAAAAACCAGCGGCCTTGATAGAAGCGAACTGTTTGTCACCACCAAGGTGTGGCACGAGTCATTGGGCGATGATCATTTTATTCCAAGTGTTCACGAAAGCTTAGAAAAGCTGAAGCTAGAATATGTTGATTTGCTTCTTATCCATTGGCCATATCCTGGCAATGATATTTCACTCGAAAGTTACTTAGGTAATCTTGCGAAGGCGAAAGAGCAAGGGCTTACTCGTCATATTGGGGTGTCTAATTTCACTATTGATTTGTTAGATAAGGCCGAAAAGGTTCTTGGTAAAGGCGAGATTTACACCAACCAAATTGAAATCCATCCTTTCATGCAAAATAAGAAAGTTGTTGAAGCGTGTAAGGAAAAAGGCATAAAAGCGACTGCATATATGCCATTTGCGGTAGGAAAAGTAATGAAGGACGAAACGTTATTGCGAATAGCGCAAAACCACGATGCGACACCAGCTCAAGTTGTTCTGGCGTGGATGGAGAAGCGTCACATTTACGCAATCCCTTCATCAACCAGTAAAGTACACTTGGCGGAGAATTTAGCTTACGGTGGTGTACATTTAACTGATTCAGAGCTCGCGCTTATTGATGATCTTGATAACGGTGACCGAATTGTAAACCCAGATTTTGCTCCAGACTGGGATTAACGATTTATAGAGCGCGTTTGTCTTTAGACTACTAACGGGATAGCGTTTAATTTTACCTAACTCTGTGTACTGGGCTAAAATCAGGGGCCGCCTTTGAGGTACTAATGGCGGCCCTTGAAGAGTCTTTGAATTACCGGTTCAGATTAAATCGATAGATGTGACTTGGTATGGACTCGTGTAAAGGTGTTTTTTAAGGCATGTGATACCGAAAACATCACATGCTCTATTCGGCTTGCTCTATTTCTTTGATGACTTTGGCAGGGTTACCACCAATGACCACATTGTCCCCAAAAGACTTAGTTACCACTGCGCCAGAGGCCACGACCACATTGTCTCCCAACGTTACACCAGGGTTTATGACCGCCATACCACCAATCCAGCAATTATCGCCAATAGTAATGGGCTTGGCGAACTCGATGCCGGTTGCCCTTTGTACAGGATCTAATGGGTGCGTAGCGGTGTACAAACCGACTTGAGGCGCAATCATGCAGTTATCACCTATCGTGACCTTCGCTGCATCTAAAATCACACAATTGAAGTTAGCAAAAAAATTTTCGCCTACGTGAATATTTTCGCCGTAATCACATTTGAATGAAGACTCAATGTAAAGCCTTTTTCCAGTACTACCAAACAGCTCTTTTAGTAGTCTTGTACGCTTTTTGTGGGCACTTTGACAAGTTGTGTTGAGCTCGTCTAATTGCATACGACATTGCTTGCGCAATGCCGATAATGTTTTGTCTGACGGAAAGTATAAATCGCCAGCAAGCATCTTTTCTTGTTCAGTCATGCATTTCCAGAATGTTAGCTTAAATGATTAAGCTGATAAGTTACTGCGCACCACTGTAGCTTACAATGACTTTTTGCTTAAGTTCGTCGCTTTCAATATCTAAGTTAACAGGACGGTGCAAAACAATGTTGCCGTCTACAGTAACCGATGCACTAATCGATAGGGTAGGTTTGTTGTCTGATTTCTTACCCCAAGAGCTTTCACTTTCCTTATATACGATATCGCCTAAAACGTGAGAAGAGCCAGACAAAGTAATATCGCCGTTGAGTGTTTTGATGTGTTTTTCAATGGTTGTATCAACGGCTGTTATGTCTCCATTCACTGTTTCAACGCTACCGCCAATTGCACTTTGCGTAGGAAGCGTAACATTTCCATTCACGGTCTCTACACCCTTAAGCACATTGAGGTGTGAAGCTGCACTTACATCGCCATTTACAATGTCGATATTTCGGACAGACACATGGCTACCCATTTCAAGATTTCCGTTAACGATGCTGACTTCATCCGCGCCACCATGATCGCTAATTTCCACATTGCCATTAACAGAAGAAATATCACCAGCGTGTTTCCCTTCAGCTATGTCAATATTGCCTAGAATAGAACTGAAATCGCTGCCTTCTAATGCGCTAGCGTCGCCAACATGGATAACGCAGCCAGTAAGCAAAGAGGCTGAAAGCAACATAGCTGCACTAGCAATAATAGACTTTTTCATATTCTTATATCCTTGATTATTTTATAAATACTTAATAACACGCTTTAACGGTATTAATATCAAACACAAATTTTGTTGTGTATTTATAAAATACGTTTCACGTATCATGCCACTCTTAAAAAGTATTTTAAATCAAAAGGTTAGTTTAATATGCCAAAGGGGGGAGATTGCCTCAATGGTGTAATAACTAATTTTATAGTTTCATCTGCCACCGGATGGCGAATTTGACCATTTTGTACCACATGGCTCTAGGCTCAGAAGGGATTTCAGAAGGGGACAGACACTCGCTTGAAGAAATTATTTAAAGAAATGGACAGACACTCAATGTGAATACATCTTTTTGGTTACAAGCTACTTTTTTGAGTGTGTGTCCAAGAAGTACAGGTAGCTATTTGAGTGTGTGTCCAAGAAGTACAGGTAGCTATTTGAGTGTGTGTCCAACGAGTACAGGCAAGGTTTTAGCCTTTGCGAGTGTCTGTCCTCGAATTTTAATAGTATGTTGGTATATGTGGTTTTTACTTTTTAGTGAGGTTAGGTGGCGATGATAAAGATCTATCACAACCCAGAGTGCGGCACGTCTAGGAATGTACTGGCGGTGATCAAGGCCGCTGGGTATGAGGTGCAGGTTATTGAGTATTTACGTGTTGGGTGGGAACGTGAACAACTAACTTATTTGTTGAATGCAGCTAACCTTAACCCTCGACAAGCGCTTCGCACAACAAAGTCGCCTGCTGCTGAATTAGGGTTACTTGATGAAACAGTGAGTAACGAAATCATCTTTGAATTGATGCTGGAACATCCCGTTTTAGTGAATAGGCCTATTGTTTGCATTCCCGAAGGTGAACACGAAAAAGCAGTTTCTTTACCTCTTGGGAGAGTTGAAGGTAATTCCTATTCGAATAACGCGAAAGAAACAGTGAAATTATGCCGGCCAAGTGAAGCTGTACTGGATATTTTGCCTGTATGGCCACAAGGCCCTTTTGCTAAAGAAGACGGCACACCACTTATAGACCAAGATGGTAAACGAGTAATTTAAACGGAGTAGTTTATGCAGGACAAGTACACGCAATTGAATAAGGCTAAAAGGCTTGCATTGGCTTGTTTGATTTTTGCCGCAAGTGTATTTGTTTTAACGGTTTTACTTCCCAAGTTTTATCCAAACTTGCAAGGAGTAAGGTGGTTGGGGCTTATTAAGATGGCCAGTGAGGCGGCGCTCATCGGTGGTCTAGCTGACTGGTTTGCAGTGACGGCATTATTTAAGCCAATTCCAGCGAAGTACCCCATTCCGCACACCAATATCGTGGCTAGTAACAAGTCTGTTATTGCTAATAACTTGTCATTGTTCGTTAAAGAAAAGTTCTTTCATCCTGAAGCAATAGAGAAGCTAATTCGGGACAGCGACCCTGCAAAGGGCGCGGGAAGGTGGTTGTCACAGGATAGAAACGCTACCCGTCTGAGTCGCTTTCTATGCGATGCTTTTGCAGGCGTTCTGCGTGTGCTCGATGACAAACCTGTGAAAGCGTTTATCGCTAAAACCGCACAGAAGGGCATTAACCAACTTGATCTTAGGCAATTGATGGCAACCTCGTTAAGCGCCGTTACGAAAGAGCGCCAGCATCAGGTAGTGCTTGATAGGGTGTTAGGGAAATTGGCCTCACTGCTTGCAGAGCCAGAAACCCAAATCTACATAGCAGATACGTTAGTAGTCTGGCTAAAAACTGAATACAGTCGTATCGAAAAGCTATTGCCGTCTAGTTGGCTAAGCGAGCAGGGGGCACTCATTGCTGTTAAAGCGGTTTCAAGTATTTTGGAAGATGTATACGAAGATGAGCATCACCCCATTCGCCATGCATTTGATGAGCAAGTACACGAATTCCTCTACGAACTACAGCACAGCCCGTTAATGGAGAAAAAGGTAAACAGCTATCGGGAAAAAATTATTAATGACCCAGCGTTAAACGCGTATGTTCAGCAATCATGGGCCAAGTTTCATCAATGGCTTTTAACGTCTCTTGAACAGCAAAATGGTAAAGCAGAAACAAAGGTGTCGAGCCTTTTAAACGATTTGGGTACCACGTTAACGCAAGACAGTGAGCTAGCAAAAGCGTTCAATAAGCACATTGGAGAAGCGGCTAAATATATGGCGCCTGAGTTGGCTGAATTTCTAACCCGTCACATTCGCGACACCATCAATAGTTGGGATGAACGTGAAATGGCTGAGCAGGTAGAGTTGAATATTGGCCGCGATCTTCAAAAAGTTCGCATAAACGGCACGATCGTAGGCGGGTTGATAGGTGCAATATTGTTTGGCATAGAGGCCCTGCTTGGCCTCTAGTCATTTATTTAAGCAAGTCGCATTAGCTGGTGTGGGTATGAATAGCTTAAGTGTCGCTGTTAATCAGCGCTAAAACGCAAACTATAAAGCAACCATTTCAACACTTTGTATTGGCAACAAATCTTAAAAAAGTCTACTTCGCCGTTAGTGCAAATACCAAATTATCAGCGTCTACTTTGCCTTTCAAACCGCCTTCAAGCACCGAGCGCTCTAACCTTTGAATGTTGTAGTCCACTGAATAAAGAGCGTCAACGGTTTTTTCGTTTACGCTAAAGGGAGGGCCGGCCATTTCATTCTGGTCATACTCGAAAGAGATGATTAGCTGGGGGGCGCATTGAGTAATGGCCATTAAATGCGCAGCATATTGCTCGCGAAGCGGGCTAGGCAGCGCGACTAAAGCGGCTCTATCGTAAATGCCCGTAACGTCACCTAAGTCGCTTGATGTAAGTTTAAAGATATCACCTACGTAAATGGTTAAACCGTCTTTAGCGTAAATTTTACCGTTGGAAGTAGCGGTAACGGTAGGCTCTACACCTAGCTCTTCAAACAGCTGTATAATAGCCACTTCGCTTAGCTCAGCACCAACCACTTCACAACCCTTGGAGAGTAACCAACCAATATCTCGGGTCTTTCCACATAGTGGTACAAAAATGCGCTTTAAAGATGTGCTAGGACTATCGTCGCCAAACAGAAAAGACGCATACTTTACTAAAAGTGCATTCCCTTCAGGTTCGTGAAATCCAATCTCATTCTTTTGCCATTTACTGTGCCAAAAACTATGTTCCATATAAACCTCAAGTAGGTAAGCGATATATCTCTAAAAAAACAGACGTTTTTATGAAGGGTATTAGAAACAAAAAAGGTAGCGAGAAACGCTACCTTTTAAACAAAATTAGTTATCAAGCGGTGTATTGAAGTCTTCAGATAACTCGAAGTCACCTTCAACCGTTGTCACTTTGTTGTCTACAAAGTTAATCACCATTTGCTTTTGAAAATCTTCACCACGCTTTTTCATACCGCGCTTCATATCGTAAACGTAGTACCAAGTGTCATCGTCGAATGAGTCTTGAACAACAGGGTTACCTAGTACATAAATAACTTGTTCTTTTGTCATTCCAACGCGCAGCTTTTCCACATCTCTTTGATCAAGGAAGTTTCCTTGAGGAACGTCGATTCGATAAATCCAGTTCGAGCAAGCGGTTGATGTTAGTGTGATACCAAGAATTACTAATAGGTGTTGCAACTTCATGCGTTAATTTGTCCAGTATTGCCTTTGTTAGTGTCAATGAACTTCGCTAAAGCGAATTTCGAGACTGTTTTATTGCAAGCGCGAAGGCATGCTACATTGACAACTATGACCAATCAACTGCATTTTAGTTCGATGCTGCGCTTTTAAGCAGTTCTTTTGCATTCGCTAGCGCCGATTTGGTTACTTTATCACCGGCTAATAGTCTTGCAAGCTCATCGATCCTGTCTTGCTTCGTCAACGCCAACATCTGGGTTTCAGTACTTTCCCCGTCGGTAAGCTTGGTAACAAACAATTGATTATGTGCCTGTGCCGCTACTTGAGGTAGATGGGTAACACACATTACTTGCGATTGTTTACCTAATTTACGTAAAAGCCCGCCAACGATTGATGCTGTTGGGCCGCTAATGCCCGTATCGACTTCATCGAAAATCATAGTAGGGTTAGCGTGATGGCCGCTCGCGATAACCTGAATAGCCAGTCCTATACGAGAAAGTTCACCACCTGATACGACTTTTTCTAATTTGTCTGCATCTTGACCAGGGTTGGTAGACACTTTAAATTCTACGGTATCTAGACCTGTGCTCACCGGCTTCTTAAGTTCGTCGTATTGAATCTGAATATCCACTTTTGCGTGGGGCATATTCATTTGGCGAATTTGCACTTCAATATCTTCGCTTAGCTTACCAGCAGCACGTTGCCTGCTCTCAGAAAGCGCTTTGGTCGCGGTTAAATACGTTGCTCGTGCTTCTTCTACTTCGCCTTCAAGCGTACCTAACAGTGTTTCCTGTTCCGATAAAGCATTGAATTCGGCGGCTAGCTCTTGGTGATGCTGATAAAGTCCTTCTGGCATCACAGTATGTTTACGGGCAAGTTCCATCGCCTTCGCATAGCGCGCCTCAACTTGCTGTAAGCGAAGTGGATCGATCTCTAAGTGATCGCAGTAGCTACGTAGCTCTCCTGCCGCTTCTTCTACTTGAATTGCTGCATCATTAAGCATTGCAATGATTGGCGTTAAAGTAGCGTCGTGCGCCTCTAGTTCGCCTAAACGTTCAATACTGCTTTGTATAACTGACAATGCGTTGCCTTCATCGCTTTCATATAAATTGTATACGCTGGTCTGTGCTTGCTCTAAAAGGCTTTGCCCGTTACTCAGGCGTTTGTGCTCTATTTCTAACTCTTCAAATTCACCCTCTTCAATGGCGAATTCATCAAGTTCTTGAACCTGATAAGTTAACAGCTGAATTCTGTCTTCGCGCTGCTGGGCTTGTTCTTGAAGCGCCTTTAACGTGCGCTGCTTATCACGCCAAAGAGAGTAGGTTTCTCTAACTTGCACTAATATGTCGTTGTGCTTAGCGTAACCATCGACTAATTCCCTTTGATGGTCTTCTTTCAGCAACTGTAGGTGAGTATTTTGACCGTGAATGGCCAACAAAAACTGGCCTAAGCCTTTTAACTGCTGAAGTGAAGCGGGAATACCGTTGATAAAAGCTTTTGAACGGCCTTCCTTTGAAATAACTCTGCGAATAAAGCAGCTATTCTCATCTTCATCTGAGGTGAGCTCATGTTCATCGAGGAAGGCTTTAGCTAATACATTGCCGTTTAAAGAAAAGTGAGCAATGATCTCCGCTTTTGCACTACCTTTTCGCACCGCATTTGCGTCGGCGCGCTCGCCTAAGCACAAACTTAAAGCATCAATGGCGATGGATTTACCAGCACCGGTTTCGCCGGTTATAGCAGTCAACCCGTTTTCCAGTTGAACCGATAATTGTTTTACAACAGCAAAATTTGAAATAGAAAGATGCGCTAACATAACCACACTCGAAAAAAGTTGAACATGATGATATATACAGTAACTGATAATATATACAGTATTTTTTCTGTGTAAAGTTAAGTCGTAAATATTTTACTTAAAAATTAAAGTGGATTGTGAAAAGTTTAAAGAAATCAATATTGTATAGATCGTTTAAAAAGGAGTGGTTATGAGTAACCCATTAATAATAGGCTGCGCTAGATGCGTTCGTTACAGTGGTTATACAGTAGTAAATTAGCTCAATGCTAAGTAGCTGAATAACTCAAAAGCAAGCGGTAAACAATTCCACAACGCAGTAGAGAACCTGATAGCAAAAAGGAGAGCGTAAGCTCTCCTTAAAATTCAATTTCAATTAAATAGCAGGTAATCCGAATGACTATGTGGTTTACCAGCAATTATACATTATTGCTGAAGTTCACCGCTGCCAGACTCAATGTGCGCGCGCACAAACCACTGGAACTGTTCTAAATCTGCAAGTTGGCCGGTAATCATATCTTCCGATACTGGGTCAATTTCACCTAAAAGCTCTAACGCTTTTCTATGGTCACCATTTACACCGTCATATACGGCATCCAGCGCCTTAAGGTGGTCAAGTACTAAACCTTTACCCAATTCATAATCGCTCCAGCTGCGACCTTCAACAATGGCTTTTGGTGTACCTTTCGGTACGCCACCTAACGTGGCAATTCGCTCTGCAATTGTGTCGGTCATTTCGCGTACCGCATCTACCTGCGGGTCCAACATTTCATGCACACCGATAAAATTTGGTCCTACTACATTCCAATGAATGTGCTTCAACGTTAACTGTAAATCTAATAGTGCAACCAATCGCTGATCCAATACCTTGATTGTTTTGGCAGCTGCATCGTTATCCATTCCAGGGGCTGTAAATTTGATATTGGTGTTACTCATGATATCTCCTATTGAATGCAAATAAGTCAGCGGGATGCGAAACATCATTTAGGCCAAATAACAAAGACCTTGTGCTGACGACTTGTTGTAATAGGTGCAACAGGTATGCCGAAAACTTATATTTCTATAAGTCTTGGTTTTCGTTAAGGAAATTAGAGAAGATTAAAAAATCTTTATTTTTCAAGCCTGTAGCAATCAAGAAAATGCTACAGGCTTATGTAATAAATGCACATGGAATCAACTAAATGGAGCAGGGAGGTTAGTAAAGCTTACTACCCCAACCTAACTTTTTACGAAGTACATTGAAGTAGCTGTAGCCCTTAGGGTGAACAAGATGGAGTTTGTCTACGCTTTTGTTTATTCGAATTTCATCGCCAGGTAGCACCGGCAGAACAATATGGCTATCGCAACTCACTTGTAGCGAATCACTATTAACCTTTGATACTTTCATCGATACCTGACTGTCAGCATCAACAACGATTGGACGGCTGCTCAGTGTGTGAGGAAACATGGGTACCAACGTAAGTGCATCTAGCTTGGGCATAATAATAGGGCCGCCCGCTGATAAAGAGTAAGCCGTTGAACCTGTAGGTGTGGCTACTATTAATCCGTCGCTGCGCTGACTGAATACAAATTGCTCATCGATGTAAATTTCAAATTCCATCATATGGGCAACTTTTCCGTGGTGAAGCACCACTTCGTTTACAGCAGAGTTGTTACTTTTAAGCTTTTCGTGTCGATAAACTTCTACTTCTAGTAAGAAGCGCTCTTCTACTACGCATTCACCGTTAAAGATAAGGTCAAGTTGTTGAACAATATCATCGGGGTGGATATCAGTTAAAAAGCCGAGATTTCCGCGGTTTACACCGACAACGTGAATGTCAAAGCGAGCGAGCACACGTGCTGCACCAAGCATGCTGCCGTCACCGCCTACCACAACGGCAAGGTCAGCCTCTTTGCCAATAGTGACAAGGTTACAGCTTTTGAAGTTTTCGGTTTCAAGTTCTTCAGCAATACTTTCCTCAACCAATAATTTACAGCCTTTTGCCAATAAATATTCGGCTAGAATGTTCAGGCTGTCGTGGGTTGCAGCGTGCTGAGGTTTTCCAATTAAAGCAACGGTTTGATAGGGCATGGAATGCTAATGTCCTTTCATTTCCAATGGTTGGACATTAGCACAGGTTTTTTGCAAAAGAAAAGCGTAAAACGGCACACAGCGCAAGGTTTAGCGATCTTCTAACCGATTATAGTCGAGAAGACCGCCTTCAATAGGATAGCGCTCGCTAGACCATTGCATTAATTTATCACTAAACGCCCAAAAATTAGGGTTGGTTCGGCGCATGCCAATATCGTCGAGCAGGGCTTTGTAATCGGCTTCGCTTTTAATGGATTTAAGCTTCTCAATCGAAGACGCTATCTCTGAGGCATTGATATACCAGAATGCGTCAGGGTAACTGCCCAACAAACCATGAACTAGCGTGATTGAATCTTTAGAAGGCTCCCGGTTTTCCTCTTCTTCAAATAGGCTATTTACATTGTAATGCGCGCTATTTCTAAGGGCAGTGAACACATCAATATTGTCTGGGTTTTTGTCGTCTTGAATCACAATCATGGTAGTTTCAGGCATCAACGTCGCTTGTTGAGCAGGAAGTGAATCTAAGCGCTCTAATGCTTCGAACTGTTCAGCTGATAGCAAACGTTTATTGTAGGTTGAGGCGTTCGGTTGAACCTTAGCCAAGTATTGCGATAACAATTGATAAAGTTCTTGTTGAGGATTATCTGTTTCGAACGCTATGCCAGAAGGTTGTTCGAAACTGTTGATATCACCTTCCAAATAATCGGTAAGCTCAGGGCTTGCGTTTTGATACCAATCGTCGAGAAGGTCATGGCGGGTAGTTGGAGGAAGTAGATTAAGGAAGTTCGATTCACCTTCCATACGCAAGAAATCCATGTATAAACGGGTCAATAACTGATGGCCATAATTGCCGTAAACATCAAAGCCAGCCACAAGCAAATAGTGAATGCGCTCTAACAAGGCATAGTCAATCACCCATGCTGTTTTAGTGGGCTGGCCAACCATCCCTTTAACAACTGTGGCATTATCGAAATGACGAAATACGGTTAAGCTGGCATTGGTATTATCGCCGTCGCCATCCCATATACTCGACACGCTTAAATGCTCTTCATTTTTGAATTCATTGTTCAAAAAGGTGGTTCTTGCACGCATATATTCGCCTTGGCGCTTTGCGTATTTAACCCAGTTTACCGCAAGGGCTGAGCTATCTTTTTCAGCGGGAAGGTGGAGGTTTTCTTTTTGAGAAGCGTAAAAAGCATTTACTTTTTCAGATGCTGCAATGTCTGGGTCGACAAAGAACACCCAGAATCGATCGTTAATGACGTTAAGCGCGACTTGTCCTCTGCACACGGGACCTTTGATATAACCCATAATGGTGTTTTGCGCGCGCTCAAGCATAAATCGATAACGACTTTCTACTGGCAATAAGGTAAAGGCCGTTAATGGGTTGGCCGCCACTTGGGGTTTGTATGATGGCAATGTTTCTACAGAAAATTCTGCGTCGACAAACCACGATTGCCATTTATCCATCAGTGTTTTATTAATGGCGTACGCTTGATGTGTTTTACTCACAATAGTTGAATGCACTGGCTGTAGACGATAGTAAACGCGCTCGACCTCCGGATCGTCGAAGGGTCTGCGAGTAGCAATAATATCTAACGCTTGTCCGGGTGGTGTACGCGAGCGCACTAGATTAAAAAACTGAGGCGTTTTACCTTTTTCTGAAATATCTTCGAAATAGAGGTGAGACGTAAACAAGTGTTCGTAAATATAGCGTGCGGAAAGTTGCATCTCATTGCTATCCCCATTAAGCCACACCTCCAAATCAGTTATGTTCTCATTCAGTTCTTGTGAGAGCGCTTTGGGTAAAGGTAACGGCGCACCATGGTTTAACCACTGAATGAGTGTAGTGTGCTCTGCATCCGACAGGGCTGGCAGTGCGTAGGGCATGCCTCCCAGGGGCTGGCCTGCTATGTACCCGCCCATTTCATCTATTGTTGGGCATTGGTTTTGTCGATTTAAGCTTATATCGAAACTGTCACCTAAATGAGCGGTGTTGGGCAAAGGGTGCTGTTTTTTTAGCAAAAGCATTTGCGCTAGCACCGAAGATTGGGTCGGCGAAGCGTTAGGTTTTTCTTTCGATTCGAGCACGTCGAAAAAGCCACGCTCTCGCCATGCGTCTACGTTGTGGGCGTCGAGAAACATTCTATTGGGTTGGGCAGCGGTGAGTCGTGTCCCTTCATAGACTTTTTCTTTGTTAGCACCTCTGGCTATACCTTCTGGAGATGACATCTTTAGTTGGCATGGCGCATCGTAACAGGCGTGGCAGACAACACAGCGCTGCGTTAGTACTGGGTTTACTTGTGTGTCAAAGAAATTGTCGGGCAAATTCTCCATGGCGGGCATGACGTTGTTTGATGAAAGTAAAGGAGCGTCAGGTTTCGGCCATTGCCATATCGCTATAGCGATAATTGCTATAAGCAACGAAATCATACCGAGTTTCTTCATAATCGTAGTCCACAGAAAAGTTCTAATCAGTCTATCACTCATTTCACGTACGGTGATGTTAATAATTAACCATTAACTCTTGGCAATGGAAACAACCACGTATTTGTAAGTATTTGGAGGAAAGCTGGAGAGATAGTGGGGCGGTAACATTATTTTTACATTGTCATTGCTTTGGGCGTTGTACTAGGTATGCTGATGAAAAGAATTCGCAGCGAGGGAAACATGTCTCATCAAATTATTCTGCCAAGAGTGATGCACATAGGGAAAGGGGCGAGTCAGCGGGTTGCTGAAACGCTAAAAGGACTCAACTGCCATAAACCTTTACTGGTTACCGATAAGGTAATGGTTGAGTTGGGATATAGTGCTGCCATAGTACAGGTGCTGGAAGAGGCAGGAATAAGCGCCGATGTATTTTCAGATACGGTGCCAGAGCCCACGGTGAGGTCTATTTATCGCGGTGTGGATGCGTTCAAAACCCACGCTTATGACAGCATCATTGCTTTAGGTGGTGGAAGCCCCATCGATAGCGCAAAAGCCATCGCTATTTTGGGTAAGTACGGCGGCGAAATGCGAGACTACAAATTCCCGCGGGTTGTAGATGAAGCGGGACTGCCGATCATTGCTATTCCCACAACAGCGGGAACGGGCTCAGAAGCAACGCGATTTACCATTATCACCGACGAAGATACCACAGAAAAAATGTTGTGTGTTGGTTTAGGGTTTATGCCAACGGCAGCCTTGGTCGATTATTCATTAACGCAAAGTTTGCCTGCCCGCGTGACAGCCGATACAGGCATTGATGCTCTTACTCACGCTATTGAAGCGTTTGTTAGCCGCAAAGCCAATCTTTACAGTGATGCACAGGCGTTATCAGCCATGGCGTTAATTGCGCCTAATCTACGCACTGTATTTGCAGACCCAACAAATGAAACGGCGAGAGAATCAATGATGCTGGGCTCAACGCTCGCGGGCATTGCCTTTTCAAATGCTTCAGTGGCCCTTGTTCATGGAATGAGCCGGCCTATCGGTGCAGCGTTCCATGTGCCTCACGGATTGTCGAATGCCATGTTGTTGCCCGCGGTTACCGCCTTTTCTATTCCAAGTGCATCAGTGCGTTATGCACAATGTGCTCGCGCCATGGGTGTTGCTACGCAAAGTGACTCTGATGAGGTGGCGAATCAAAAGCTTATCAACGAACTAAAAGCGCTCAATGCAGATTTGCAGGTACCTACGCCTGCCGACTTCGGTATTGATAAAGAGGCATTTTTTGCAGCGACGTCAACAATGGCAAAACAAGCTCTGGCATCAGGTTCTCCCGGCAATAATCCACGCATCCCTACCATTGAAGAAATGGTTGCCATTTATGTATCTCTTTGGGAATAACGCTTTTTAGGATGGGTCAACTAAATGAAAAAAGACTGCTTATTGCAGTCTTTTTTATGTGAAAAGAAATATTGTGTAAAAAGCTAAGCGTTAAAAAGCTTGCGGGTTATCGAGCCGTCCAGCCCCCATCAAGCACCATGGTTTGCCCAGTTATATTGCGGGCACTGGGTGACATTAAGAAGCTTGCGGTATCGGCAAGCTCTTCAACGCTAACAAATTGCTTTTTAGGCATGGGCTCTAACATTATTTTTGTTATTACCTCTTCCTCGGTAAGGTTATTTTCTTTTGCCTGTGCTGCAATTTGTTTCTCCACCAATGGTGTTTTCACATAGGCAGGGCAAAGGGTATTGATAGTCACATCACAGTCACTCGTTTCAAGGGCGATGGTTTTTGCAAAACCCAAGAGCCCGTGCTTTGCCGCCACATAAGCTGATTTATACGGCGAGGCTACCAACGAGTGAATAGATCCTACATTGATAATGCGCCCGTAATTTTGCTTACGCATGGCAGGTAAAAACGCTTGGGTTAAAAGAGCAGGGCCAACAAGCATGATATTTATAAGCTGCTGCCACTTATCTGCAGGGAAGTCCTCGATGCGTGAAACGTGCTGAATACCGGCATTGTTTATAAGCACATCAACGGTATGTTTCCCTAGTACCTCAGGTAGCGCTGCGACTTGTTCTGCATTGCATACGTCTACCGCTACTGCGCTGGCCGATCCGTCTAAATGTGCAAGTCGAGTCACAGCCTCTTTTGCTGCCTGTTCGTTTATGTCGGCGATGATCACATGGTGCCCTTGTTTCATCATTGATTCAGCAATGCCAAAGCCAATGCCGCTTGCTCCACCCGTGATAAATATTGTGCGCTTAGTCATTGTTACTTCCGTTGGATTTATTTAGTGAAGGTGCACTATTTAATGAAAACAGCAGCTGTTTTACTGCGTTTATTTGTGCGCCGTTCCTGTTGGCGTAATCGCCAGAGGCATAGCCCCACCAATCCCAACAGCCTTGTGGATTTAACGGCATGAATAACGACTTCTTAGTTTGCGGATAAAGCACAACAATATTGTTGTCATCAGCCCATTCATTCAGCCCTGTTTGGGTAGTGTAGGCATCGCCAACGGCATCGGCATACTGGTTACAGCCGTGGAAACTAATATGGGCTCTGCACGGCTCGCCTTGTGCACAGCTTTCAGGTACATACACAAAACCTTCACTTGCTAATGTTTTGGCATCGCCCCCCGCTATTTTTTGCTGATCAATTGAATGAATTTGCCCTGACAGTGATTCGTCAGGTGTCGAAACATTTTCAATAAGATGAGAGAGCATGGCACCTGCTGCATCGTAGTCGCAGTTCCCAATGAAGGGGCTTTCTGACTTCATGCAGTTAACCCCATTGTTTTGGGTAGGAAAAAGGTGTGCCATCGGCTTGTCATTGATATAGGCAATATTTTGTGTGTCTGTCCACAATTTGTATTGCTCAAATAATAAATCGCTCACTGGTGCAATCACTCTGGTGTCTTGCGTACCGTGAAAAAGCCAGACTTTTGTGTCTTTCATATTGGAAAGCGACGCAATTTTTCCTTCAGTTTCATACTGTTTGGCTTTTTCATTCAGCGCTTCAAGGTTAATTTCTCCCTCTACCTTGTTCACGCACTGTGCCAGGGCAGTGGTTATATCACCTTGTGCACAGAAGTACGGGCCACCAGCAATAACGCCAACGCCTTTTACCCAGTCGCTGTGTGCTAATTGAAATTGTGTTGCCATGTAACCGCCTGACGATAAGCCAGATACGGTAACGTTCTTTAAATCAATGGTGAGTGAAGGGAGCGCGTCTTGCGCAGATGACTCGTTACCGAATACCGGTACACTAACGGCAAGTGCGCTTAATACAGACAGACAAAGCGCGTGGCGTAAAAAGGGGGTAGATTTCATCATTGCATTGCTGCCTTATCATTTTCTAAAAATTGGCGAATAGCCTGAGCCTGAGCGGATACATTCGTCACGCCTTCCAAATGACCTAATTTGCCATTTAGCGTAACCAATGTGCTGTCGTTATTCATTGAAGTTAAACCTTGGTGTGCACTTTGCGATAAGTAGGGCATAAGAAGCAAATCAGTTTGGGCTGGAATAAACAGCGTTTTCGCCTTTATCGACGCCAGCCCTTGCTCAAGATTACCTTGATGTCCAGCAACGAAGAGCTGGCAAGCTCGAACCAAATATAAAAGGTGGTTTGCGTCCATAGATTTTGCCCGGGTCTTCGCTCGCTCACGTAGCCAGTTCACAATACTGTGTGATTGACGTATGTCATTAAGCGGCGCCGACTCAACATTTTTATACCCTAACGTGTTGCCGGTTTGGTTGAAAAAAGAAGGGGTAAGGGCATTTTGCGTAATTAACATGAGCGAGGCAGCTAAGCCATTAAGGGGGGCTTGCTCTTTGGAATAAGCGCCGTTGTTCCAGTTTTTATCTAGAGTGATTGGCGTTGCCCAGTGTTCCAATGCCGCGGTAGTCCATGCATCGCTTTGACCTGCGCCGATAACTGAAATCATACGTTCAACCCAGTCTGGGTAAGCGCTCGCCCAATCGATAGCTTGCATAGAGCCCATAGAAGGCCCAATAACCGCATACAGTTTGCTAATACCTAAACTTTCGAGAAGTGCTTTTTGAACATTGACAAAGTCACGTATTGTCACGACAGGAAAGTCTAAGCCATAGGGTTTTCCTGTATCTGGATTTATTGACGCAGGACCGGTTGTAATAACGTGAGGGTCGTAAGCATTTAAATTGGCCAGCGTATCAACGCTTATTACATAAAAGCGGTTTGTATCAATCGCTTTTCCAGGGCCGATAATACTATCCCAGTAACCGGGCACTGAGTCGTTTTCATTGTACTTTCCAGCGGCATGAGAAGAGCCAGAAAAATAGTGGGTAATGAGGATCACGTTACTTTTGGTGTCGTTTGGTGTTCCGTACGCCTCCCAGCCAACTTTTACGTTTTTAATTTTTTTACCGCCAAAGGTTGTGAAATGAGGCATTTCAAAAACGCGTTTTTCTACCATCAGCGCAGCATTGGAATGCGAAGCGCTCGGCGAGGAAGAAGCTGCCTCAGACGAAGGTGCTTTTGAAGAACTGAACAATGACGATGTATCTTCGAGTTCGCCAGCCATGCCCTGACAATGTATCGTCAACATTAGCGTGGCAAATAATCCTACCAATGAGCGCTGTTTTTTAACTAAAAACACCTCAACCAAGTTTGCTAATGCTAACGGTTTCTGTACTCGTTGTGAGCTGAGCTGTTTCAATAGCTTATTGATTCCTTTGCTCTTATTCCACACTGACGTGGAAGCAAGCGTCTTTTTCCTATTCATACTTTCTTATCCCTTTCTTTGGCCGCATCTTTAGATGGCAATGTTTTGCTAGAGTGATCTATAAATCGTGCGGCCTTAGGCCATATCGTTGGCTTTGACTAATGCTACATAATGCTAAACAGGCCAATGGCCATGGCAAGGCCAATAACTGGCACCACAACAGTTAGCGCACCAACCGCCCAGTAGGCAGCCTGATGGGTTTCGTTACAAATGGCGCGTATGGTAGTAACCACATAGCCATTGTGAGGTAACGAATCTAGTGCGCCTGATGATATAGACACAATTCTATGTAGCTGTTCTGGCTCTACGCCTTGGTCAAGGTAATGCGGAGCCACCAAGGGTAAGGCAATGGCTTGTCCGCCAGATGCACTTCCTGTTAACCCTGCAATCACGCTTACGGCAATGGCGGCACCAATAAGCTCGTTACCAGGAATTTGGGTCATAAGCGCTACTGTTGTTTGAAACGCTTCGGTGTTTTTTGCTATAGAGCCAAAACCTACAACAGCTGCGGTGTTACCTATGGCGATCAATGCGCCGGTGGTACCCGCATTTATGGCAACCGGTAAACTGTGAAAATGTTTGTAGTTAATCGCCAGCAAACACAGTACGCCGCCGCCTAACGCCAGAATAAGCGCAAGCTGAGCGAGTTCTTCATGGAATAGAAACGAAATGACTAACACCACGACTAACGGCACAATTCCGGTAAGCGGGTGGGGTAGCGCTCTGTCTCGCACTTCAGGGTCGCTTGCTCTGGCTTCAAACACCTCGCCGTTATTAACGGCTTTTCTGATCATCTTAGCAAGCCACCAGTAACCGAAGCATGCCATGAATATGGCGACGACAAGGCTAACTTCCCACGCGGCAAAAGGGGAGGTACCCAAATACTTTATAGGGATCCAGTTTTGGATTTCTGGCGAGCCCGCGGAGGTCATCGTAAATGTTACCGACCCGAATGCCATGGCAGCAGGTATGAAGCGACGGGGTAGGTTGGCATCTTTAAACAAACTCACCGCCATAGGGTAAACAGAAAACGCTACCACAAACACGCTTACACCACCGTAGGTCAAAATAGCGCAAGCTAGCACAACAGCTAATACGGCACGCTTGTAACCAATTTTGGTGACAATCCAGCGAGAAACAGCATCTGCTGCTCCTGTGTCTTCCATGAATTTACCGAATAACGCACCAAGTAAAAACATGAAAAACCAAGAGGCGATAAAGCCAGAGAAACCACTCATATAGGTTTGAACGAAGTTTACGTCGCCGGTGAAGACGCCGATATTATTGGTAATGGCAACTACAAGCGCACACAAAGGTGCAGCAATAAAGAGGTTCATTCCGCGTATTGTCAAAACAATAAGCAACAACAGACCGCCTACTAAGCCAATCATACTTAACATAGTTATTATTCCTTAAAAAATCTGTGACCGCAGATGATCCGAAACAGTTAAGTCGATTTAAGATTTGCTTACACTCAAAACCACAAAGTGTATACAAATCAGATAAAAAGCGTTCATAACAGACATAAAGTTTGACGTTACTTTTATCAAAATCCCATAGTACGATGGTACTACATACTATTAACAATTAATTAACTAAAGTGATTTTGACCGTAGGCAATACATCCGGCAGTGACCAGAACTTAGAACAACAAGGACTCACTATGTCTCAATCAATACACACAAATGGCTTGGTTTTACCCTACCAATCACATTCAGCCTCTGTTAGCACAGTAGAACGCAAAGGCGATTCAGTTAAGCTCCCCATTCGCAGCCTTTGTGCCCTAGCGGTGGCTAGCGTTTTAAGCACAGCGCCAGTATTTGCTCAGGATAGTCAAGCTGATGCCGATGCCGAAGCGCAAAAAGGAAAATTAGAACGCATTGAGGTGACAGCGCGAAAAACTGTAGAGTCGCTACAGGAAACGCCGGTAGCTATCACGTCTATTGGTGCGGTTGAACTTGGAGAAAAAGGGATTAGCGTGCTGACTGAAGTGCAGCAGTTTTCGCCTAACACTACGCTACAAACCAGTCGCGGTACCAACTCCACCTTGACGGCATTTATTCGCGGATTGGGTCAGCAAGACCCGCTTTGGGGCTATGAACCAGGCGTGGGTATTTATGTTGACGATGTTTATATTGCTCGCCCACAAGGGGCCGTACTTGATTTGTTAGACGTACAGCGTATTGAGGTGTTACGTGGCCCGCAGGGGACGCTTTACGGAAAGAATACGATTGGTGGCGCGGTTAAATACGTTACGAAAGAAATGACCGGCGATACACAGATGAACGTTGAAGCTACGGTAGGTAGTTACAGTCAGCGTGATATCAAAGTGACAGGTCAAATACCGCTGATTGAAGACACGGTGTATCTAGGCGTGGGTTATGCCAACTTAAACCGCGACGGCTTCGGCGAATACCTGGTAAGCGCGTTGCCCAATCAAGATAAAGAGAATTATAACAAAGATCTCTGGGCAGCCCGTGTAACGCTAGAAGTTCACCCGAGTGAAGATTTGTTTTTCCGTATTGGGTGGGATAAGACCGAAGACACATCAAATGCGAAAGGCGGCTACCGTTTAATCCCAAGTATATTAACTGATGCGCCCGTGCCTGATTCGGTTTTCGATTCGTACACCAGCTTACCTACTTGGAATAAAGTCGAGTTAGAAGGCTATAACTGGCTGGCACGATACAGAGTGAATGATGATTTAGAGCTTAAATATATTGGTTCGCATAGAGAGAGCTATTCACCTACCAACATTGATTTTGACAATACTCCTCTGCCTATTTTTGATGTACCGGCAGAGTATGACGACAGTAATGATACTCACGAGATTCAAGCGAATTATACCGGGAACGCGTTTAGCTTAGTGTCAGGGCTCTATTTTTACGATGGTGAGAGTTGCGGTAATTTTGATGCCATTTTAGGTGTGTTAGGTCAATCGCTTGGTGCCTCAGGGTTAACGCGGGAAGTGACGGGTTGTAATAACTCAGAAAGCTGGGCTGCCTATGCGCAGATGAACTATGACGTAACCGATAAGCTATCGCTTTCGCTTGGTGCCCGATATACCGATGAAGAAAAGACCGCGTTTGTAAATAACGGTCTGGTATTCGCCAATGTTTATCCTTATACCGACTGGATTGATGGGTACGTGCGTCCCGACGGACAATTAGTGCCTCAAGTACTTGGGACAGACACCGATGGCGATGAAGTGTTAGACGCGCCAGCGGTAGAGAGTTGGTCGCGCTTTACCCCGCGAGTGGGCGTGGAGTATCAAATGGACCGCGATACCATGTTCTTCGCGAGCTATTCACAAGGCTTCAAATCGGGCACGTTTAACCCTCGTGCTCAGACTAACGAGCCTGGTGTTGAACCAGAAGTCGTTGACAGCTTCGAAGTGGGTGTGAAGAGTGACTTAACCGACGCACTTCGTATGAATATCACGTTGTTCTCTTACGACCACAAAGATCGTCAGTATATTGGTGTAGAAGGAGATTTGTCTGATCCAACAGCCCTCGATCAGCGACTGCGCAATGCTGCAGAAACGGCTGCAAAAGGCGCCGAGTTGGAGATGACGTGGGTAGCCACGGATAACCTTCAGGTTGACGTTGCCTACGGATATATTGACTTTGAGATTAAGAAAAACAATGCAATCCCTCCGTTGATTGGTCTAGCAAGTACGCCAGAGAATACCTTTAATCTTAATGCCAACTACCTACTAGAAACGAGTTTTGGGGATATTACTTTCAACGCCAACTACTACTATCGCGATGATTATCTTATCTTTGAAACCAGCGATCTTATTCAACAAGATGCCTATGGTATGGTGAACTTAAGCGCGCGCTGGGAAAGCGTTGAAGGCGATTGGTATGCTGGACTACACGTCAAAAACCTGACCGATGAAGAGTATCTGGTTGGTGGTTATGACTTTGTCACGCAAGACGATGAAGGTAACTTCGGTCCGGGCCTTGGTGGCGATACGACACTTATCGGTTACTACGGTGACCCACGTACAGTTCACCTTACGGTAGGTTATCGATTCTAAACGGTATGTTCTGAAGAAGACCAGCAACACGTTTCACGCCTAGGCCATTGCGCTTAGGCGTGCTCACGTTTGCTCGACCTCTTTCGATTGTGTTGGCCGGCAGATATGTCGAGTAGTGAAGGGCGTGGTGCAGACCCTTACCCAATTACAGATACGCAATAACAGATACGCCAATAAGATTAACCTTTTTTTACCGGCGTGGTAGTATGTTGATTAACAAGGTAGTTACAAGTTGATAGCATTATGTCTGTGAAAATCTTGATTGCTGACGATCATCCTCTGTTCAGGGCTGCGATGTGCCATGCGTTAGCTAGTGTGGAGCATATCGAACTTGTAGAAACTTCCACGTTCCCCGATACGCTCACTAGTCTTGAAGAAAATGACGACATCGATCTGCTTTTCTTAGATCTCACTATGCCAGGCAATGAAGGGTTAAATGGCCTTGCTGAGGTACATGCGCTCTATCCTGATGTACTTGTTGTTGTTATTACCGCACAAGAAGAGCCTGATGTTATGGCAAAATCGTTTGCATTAGGCGCAAGCGGTTTTATACCCAAATCAGCTTCGGTCGATTGCATTATTGATGCAGTAAATACGGTGTTAGACGGTGAAACTTGGATCCCGCCTTCAGTCCATAATGCATCAGCTACGATGCCAAATGCCTCTGCATCGAATGTGAATGGCCACTCTGGCCAAGATGATTTCACAAACCGATTAAAGCAACTTACCCCTCACCAACTTAAAGTGTTGCGAATGGTATCAGACGGCTTGCTTAACAAGCAGATTGCTTACGAACTGGCCATTTCTGAGTCTACCGTTAAACAGCATGTATCTGCAGTATTGAGAAAGCTTGGTGTTATTAACAGAACCAAGGCCGGTATCGCGTTCAAAAATGCAATGCATTTAAGTTGAGCTCAGTACAAAACATGAAGTAAGCCGAGACAGCTCATATTTTTTGAGAAGGAGTGCGCGGTTAGTCACCCGTACTTGCCTTGTTTCCTTTTTGAAAAGGCATTTTTACAATGCAGCTCGTCGTGTTCAATCGATCTCCTTACATTCTTGTGATAGCGTAAAAGTTAAAAGGATTAACTTACTGGCATAAAAGGATATTTATGACGCGATTTATTTTACTTTCCCTTCTTTTTAGTTCTTTCAATGCGTTTAGTGCCGTTACAGCATGGACAGATTTCACCTTGGACAACGGTCACGTTTTTTTGCCTGTTACCATAGAAGGTATCGAATCTCGGGTCATGCTGGACTCAGGGGCGCAAATAAACAGTATCAACCGCGCGTTTATAGGGAAGCACGATTTAGACCTTGATAAAGGACGCCCTGTAACCGTTAAAGGGGTGTACGATGTTGAAAGGCGTAACGCTTACAATAATGTAAACGTTGAAATCTTTGGTACTGGTTTCGAGCTAGATTCACTTGTCGAATCCAGGTTAGGCCATCACTCTAATGGTATGTTATTAGGCGCAGGTTTTTTCAATAATTTCATTGTTCAATTAGATTACCCGCACAAAAAAATTCGTTTGGTGACACGTGATTCACTGGATATGTCGGAGGTAGCGAACGTTCGTGCAGACTCCCAACAAGGAAGCGGTATGCCTATCGCTCAAATAGAGATTAACGGTGTAGCTTTATGGTTGCTTGTCGACACGGGTAACTCAGGCACAATTTTAATTGACCGACGCGCAGCATCAAAGGCTGGATTGCTTGACAAAGTGGAAGGCGCAAGTACATCGTTCGGTGCGAATAGCTCTGGGGTTAATGAGTTCGCTACGTCTGATGTAGTGAAGTTTGGCCCATATGAAATTGGCGATGTGAAAGTTAGCTTTCCTGCTGAAGGACAAAAAACAAACTTAGAAAGTCAGTATGAACGGACAGGCAGCCGGATTGCAGGAAAGCGGGTAGTAGGCTTAATTGGCTATGATTTATTGAAAGACTTCGTGGTAACACTCGACTATCGTTACGGGAAGCTTCACATCGCGTTACCGCAAAAGTAAAAAGTATTTTGATGCAAACCCACTACCAAAAGAAGATGAAATATTTATTGCCGTACTACAAATGCGATCACGAGTTCTCTATTAAACAAGCGATTGCTTTAGCAGTCGCTTAAGTGCCGCAGGCTTTAAGGGTTTTGGCAGGTAGCTAAATTGTTGCTCCGCCGCTTCTTCTCTGATGTCGTTACTTCTGTTGGCAGTGACTAAAATCTTTAAGGCAAAACTCACGTTATTTTCAGAAAGAATCGCTGCAACGTCAAAACCGGTTTCGCCATAATTTAGGTGATAATCGGCAACGAGCACATCAAAGTGTTCTTGTGAAATACTCGATACTTCAGTTCCGCCCGCTATCAATGTTGTATTCCCTCCCCAATCTCTCAGTAAGGTACACATTGCATTTGCCACTTGCTCGTCATTTTCTACAAGTAGAAAACGGGTGTCTTTTAAAAATGCATTGTTGTTTTTTTTCGCTGAGTCTAAAGAGGGCATTTGATGGGAGTGCGAGGAGACAGGGCGAGAACGGCTGTCTAATGCGCTTTTTTGAACGCTTACTGAATTATTTGGCGCACTTGCTGAGTTCTTCGTTAATACCGATTTATTGAAAGGGGAGTCAACATGATTAGTGTTACTTACGTGCGCGGAGGGTATCGAGGCTTCGTTTTGAAATGCTCTAGATACAGCCACACTGAAGCAGCTTCCTTTATTTGGCGATGAAGTCAGCCCGACTTCATGACCGAGTAGTCGACATATCTTATCTACAATAGTCAGGCCTAATCCAATTCCTTCGCCTTTGTTGTTGCTCTCTAGCTGGTGGAACTCACTAAATATTTCATGCTGTTGGTGGTCGGCGATACCTAGCCCGGTATCGTAAACACAAAGCTTTATAACCTGCTCGGTATTTGTGACTCTTGTGCGTCTCACGCCCACCAAAATACGGCCTTTTGCGGTATAGCGGACTGCGTTGGACAGCAAGTTTTGAAGCACCCTTCGCAGTAGCACTTTGTCCGAGTACACCATAACTTTGGTCGGTACATACCTGAGCTCAATACCTTTTTGCTTTGCAATGACACTAAATTCCTGCACCAATGAAGACAACATATCACTGACTGGAAATTCAGTCTTTTGAGGGGTAAGCACGCCAGCGTCTAATTTCGTCATATCAAGTAGCATTGAAAGTAAGCTCTGAGCATTGTCCAAAGAATTCACCACGCCTTCAGATAGTGTGGCCAGTTCACTGCCTTGCGTCTTTTTGCTGAGCATACTGGCAAATAATGTTGCGGCGTTGAAGGGTTGCATGAGATCGTGCCCAGCCGCGGCCAGAAATTTGGTTTTGCTCTCGTTAGCTTTGTCAGCGCGTTGTTTGGCTTCTTCTAATTCTGCTGTGCGCTGCGCAACCCTTGCCTCCAAATCTTCTTTTGCACTTTCTAATTCTTTTTGAATGGCTATGTATTCAGTGATATCGCTATAGGTAGTCACGTAGCCGCCACCAGGCAGCGGCGCGCCGTTGAGCTCTATCACTTTTCCGTCAGGCTGTTTGCGAATATGTTTATGACGGGTGCCTTCCAGCATGTAGCTAACGCGCTTTTCGATAGATGAAGGGCTAAACAACCCCCGGTTTGCGTTGTAGCTAAGTATATCGGTAATGGGCATGCCCACTTTTAGAAATCCTTTAGGGTAGGCAAATAATTCCACGTAACGTTCGTTCCACGCCAGTAGCTGCAGTTTGTCATCAAGCACACTTATGCCTTGCTCAATGTTTTGCACTGACGATTGAAGTACCTCGTGGTTAAACTGAAATGACTGAGAAGCTTCTTCTACCCAGTCAACCAGTTCTGGAAAGCTATCGCTGCCTGTATCTGCTATGGCACCCAGTAATATACGAGCACTAGGTGCTCCTACTTGTGCAGCAAGCAACTTATTTACCCTGTCGATAAGCGCCTGACTGGCATAACCACTGCTAGCGGCGCGATTGACGTCAACTGATAGCTGCTTAACCAGTTGAGAGTGCGTGGCACTTTCGAGCACACGTTCGGTGAGTGCAATTAAGTCCCTCACTTTTACCAGTAAACGAGGTGTGTCGTGATCTGTGAGGAGCGTATCATTTGGCTTAATGCCACGTCTTGATGTAATCAATGCAACCGTAACGAATGTTAGGCAATTAGCCAATAAGGACAAGGCAAAGCCCAAACCAAGCGCTTGGTCAGTGGGTGCTGGGTTGAAATAATAACTCGACAGTAAGCTTGGGTAGAGAAGGAATGCTGCCCAACACGTGAACCCTACCAACAAGGCGCAAATAGCTGCAGCTTTGTTGCTTTTCGGCCAGTAAAGACCAAACATAAGTGCAGGCATGCACTGTGCTAATAATGCAATAGCAATCACCCCGCTTTTAACCAGAGGTGCAGCCTGACTTATATTCAAGTGATACCAGAGCGCAATGCTAAGTACGACCACAACGGTAATACGACGTATAGACAGTATTTTGTTTGGCTGCATTGAACGATTGGGCGAAGTCTTTAGTCGCGCTTTTAGCCAAAGTGGCGTAACAACATTGTTCGAGATCATTATTCCCAGCGCCAAGGTTGCAACAATCACCATGCTGGTGGTTGCAGAAAGGCCTCCTATGAAAGCAAATGACGACAGCGCGATATTTTCAGCATATAAAGGTAGGGCAAGCACATACGCATCAGAGCTCGTATCCACTGGCAGCAGCATTTTTCCTGCAAGTGCAATAGGAATAATAAAAAGGGTCATACCAAATAAATAGAGGGGAAATAGCCACCTTGCTGTTCTAAGCTCCCCCTCACCGTTCTGCTCAACGAAGTTCATATGAAACTGTCGTGGCAAAACGAACATAGAGCAAACGCCCAAAACAACATGAGATACATAAACCCAGGGTGCGCTATCAGCATAAATGACTTCTCGAGCACTGGCATTTGAAGCGGCGTTGGACACCAAATCCAACACACCATCGAACAGATAGAAGCAAACGAAAACACCTACAGCGCACAGGGCAACAAGCTTTATAACCGATTCAAACGCTATAGTAAGTAGCAGGCCGGGGTGTTTGTCGGTCAAGTTGAGTGTACGGGTACCGAAGATAATGGCAAATAATGCGAGCAAGATAGCTACGTAGATACTTAACCATGGCGTGCTTGTATGTGCGTCGTCAGTCAACAAATTTATTGATTTCGTAATGGCGTCTAACTGCAGGGCAATGTAGGGCACTACACCGAAAAAACACAGTAAAGTGATAAGCGCGGCAATCAAGTGGGAGTGCTGATACTTAAGTGAGATGAGGTCTGCTAAAGAGCTAATGTTGTGTTGTTGACACAGTCTGCTTATATGAAGCACCACAGGAAACGCAAATGCCATAGTTAGCATAATCCCTAAATAAGTAGGGATGACTGCCCAGCCATATTGTGCCGCTTGCGAGGTAGTGCCGAAAAATGCCCAAGATGTACAATGCACGCCCAATCCAAGGCTGTACAGTATTGGATGTTGCCGGTTGTCACGCAAACGCTTATCACCCCAAAATGCTAAAGCGAAAAGTGCGAGGAGGTAAAAACCAACAATAGTGCCAACCGTCCAAATACTTAGCATAGATATTCCGTGTCGTAGCGCTCGATGAGTTGAAATGGTAGTAGTACGCTTTTCTCTGGAAATTACATTAACACGGTTTTTACACTCGTCACAGGTTCACGGAGCAGGGCAGTAGATATTGGAGCTCTCTGGGCAAACAATAGGTTTAATAGCGGGTTGATATGAACCGCATTTGAGCCGGAGTTAATGTACCTAGGTTGAGCTTGGCGCTAGCGAATTAACATGAGTACGTTAGTCTCATTTCCCTACTTATAGATTTTTTAGCATTACATCCACAAAAATATTGTGGATACCCTTGATCACCTTAAATCTAGCCCCATAACTAAGCGCAACAGACTTATTCCCAATAATTTTAACGTTATTGGGCAATGCCTAATTAAGAAAAACGTTTGGAGGTAGGCATGAGCGATAATCGCGACGTGCAGGCAGAACAGGAAAATACAGTTGATCAAACTGTACAAAATGCTGAAGAAGCGCAAGTAGAAGCGTCACAAGCAGAAGGCGTAGAGCTTGATGAAAATGCACAACGCATTTACGAGCTAGAAACGGCACTTTCTGAGGCGCAAGCCACAATCAAAGAGCAGCAAGATGGCGTGCTTCGCGCGCGTGCAGATGCTGACAACGCACGTCGTCGTGCTGAAGGTGAAGTAGAAAAGGCGCGTAAATTTGCCCTTGAACGCTTTGCTGGCGAGTTGCTTCCGGTTATCGATAACCTAGAGCGTGCTATCGAAATGACCGATGGCGACAATGAAGCGGTTAAGCCGCTTTTAGAAGGTGTGGAAATGACCCACAAAACTTTCTTAAGCACTATTGAGAAATTTGGATTAAGCCTTATTGATCCGCAGGGCGAAACCTTCAACCCTGACTTGCATCAGGCAATGTCTATGCAAGAAAGTGCAGACCACGAGCCAAATACGGTGATGGCGGTTATGCAGAAAGGTTATCAAATTAACGGCCGCTTGTTACGCCCTGCCATGGTTATGGTATCGCGTGCGCCAAGTGGTGGTGTGGACACGCAAGCGTAAGTCACGCTTTTTGCGATAAACACACAAAAATGTCAGTTTTTTTACTGACATCTATTGAAAAGGCTGGGGAATAACCCCACTAAAAGTACAGAATTAAGAAACTTTTTCGGAGACACGAAATGGGTAGAATCATTGGTATCGATTTAGGTACAACGAATTCATGTGTCGCAGTTCTAGACGGCGACAAACCTCGCGTAATTGAAAACGCGGAAGGCGATCGTACAACCCCTTCAATCATCGCTTACACAAACGATGGTGAAACATTAGTTGGTCAGTCTGCAAAGCGTCAGGCGGTAACGAACCCGACTAACACATTATTCGCAATTAAGCGTCTAATTGGTCGTCGCTTTCAAGATAAAGAAGTACAGCGTGACATCGACATCATGCCTTTCAAAATTGTAGGTGCTGATAACGGTGATGCGTGGGTAGAAGCGAAAGGCGAGAAAATGGCGCCTCCGCAGATTTCTGCTGAAGTACTTAAGAAAATGAAAAAGACAGCTGAAGATTATCTTGGTGAAGAAGTTACTGGCGCAGTTATCACTGTTCCTGCTTACTTCAACGATTCTCAGCGTCAAGCAACTAAAGACGCGGGTCGCATCGCAGGTCTTGAAGTTAAGCGTATTATCAACGAGCCAACTGCTGCTGCTCTTGCCTACGGCATGGACAAAAAACAAGGCGACAACGTTGTTGCAGTATACGACTTAGGTGGTGGTACGTTCGATATCTCTATCATCGAAATCGATGAAGTAGACGGCGAACACACGTTTGAAGTACTAGCAACTAATGGTGATACTCACCTTGGTGGTGAAGACTTCGATAACCGTGTTATCAACTACCTAGTTGAAGAGTTTAAGAAAGACCAAGGCATCGACCTTCGTAAAGATCCGCTTGCTATGCAGCGTCTTAAAGAAGCCGGTGAAAAAGCAAAAATTGAGCTTTCTTCTTCACAACAGACTGAAGTTAACCTGCCATACATCACTGCTGATGCAACAGGTCCTAAGCACTTAGCTATTAAGCTTACTCGTGCAAAACTTGAGTCTTTGGTTGAAGACCTAGTTAAGAATTCACTTGAGCCGCTTAAGAAGGCACTAGCTGATTCAGATCTTTCTGTAGGCGACATCAACGACATCATCCTAGTTGGTGGTCAAACTCGTATGCCGCTAGTACAGAAGTACGTGACTGAATTCTTTGGCAAAGAGCCACGTAAAGACGTAAACCCTGACGAAGCAGTTGCAGTAGGCGCAGCAATTCAAGGTGGCGTACTGTCAGGTGACGTTAAAGACGTACTACTTCTAGACGTTACACCTCTGTCTCTAGGTATCGAGACTATGGGTGGCGTGATGACTGTGCTTATCGAGAAGAACACGACAATTCCAACGAAGAAGTCGCAAACGTTCTCAACTGCTGAAGACAACCAGTCTGCGGTAACAGTACACGTACTACAGGGTGAGCGTAAGCAATCAAGTGGCAACAAGTCTCTTGGTCAGTTCAACCTAGAAGGTATTCGTCCAGCAGCACGCGGTGTGCCGCAAATCGAAGTAACATTCGATCTTGATGCTGACGGTATCCTACACGTGTCTGCGAAAGACAAAGACACAGGTAAAGAGCAGAAGATCACTATCAAAGCCTCTTCAGGCCTAAGCGATGAAGAAGTAGAAAAAATGGTAGCTGACGCGGAAGCGAATAAAGAGTCTGATAAGAAGTTTGAAGAGCTGATTCAAGCGCGTAACCAAGCTGACGGTATGGTTCACGCCACACGTAAACAGCTTGAAGAAGTTGGCGATGCATTAAGTGCAGAAGACAAAGCGCCAATCGAAGAAGCACTTTCAGCACTTGAAACTGCAGTTAAAGGCGAAGACAAAGCGGACATCGAAGCGAAAACGCAAGAGCTTATCCAAGCATCTAGCAAGCTGATGGAAGCGGCGCAAGCTCAGCAAGCTGCAGCCGGTGGCGCAGAAGGTGCAGAGCAGCAAGCATCTTCTGGTAAAGCAGACGATGACGTTGTTGACGCTGAGTTCGAAGAAGTGAAAGACGACGACAAGAAGTAAACTGTTGTGTCAGGCCCGTTACTTAGCATGTTAGCGGGCCGTGTAAGCAGTTCAGGCGCAGCAGGAATTTCTTGTTGCGCCTTTGTTGTGTAAATGACTTGGCTTTATTGAATGTGTGTTCAGGTTATTTTCACAACAGTCAGATGTAGATTCGATGAGCATAAAATGCTTATCGACAAAAAGTAGGATATGTAAACGATATGTCGAAACGAGACTACTACGAAGTACTCGGGGTAGATAAAAGCGCAGGCGAACGCGAAATTAAAAAGGCGTATAAGAAGCTGGCGATGAAATATCACCCTGACCGTACGCAAGGCGATAAAGGCCTGGAAGATAAATTTAAAGAAATCCAGGAAGCCTACGAAATTCTGTCAGATTCGCAGAAACGTGCAGCATACGACCAATATGGCCACGCGGGAGTAGATCCTAACCGTGGTGGCGGTGGCTTCGGTGGTGGTGCCGATTTCGGCGATATTTTTGGTGATGTATTTGGTGATATCTTCGGCGGTGGCCGAGGAGGTCGTCAATCTCGCGCACGTCAAGGTTCAGACCTTCGCTACAACTTAGAGCTAACGCTTGAAGAAGCGGTTCGTGGCAAGAGCGTAGATATTCGCGTACCAACTTTGGTCGAGTGTGAAGTCTGCGATGGTTCTGGTGCGAAGAAAGGCTCTTCACCTAAGACCTGTCCAACCTGTCACGGCAATGGCCAAGTTCAAATGCGCCAAGGTTTCTTTGCTGTTCAGCAAACCTGCCCAACGTGTTCGGGCAAAGGCAAGATCATTGAAGATCCTTGTAACAGCTGTCATGGCCACGGTCGTAAAGAAAAGACTAAGACCCTTAACGTTAAAATTCCAGCTGGCGTAGATACCGGTGATCGTATTCGTCTATCAGGCGAAGGTGAAGCTGGAGAGAACGGTGCACCTCCAGGTGATTTATACGTTCAGGTCCACGTACGTGAGCACGATATCTTTAAGCGCGATGGCAACAATTTGTACTGTGAAGTACCGTTGAGCTTCACTACGGCTGCCCTTGGCGGCGAGCTAGAAGTGCCAACGCTAGATGGAAAAGTAAAACTGAAAATCAGCCCTGAAACGCAGACTGGCCGAATGTTCCGTCTACGTGGTAAAGGTGTTAAATCAGTGCGAAGCGGTGCCATGGGCGACTTAATGTGTAAGGTTGTGGTCGAAACACCAGTAAACTTATCATCTCGCCAAAAAGAACTACTTCAAGAGCTTGAAGAGTCGATGGGTAAAGCGTCAAGTAAGCACAGCCCGAAAGCGCAAGGCTTCTTTGACGGCGTTAAAAAGTTCTTTGACGATTTAACGAACTAATTGCTTAGTAGTACATACTTCATTTGAAAGCCCTCAGTTGAGGGCTTTTTTCTTTTTGAAAGGCATTTAAACGCGCTCTTATGAGTGGCCAATTATCCATGCAGATTGGTATTTGTAATAGAAAGTGCTCACTTTAAGAAGGAAAGGGGGGGTTAGTCTTTTCTTTACTTACTTTTACCGCTAAAAATCTTGCGCATCATCCGACTATTCGTCACGATAACCCAAGTATCGGGACTTTTAGCTTGTTGATTACAAGGCTTAAAAGCCCGTTTGAGACCAATGAATAATATTTACCTAACAAGGGAACAGGCATGAAATTTTCAAGTAAATTGCTACTGAGCGCTGCCACGGCAGGCGCAATCTTATCAGGCTCGGTATTAGCTGCTGACGTGACAGAAGCAACGTCAGAAAAACACGCGGGAGCTGCAACACAATATCGCCAGGCCGTTTTTCAGTTAGTACGCAGTAACATGGGACCGTTAGGTGGCATGGCAAAAGGTGCTCTACCATTTGACGAAAGCGTTATGGAAACAAATGCCGTACGTCTAGAACAACTTGCTGACATGATGGGCGATTATTTATCAGTTGATACCCGTAAGTTTGACGTTGAAACTGGCGCAAAAGATGAAATTTGGGAAAATTTCTCAGATGTAGAAAAGAAAGTGATGGCACTTAAAACGGCAGCGCAAGGGCTTCAAGCAGCTGTTAAAGCGGGTGATGAAAGCGCGTACAGAGGTGCAATCGGTAAAATTGGTGCAAGTTGTAAATCATGCCATGACGACTATAAGAAGGACTAGCCCAAGCTTGTTTTTCAACACGTGAAAGCGCTCTAATATCGGGTCAGTAAGAATGTACTATTGCATTTTACTGACCCAAAACCTCGATTAGTACTTCGATGTGTTAATTAGTATTTTATAATTCAATCATACAGATAAATTGAGAGTGGCGCTGAAGCGCAGACTCGCAACCTTCCTCAAACAGTAGTGTACTTTTTCGTCCAGGGCTTTGTAGGTAATAAGCATCAGGCATCGCCACACACTTAGCCACCTCAGAAATTGACTTCATTATAGCCTTGTAGAACGTGTCTACGAGAGTACATCGTTAAGACCCATACGCTGTGGTATATTCGTAAGTGCTTAACAACAGATTTTTAATATGGAGATAAGATGCGACCCTCGCTAACGTATGTAGGTACACTGGACGATGTTGTAGAGCGTTTTCCTTGGCAATTCGACGCTGATATAAACTACTTTAATCAATTGCTAGTGAGGAAGGCTATATTAGGAGAGAAGATACTTATCAATGATGGGTATTTACTTAATAATAGTGCGGCAAGGCAAGCTATTCTAAACCCCAGTTGTTCTCCGCTCACGTCACTAATTGAGCAAGGTTTTGTAAGGATCTTATCGCGGAACGCCGATTTAGTCTCCTTACCAGAGAAAATGGCGGATCAAGGTGTTGCCAGTTTCAACGTTTTGAAAAATTCTGCCGAATGGCCAAGTTTGAAGCGAGAATTACGTAAGTGGCAGCCACTGTTAGAAGAAACGGATAATTTTATACCTTGGCCAGAAAAACACATCAGTCATGGCTTTGATCAAATGATCATGCGGTTGGCTGAACGCACACCAGAAGACTTATCAATTGGCAGTGTCAGTCATGACCAGTGGCGACGAGTGTTTGATTTGTATGAACAATCAAATCGATACGACAAAGAGGCTACCCGAACCCGTTGGGAGTCTGCGGTCACTGAGTGCTTAGCTGATAACCATCAAGGGCGTCTAGCTATGATGCACCTGGCCTGTGAGGCGTATCACTACAATTTCGGTGTTTGCTTGGGCAGCCAGACGTCTTTGTCGAAACAGCAAATTTTGGTCGAAACACGGTTTAGCTCAGCGTTTGCTGATTTATCCAAAGTAGATCAAGAGTTACAAATGCAGCACGTTTCAATACCCGGATTGCGTGTACCGCAAAATATATCAATGAATAGCGGGCCAAAATGGGCGGAACTAGTATCTCCGTTTAGCGATGTCGGCAAACAGTTGAGAGCATACCGTCAAGCTCAAGATGACTATTTTTCTGGGCAAGGTACAGAAGAGTGTTTAACTGCTGAGGCTCGTGCCTATTCGAAGCAGTTGTCATCGTTGTTTGGTGAAAAGCAATCGGAATCTGCAGTTGCGAGGGTCGCTATTGGCGTAGGCTTTTTCGCTGCGGGTCTTATGGCGGCGGGTCCAGAAGTAGCGGCAGTCCTTTGGCTGACAGAAAATTACTTGTATCCGACAATAACGCGTAAATTCAAGTTGCGTGACCGTGAATTTTTTAGCAAGAATACAGCCCTTCCCACGCATACTGTTTCTAGCGCGCTAAGCTCAGTAGTGTTAGATCCTGTTCAGATAAAAGAGCTCGCAAGTACTATCCCGGATTTCAAATAGTTAATTCGTAATAATAAGAACTTTCCACGGGTTCGAAACGTTTCAATGGGTTTTTGCTGGAAATTTGTACAATTCTTGGCTATGTTAAACACTCAGGCTTGGCGATAATTTTCTTCGACTGAAGGTACGCGTTTAGGTACCCAATCTTCGCAGGTCCTGCTTTTAAAAAATATAAAACAGCTCGTAGACAACTGAAACAGCAAAACTTGTAAAGCGCTTAAAACCACGACACAACTTTTCATCCTTTTATTGTCGTGCTGCTATCGTTTGTGCTGAATTCGAAGAGATATCAAAAGGTTTGCTTAGATGGATTTACGCAAGGAACGCATGTTGTCAACCATGCGCACAACACAGCAAAACATTTCTGTGTTGCTCAATGAAAGTCGAACGAAAACAGAGGCTCTGTGTATATTACTTGCCTCGGTAAACCCTAGCAATGGAAGAGCAACGGTATTATCTTGCGACGTAAACCACCTATCATTAGAAGCCGAGAGTGTTGTTTTTCCTTCACATGTATTGCTCATGCTCCCGCTTACACCTTTGAGCGCTCCAATACCTTGCAAAGATTTTATCTTTCCCCCTTCACTCGAACATTATGCTGATAGCTATGTAGTAGTTGCTACCGTGCGAGATATGCAAAATGAAGTAATGGGTGTTGTTCTCACTTTTGTACCCCACAGTGTATTGAGCCCTCTACAACATACATTGATAGATATTACGCGCCAAAAAGTAGAGCTTAGTTACCAATATGAGCTGGCGCGTCATCCCTATTCAGACAAGTTATCCGAACAGCTTGCCTTGTTAGAAGAGGTGAGTTCAATTTCTAAAGTGGGCGCGTGGGAGATTGACAGATTCACAGGCGTACTTTCTATGACTGAGGTGATGAAAGCCTTATTAGGCTTACCTCGTGTAAAAAGCGTCGGCCTTAATGAAGTGCTCGATATGCTTACCTCGAGTGATAGAAGAGACTTAAAGCAGCGCGTTTTTAAAGCGCTTAAAGAAGATAGAGAGTTCGTAAAGCACTTTGAATTTCACGACAAGCAAGGTCGCAGAAAAAGTATAAAACTAACCGTGTTCTTACAGGTTCAGCGAGGAAATGCTAGCGGAATTAAATTAACCCGGCTTTATGGCGCAGTGCAGGATGAAACGGAAATACAGCGTCTATCGGATTCACAACATAACTACACAGATTATCTGACCAGTTTATTGAATAATGTGGATAGCGTGGTGTTAAGCATAGATGAACATGGCACTATTTTAACTGCAAATGAACGCGTTTATTCTGTATTAGGCTTTGAGCCCGAAGAGCTGATTGGGCAAGATATAAAATTAATATCAACCAAGGTGCAAATTACCGATGCGCCTTCTTGTTTCATAAACATACCAGCGGGTTTAGCATGGTGTAGCGAAAATGGCTCGGTAAACGAATGTCTTCGCCATAAAAATGGTAAACGTATTGCCTGTGAAGTTAATTTGTCGAAATGCTCTGTACATAATCAACAATTAATTATCGCCTCAGTGCGCGATATCACTAATCAAAACCACGAAATTGAGCATTACAAACAACTCGCTTTAATCGATACGGTGACAGGTCTTCCGAACTTACACCAATTTGAGCGATACCTTGGCGATAAAGCTCATGACGACAAGTCATCTAAACCATTTGCCACGTTTATGCGCGTTGCTATCTGTAACATAAAAGAATACGAAAATGCGTTTGGGGAGCCAACGATAGACTATATTCTGAGAATTTTGGCCAGTCGCTTCATTCGCATATTCGAAATTAACAAGCGCAATTCAGCCAGTATATTCAAATGTGAGAGAGGTGCTTTTTATATTCACCTTCATCAATATTTTAGTGAAGAAGCACAGTCTCTAAATGCTGCACACGATTGCGCTATTCTTATCCACGATCACGTGCTAGCGCCAATAACCCTGCACAACAGCCTCTTAAATATTGAAACGCAAACCATAAGTTGCACGGTTCCAACGAAGCATTTTTCGTTTAAAAAGATAAAAGAACTATTGTCGAGAAAACCTTTAAGAGAGGTAAAAAATACTTCTACTGTTAAGTCGGAGCACGAGTATTTTCATGTTAATGCAATTGATATCGAGCGGTACAATTACATTAAACACTCTCTGAGCAGGGCTATTTCTAGCAACGAGTTATATATTGAGCTACAACCTCAATACGATGCAACGAAGAACGTTATAAGCTCAGAGGTGTTGTTAAGGTGGAAGCATCCTCATATGGGTACAGTAAGCCCTTCTGAATTCATTCCTATTGCCGAAGAGAATGATTTTATTGCTGAACTCGGGCTGTGGGTGTGTAACGAAGCCTGCGGGTTACTTAGTGAATGCCAATTAAAGAAAATTAACACTAAGTTGTCTGTTAATATCAGTGCAAAGCACTTAGCGCGAGCTGATTTTGTGAAGAAGTTCGTCGCAATAGTAAATAAGTGGCGCGTGTCACACAAAAATTTAACTCTAGAGCTCACTGAAGGTGCATTGATAAGAGGGGTGAGCGTTATTCAACGTCGCGTTAGAGAATTAGCGGAACAAGGGTTTAGTTTGTCTATCGACGATTTTGGTCTTGGTGACTCAAATTTAAATTATCTTCAAGATTTGCCAATTACCGAACTGAAAGTAGACAGGGTATTTGTCGAAGCGATGGAAGGCTCGCAGCAAAAAACATTATTGGTTACAAGTATTTGCAACATGGCCAAAGCGTTACACATAAATACCGTAGCTGAGGGAATAGAGACAACGGGTCAATTAGATCAAGCTAAGGCATGTGGTTGCGGAGCATTTCAGGGATATTACTTAGATAAACCCATGAGTGTAGATGATTGGAAAAGTAAAATTAGTGAGAAGCAATATAAAGAAGGTAGTTAACCTTACGCAGTCGAGGGCTTATTCAAGTATGCGTTGAAACAACCGCTTCGGTACCTCTTGTTATCAAATAGGGAAGTAAAGTTTAAATTTATGTAAATCAATTTGTTAGTCGATCTACGCCTGAAGTCTTATTAGTAGATGTCATGTAACTATCGTAGGGTGAAGATAAACCCTACTCAGGACATGGTTATGACTTATAAAGATGAATATATTGCCTCGACCCAACACCCCGATGAGTTTTGGTTAGAACAAGCACAAAAGCTAGCGTGGTTTCAACCTCCTCAAAAAGGATGCCAACCTACAGATAATGGTTACTTCGACTGGTTTAGGGGAGGGCAGCTTAACACTAGCTATTTAGCGCTTGATCATCACGTAAAAAATGGTCGTGGCGATAAAACCGCGCTTATTTATGACTCACCTGTTACACAAACCACTCAGCACTTTACTTACAAAGAGCTATTAAACCGTGTTGCCGAGTTCGCAGGCGGCTTATCTCGCTTGGGTGTGACGAAAGGCGACCGCGTGATTATCTACATGCCCATGATCCCGCAAGCAGTGATCGCGATGCTTGCTTGCGCTCGTTTGGGAGCTGTGCACTCTGTGGTGTTTGGTGGCTTTGCCGCAAATGAGCTTGCAGTACGAATAGATGACGCAAAACCGGTAGTTATTGTTACTGCGTCATGTGGCATTGAAGGCAATAAAGTTCTACCGTACAAACCTCTTGTTGATGAAGCAATATCATTGGCAGAGCACAAACCACAGGCATGCGTGTTGTATCAACGCCCTCAGCTAATTGCTGAGTTAAATGAAGCAACTGACCACGATTGGCTCTCTCTGGTTGAAGCTAGCGTGCCAGCTTCTCCTGTTGCCGTCGATGCAACTGACCCGCTTTATGTTCTTTATACTTCAGGTACAACCGGTAAACCCAAGGGGGTCGTTCGAGATAATGGCGGGCACGCGGTTGCTCTTCATTATTCAATGGGCGCGATTTACGGTATTAGTGAGGACGATATTTTTTGGGCTGCATCGGATGTTGGTTGGGTGGTCGGTCATTCATATATTGTCTATGGCCCGCTCATAAAAGGCGCAACGACGGTACTGTACGAAGGAAAGCCCATTGGCACTCCTGATGCCGGTGCATTTTGGCGTATGATAGAGTCTCACAAAGTGAATGTGCTTTTTGCAGCTCCAACAGCATTTAGAGCGATACGAAAAGCGGACCCTGATGCTGAGTTTTTATCTAAATACAATACGTCGAGCTTGCGTACCTTATTTATGGCGGGTGAACGTCTAGATCCGCCAACATATTTCTGGGCGAGCGAGAAAGTAGGTGTTCCTGTTATCGACCATTGGTGGCAAACCGAAACTGGCTGGCCAATTTGTTCAAACCCGATGGGGCTTGAGCCAATGGCTACGAAACCCGGTTCATCAAGCGTGCCTACACCTGGGTTTAACGTAAAGGTATTGCAAGGAGCTGATGAACAGCAAATAACCGGTGAAAAAGGCGCTATTGCTATCAAGTTACCGCTTCCCCCAGGTTGTTTGACAACGATTTGGCAAGACCATCAACGGTTTGTTGATGGCTATTTACGAGAATTTGAAGGGTATTACAGTACCGGAGATAACGGGTACGTAGATGAAGATGGCTACGTATTTATAATGGGTCGCACCGACGATGTCATAAACGTTGCCGGGCACCGGTTATCTACCGGTGAAATGGAAGAAGTGCTTGCAGGACATCCTGCCATTGCTGAATGTAGTGTAATAGGCATCCATGATACACTGAAAGGGCAATTGCCAGTTGGATTGGTACTGCTAAAAGACGGCGTTACCGTTGATGAACAGGCACTTGAGCAAGATTTGGTTCAACGGGTTCGAGATAAAATCGGGCCAGTGGCGTGCTTTAAGCGAGCCATCGTCGTCAATCGTTTACCCAAAACCCGGTCAGGTAAAATACTCCGCAAACTGCTGCGTCAAATTGCAGCCAATGAATCTGTTGCCGTACCCTCAACCATCGATGATCCGTCAAGCGTAAGTGAGATTGAGACGCTCATGCGAGAGAAGGGCTTGGTCAACAAGCCCACGGCTGTTTAGCTAGTAGTAATATTCATCTGCCTGTGGAGCTGGCGGGTATACTTCAATAGCCACATATACAGCTGCTGCGGCGATGAGCGCCACAACAAAAGCACGTAGAATTCGCGAGTCAGTAATACCTGCTGTTGCTGACTCCTTATTGCCATGCACTATGGCAGGAACCAATTTTTGCTTCTTATACACGCTGTAAAATATTACCGCGCCTATATGAAGTGCGATAACGTAAAGTAACACATCAAAGGCAAGGTGATGCAGAGTGTTCATTAGCGCTAGTGTTTCTTCTCCGGCTAACTGGCGATAGGGACCGTCTAAGAAAATATCATCGGTCATGAACAATCCCGATACCGCTTGTATGGTAAGCAACACTAGCATAACGACGACAAACCATCCGCCTAAAGGGTTGTGGCCAATAGCGGGTTCGGACTGCCTATTAAATAAGGTTTTTATATAATTGAAAACCTTTCTGGGGCCAGTAATAAAGCTACTGAACTTGGCGTGTTGCGTACCAACAAATCCCCAGATTATGCGGAAAACGATAAGGAATAAGGTGAAGTACCCAATGTAAAAGTGCCATTGCACTTTGTTTTCAAGCCATTCTACTGTTGCATATTGCGCTAAAAGGCTCGCTACAATAAGCCAGTGAAAAAGCCGGGTGGGAATATCCCATATAAGAGTTTTTTGCATAGTAAATTTAGTTGGGTTGTATTCTGACTTATCCACACTTGCCGTTCAGCGGTGGCGAATAAGTACTCGGTCATCTGTTAATTGCCATAGCGTCGCTTAACTTACTCTATAAAACAAGTAGGCCCAACGGCAGAAAACCTCTGTTTGTCTTAGTGTTGCAATTAGGACATGTTGATCTTTGCATCAAAAATGCGCAGTAAAGCTCAACATGTTCTAAGCATCGTGTACTGAATTTTTTTACATCCGAGCCTGAAGTTTTGACAAAGGACTATGCAGATTGGTAGTGGTTAAATCTTACCGATTCCTTGTTATGCCTATTTAATATGAATCTCACATTGCAATAGTGACGGCATTTGGCAAAATGCCTCACAGTTGAAGGTTTAAAAAAGTGTAAAACGAAAAAATGAAAGTAGGATTATTTGGCGCCAACGGGCGTATGGGACGGGTTTTAGTTGAAGCGCTAGATTTAAGTGACGATGCACAACTTAGCGTGGCAACGGTACGCGATGATTCACCTTGGGTTGGACTAAATGTGGGCGAACTTGCGGGCATTGGCAAAAAAGACGTTGATTGTACTGCGCTATCAGATTTAAGTGGTAATGATGCAGATGTAATGATTGATTTCACCCTGCCTTCGGTTATTGAAAGTAATCTTACGTGGTGCGTTAAAAATAAAATGCCTGTTGTTATTGGAACTACTGGATTAAACGATTCACAGTTAGCGGCACTCGACGAAGCAGCAAAGCATATACCTATCGTATTTGCGGCTAATTACAGTGTGGGCGTAAATTTAATGCTTTCCCTAGTTCGACAAGCTGCAAGTGTGCTGGGTGAAACGGCTGACATCGAAATAACAGAAGCACATCACAGATTTAAACAAGACGCGCCTTCTGGTACAGCCATGGCCATTGGTGAAGCCATTGCTGACGAATTGGGCCGTGATTTAAAAACCTGCGCTGTATACGGCAGAGAAGGAAAAGAGCCTGAACGCGACCAAGGTACTATTGGCTTCGCAACAATTCGAGCCGGAGACATTGTCGGTGAACACACAGCCTTATTTGCAGATATTGGTGAGCGCCTGGAGATTACGCACAAGGCATCAAGTCGACTTACTTTTGCGAAAGGTGCAGTGCATGCAGCAAAGTGGTTGTATGGAAAAGAACCTGGTCTATACTCCATGGTTGATGTACTGGATTTAAAGCTATAGGCGTTTTTATGCCAGCATGCTGTAGCTAAATTAGCAGGCGAGCTTGAGGGCGTTATCAAAGTGTTAAACTAAAGTTGCACTTTAAATGAGCAATAAGCCGTACTTTCGGTGGTTCTGCGCAAAAATGGTGGTATAAGCGGTATTTTAGTAAATTATTACAAATAAATTTGCCATTTTCGGTCAGTGATGTATACTCGCCGGAATTTGCCAGAATTTCGTATTCTGAGGCCGCCAAAATGGCTGAAGAGTGCGGTTTTATTAGCTGCAAAGATCGTAAAACGGGATGTATTGTTATCAATAACTCCCGTTTTTTGTGGGGTTTGTGCAGAAAACTGCACAAACACATAGTTATCCTTAATCTGGAGGTTGACTTGGCTAATTCTGCCCTTTTGGTGTTAGAGGATGGTTCTGTTTTTAAAGGTACGGCGATAGGCGCTACAGGCTCCGCCGTTGGGGAAGTCGTTTTTAATACTTCCATGACCGGCTATCAAGAAATTCTCACCGACCCATCCTACGCTGAACAACTCATCACCCTTACTTATCCACACATTGGCAACACCGGCACTAACGAAGAAGACGTCGAAGCAGATAAAATCTGGTCGAAAGGTCTAATCATCCGTGACCTACCTCTTGTTGCTAGTAACTTTCGTCAACAGCAAACTTTGTCTGAATACCTTAAAGCGAAAGGCGTTGTGGGTATTGCCGACATTGATACACGTCGCTTAACGCGTATCTTGCGAGACAAAGGTGCACAAAACGGCTGCATTATTTGCTCTGATGAATTAGACGAGTCTAGCGCACTAGCGCAAGCAAAAGCTTTCCCCGGCCTTAAAGGCATGGATTTGGCAAAAGTAGTAAGTATTACTGAGCCAAAAACATGGACAGAAGGCAGTTGGGAACTTGGTAAAGGTTATGTAACACCAAGCGAGTTCAAATATCACGTTGTCGCTTTTGACTACGGTGTTAAAAATAATATTCTTCGCATGCTAGCTGACCGCGGTTGTAAAGTTACGCTAGTACCAGCGCAAACGCCTGCTGAAGACGTACTAGCCATGAATCCTGATGGTGTATTTTTGTCAAATGGCCCGGGCGACCCAGAGCCATGTGACTACGCAGTAACCGCAATCAAAACTATCGTCGAAACCGGTACGCCTGTATTTGGTATTTGTCTTGGTCACCAGCTACTTGCTATCGCAAGTGGTGCGAAGACAGTGAAGATGAAGTTTGGTCACCACGGTGCAAACCACCCGGTTAAAGACCTTAAGCGCAATGTAGTTATGATCACTAGCCAAAACCACGGTTTTGCAGTTGACGAGTCTAGCTTGCCAGATAACCTAGAAGTAACTCACATTTCGTTGTTCGACAAGTCGCTGCAGGGTATTCACCGCACCGACAAACCTGCGTTCAGCTTCCAGGGACACCCTGAAGCCAGCCCAGGTCCTCATGAAGCGGCACCGTTATTCGACCACTTCATCGAACTTATTGAACAACACAAGCAGTAGGAATTAGCCCGCTATGCCAAAACGTACCGACATACAAAGTATTCTTATCATTGGTGCTGGCCCTATTGTTATCGGCCAGGCTTGTGAATTCGATTATTCAGGCGCGCAAGCGTGTAAAGCCCTTCGAGAAGAAGGCTACCGTGTTATTTTGGTTAACTCTAACCCAGCAACCATTATGACCGACCCAGAAATGGCAGATGCGACTTACATCGAGCCTATTCACTGGGAAGTGGTTCGCAAGATCATCGAAAAAGAACGTCCAGATGCCATCTTACCTACGATGGGTGGACAAACTGCGCTTAACTGTGCGCTAGAGCTAGACAAGCACGGCGTACTTGAAGAGTTCGGTTGTGAGCTCATCGGTGCAACGGCAGATGCAATCGATAAAGCAGAAAACCGCGAGCGCTTTGACAAAGCAATGAAAAACATCGGCCTTGAGTGTCCACGTGCGGAAATCGCGCACAGCATGGATGAAGCGCACGATGTACTAAGCCGCATCGGCTTCCCTTGTATCATTCGTCCGTCTTTCACCATGGGTGGAACCGGCGGCGGTATCGCGTACAACATTGATGAATTTAATGAAATTTGTCACCGTGGCTTAGACCTTTCTCCTACCAACGAGCTGCTTATCGATGAATCGTTGCTAGGTTGGAAAGAGTACGAAATGGAAGTAGTACGCGATAAAGCAGATAACTGCATTATTGTATGTACTATCGAAAACTTCGACCCTATGGGCGTGCATACCGGCGACTCAATCACAGTTGCTCCAGCACAAACCCTGACTGACAAAGAATTCCAGCTAATGCGTAATGCAGCGATGGCTGTACTGCGCGAGATTGGTGTTGAAACCGGTGGTTCAAACGTACAGTTCGGTGTAGATCCGAAAACTGGTCGTGTAGTAATCATCGAAATGAATCCTCGCGTATCGCGTTCATCAGCGCTTGCTTCGAAAGCAACAGGTTTCCCAATTGCGAAAGTAGCAGCAAAACTTGCGGTAGGTTATACGCTAGATGAATTAGCAAACGACATTACAGGTGGCCTAACGCCAGCATCTTTCGAGCCGTCTATCGACTACGTAGTGACTAAGATCCCACGCTTTAACTTTGAGAAGTTTGCCGGTGCTAACGACCGACTGACTACTCAAATGAAGTCGGTAGGTGAAGTGATGGCCATTGGCCGTAACCAGCAAGAATCACTGCAAAAAGCCCTTCGCGGTCTTGAAGTAGGTGCGACAGGCCTGAACCCAATGGTTGACCTTGAAGACCCTGAGTCACGTAATAAAGTGGTTTATGAACTTCGTCAGCCTGGTGCAGAGCGCATTTGGTACATCGGTGATGCATTCCGTATGGGCATGACGGTTGAAGAGGTATTTAACCTTACTAATATCGACCGCTGGTACCTTGTACAGCTTGAGGACCTTATTCTTCTTGAAGCAAAAGTAGCTGAGCTTGGTTTACCAGGTATTGATGCTGACTTTATGCGCGCACTTAAGCGTAAAGGCTTCTCTGATGCGCGTCTTGCTGAGCTAACCAAAGTGGCAGAAAGCGATATTCGTGAAACCCGTCGTGACTTTGGTGTTTCTCCTGTCTACAAGCGTGTAGATACTTGTGCAGCAGAATTCTCTACCAGTACTGCTTATATGTACTCAACTTATGACGAAGAGTGTGAAGCAGCGCCAACTGACAAAGACAAGATTATGGTTTTGGGCGGCGGTCCAAACCGAATTGGTCAAGGTATTGAGTTCGACTACTGCTGTGTTCACGCGGCGCTTTCAATGCGTGAAGACGGTTACGAGACCATTATGGTTAACTGTAACCCTGAGACAGTATCTACCGATTACGACACATCAGACCGTCTGTACTTCGAGCCAGTAACGTTGGAAGATGTACTTGAAATCGTTGCTAAAGAGCAGCCTAAAGGCGTTATCGTGCAGTATGGTGGTCAAACGCCACTTAAACTTGCGCGTGCACTAGAGGCGGCGGGTGTACCGGTTATCGGTACCTCACCAGAAGCGATTGACCGTGCCGAAGACCGTGAGCGCTTCCAGCAAATGGTGAACAAGCTTAACCTCAAGCAGCCTGCGAATGCCACGGTAACTAACGTTGAGCAAGCGCTAACTATGGCTGAAGAGATTGGCTTCCCGCTAGTGGTTCGTCCAAGCTACGTGCTAGGTGGTCGTGCGATGGAAATCGTGTATGACCTCAAAGATCTTAAGCGTTACCTTAATGAAGCGGTTAAAGTGTCCAACGACGCGCCAGTATTGCTAGACCGTTTCTTGGATGATGCTATTGAAGTTGATATCGACGCTATTTGCGACGGTAAAGACGTAGTGATTGGCGGCATCATGGAACACATTGAACAAGCGGGTGTTCACTCTGGTGACTCTGCGTGTTCATTACCTCCACACTCGCTTTCAAAAGAGATTCAAGATGTCATGCGCGAACAAGTTAAAGCCATGGCGCTTGAACTTGGCGTAGTCGGTCTGATGAACACACAGTTTGCGATTAAAGATGGTGAAGTATACCTAATCGAGGTTAACCCTCGTGCAGCACGTACCGTTCCATTCGTTTCTAAGGCAACGGGTGTACCTCTTGCTAAAGTTGCAGCACGTGTAATGGCTGGCGTGAGCCTAGCCGAGCAGGGCGTAACAGAAGAAGTGATTCCACCTTTCTACTCTGTGAAAGAAGTGGTGCTTCCATTTGCTAAGTTCCAAGGTGTTGACCCACTGCTAGGCCCAGAGATGCGCTCAACGGGTGAAGTAATGGGCGTTGGCGATACCTTCGAAGAAGCCTATGCTAAAGCTAACTTAGGTGCGGGTGCGCCACTACCTAAGCAAGGTAAAGCGCTTATTTCAGTACGTGATACCGACAAGCCTCGTATGATTGCTCTGGCAAAAGCGTTGGTTGAAGCGGGCTTCAGCATTGAAGCTACCCGCGGTACAGCTACCGAGCTTTATGATGCAGGCATCATGAGTACTGTGGTTAATAAGATGTCTGAAGGCCGCCCTAATATTGTTGATGCAATCAAAAATGGCGAATACGCGTATTTGATTAATACAACAGAAGGTCGTCAAGCCATCACCGACTCAGTGTACATTCGTCGTGAAGCCTTGCTAAACAAGGTAACCTACACCACGACAATGAACGCAGCGTTCGCAACTATCCGTGCTAAGTCTGCTGATGACCGCAATAAAGTGGCGTCAGTTCAAGAACTACACGCTAGACTCAAACACTAATGACATACGCTAGGATACGAGGTATCCTAGCAATATTACATTTGTGTGAACGAATAAAAAGTGCGCCTTCGCGGCGCACTTTTCTGTTTAAATTACTAGCTAAGTGAGACGGTATTCATGAGTCAGTATCCAATGACAGCGCGCGGCGCTCAAATGCTGCGTGACGAATTAAATGAGCTAAAAACCAAAACACGCCCACGTATTATCGAGTCTATTGCCGAAGCACGTGAACATGGTGACTTAAAAGAAAATGCTGAGTATCACGCGGCCCGTGAGCAGCAAAGCTTCTGTGAAGGCCGCATTCAAGATATTGAAGGCAAGCTATCAAATGCACAGATTATCGACGTTACCAAAATGGAAAATACGGGTAAGGTTATTTTCGGTACTACCGTAACCATTCTAAACGTCGATACCGATGAAGAAACCACCTACCGTATTGTTGGTGATGACGAAGCTGATATTAAGAACAACTTGATTTCGGTTAATTCACCTATCGCTCGTGGTCTAATAGGTAAAGAGCTTGATGACATGGTAACGATTCAAACGCCAGCCGGCGCAGTTGAAGTTGAAATCATCGAAGTAGAATATATCTAACTACGCAAGCCAGCAGAGTCCTTCTGCTGGCTATATTTTCCGTCACAAAACTTCTGAATCCGATCATGGATTTGTAATCTGTTAAGCCAAAGCGTTTTTTAATTTTCTTGCCTGTCTATTGTTGTTTAATAAGCATTGATTGAACTCAACGGTTAGCCCTGTTCCTATTGCGCTCGTACTTTAAGAATAAAATTAAGTGATGACGCTGTCCCGTTAGCTCACTTTTGCGTTTTCCTATCCCAAAATACATGCGATTTTTAGTATAAAAATCCACCGCTTTTACAAAGAGGCCTATACTTAGCTCTGGAACCAGTTGTAGATGTATCGGTTTTATCACCTTTTCATTAATCCGTTGCTTCGAAAGAAGTGATGCATCTCGTACTGTTAACACAACCATCTTAGCTTTACGTGACCTTATTCGGGGGTTAGGCCAGTCGATAAGCACAAGCTCTCGATTATCAAACAATTTAGAAACGGCGTGCGCTGAAATGCTAGGTGACGCTGGGAGTACTCAGCAACTCACCACTAATATTGCATCGGCGGTTGAAGAGGTGGTGGTAACAAGCCGTGAGATTGCCAGTTCTTCGTTGGCAACGCTTAATGCGAGTCAAAGCCTAGATCGTTTAGCTGACCATTCGCTCTTAGCCAACGACAATATACGAAAGAGCATGGTAGTGCTTTCAGATGATATTCGAAATGTTCAATCTAATGCGGCTCAAATGGAAATGAAAGTCAGCGAAATAGGAAATATACTGGAAACTATCAATACCCTTTCCGACCAAACTAATCTTCTCGCACTTAATGCAGCAATTGAAGCTGCTAGAGCAGGGGAGCATGGCCGAGGCTTTGCCGTTGTTGCTGACGAAGTAAGAAAGCTTGCACAAAGTAGCAGGGAATCGTCAGATAAAATACCTACGCTGTTAGTGAGCCTAAAGGACGCCAGCGTAATTGTTGTCGATGATATCAACAAGAATGTTGTATCTATAGAAGCGTCAATGAATACAACTATTGAAGGGCGGCAAACTGCGGAAAAGGTGAAAGAAGCAGCGTGCGAGCTCGAGCTTATGGCGAATAATATGTCGTCTGCGGCCGAGCAACAGTCAGTGACCACGGAAGTGGTAGCTAAAGATGTAGTAGCGGTTGAGGAAGCGGCGCGGCACGAACTTCACATTGCACAACAATTGTCTGAGCTGTCTGATGAAATGCAGCGCAACAACCAGTTACTGCAACGCACTATCGCGGGGTTTAACGTAGATTAAGAACGGTAAATAGCCCGAGTTTAAAAAATTGTAGTCTCTGACTGGCGGGCGCTCTACTTAAAATCATTGCTCAATCTACTTACACTAAGTATGATTTTTCCTTTTGTTTTCGAAAGGATGCATCATGGCTTATGATTTTGGTTCTCAGACGCTAGGGATAAAGAACCCATTTAAGACAGAAGGAGCGCTTAGAACACTGGGTGGTGTCATAACGCTATTGTTAGCGGTTTACGTTGTTTTCACAGTGCCGGCAATATTTGAAGCCAACAAGGTGAAAGGCTATACCTTGCTAGCGGTTGGTTTTGTTTTAGTGGTATCGGGAATACGCCATACGGCGGTTGGTATCCTTCAACTTATGCGCTTTTTTGTAGGTAGAACGGTTCCCACTTCACTGGCCTACAACTTCTCAAAATCTGAACAAGATGCTGCTCAGGCAGAGCAAAAATCCCTGCTTTATTCAAAAGAGTCACTGCACTCTATGCTTATGGGTAGAAGAAACACTACCTTTGAGGAGCCAAAAGGCTGGCTCGCTCGGCTAGTTCACAGCGTTTTTCCTAAGCTTGTTTTCTTACCTTACCCGCTACGCCATCTTGCCCAAGAAATTTTAGCCATGGGGGCGACACTTATCGTGGGCTTAGTTACCTACGCCATCGTCTATTTTTTAGTAAGTAATGGCTTTGCAGGTGAAGTCGCAAAAATTGTCGTTATGCCTGTTCTTTCTTTGGTATTGCTTATCTATTTTGTTGCCAACTGGACCTCTACGGCAAAGGGCATCCATAACGAAGGAAACTCGCAACTTGCTAAAGCGGGAGGGTTGTCAATTGGTGTAATCATTGGATTAGCACTAGTCGTTCCTCTTGGTGCGGGTGTGTTTCTCGATGGTGTGGTGGGAAGTAATATCAATGAACTTAAAACCTGGTCTGAAGAACACGCTTTTTTTAGCGCTTGGCTGAACTTTGTATACCTTTTCATCAGTATCGGCGTGGTGATAGGTCTTGTATTTCCATTACTTAAAAAGCGCATGGATTTAGTGACACCACAAACTGAAGTCAGCGAATTTCGAGCAAACATGCAAGAGTCTGTTCATCCCAATGAGATTTTTATCAATATAGAAAACATCGTGCTTGCCAACCGTCGTTACAAGGAAGTCCCAAACAGAATATACGCAGACTTTGTTCCTAAGCTTAAAGAGCAGGCTGAAGGGAAGGGTAGTTTCGAAGGGGAATTACTGATAGAAACTCAGCCAACCCTCAGTGAGGGGTTGGCATTACCCAGAGGGGCTAAAGTAGCGCTGAGCGCCATTGCGCAAGTTGCCGTCGTTGTTGCCGCGGTATTGTTTTACTCATCTGGCGTACAGCTCGCTGAGCTACTACATCTGGTTATCAATATCGGTGTAGATAACAGCGCACTGTTGAACAATGCTTTTTCTATGGTCAATAATTTGCTCATGCTGATATTCGCTTGGCTTACTTTCAGAGCGGCAGGAAGTATTTTAAACAACGCGTCTCACATGTTTTGGGGCGAGCTGAACTTTAACTCTTTGCTTATGTACATGAAAACCGAAGGCACGTATACCGAGTCTAGAGTTTCAACAGGTATGGCAATTCACGATTCTACACGGTCTGAAAATGTCGTAGTTAGAAGCAGTATCACACCGTGGATCATTACTAGCCGAATTAACACTTCTATATTCGCCACTAGCGGTATGAACAATCTGGAAGCCCCGCGCTTTGTAATGGGAATGAACAAAAACGACGGAGAATTGAAGGAAATCGTCGACGAAATTAAAGCATTCTTACGCGGTAGAGAGACCATCGCTTCCATCACTAATGAATCAGACTTAGCCAATGCAAGTACCATTCATCAAGTTAATCAACAAACCCGAGCGTTTAATAAAAACCCTGACGATCGTCTAACACTTAAAGAGACGGAAGAAAGTGCAGGTTTTCTTCGAAACGAAAAAGACAGTGAGTGAGGAGTGAGGCATGGCTGATATTAAAACACTAGATACAAAAGTTGTGTACGAAAACAAATGGCTTCGCGTAAGAGAAGACAAAATACAACGCAGCAGTGGAAACGAAGGCATTTACGGCGTGGTGGAAAAGCCTGACTTCGCTATTATTTTGCCGATAGAAGGCGATACGGTTTACATGGTTGAGCAATATCGCTATACCATAAAAGAGCGCCAGCTTGAGTTGCCTCAAGGTGCATGGGAAAGTAACCCTGATGTCGACCCTGTTGAATTGGCGAAAGGTGAACTTAAAGAAGAGACAGGCTTAACTGCAGATTCAATGGAATATGTGGGTTTTCAATATTTAGCATACGGTTTTTGTAATCAGGGTTATCACATTTATGTAGCTAAAGGCCTCACCCAAGGCGCACAAAAACTCGATGTTGAGGAAGAAGACTTGCGCGTTGTTTCACTCTCCTTAAATGAATTAAAGGAGAAAATAAAGCGTGGAGAAATCAAGGACGCAAGCACCTGTAACGCAGTGGGGTTAGCCATGCTTAAGGGGATTATCTAAACACCCTGTTACAATTTGCTGACTGTTTTTTCCTTTCTGAGAAGCTAGGGTTTACAGTTTATAACTAAAAACCATTTATAAAGAGATATTTATGGCGTTCAAAGGAAGCTTTTCCATTACTCAATGGGACGAAGACACACTTAGTGAAAGATCGGAGGGAATTAAGGTATCTCACGCTAGTATTAAGCAGGTGTATTCTGGTGAAATGAGTGGCGAATCTAATGTCGAGTTTTTGATGTCTTATCAATCTCAGATGTCTGCCAAATTTACCGGGTTTGAAAGCTTCGTTGGCGTAGTAAACGGTATGCGCGGCACGGTTACTTTTCAGCATGCCGGTAAGTTTGAGAATGGAGTTGCAAGCAGCGAATTTATATCAATTGAAGGGTCTGCTACAGGTGAACTGACGGGAAAAAACCTTCGAGGTAACTTTAAGTCTGGTGAATCGGGTAAAGCTGATTACGCCATTGAAATCGACAACGCTTGATTAATGGGTAAGCGCCAACGAAAAGCGATTTTTTTAAGCCCAAAAAAAACGGCGCCGAAAGGCGCCGCTAAAAGTTGGGAAACAAACCAAGAAACTAACTATTAATTTTCAATTAAACGAGAACCAATCTCTATTTGACGAGGTTTCTTGGCTTCAGGAATGACTCGCTCCATATCGATGTGTAACAGACCGTTTTCCATATCTGCAGCTAGCACTTTTACATGGTCGCCAAGTTGGAATTTACGCTCAAAGTTACGCTCTGAAATGCCCTTGTGTAAGAACTTACGCTCTTTGCTTTCTTTATCGTCCGCTTCCGTTTTCTTCGTGCCCGTAATCGTCAACGTGTTTTCTTCAACCTGAATAGAAACGTCGTCTTTACTAAAGCCGGCAATGGCCATGGTTACACGATACTTGTCATCGCCAAGTAACTCTATGTTATACGGCGGGTAGGTACTTTGCTTCTCAGCACGAGATGCTGCATCAATTAATGACGCTAGGTGATCAGAACCAATGAATGAACGGTAAAGTGGAGATAGATCGATAGTACGCATAGTCATATCCTCAAAATTAAGCAATATGTTAAAAGTTTAAATGCCCCGACTCTGCGGCGGCGGTTTTGTCGACCTGACCTTTCAGCGCCGACAAATCAGATATAGGAATGGTCCAAATACTTTTCAAGAAAGAAAATGCATATTTTTTCCAAAAAACTTGGATTTAATTTTAAGTGTATGTATTTATTGGTTTTATTTGTTTCTTTTTTTACGGCATGAAATGAATCGCATGCTTTTCAATAAATATTGAGAAAAAACCTCACATACAATAAGTGTATGCGAGGTTTTTTATAAAACATTTAGCAATTGTTTAACCAATCCGGTTGTTTATAAATGCTACAATTTGGTTAAGCAAAATGTCTTACCACTTTTATTTGTAAATTTAAAAAATGAAGAAAGAAGTTATAGTTTTAAATTGCGGCAGTTCGTCCGTAAAGTTCGCGATAATTGACGCTGACACTGGAGAGGCTGGACTGTCTGGTATTGCTGAAGCACTAGGTAATAGTGATGCTAGTTTGTCTTACAAGTTAAACGGCAAAAAAGAAAAACGCGCACTACCTGAAAAAGCTGGCCATACCGAAGCGTTAAGCGCAATTTCAGAAGTTATCGCTAGTACGGGCGTTAAGCCTATCGCAATAGGGCATCGTGTTGTTCATGGTGGTGAAAAGTTTAAGCAGGCTGCACTTGTCGATGATAGCGTACTAAAAGCAATTGAAGATTATGCAAGCATGGCTCCGCTTCATAATATGGCGAACCTAAAGGGGATCGTCACGGCGCAAGAGGCTTACCCTGACCTGCCTCACGTAGTCGTATTTGATACTTCTTTCTTTCAAACCTTACCCCAAAAAGCCTTCATTTATGCTTTACCCATGTCGCTTTATCGCGAGCACGGCATAAGACGCTACGGATTCCATGGAACCAGTCACAAGTTCATACTTGATAGCATGGCAAAAATTCTTGAGAAGCCGGTTTCAGATACCAGCATTATCAGTGCCCACCTAGGCAATGGCTGCAGTGTGTCGGCTATAGAAAAAGGTGTGGCAGTAGACACAAGCCTTGGCTTTATTCCTCTTGAAGGCTTAGTTATGGGCACTCGCTGTGGCGACTTAGATCCGAGTCTACCGGGAACGTTGCAGAAGAAGCTTGGCAAAACCGCAGATGAGATAAGTGATTTACTGAACAAACAGTCTGGATTACTTGGTATCTCAGAGCTGAGTAACGACTGTCGAACCCTTGAAGATGCGGCGCTTGAAGGTCACGAAGGTGCATTATTGGCCATTGAAATTTTTTGCTATCGCTTAGCTAAATACATCGCGGGTTATATGGTAGCCGTGCCCACGTTAGACGCTATTGTATTTACAGGCGGAATAGGGGAGAACTCATCGCTTATTCGTGAGACAACTATGGGGTATTTCGCCCACTTTGGAATTAGCTTAGATGAGCAAAGAAATACCGACGCGCGATTTGGTCAAGGTGGAAAGATTACCGCTGATACCGCATCAAAGGCAGTTTATGTTGTGCCTACAAATGAAGAATGGGTGATAGCCGCAGAAGCTGCAACCTTCGCGTAAATTATATAAGCAACGCCAACGCGTTAGCAAAAGCAGGAGTAACTATGTCTCGCAGAATTATGTTGATCCCCGTAGGCACAAGTGTGGGCCTAACTACGGTCAGCATGGGCCTTGTTCGTGCTATCGAGGAACAAGGCATAAAGCTCAATTTCTTTAAGCCCGTTGCACAGCCACGCAAAGGCGATAACGGCGAAGAGCGCTCTACAGCAATTATTGCGCACCATGCCAGTGTGTCGCCCATCACGCCTTTCGAGCTTGAATACGTAGAGCGAATGATCAGTAACGACAGCACCGATGAGCTCTTAGAGGAGATCATCGAGCGGTTTGAAGAAAGCAGTGTTCAAGAGGCCGTTACTGTTATTGAAGGATTGGTGACAACTCGCCATCATCCTTATGCAGAGCGCCTGAATTTAGAAATTAGTCGGGCACTTGATGCCGACATCGTTTTCGTGGCTGTGCCGGGAAATGAGTCGACCACGGATATCAATCATCGCCTCGAAATCGTTGTAGACACCTATGGCGGTCACAAAAGTCAAAAAGTAGTGGGCTGTATCTTCAACAAGGTTAACGCGCCTTTTGATGAACATGGTCGCTTACGCGCTGATATTGGCGCAATAGAAGCCCCTGAGCACGACGAAGAGCGAACCCAAGCCTTACGTGATTTGCCTATTTTCAAAAAGGGCTTGAGTCTACTTGGCACAATTGACTGGAGCGCTGATTTAGTATCTCCTCGCGCCACCGACGTAGCGAAGCATCTTAACGCTAGCTTGTTAAACGAAGGCGAGTTGGCTGAGCGGCGTTTAAGTAGTGTCACGTTTTGCGCGCGAGAAATTCACAATATGACGCACACCTTAAAGCCGGGGGCGCTACTTGTAATGTCGGGTGATCGCGGCGATGTTTTTGTGTCGTGCTGTTTAGCTGCATTAAACGGCACAAAGCTAGGCGCGCTCTTGCTTACCGGCGGCTATCAGCCGGATGAAAACATTATGGCGTTGTGTAGCCAGGCCATGGAAACGGGTTTACCGGTTATGCTGGTAAATTCCAATACGTGGCAAACAGCACAAGCACTTCACGCTTTTAATCAGGAAGTACCTGTAGATGACAGTAAACGCATTGAAAAGGTGATGGTTCACACTGCGGAAAGTTTAGACGCAAGTTGGGTAAATTCACTTACCCAAAAAGTGTCGCGCCAGAAAAAACTCTCTCCATCAGCGTTTCGTTTTTACCTAACAAACCGTGCAAGGCAGGTAAATAAACGCATTGTGCTTCCTGAAGGAAACGAGCCAAGAACCGTGGTGGCGGCCTCTATTTGTGCCAAACGGGGTCTTGCTCGTCCTGTATTGCTAGGCGATGAAACTGAGATTAGACGGGTAGCAGAACAGCAAGGTGTTGTACTGAGCGAAGGCGTTGAGATTCTCTCGCCGTCGGCCATTAAAAAAGACTATGTTGAGAGCTTAGTGGCGCTACGCGGCCATAAAGGTGTGACGGAAGTGGTTGCCCAAGAGTTGTTAGAAGATAACGTAACTCTGGGCACGATGATGCTTCAGCAAGATGACGTGGATGGATTAGTGTCAGGTGCAGTAAATACAACTGCGAACACTATTCGCCCAGCGCTCCAGTTAATAAAGACCGCTGAAAACGCGTCTTTGGTGTCGTCAGTATTTTTTATGCTGTTGCCTGACCAAGTTTTGGTTTACGGCGACTGTGCAATTAACCCAGATCCCAACGCTCAACAGCTCGCTGATATTGCTATTCAATCTGCGGAATCTGCACAAATGTTTGGCATTGAACCGCGGGTTGCGATGATTAGCTACAGCACTGGTTCGTCAGGTGCAGGAAGCGATGTAGAAAAGGTGAGAGAAGCGACCAAAATTGCGCAAAGCCTTCGCCCTGATTTACTTATTGATGGTCCACTTCAATACGATGCAGCGGCTATCGAAAGTGTGGGCAAGAGCAAGGCACCAAATAGCCCTGTTGCTGGTAAGGCAAACGTGTTTGTTTTTCCTGACCTCAATACCGGAAATACCACTTACAAAGCGGTACAGCGTAGTTTCGATCTAGTGTGTATTGGCCCAATGCTGCAAGGCATGCGAAAGCCCGTTAACGATTTAAGTCGCGGTGCATTGGTTGACGATATTGTATTTACCATAGCACTTACTGCTATTCAGGCGGCAGGTAACGTTTAACGTTCTATTTAACAGATTAGACTACCTATCTGTTGTAAGGTAGTTGCTGCTAACAAAAACGGCGCTACTTCATTTGAAGTAAGCGCCTTTTTTTGCGCTTTTGGTTGTATTTTACTCACCCATCAGCTTGTCATTTTTGAGGGGGATACTGTTATTATTTGTATCTCTGGCATTTATGATTACAAAAGCCTCATTGATAAAATCTAAAGTAATCTTGATCCTTCCGTTTTGATTTCCATTTTTTAGTGCTTCTGGAGATGTGTAAAAGATTGCGTTTAAGTCCAGGTCTAAATCTTTACCATTTGGTAATTCAACGGCTTGTAGAGATGAGTCCAAAATCGCTAAAACATCTTTTTTCGCTCCACCAATAAACCAGTCATATACATCGTTTCGTTGGTAGCTAGCTGACAAAAATTCGTAGGGAGAACCTTTGACCAAAATGACGCCCTTAGAGACATAGCCAGATTTATTGTCGAAAGTATTAAGAGAATATTGTGGGTGAGTCGGAGATATTATGTGTGTTTTACTATCTAAAGATGAGTCGTATAGCTGGTTAGAAAAGTTAGCGATATAGGCACCGAGTGCATCTCTGAAGCGAAAGTAGAGATCTATGTCGCGTTGTTCACTAGTTGAAAAACTAACAGGGGTGGAGTTTGTAACTGGTTCTCCATCGCCATCAATTTCTAAACTAGTGCGAAATTTATGTGCGGTCGCATTCCTGAAGTTTACAACGGCTATATTGCTTGAGCCGACTCTTTTCTGGCTCAGTTCTGCTGCCCGTTTCATACCGTCATAGGTACATCCATTACATGGGGTAAGTTTAATAGTAGCACTGGCTTCATAGCTGACGAGTGTTGCCGCAATAACTACAATTACTGTAAATAATATAGCCTTAAGATTCATAGCGTCTCCTTCAATTCCTTGGATAGACGAATTCTTTGAGGTTAAAACGATTCTTTCGCGAAATTAGTATCGCAAGCTCGCTCCTACTGGTTTTTTAAGTAATACAAGTTGGGTAGGCCCTACATTGGCATAGCATAAACATTGTTTCAACCCGCTGCTATTGAGCAATCAGCGCTGCCTGCGTTTAATTAAGACCGCGCAAACAAATAGCAAAATAACTATAAACCAAACACCTAGCTCTTGAAGATGGTAATACGGTGTAAACCCTCTGGTTGCGACAACTGGCGCCGAAATATTACCTGCCATGAATTGAGGTAGCCGAGCAGTTATTTCGCCTCTGTGGTCTATAAAAGCCGTAATGCCATTATTTGTCGCTCTAACGACAGGGCGGCCTAACTCAAGGGCGCGCATTTGCGCTATCTGCAAATGCTGAGCAGGCCCATGTGAGTGACCAAACCACGCATCATTACTCACGGTTATGATCATGTCGGTATTTTCATATACATTTGCCATCACTTGATGAGGAAACGCAATTTCAAAACAGATAGCGGGGGCTAGGTGAATGCCGTTAGCTTCAAGGTTTGCCTGTTGATAGTCACCTCGAGAGAATGATGACATAGGTAAATCGAATAGGGGAGCGAGCGGGCGAAGCCAGTCTTCAAAAGGTACGAATTCGCCTACGGGCAATAGATGATGTTTCGAAAATCGGTTGTTGTGGAAATATTGATAGTCGGGATAAGCGGCATCTGGCGTACGTTTACCTAGCACAATTAGGTTGTTCCACGCTTCATCAGTTTCCCAGTTGTAATTAACAATACCCGTAATAAGTGCCGTGTTCTCTTGAAAGGCTCTTTCGTTAACTTTAGCAAGATAAGGTTGGGCTAATGGTTCTAACTTAGGGACCGCGGCTTCAGGCCAAATGATGAGGTCGTTATCCCATAAGCTTTCAGTTAATTTCCAATAGGTGTCCATGGTTGGACCATCTTGCTCTGGCACCCATCGCAGACTTTGCGCGATGTTGCCTTGAGCCATGCCTACTGAGTAGGTTTTTTGGGGGGCAACCCAAGTATGTTGTTTAAGAAGGTAGCCACTGGTAAATAAGCACAGTGCCACTAGCACTGCGTTGGCGAAAGTTCGCTTATTGTGTATCAACGCAAATAGCGTAGCGCTGATAACGATAAGCGCGCTTATTCCCGTTTCTCCGATGATTGGCGCAAAGCCTGAAAGAGGGCTCTCTAATTGACTATACCCTAAAGATAACCATGGAAAGCCGGTTAGCATCCAGCTTCGTAACCACTCAGCCGCAACCCAGAAAAGAGGTAACGCCATTGGCCACAAGTGAGGAGAGAAGAACTTGGCGGTTAACTTGGTGGCAAGCGCAGGATAAAGCGATAAGTAGCCACATAGCAACGCCATAATGCCAATAGATGCCGCAATGGGAAGCCCGCCAAAGTCGGCAATACTCACATGAACCCAACTTATACCCGCCCCAAACCATCCCGCACCGAACAGCCATCCGGCTAAAAATGGGCGATGTTTGAGCTTTATCACCTGACGTATAGCAAGTGCAAGCGCAGGAATAGTTAAAAGCCACATGTTAAAGGGAGCAAAAGCAAGGGTTAAGCTTGCACCACTTAGTAAAAGAAGAAGGTGGGGAGTAAACCGTTTCAGCATAGGAGTCATCTGATCGTGGTTAATAGAGTTGTTACGTCAACATAGGGTGAGCACGCATAAAATCATGCTGCCCTATGCTGAAACAGGCGTAGTTTGCGTTACTTCACTATTCGAGCGAAGGCACTGAAACCTTAAGTTGGATAAGTCGGCGCTTATCAGAGTTAGTCACTTTAAATTGAATGTCGCCAATGGTGATTTCGTCATTGGTTTCAGGCATATGACCAAACGCTTTCAGCACAATACCGCCAATAGTGTCGGCTTCTTCTTCGCTAAACTTGGTTTCAAAAAACTCGTTAAAATCGTCAACCGGTGTTAAGGCTTTAACAGAGTATGTTGATTTATTTAACGGGCGAATATCATCGGTACCATCTTCTTCCGTATCGTATTCGTCTTCAATTTCACCCACGATAATTTCAAGGATATCTTCAATCGTGACTAGACCAGACACACCGCCATATTCGTCTACAACAATGGCCATGTGGTAGCGTTGCTGACGGAACTCTTTAAGCAGAACGTCCACGCGTTTACTTTCTGGAACAATAACCGCTGGGCGAAGAATATCGCGAAGGTTAAATTCTTTTTCCGCGTTAAAAGCAAAAGCCAAAAGATCTTTTGCTAACAGGATACCTTCGATGTGGTCTTTATCTTCGCTGATAACAGGGAAACGGGAGTGAGCAGATTCAAGCATTACAGGTAAAAACTCTTCTACCTTTTGCTCTACATCGATGGTGGTCATTTGAGCGCGAGGGATCATGATATCCCTTACTCGCATTTCATTTACCCCAATAACCCCTTCAATCATTTCGCGGGTTTGTGGGTCTATGATTTCGTTCTGTTCAGCATCAGTAATAACCGATACTAACTCTTCTTTACTTCTCGGCTCGCCAGAAATTGAATTTTTTAGTTTATCTAACCAACTCTTGCCTGATGAGCCGTTGGTAGAGTGAGGATTATCGTCGCTCATAATGTCCGTTTAATTGTTAGTTCAACGCCAACGTTAAAATGGTTCTCGCTGGTCGTCAATGTTTTATTGTTATTAAGTGTTAAAGTACTTAACTAACAATGGTTTATATTGAATTGTTAATCAATAGATTCGTAAGGATTAGCAATGCCAAGGTGCGCAAGAATATCAATTTCCTTGCTTTCCATTTCCTCAGCTTCCGCATCATCAATATGGTCGTAACCCATTAAATGCAATAGCCCGTGAACAGTCATGTGCGCGTAGTGGTTGCTTACGTCTTTATGCTGTTCTTCGGCTTCTCGACTAATAACGGGGGCACAAATAACCAGGTCGCCTAAAAGGTTTATTTCTATACCTGGAGGCGCTTCAAACGGAAAAGATAAAACATTTGTGGGTTTATCTTTTCCTCGGTATTCATGGTTAAGGCTTTGACTTTCGGCTTCGTCAGTAAAGCGAATGGTCACTTCTTGCTCAGCTAACCCTTCGTAATTGAGCACGGCGTTAGCCCAAAGCTCAAGTTCCGAAGGTGAGGGAATGGCCGACAAAATGGCCTCGTCACCTTCAAACAATTGCTGTACATCAATAATGGCACTCACGATGCGTTGTCGCCTTTCGTTTGCGTGGCGTTATCGTCTTGAGAAGCCTGTTCACGTTGAAGTCGCAACGCTTCTTCTTTACGTGCTTTGCGAAGACGCTCTTGTTCAGCATCGTGCACTTCATAGGCTCTTACGATGCGCGCAACCACAGGGTGGCGGACCACGTCTTCAGCATTAAAGAAGTTGAAAGAAATGTCATCCACTTCACTTAACACTTCAATAGCATGACGAAGACCTGATTTTGCACCGCGAGGTAAGTCTACCTGCGTGATGTCACCGGTGATCACCGCTTTTGAATTGAAGCCAATACGGGTTAAGAACATTTTCATTTGCTCTACCGTGGTGTTTTGACTTTCATCCAGGATAATAAAGGCATCGTTCAGCGTTCGACCGCGCATATAGGCCAGCGGTGCAACTTCAATGACGTTGCGTTCCATAAGCTTTTCTACTTTCTCGAAGCCCAACATTTCAAATAGGGCGTCGTAAAGCGGACGAAGGTACGGGTCAACTTTTTGTGAAAGGTCGCCGGGCAAGAAGCCGAGTTTTTCACCCGCTTCTACCGCAGGGCGGGTAAGCAAGATACGGCGAATTTCTTGTCGCTCTAGTGCATCCACAGCAGCGGCAACGGCTAGGTAGGTTTTACCCGTTCCGGCAGGTCCAATACCAAAAGTAATATCGTGGTTTACTATGTTCGCCACATATTGCGCTTGGTTAGGATTGCGCGGCTTAATAACACCGCGCTTGGTTTTAATATTCACTTCTTTGCCGTAGCCGCCGGTTGCGTCTTTTTCAATAACGCGGGCTTCTTGAATGGCAAGGTGAACTTGTTCTGCTTCTAGCTCGGGAATACGGCCTTTGATAGGCTGTGTTTCTATGTAAAGAAGCTTAAGTAATTCGCTAGCACTTTTTATTTGCTGCGGTTCACCCAACACCTTGAATGCGTTATTGCGGTAGGTAATCTCTACGCCTAACCTGCGCTCAATTTGTTTAATGTTGTCATCAAAGGGGCCACATAAACTCGACAAACGTTTGCTATCTGCCGGTTCTAATTCAAATTCGTTACTAACCAATGTACTCAAGCTACTTTTTTCCTCGCTATAAAATGTATTTAGGCTGGGTTAAATTGACCCACGCCAAGCTCATCGGGCAAATCTGCCTGATGCTTTGCCATGATAGATTGGGGCGAAACGGCAACACGCAAGCCCATTTCGCTCTCTCTGCGCACAACTTCACCACGTAATGAGTTAGTGAATACGTCAGTGATGTTTACATCAACGAATTCGCCAATCATGTCTGGTGTGCCTTCGAAGTTCACTACACGGTTATTTTCAGTACGTCCCGAAAGCTCCATTGGGTTTTTCTTCGACGGACCTTCAACCAAAATTCGCTGCTCTGTGCCAACCATGTGACGAGCAATACGAAGGGCCTGTTGCGTAATACGCTGCTGTAGTAGGTGAAGACGTTGCTTCTTAGTTTCTTCACTTACGTCATCTACTGCGTCGGCAGCAGGCGTACCCGGGCGAGCACTGTAAATAAAGCTGAAGCTAAGGTCGTAATCGACTGCCTGAATCAAATCCATGGTGGCTTCAAAGTCGGCATCTGTTTCACCTGGGAAACCAATAATGAAGTCGCTCGATAAGCTAATGTTCGGGCGAATTTTCTTCAGCTTACGCATTTTAGACTTGTATTCGATTGCTGTATGGCCACGCTTCATCAAGTTCAATATACGGTCAGAGCCGCTTTGAACAGGCAAATGTAGGTGGTCTACTAACTCCGGAATAGACGCGTATGCTTCTATAATGTCATCAGTAAATTCAACCGGGTGTGAGGTGGTGTAACGAATTCTGTCGATACCGTCGATGGCCGCTACTAATTCAAGCAGCTCAGAGAAACGACAAATTGTACCGTCGTAATTTTCACCGCGATACGCGTTAACGTTTTGACCTAGAAGATTTACTTCACGCACGCCTTGACCTGCAAGCTGAGCGATTTCAAGCAATACGTCGTCAACAGGACGGCTTACTTCTTCACCGCGGGTGTAAGGCACAACACAGAATGTGCAGTATTTTGAACAGCCTTCCATGATTGAAACGAACGCCGTTGGACCTTCAGCACGTGGTTCAGGCAAACGGTCAAATTTTTCAATTTCCGGGAAGCTAACGTCAATGACTGACTTTGCGCCGCCCTGAAGCTGATTGATCATTTCAGGCAAGCGGTGCAGTGTTTGTGGACCAAATACTAAGTCTACGAAAGGCGCGCGCTGACGAATAGTATCGCCCTCTTGAGAGGCTACACAGCCGCCCACACCGATAATAAGTTCAGGTTTATCTTGCTTAAGTGTTTTCCAACGTCCCAGCTGGTGGAACACCTTTTCCTGTGCTTTTTCACGAATTGAGCATGTGTTAAGCAAAATAACATCGGCTTCTTCAGCACTTTCTGCAGCACTGTAGCCATGCGTTGAGTCTAGTAAGTCTGCCATTTTCTCCGAGTCGTACTCGTTCATTTGGCAGCCCCAGGTTTTGATATACAGCTTTTTAGTCATAACAACTATTCGATAACCTGTTAGTGTTCCTGTAAGTGAGAGCAGTTTCACCGTTGTTTAGAAAAGGTGGCTGCCAGAATGTTATTTTACGTAAGGCGCTTAAATCACCACGTAAAAAACACTGATAATGTCAGTTACAGGAAGATGTTCAAAATAGCCGCATATTTTACCTGTTATGCAAGCATATTCCCAGTATCTTGAGACGATTCGTTAAGAATTGATCTAGGGCAAGCCAGTTCTACGTTTTACTTCACAGCGCTTTGTGTTTTAAGACATAATGCAAGTGCGTGTTTTAAGGAGAGTAAATGGTCGATTTTTGTATAAATGGCGGCGGTATGGTAGGTGCTGCACTTGCGTTGGGACTTGCTCAGCAGCAGTTTAAGGTAGCAGTGATAGAGCCGTATCTACCAGCACCTTTTAACGCTGAGAAGGGGCCCGACTTAAGGGTTTCAGCCATCAGCGAAGCATCGGTAACGCTGTTAAAAGCCCTTGGTGCTTGGGAGCACATAGCCGCCATGCGTGTTAAACCTTACACAGGCCTTAGCGTGTGGGACGACCCGGCCCATCGAACAGACTTTACCGCACAAAGTATCGACATGCCCCAGCTAGGCTTTTTTGTGGAAAACCGATTGTTGCAGCTGGGGTGCCACCACGCATTAAAGCAGTTTGACAATGTTGAGCTCATTACCGGACAAACGGTGCAAGATATTCAATTAACGAATACGGCTAAGGTCAGCCTTTCGAATGGCAGAACCATTGAAGCGAGCTGGCTTGTTGGCGCAGATGGTGCAAACTCTCAGGTAAGAAAGGCGGCGGGCATTGGCACCACAGGTTGGCAATATGCGCAGCAGGCGATGGGGATCACTATAAAGATGGAGAACGCCGTTGAACCTGTAACCTGGCAGCAGTTTACATCGAGTGGCCCTAAAGCCTTTTTACCTATGTTTGATAACTTCGCTTCGCTGGTTTGGTATGACTCGCCTGACGAACTCAAACGGATTAAAAGTTTAAAAGCGAGCCAACTTGAAAGTGAAATTCTTAAAACGTTTCCAGACGAATTGACCAGAAATGGCAATCGCTTTTCGGTTATTGATAAAGCGATTTTTCCGCTTACCCGTTCTCATGCCAATCACTATGTGAAAGGCTGTTGTGCGTTAGTTGGTGATGCAGCACACACTATTAATCCGCTTGCCGGACAGGGTGTTAATTTAGGTTTTAAAGATGTAGAAACCTTTCTTTCTGTGTGTGCTGAATTCAAGCCATTCGGTAGCGACAACGCATTGTCGCTAACCGATAAAGTATTTTCTCAAAGGCTTATCAGCAATTATGAAAAGCCACGAAAGCGAGATAATTTGGTGATGATGACGGCAATGGATGGGTTTTATACCTTGTTTAGCAATGACGTTGCCCCCATAAAATGGATAAGAAACCAGCTTCTTTCTGTGGCGCAGCGCATAGAGCCTGCTAAACAAGAAGTGCTCAAATATGCGATAGGGTTACGATAATGGAAGTGTTAATTTTACTGGCGGTGTTATTTGGTGCGCTAGCATTGATTATACCGCTAATAGAACGCTCTAAAATGCGAATCAGTAATGAGGATGCTGCGAAATGGGCTAAGTGGATTTGGCCCTTAATGGGGATTTTGCTTATCGCCCAGTTGTTGCGGTTACTGTTCTCTTAGCTGCTGCTTAGGTTTAAAAAGTCACAAAATCTAGCCACTTGCCGAACTCAAATCAATTCACTTTTTCAAAGGTTCAAAGGAATGACCGTACAATTTTCGCAAGGGTTCTCCAATCAATGTCCGTGGGTTAATCTAAAAGGCTATAGCCTTTATTATATTTGGCAAGGGCATCCAGCAGACGAAGGCGAAAAACACTTTTATCAGTTGAAGAGTAAACCTGACCCTGAAAAGGTTGAGGTGATGTCTGCCTGCTGGGATGGCTATGCAGGCAGTTACCAGTTAAGTGCTGAAGGAAGCCTTATTCTCACTCGGTTTTATTACTTCCTCCCCAACGGGTTAGGGGAGTCCGATGCCTTACTTGAGGAGTTACACGGCGACTTTTACTTAGAATTTAGAACCCACTTTGAAGGCGACCAGCTATATGTACCGTTTGCTGATGGTAGAGTGACTGTTGACCAGGAACAGTGGGTTGAGGTAAAGCGAGCCTACGTTAATGTGAAAACGGACAAAAATGGTTTTTCCACTTGGTTTAAACGGTTCATTCCGGACCGCTTGTTTAAGTAAATCAGGGCTCATCCAACTGGTTTCACGGCAATTTTCATGAAATGCACTGCGTCAGTTTTTGTAAGCCTTCATCTACATTAATGTGTTTGTTGTGGCCATTGTCCTTTCAAATCGATAATGACTTTGTCTATCATCTTAATAGTTGTTTGATTATCGTCTTGCAGTAAGGCAAACGCTCGTAAGCCAACGAACTGATTTTGAAGCCACTCTGCGGCTGTTGACGTTGGCGTATGTTCAGGCAGCTCACCTTTTTCGATACAGGCTTCAATAATATTTCTAAAACCAGCCTTAAGGGTTTGCATGCTCTCAAGTACAGCTTTTTTGGCAATATCACCAATGAGTTCTAATTCTGCAATAGACTTAACCAACAAGCACTGGCGCATGTAGCGTTGCTCGTCGGGGCCAGTTAATGCTGTTTCAAAAAAGTGGTAAAGAGCGTCTAAAGGTGATTGAGCTTCTGTGACTTGCTTTAAACGTTTTGCACTGTTGTCTGCATAATGCTCAACAACAAGTTTGAATAAACCTTCTTTGCTTTGAAAACGCGCATAAATACTACCCGGACGCATATCCAATGCCTGCTGAATATCACGCATGCCAGCCGCCTGAAAGCCTCGTTGCCAAAAAAGCGTAGTGGCTTTTTCTATAATCTCATCGTGGTCATATTTCATCGCTGCATACCTTATACGTGAATATTTTGAACATATGTTCAATTATCGCTTGAACGATCGTTCAAGTAAACCTATTATTATTGGCATACGAGTTGTGAGTAGCGCAAAGCGTTGCTTGCAGTTTTTGATCACATCAATAGGAGAGTGACATGAGCGATTTTACTTTACACACGAAAGAGAGTGCGCCAGAAGCAGCGAAGCCTTTACTTGATAATTCGCAAGCAGCATTTGGAATGGTTCCAAATCTACATGCAGTAATGGCAGAAGCGCCGACTTTGCTTGAAGGCTATCAAGTGCTGCATAAACTAGCGCAAGAAACATCGTTCAATGCAGAAGAGTTAACGGTGGTTTGGCAGGCAGTGAATGTAGAGCACGCGTGTCATTACTGCGTTCCAGCGCATACGGGTATTGCTAAGAGTATGAAAGTGCGCGATGACCTAATTGAAGAGTTGCGAAACGATGAAACACTGTCTGACAGCAAATTGAATACGCTTAAAGAAACTGTGCTGGCTGTAACTCGCGGGCGAGGTAATGTTGATAATGCGCAGCTTGACGCATTTTACAGCGCTGGATACAAGCATCAGCAATTGTTAGAAATCATACTTATATTGGCACAAAAAGTGATGAGTAATTATACCAATCATTTGGCCGATACGCCTGTTGACGAACCTTTCAAAAAATTTGATTGGTCGCCTAAATAATCATTTGATAGCTCTTTTAAAACGGAAGCAAGGCTTCCGTTTTTTGTTTCTGGCTTAAACGCTTGCGAGCAATCTCGCAAAAACTGAATAGCAGTAGGCTACACAGTGTGTAGATAAAAAGCGCAAACAGCATTTTTCTATTCCTATTCAAAATACGACTATTAAGACGCTAAGGGCAGCTGCGGGCTTAATTCTTCTACGGTTTCCATTGCAACTAACTCTTCGTATCCCTTTTGCTGCAACAGTGTTTTCAAATCGTCGCAATTACTGCATTTATTTTGTTTAGCGATCGCCACTGCTTCGATGAAACACGATAGGTGAGTTATAGATTGTGCTTGTGTCATGGTCTACTTCACTTCTGATTTTACGTAAGTTCGTTGTTTCCATTTTTATTGGGATTACTTTGGCTTAGCCTGAAGTCACTAATGTGACGCTAGCATTATGCTTTTATGAAAAATAAGGGTGAAAAGTTCAAAATACCTTGAAATGTATATACATAGGCTATACATTTTGTTTTCGAATAATGTGGTAGTACTTGCAGATTCTCATTGAACGACATACTGCACGTATTGATATTTGCAAGGATTTAAGGTGTCTGAAAAAAACAATAAAAAGAAGAAAAAGAATAGTCAGATGATTATTCGAATCAACGACGAAGAGCGTGCTCAGTTTATCGCGTTATGCGAAGACCTAGACACTTCTGCTGCTCGTGAAGTTAGACACTTTATTCGGGAATTTATTGCCAAACACGGCGATCAATAGCGGCTTTGCTAAACGTTATGTGAGTGAAGCGAACACTACAAATAAAGATAAGGATTTACATCATGGCTAAGAAAAAAGAGTTAAAAAAAGCGATTAAAGCAACTAAGGCGAAAATTTCTAAGCAAGAAGGAAAACTGAAAAAGCTTAAGAAGAAGCTTAAAAAAGCATAAGCGCCTATTTGGCACTCATTAGTGCAAATTTAGTATGAAAAGCGCTCTGAACGGAGCGCTTCTTTTGTTTCATGTACTCTAGTCCAAATTACCTTTTGTGAAGGTGGCACCTTCCTACCGCCTTACCACCAGTGCAATAGATGATTTCGTCGCTTCATCTTCAAAATTCTGCCTGTCGTCGATATTAAGGATTTATTACAACTTTAGTATTGTGCGAGCGAATCTTTTTGTGATTTACTCAGCCTTCAAGCACCGCGTGCTTTTCATCTCTAATAATAATAAGTCTGATCAGACAATCTGGCGTTTAGCAGTACCCCAACAACAGAAAGAAGATATTGTATTTCAACGCGTTTTTGATTCACGAAATACAAAACTACACACTTCGAAAAGTAAAATTTAAAAGAATTCAGGAACAACACAATGCAACAGGCAAAATTTAACGCTTCTGCTTTCAAGCTTTCCCTCATTGCTTCTGCAATTGCAGGAATGGCTTTTTCCTCTTCGTCAGTGCTTGCACAGGAGCAAGTTTCTGTTGATGAGCAAGATGTTGAGCAAATCCAAATTGTAGGTTCACGTCGCGTTGGTCGCACCATCAATGACTCCCCTGTACCTATCGACATTATCGATGCTTCATCTATAGAAGCAACGGGGCTCACTGAAACCAACATGATCTTAAACCAGTTACTGCCCAGCTTTAACTTCCCTCAGCCATCTATTACTGATGGCACCGACCACGTACGACCAGCGCAGCTGCGTGGTTTAGCACCAGACCACACGCTGGTATTAGTTAATGGTAAGCGTCGTCACACCTCTGCGCTTCTTAATTTAAATGGTTCGGTGGGCCGTGGCTCTTCAGCGGTAGATTTAAACGCTATCCCGGCTAATGCGATTAAGCGTATTGAGGTGTTGCGTGACGGTGCTGCGGCTCAGTACGGCTCAGACGCCATTGCCGGTGTTATTAATATTGTTTTGAAAGATGCTGCCGAAGGCGGTGAAGTGTCGGCAACGTATGGTGCCAACGTTACAACAATGGACGGTGTGCCTAACCTTGAAGGTGTGAGTGTTGGTGCTGACGGTAATTTAGCATTCGCTGAAGGAAGCGACAGAGACGTAACCGATGGACAAACCTTTACCCTTCGCGGCAACGTAGGTTTCGAATGGGGAGATGACGGCTTCGTTAACGTATCAGGTGAATACCGCGACCGTGGACAGGCGAACCGTTCGGACTACGACCAGCGAGAAAACTATGCGCGAGACGCGGACGGCAACCTGGACCCTCGTGAGCTTACGGTCAACCGCTACAATCACGTTTACGGAAATGGTGAGGTGGAAGATTACGCCTTGTTCATAAACGCGGGCAAAGCCCTTAATGATAGCGTTGAGTTTTATACTACCGCAGGCTACAGCACTCGTGATTCGGTAGGCGGAGGCTTTTACCGTCGTGCTCAAGATTCACGAAACGTAGTTGAAATTTATCCAGACGGATTCCTACCTTCTATTCAAACTGACATAACCGATATGTCGCTGCTTGCTGGTATTAAGGGCTATGGCGATGTGTGGAATTACGACTTGTCCGTAACACATGGTGGTAATGAGCTTGAGTATGGTGTTATCAACACCCTAAACACGTCTTTAGGTCCAACGAGTCAAACTGAGTTTGACGCGGGTACGCTAGAATACAACACCACAATTGTGAATGCTGACGCGTCACGTTTGGTAGATACCGGGTATTTCTACAGCGAAATGAACTTCGCCATGGGCGCAGAATATCGTCATGAGAGCTATGAAATAACTGCAGGTGAAGAAGGGTCTTACATACAAGGTACGTTTGGACCTGGCGGCGTGGTGACTGACCCGGTAGACGGCCCGTTTGGTGCTGCTGGTTCGCAAGTATTCCCAGGCTTTACACCAGAATCTGCAGGTGAAAACAGCCGTCATAACTATAGCTTCTATGTGGATGTAGAAGCTGACGTTGTAGAAAACTGGAACGTAGCAGTGGCAGGGCGCTATGAAGATTATTCTGACTTCGGCAGTACGTTTAATTGGAAAATGTCTCACCGTGTAACCCTGAGTGATGCATTTGCACTTCGAGCGTCAGTATCAACCGGCTTTAGAGCACCATCGCTACAACAGCAATTCTTCACCTCAATCGCGACGGTATTTGTTGATGGCGAGCCAACAGAGACGGGCACATTTGCGCCGTCAAGTGATGTTGCGCAAGCGCTGGGCAGCCCAGGTCTTGATGCAGAAGAATCGAATAACTACAGTGCAGGTTTTACCTACTCGCCAACCGCCGATTTCAACCTGACAGTAGACTTTTACCGCATTGATATTGACGATCGTATCGTGTTGTCTAACAACCTATCAGGTGAGGGTATAGAAGCATTACTTGCGGGTACGGGCGCTAATCAGGCACGATTCTTCTTAAATGCGATAGATTCGCGTACGGAAGGTGTTGATATTGTTTCTACCTATACGCTTAATACGTCAGATTATGGTGCGTTTAACTTTAACGCAGGTGCTAACTTTAACGATAACGAAGTAACAAATGTTATCGATGCACCTGATGTGTTGCAAAATGCAGGCTTCGACCAGACTAACTTGTTCGATGATGTTGAACTACGTCGCTTCGAAACGGCTTCGCCTGACAGCAAACTTAACTTAGGTGTTACGTGGAATTATGACCGCTACACAACAACCTTACGCACTACTCGTTATGGTGAAGTGGAAGACCCATCGTCAGTTGAAGCACGCAATGAAATCATTCCATCAGAGTGGATCACAGACCTAGACGTTCGCATTGCGTTAACGGAAGGACTTACCGTTTCTGTTGGTGCTAACAATTTGTTTGATGTGTACCCAGAAACAACCCGTGAACTTGTGGATGATGTAACCACGTTCTCGCGCTTATTCCCGTATTCAGGCTTTTCGCCTTACGGTTTTACAGGCCGTTTTGTTTACGGAAAAGTCTCGTATAGCTTTTAATTAGCATCGGTTCTTGAGTGCTGAAAGCCAGTTGATTAATAATCAACTGGCTTTTTTGTACCTGTTACTTAGTCATTTTTCTCAAAGGTAACCGCACAGCGATGTTCGTTTAAAAGCGCAAAGTCTTCTTTGGGAATAAAAGCGTCGTAATCACGTTGCAGCTTAACTTGTGCTTCTTTGCGAATTTTACTGCGGCGTATAGCCGTTACGAAATTGCGCATTTCATGGTGAGTAGATAACTCTAGCTCAGGGACTGAAACAGGTGTGCCGCTATCATCTTTGGCAACCATGGTAAAAAAGCTGTTGTTGGTATGTTTGACCTCGTTGGTTTTGATATTTTCCGTAGTGACTTTTATCCCTACTACCAAGGATGTGTTTCCGACATAATGAACGGTAGCGTCGAGGTGAAGTAAGTCACCCACTTCAACAGGCTGTAAAAACTCGACGCCATCAACAGTAACGGTTACACAATAGGCCCCTGCGTGTTTACTTGCGCAGGCATAGGCGACTTTATCCATTAACGATAAAATGACACCGCCATGCACCTTACCGCCAAAATTAGCAAAAGATGGCACCATTAATTCAGTCAGTCTTGTTCTTGAAAAAGCGACATTACGTGCAGTCATAAACAACCTTTGATCTTAAGCCCTTGAAAAGCGCCGAATAAGCGTTCATATCAGTATTAGATTTACCCTACCACAAATTTTAAGGAATGGTTTTGTCACAAACGCATTTTTATCAACCAAAAGAAGGTCATGGCTTGGCTCACGATCCGTTTAACGCGATCATCGCACCGCGCCCAATCGGATGGATCTCTACAAAATCAAAAACGGGAGTGTTAAACCTTGCTCCTTACAGTTTTTTCAATGCGTTGAACTACACGCCGCCAATTATCGGCTTTTCAGTAGTAGGCAGTAAGAAAGATTCACTGGTAAACGTGCAGGAAACGGGTGAGTTTTGCTGGAATCTTGTATCGGAAGATTTGATTGATGCGATGAACACGACGAGTAAACCTCTGGCACCTGAAGAAAGTGAATTTGACCATGCAGGGCTTCAAACTGTAGAAAGTGAAGTGGTAAGCGTTCCCCGCGTAAAAGCGAGTAAGGTGAGCATGGAATGTAAGCTAACTGATATGGTACAGCTTAAGACCGCCTCAGGTGAGGAGGTGAATAGCTGGTTTATCATGGGTGAAGTAGTGGGTGTACACATTGATAAGTCACTCATAGAGAACGGCGTTTACAGCACGCTGAAAAGTGCGCCAGTTACCCGTGGTGGCGGACGAGGCGATTATTACACTATTTCCCGAGATAACTTTTTCGAAATGCTAAGACCAGAGTAACGGTCTTTAATAAAACAGTGACAACGCGTCAATATTAACCGGTGACCTAAATGCTAAATATGAACTTTGATGAACGCCTAGCGATCAATACGCAAATGCAAGAGTGGCAAGCGTCACCGTCTTCTACGGTATGGCGGAAGCCTTTAGAGCGTGAAGCAAAAGAGTCTGGTCATACAACTAGCGTCGTGAAGTACGAAGCTGGCGCGAGCTTTAAGCAGCACAGTCATCCTTATGGTGAAGAAATTTTGGTGCTTGAAGGTGTGTTTTCCGATGAACACGGTGATTACCCTGCAGGCACTTACGTGCGCAATCCTCCAGGCAGTAAGCACAGCCCGTTCAGTAAAGAAGGCTGTGTTATTTTAGTGAAGCTGAATCAGTTTGATAAACGCGATTTGGCTGAGGTTAGGGTGAACACTAACACGGCAGAATGGCTGCAAGGGCAGGGCGGTTTAAAAGTGATGCCGCTACACAACTTTGAGCATGAACATGTGGCGCTAGTTAAGTGGCCAGTTGGTGAGGTATTTAAGCCTCACAAGCATTTCGGAGGTGAAGAAATTTTTGTGCTATCGGGTACATTTAAAGACGAACATGGTGCATACCCAAAAGGCACATGGTTGCGCAATCCTCATATGAGTCAGCATCATCCTTACGTGGATGAGGAAACAATAATATGGGTGAAGACAGGGCATTTGCCAGTAGCGTTGTAGGCCGCCATTTCATTTGTTGCAGGTAAATCAAAACCAGTGTTTTACATGCGGTCAATTGCTACAAACGAAAAAGGCTAACCCGAGGTTAGCCTTTCTTTTGTTTAATCTCACTAGGTCAAAGTTAGTCTGGTAACATCTAACTCTAAAACACTAACCTAGTAAAAGCCGGACTTAATCCCAAATACCCTCTTCTGACTTACCCTGTATTTCACAGTCGCCCGCTTTGTATTCCATGTTTGCGCCACTGTCTTTTTTCTTAAAGTAGTCTTTGCTGATAGACACAATGGTAGGAGTCATCCACACAATAGCGATGATGTTAATCACCGTCATTAGGCCTAACGCCATGTCGGCCATGGCCCATACCTGAGGTAGGGCTGCCTGTGCGCCCCAGTAAATCATGCCTAAATAACCAATAGTGTAAACTGCACGGCCTATTTTATTATCTAGCTTGAACATATGCAGATTACTCTCGCCATAGGCATAGTTTGCCACTACAGACGTGAATGCAAATAAGCTGATGGCGGCAGCCACAAAATCAGTACCACCTTCGCCTAGGTGACTGCTCATCGCATCTTGGGTTAGGCGTATGCCTTCCATTTGATCAGAGCTTGAACCGCCAGCAAGTAAAATGATGAAGGCAGTAGACGTACATAGCACGAGTGTATCTAAGAAAACGCCAAGCATCTGAATGTAACCTTGTGATACGGGGTGATTAGGGTTTGGCACAGCACTCGCCGCAGCGTGCGGTACAGAGCCGCTGCCCGCTTCGTTTGAATACAGTCCGCGCTGAATACCATTTTTAATGGCCGCACCGAGTGCACCAGCGCCAGCTTCCTGTAAGCCAAATGCTGATTTAACGATATCGAGCAGCATGGCTGGCAGTTCGGAAATATTGATGAAGGTAATAGCCAATGCCACAAGCACGTAGCCTATTCCCATAAAGGGCACCACAAACTCGGCAAAGCGCGCAATGCTTTTAAGGCCTCCCACGACGATTAAGGCTGCTAGTGCAATAATGGCTAGGCCTACATATTCCGTGGGGAATGAGTATGCATTGTTTAATGCATCGGTAATAGTATTGGCTTGAACGGCGCTAAAGACAAAGCCGTAGCCAAAGAACAAACATAGAGAAAATGCGACTGCAAGCCAGGTTTTGTTCAAACCCTGCTTGATGTAATAAGCGGGACCGCCACGGAACTCGCCGTTTTCGTCACGGACTTTATATAGCTGACCTAGTACACTTTCGGCAAAGCCAGTGGCCATACCTAAAAGGGCAATCATCCACATCCAAAAAATAGCGCCAGCACCGCCTAGAGATATAGCAACCGCGACGCCAGCTAAGTTACCCGTGCCTACACGAGCCGATAAGCTGGTACATAAAGCTTGGAATGAACTGATCCCATCCTTAGTAGAAGTGTTACTGCCCTTTAGTAGGCTGAACATATGGCCGAAGTGCCTAAGCTGCACACCGCCAAGTTTAACGGTAAACCAGATACCACATGCAAGCAGCATAATGATAAGTACCTGACCGTCTCCCCAAAGAATATTGTTAACTAATGAAACGAATTCGTTAATCACGCACTTTCCTTCGTTATTGTTTTAATTATTGCTCGGCGTGTAGAAATGAACTGAACATGACAGGTGCGTTGTCAGAACAAACGCTTCGGCTTAAGCAAACTTTTATTTGCTAAACCTTGGAATAAGCCGAGCTATATCGATAAAAAACCAATACTAGCACGACAATTAAATGATTGGACAATGAAAACGTACTGAAACTATGACGTTTTATGCTCGCATATAGCAAATTTATTCATTCATGGGGGAGAAGAACACATTTGCTGAACAAAACGGGAGTACAAACAAAAAAACCGCTCAAAAGAGCGGCTTTTTCAAGAATATGGCTGGGGTAACAGGACTCGAACCTATGAATGGCGGGATCAAAACCCGCTGCCTTACCAACTTGGCTATACCCCAATATTGGTGCGGAAGGAGAGACTTGAACTCTCACGCCGTGAAGCACTGGAACCTAAATCCAGCGTGTCTACCAATTCCACCACTTCCGCAATGTAGACTTCCAATTAAGGAATAAGTAAAAGTTGGTGGCTACGGCGAGATTCGAACTTGCGACCCCATCATTATGAGTGATGTGCTCTAACCAACTGAGCTACGTAGCCTAAACTTTTATCTTCAATAAAAAGCCGCTCGATGAGCGGCTTCTCAAGAATTTGGCTGGGGTAACAGGACTCGAACCTATGAATGGCGGGATCAAAACCCGCTGCCTTACCAACTTGGCTATACCCCAAATGGTGCGGAAGGAGAGACTTGAACTCTCACGCCGTGAAGCACTGGAACCTAAATCCAGCGTGTCTACCAATTCCACCACTTCCGCGTAGACGCTAGCTATAATAGTCATTCAAAAAGAATGGCTGGGGTAACAGGACTCGAACCTATGAATGGCGGGATCAAAACCCGCTGCCTTACCAACTTGGCTATACCCCAGTCGTGGTGCGGAAGGAGAGACTTGAACTCTCACGCCGTGAAGCACTGGAACCTAAATCCAGCGTGTCTACCAATTCCACCACTTCCGCGCAGCTAGACTTTCCTAAAAGAGATAAGTGAGAATTGGTGGCTACGGCGAGATTCGAACTTGCGACCCCATCATTATGAGTGATGTGCTCTAACCAACTGAGCTACGTAGCCTTGCTATTCTCTTCCCTCTCAGGAAGTGGCGCGTATTATGCGTATATGACTGGCAACCGTCAACCCCTTTTTTACTAACTTTTTTTAAATGCTCATTAAGTGTGCGCATTAGGGCGAAATACGCGCAAAAAGCCGTGAAATTGAACAACTTGCACGAAATAAGCTAGCTATTTACCACGCTTTGTTACTGGTTTTTGTTTGGTAATAACATACGTCAATAGGGCGCGGGCCATACGTATTGTCATGAAAAAACGGGTTATCTAAGTTTCTTCCTGTGTTTGCCCGTTTTTTATATTCTTCATGATGCGGTGTTTGTAAGAAATAAGGTGCCGCGTTGTTTGCATGCACAAAAGCCTGCTTAATTTTGCTTTCTTGCGTTATATCATCTAGAACGCCACCTCTGTCCAAATTCCCTCGCGGTAATTTTTGAAGTATATCCATACCTTGGACTACACGACCTACGACCGACATATTTCTGTCTAAGTGTCGTGGTGCTTGCCCAATCACAATATAAAACTCCGTACTGGCTGTATCTTTCTCGCTATTGCGAGCAAACGCCACAACACCTGGGCAATGAAGTCCCCACATTTCTTTTCGGCTTTTATCAATGCCTACTGGAAAGCCATCTAAAAATCCGGTGTTAGGCGCAAACATATCTTGATTCTCAACCACGTTTACATTGCTATTAAGCGGTTGCGTAAATTCAGCGTTAATAGGTTTAAGCAGATTCGGCGGAAATTGTGATGCGTCATGCGTATCGTTGCTGCCTGCCTGTGCCACAAACCCGTCTACTACACGATAAAATGCTTGTTCGTTATAAAAGCCTGCGTCTATTAAACTTTTAAACCTGGCCACATGTTTTGGTGCAAGGGTAGGGTGAAGCGCAATAACTACATCGCCATATGCAGTTTTAAACGTCACAGTATTACTCTGAGGAACTTGATACCAACTGGCAGTGTTACTTGCTAATGCTGGTGCCTTTTCAACAGCATCGCTACTGATTTGTGAATTCACTGGATTAGTTTGAGGTTCACTGGCAAAAGAAAAATTAGCCAGGCTTAACAAGCACAACACTTTAATTGAGGTTCTTGATACTGAAAATCGTTTGGCGTGCTGTGATTTGCTGCAAGTTAAAGGGCGTGAAGCGCAAAGCTGATTAATAGTCATTACAAAAGCCGTTAGTTTTTTACTAGTTATATCAGGCCTATGTGCGCTTCACAATTATTCGCTAGAAACAAAAAAGCCACCTTGCGGTGGCTTTAGTAAACAGTGCTAATTTCTACAATAGAAATTACACGTTAAAGCGGAAGTGAATAACGTCACCGTCTTTAACAATATAGTCTTTACCTTCTAAACGCCATTTGCCTGCGTCTTTCGCACCTTGCTCGCCATTGAACTCAACGAAGTGCTCGTAGCTTACGATTTCAGCGCGAATAAAGCCTTTTTCGAAGTCGGTGTGAATTTTACCTGCCGCTTGTGGTGCAGTTGAGCCTTCAGGGAAGGTCCACGCACGTACTTCTTTTACGCCTGCAGTAAAATAGGTTTGTAGTGTAAGAAGACTGTAACCCGCACGAATTACGCGGTTAAGACCTGGTTCTTCTAGACCCATGTCTTGCATAAACTCTTCGCGTTCGTCGTCTTCAAGCTCAGCAATATCAGACTCAATTGCCGCGCACACTGCAACTACAGTGGCATTTTCGCCTGCTGCAATTTCTTTAACCTGATCAAGATACGGGTTGTTTTCAAAACCGTCTTCATTCACGTTTGCAATGTACATGGTTGGCTTAAGGGTAAGCATGTTCATGTAGCTGATTGCCGCAAGCTCTTCTTTAGTCAGCTCAAGTGAACGTAGTAACAAGCCTTCGTCTAGGTGCGGCTTAATCTTCTCAAGCACTTTCATTTCGTACTTGGCATCAGCATCGCCACCTTTTGCGCGCTTAGCAACACGGTGAAGTGCTTTTTCTGTTGTTTCTAAGTCGGCAAGTGCAAGCTCGGTGTTGATAACATCGATATCGTCTTTAGGGCTAACGCGACCTGCAACGTGAACAATGTTCTCATCATCAAAACAGCGTACTACGTGACCAATAGCGTCAGTCTCACGGATGTTAGCAAGGAATTTGTTTCCTAAACCTTCACCTTTAGAAGCACCTTCAACCAAGCCAGCAATATCTACGAATTCCATGGTAGTAGGAATAACGCGCTGAGGTTTTACGATTTCAGCCAACTTGTCCAAACGAAGATCTGGCACAGGAACAACACCTGTGTTTGGCTCGATAGTACAAAACGGGAAGTTTGCCGCTTCAATACCTGCTTTAGTTAATGCATTGAAAAGTGTTGATTTACCTACGTTTGGTAGGCCAACAATACCGCATTTAAAACCCATGGTATGGATCCTTAGTTTGGAAAAGTTATAACTGGCTAGGTTTACCCTTTGTGCGAGTGTAACCTGTTTTGTGCTTGCTTAAGGTCTTCTTTCAGCAAAATTTCTGTACAGCGTACCGCTTCATCGATGGCACTTTCAATGGCTGCTTTTTCTTCTGCTGGTGGTTTTCCAAGAACATGGCCGGTAACGCGGCTTTTATGACCTGGATGACCAATACCTATGCGCAAACGCAAAAAATTCTTGTTGTTACCCATTTTAGCCACAATGTCACGCACGCCATTTTGACTAGAGCTTCCGCCCACTTTGTATTTTGCAACACCTGGGGGTAAATCTAACTCGTCAAACGCTACTAATATTTGTTCTGGTTCTATGCGGTAAAAGTTAGCCAGTGCTGCTACGGCTTGTCCACTTTTATTCATAAAGGTAGTGGGGTAGAGCAAACGGATATCTTTGCCTGCAATGGTAATGCGAGCAGTTTTACCGAAGAATTTGGTTTCTGGTTTTAGCGGGGCGTTGTAGGTGTCGGCTAGTTGGTTGAGAAACCATTCACCGGCATTGTGTCGGGTATTTTCATATTCGGGGCCTGGATTACCCAGACCCACGATAAGGCGGATATCAGCCAAGAGGATTATTCCTCAGAAGCTGCTTCTTCGCCGTCTTCTTCTGCGTCAGCCGCTTTAGGAGCAGGCTTAACAGTTACAACCGCTAGGTCGTGAGCTTCGTCGTTCTTCGCAAGTTCTACTGAAGAAACGCCAGCTGGAAGAGTTAGGTCAGAAAGGTGTAGCGTTTGACCCATTTCAACACCAGCCATATCTACTTCGATGAACTCAGGAAGGTTCTTAGGTAGACAAGTAACTTCGATTTCAGTTACGTGGTGCTCAGCAATACCGCCAGCTTTAACAGCTGCAGATTTTTCTTCATTTACGAAGTGAAGTGGTACGTTAGTGTGAACGTCTTGACCAGCGATTACACGTTGGAAGTCAATGTGTGTGATCTTTGGCTTGAACGGGTGACGTTGCATATCTTTAACTAGAACTTCAACAACTTTACCGTCAAGGTTAATCTCAAGAACGTGAGAATAAAACGCTTCAAAGTCAGCAGAGTTGTTTACTTTGTTATGATCTAGTGTGATAGAAACTGGTGCTTCTTCACCACCGTAGATGATACCAGGAAGCTTGTCTTCGCGACGTAGGCGGCGGCTCGCACCTTTCCCTAGGTCTGTACGAACAGAAGCGTCTAGTTTGAAATTTGCTTCAGACATTGTCTGTCTCCAAAAATATAAGTCTAATGATGTGAGCTTTTGCGACCAAAACCCACGGTAAAATGATGTGAATTACGTTTAAAAATAACTTTTTATGCGCAATAAAACACCAGCCCAAAATTCAAGGGCGGCGAATTCTAACACCACCTACCAAAACATACAATTACAAAGGCAGATAAAATATCCAACCAAGCTAATGCAAGTATTTGCGTTACTCACAATAAAAGAAGCGCACCTTGGCGCGCTTCTATCATAATTTATAGAGAAAAGCACTTTGCTAAGACTAACTTGTCCGTTAATGTCTCTTTCCTATGGCTTCACAAGGTCAACAGGCCTTGGGAACATAGCAACTTTTTACACAAGCGTTTACTTCGTCAGCACAACTCTGTAATGGGCTTTACCTTCTCTTAATCGCGCAATAGCCTCATTTACGTCATCAAACTTGAAGGTTTCGGTCACAGGTTCAATATTGTGGTGTGCAGCGAAATCTAGCATGGTTTTAATGGTCGCGGGGCTTCCCACTGGCGAACCTGACACACTTTTCTGACCACCAATTAAGTTAAACGCACCAATATCTAGAGGTTCAAGGGTGGCGCCTACAAAGTGAAGTCGGCCTTTCGGTGCCAATGTAGATAGGTACAAATTCCAGTCTAGCTTCACATTTACAGTTGAAATAATTAAGTCAAACCGACCGCGCGCTTTTTTAATCTCATCTTCATCACGGCTATTAATCGTATCTGACGCACCTAGCTCTAGCGCTTCCGTCTTTTTAGATTCGCTAGAAGTGAACGCTACTACCTTACATCCCCACGCATTTAAAAACTGCAGGGCAAGATGACCCAGGCCGCCAATACCAACTACACCCACTTCACTCGCTGGGCTAATACCAAACTGGACTAATGGGTTGAAGACGGTAATACCTCCGCAAAAAAGAGGGCCTGCCTTTGTGCTATCGATAGCATCGGGAAGGGGAATAACGGCACGTGCTTGGGCGCGGACTTTATCTGCAAATCCACCGTGACGACCACCTATGGTCATCGTAGCATCGGCACACAGGTTATGATCGCCTTCTTCGCAGGTTCTACAACTATTGCAGTAGCCTGAATGCCAGCCTAAACCGACACGCTGTCCCACCTTAAGTGACGTTACATGTTCACCTATTTGGCTAATTGTGCCGACAACCTCGTGACCAGGCACAAAGGGATATTCTGTCATGCCCCATTCATTATCGAGCATGCTTAGGTCGCTGTGGCAGATACCACAGCTTTCAACGTCTATTTCAACGTCATGTGAGCCAAGCTTACCGGGGTCGTATTGAAACTTTTCCAGTTTTCCACCCGCTTCTTTAGCGGCATATGCATTTATCATCAATAACCGTCCTTTTAAGTGTTGCAGTGCAACATTCACGCGTACGCAAAAATTCTATAATTGCTAAATCGCTAGCTTAATTACCTTTATGAGTAATTTGCTACACGCAAAGCTATATTCGCGATCATTGTGTTTGCAGGTTATCAATGACTTTACTGGTATCGAGTACTTTAACGCTTGATACTTGAAGCACCGTACCGAATTGTGTAAAGGTCATCATATCAGGTTTAGGCGTACCTTTAACTTCAACAATAAGGCCGTTCTTTTGATAGGTTTCATCTAAGCCATGTAGCGTATAACGATCGCCGTTTTCAGCAATAAAAGCATAAAAACCGCCTTCGAGATCTTTATAAATAATACTGCCCTTCATGGTGACTTCACCTTTTGCATTATCTTCTACGGCTTCAGCCTGAGTAACTGGTTCGGCTACCAGTTCCTTGGGCATAGACGCCTTGTCGTTATCTTGAACTGTTGAAGGTTTGTCTTTCATTTCAGTTCCTTGTTTCTCAAGATCTGCTTGTTTCACTGAGTCGTCATCTCCAGAGCAGCCCGCTGTATTAAAAAGGGCAGCAATTACTGCAACAAGGCATAGTGTTTTTGTTTTCATTTTATGTCCTTAATATTAGTTTTAACGCACAACGATTCTTAACGTTAAACCTAAAATTGATGAAAAGAAAGTCACATTAACGAGTCGGAAAACGGCAATAAAGTATATTTAAGGCGTAAACGGAATGTGTTTGGCTTGATGTACTGTTCTTATTTTTAAGGTGATGTTCGCTTTCAAAGAAAAAAGAAAGGTAAAAAAAGAGCCGGCGCCACTTACATGGGCCAGCTCTTTGGTAGGAGTAACAATATTTAAATTTTAGTATTCAAACATTGCTGAAATAGACTCTTCGTTGCTGATACGACGAATAGTTTCTGCAAGCATCTCAGATAAAGTAAGCTGTTTTACTTTTCCAATTTGCTTCATCTCTGCACTTAATGGGATAGAGTCGGTAACGATAATTTCGTCAATAACAGACTCTTTAAGATTATTTGCAGCATTGCCTGAAAAGATAGCGTGAGTTGCGTAAGCATAAACACGACGTGCGCCATGTGCTTTAAGTGCTTCAGCTGCTTTTGCAAGCGTACCGCCTGTATCAATCATGTCATCGACAATGATGCAGTCTCTGTCCTTTACGTCACCAATGATGTTCATTACCTGAGCCACGTTCGCTTTAGGGCGACGCTTATCGATAATGGCAAGGTCGGTGTCGTTAAGTAGTTTCGCAGTAGCACGTGCACGTACAACACCGCCAATGTCAGGAGAAACGACTACAGGGTCGGCAAAGTCACGTCTTACCATGTCAGCAAGAAGGATAGGAGTACCGAATGCGTTATCCACCGGAACATCAAAGAAACCTTGAATCTGTTCGGCGTGTAGGTCGATAGTAAGTACGCGGTCAACACCAACGTTAGACAGGAAGTCAGCCACTACTTTCGCAGTAATTGGCACCCTAGCTGAACGAACACGACGGTCTTGGCGTGCATAACCAAAGTAAGGAATTACTGCTGTAATACGACCAGCTGATGCGCGACGTAGTGCGTCGATCATCACAATAAGTTCCATAAGGTTATCGTTAGTAGGCGCACACGTAGACTGGATAATAAAAACGTCCGAGCCACGGACGTTTTCATGAATTTCTACGCTGATTTCACCGTCACTGAAACGGCCAACTTTGGCATTTCCAAGTTTGGTGTAGAGGCGATCGGCAACTTTCTGGGCAAGTTCTGGTACGGCATTACCTGCAAAGAGCTTCATATCTGGCACAAGTGGTTCCTCAGTGCGTTGATAAAAGAGGTTTGGCTGGGGTAGCAGGACTCGAACCTACGAATGGCGGGATCAAAACCCGCTGCCTTACCAACTTGGCTATACCCCAATTTTTAAGTTCTTGTCCGATGTGGCGTACACGCTATCTTTGTTGTTCTAATTTGTCTAATAGTGGTGAGCGATTCACACCTTTTGCGACAAAACTCTGCCAGGTTTCAGGCATTTGAGCCCTAACTTGTTCGGCTAAAGTGTAGTCAGAAAAAGTGGCAAACACGCATGCACCTGTGCCCGTCATTCGCGACGGTGCGTAGTGTACCAACCACTGTAATAATTTTGCAACTTCAGGATAGCGATTCGCGACTAATTGCTGACAATCATTCCAAGTTTTTTCAAATTTATAGTCTTCCCAACGTATCGCAGGTGTATTTCTGGGCAAATCCGGCGAGGTGAACACTTCGGCTGTGCTGACATGAACATTTGGGTTCGCTACAAGAAAATACTGTTCTTTTTGGGGAGCTGGCGTTATCTCTTCTCCAACGCCTCCTGCAAATGCCGTTAGACCTCGCACAAAAATAGGTACATCAGCGCCTAAAGATAACCCAAGCTCAGCCAGTTCATCTTCACTTAGCCCTGTGTTCCAAAGGTGATTAAGCGCCACTAACGTGGTTGCTGCATTCGATGATCCCCCGCCAATGCCGCCCCCCATAGGAAGGCGCTTATCTAACGAAATAACGGCACCTTTATTCCATTTTGTTTTTGTTGCCAGCAGTCGCGCTGCTTTTACAATTAAATTGTCATCGTCTGGCACACCATCAAGAGGTGTTTCCATGCGAATGGCTGTGTCGTCTGTACTTATGTCAAAGGCGAGTGCATCGCCGTAATCCAGCATTTGAAACAGACTTTGAAGCTGGTGATAGCCGTTGTCGTAGCGGCCAAGTATATGCAAGAAAAGATTCAGTTTAGCGGGGGAAGGCCACCAATCTTTATGTTCTGAAACAGATGAGTTCACTACAGAGTCCACTGATAAATTTTAATTTTAAGCTGAGTATTAGGCATGTCCGGCGTTTCATTCTGGGTAAGCGTTATGCTGTGAGGCAACCATACAGATGTGCCATCATCTAGCTCAACACTACCGTAGTTACCGTAAGCAACTTGCCAATTGCGGCAACCTTGGCAATAGCTCTCTAGGGTATTAACCAACCCTTTTTCAGTTAGGGTGAATTTATCACCGTCTAGCGGTAAGCCTTTTACCCAAGACAACAGTGATTCCACCGGAATGACCATTCCCGTAATCTGATAAATAAGTGGTTCTGGTAAAGCATCTACATACGTTTCACCGTCAGCCTCTAATACCGACTGCTGCTGGGTAACGTTAAGGTTAACCAGACTTACCCCTAAAAAATTGGTTAATCGAAAATCAAAATCACCGGAATCGTTTTTCCAGACTAAATTAAGGCTGGCCGCTTCTTTTCCTTGGCGAAATGCAATTTTTCCGCGCATTTGCCACTGATGTACTTCAGCGACTTTTTCAAGTTGGGCCGTGAGGTTTACCGCGTTTTCTGGGCCTTTGGGAGCAGTTGTGCATGCGCTCAGTACGAAGCAGAGAAACAACAGTAGGGAAATAAAGCGAATCATTAAGGCGCGTTACCTGTATAAAAATAAAACACATTTAATTGTGACATTATGGGAACACAGTTTCACCAACACTTTCAATCATTTTGGGTTTTTCGTACAATGCCGCTCCGACGTTGCCAGCACAGATTTTAATGACTTTACTCGCCCTCGGTATTAACCACAAAACAGCACCAGTAGCACTTCGCGAAAAAGTGGCCTTTACACCAGATTCTCTGGTGGAAGCGCTTGCGAGTTTAAAAAAGCTGGAAGGCGTAGATGAGTCTGTCATTGTATCGACCTGTAACCGCACTGAGCTATACGTTAATACTCAAGACGACACAGGCCAAAAGCTTTTACAATGGTTAAGTGATTTCCATCACTTGGATGTAGAAGAGATTGTCAATAACAGCTATGTGCTCGCGCAGGATGAAGCGGTAAAGCACATTATGCGTGTAGCCAGTGGACTTGATTCACTGATTTTGGGAGAACCTCAAATCTTAGGTCAGGTGAAGCAGGCGTTTGGTGATGCAAAACACTCAGGTATGGTGAGCAGCGAATTTGATAAGCTGTTTCAACATACGTTTTCGGTGGCGAAGCGAGTTCGCAGTGAAACAGATATAGGTGCAAACGCGGTAAGCGTGGCTTATGCAGCCGTTCAGTTGGCCAAGCATATATTCGCTGAACTACCAAAACGTTCAGTGTTATTAGTAGGAGCTGGCGAAACCATTGAACTTGTGGCTCAGCATTTGAAAGAGCAGGGCGTGAGCTGTTTGGCGGTGGCGAATAGAACCGTAGCGCGAGCAGAAGCCTTAGCCGAAACACTAGATGCGAGTGTGTTTACCTTATCGCAAGTGCCAGAGCACTTAAAAGACTTTGATATCGTGATAAGCTCTACCGCTAGCCAACTGCCCTTAATTGGCAAGGGTATGGTGGAGAAAGCCCTTAAACAGCGCAAAAATATGCCGATGTTTCTGGTGGACCTTGCGGTACCACGAGATATCGAATCAGAGGTTAACGAGCTAGGCGATGCCTATCTTTATACTGTTGATGACCTGCAGCATATTGTTCAGAAGAATTTAGAAAACCGCGAGCAAGCAGCAAAAGAAGCGGAAAAGCTCATCGACAAACAAGCTGGCGACTACATGACGTGGAAGCAGTCGCAGCAATCGATAGATTTAGTAAGACAGTATCGCCAAAAAGGCATGGCACAGCGTGACGATATTGTGGAAAAAGCCAAAGCGCAATTAGCGGAAGGTAAAAATGCCGAAACGGTATTAGAAGAAATGGCGTATAAATTAACCAATACGCTATTGCACCCAACAACCTTAGCGTTACGCGAGGCTGCCATGCACGATGACCCGGCATTGAGCCGATGGATGGGACAGGCATTAGATTTATCTGACTTTTCGTCAGACGATAGTAAATAAGGTAATAAGAAGCATATGAAAGAGTCGGTAGTTAGGAAACTCGAACACTTAGTCGAGCGTTTCGAAGAAGTTCAGGCGTTGTTAGGCGACCCTGGAGTTATCGGCGATCAGGATAAGTTTCGCAACTTGTCAAAAGAGTTCAGTCAGCTAGAAGATGTAGTGGCAGGCTTTAATGCTTATCAGCAAGCACAAGAAAACTTGGCTTCAGCGCAGGAAATGCTGAATGAAGACGACGCCGAAATGCGCGAGATGGCGCAGGAAGAGATGAAAGATGCCAAGGCGGAAATTGAGCGCCTTGAAACTGAACTTCAGGTGTTACTTCTGCCAAAAGATCCTAACGATGATAACAACTGTTTCTTGGAAATTCGCGCTGGTGCGGGTGGTGACGAAGCGGCAATATTCGCAGGTGACTTGTTCCGCATGTACAGCCGCTATGCCGAAAGTCGTGGCTGGCGTGTAGAGTTGGTTAACGCCAATGAAGGTGAGCACGGCGGTTATAAAGAAGTCATTGCGAATGTTAGCGGCGATGGCGTGTACGGCGTATTGAAATTCGAGTCGGGCGGTCACCGCGTACAGCGTGTACCAGAAACCGAATCACAAGGCCGTATCCATACCTCGGCATGTACCGTGGCGGTATTACCAGAAATTCCAGAGTCGCAGGCAATTGAAATTAACCCTGCAGAGCTTCGCATCGATACCTTCCGTGCATCAGGTGCGGGTGGTCAGCACGTTAACAAAACCGACTCGGCGATTCGTATTACTCACTTGCCAACAGGCTTGGTAGTGGAATGTCAGGACGAGCGTTCACAGCACAAAAACCGTGCGAAAGCGATGTCGGTACTTCAAGCGCGCTTAAATCAGATTGAAGAAGAGAAGCGAGCAGCAGAAGAGGCTTCTACTCGTAAGAGCCTAGTCGGTAGCGGCGACCGCTCTGAGCGAATTCGTACTTATAACTTCCCGCAGGGGCGTGTAACCGACCACCGTATCAACCTGACTATTTATCGTTTAGACGAAGTGGTGGAAGGTGACCTTAAGCAGCTTATAGACCCAATTTTGCAAGAGCATCAGGCCGATCTGCTGGCCTCTCTTTCTGACGAATAACGCTGTCTTGTTACACAAACTGTTTATAGAAAAACAATGCGCATAGACAACGCCTTAACATGGGCTGCTGAGCAACTAGAGGGTGGGGAGTCACCCTCTATTGATGCCAAAGTCATGTTGGCGAACATTCTAGGTAAGTCACAAACTTACCTATTCACATGGCCTGATAAAACCTTGGATGCCGCCCAGAAAGCCCAATTTGAAGCGGATGTGGCCAAGCGTAAACGGGGTGAGCCAGTGGCGTATATTATCGGCAAGCGTGATTTCTGGACCCTGTCACTGTTTACCTCGCCAGATACCTTAATTCCACGACCGGATACTGAAGTCTTGGTTGAGCAGGTACTTAATTGGGTAAATCAACAATCCTCTGCATCCCTATCAATCTGTGATTTGGGAACCGGCACGGGCGCTATTGCGTTAGCATTAGCGAGCGAACTGCCAGAAGCATCCGTTACTGGCGTAGACTACCAAGAGGGGGCGGTGAAGCTTGCTACCCGCAATGCTCAAGCTAATAGCATAGCCAATGCGCATTTTGTGCAAAGTGACTGGTTTAGTGCGCTGGCAGGTCAAACCTTCGACATTATTGTTTCAAACCCACCTTACATAGAAGAATCCAGTCCATACCTTAATGAGGGCGACGTGCGTTTTGAGCCTAAAACAGCATTAACTTCGGGTAGTGATGGTCTAGACGACATTAAACACATAATCAATAACGCACCTCAATACCTCAATAAAGGCGCGCTGCTCGCATTCGAACACGGTTTTGACCAAGGGGCAGCGGTTAACGCTTTGCTTGCAGATGCGGGATTTATAGACGTCAAAACTATTAAAGACTACGGCGACAATGACCGTGTAACGCTAGGACAGTGGCAGTAGGTTTTAACCTTCAAAGAAGTTATCTTTTCTGTAGTTATCAAAATTTAATTGCAAACTTGCTAATATTTTGTTTTACATTAGTATCTATTAAGCGGTTGTAAGACCTCAAAAAGCACTAAGTTAAACAATCTCTTACACTACAGGACGTACCAGATGAATGATGACTTTCTTTTCGCAGAAGATGACGATGAAAATGAAGTAGATGATCTGGGTAGCTGGAAAGTACTCATTGTTGATGATGAACCCGAAGTACACGCCGTTACCAAGCTGGCGCTAAATGACTTTAGTTTAAATGGCAAAACCCTTGAGTTTGTTAGTGCCTATAGCGGAGAGGAAGCGAAGGCCATTTTCAAAACCCATGATGATATCGCCGTTGTGTTACTTGATGTTGTTATGGAGACTGATGACGCCGGTCTTAAAGTGGCGGAGTATGTTCGTAACGAATTAGACAATCATTTCACGCGTATTATTTTGCGTACTGGACAACCTGGCCAAGCCCCTGAAAAAGATGTCATCATTAATTACGACATCAACGACTACAAGTCGAAAACCGAACTGACCGCGCAAAAACTCTTTACTGTTATCATTGCAGCGCTCCGCTCATATCGAGATATTATCGTTATCGAAGAAAATAGACGCGGCCTTGAAAAAATTATAGATGCGTCTGTGGATTTATTTTCCTCCCGTTCCCTCGAAAAGTTCATGCAGGGCATCATTCAACAGTTGGCGTCTATTCTGGGCTGTTCAAAGGATGCAGCCTACATTACTACAGCGGTGGCAACCACATCGCGTACTATTAATACCAGCAACAACAAACTGGGTGACGACGAACTATATGTTTTTGCTGGCAACGGTGAGTACGCCAGTAAGGAAGGTGTGCCTTTAAAAGACGCGATTAGCGCACAAGAATATGCCCTGTGCGCAAGAGCCATGCGCGATAAGCAAATTGTTTATGCAGAAGATCACGTTGTGGCTTATTGCAACAGTAAAAGCCACAATGGCGCACTCTTGTACTTGTCAGGATTACCGAGACGAATAGGGGAAAGTGATCGTCATCTGGTAAAACGCTTTTCAGACAGTGTTCAGCTTGCTTTTGACAACGTACTTAAAACCGTAGATGTTGAAGCGACGCAGAAAGAAATAATTGAGCGTTTAGGTCGAGCGTTAGAGCATGAGTCAAATGCATCAAATAATCTCACAAGAATGGTTGAAATGGCGCAACTGTTGGCAGAAAAGGTTGGGCTGAACGAGCAAGACATCCACGCATTACGCCTTGCCGTGCCACTCCATGATATTGGGACGTCTATAGTGCCTAAATCTATTTTGCACAAAACGACGCCGTTAACCGAAGAGGAAGTATTTAAAATACGTCAGCATGCTGAATTTGGTTACCAGATCTTGCGAGATTCAAGCCGGCCCACTATCCAACTTGCAGCAATGTTAGCAAAGCAACATCACGAACGCTGGGATGGAAAGGGATATCCAGACGGGCTTAAAGGCGAAGAAATTGATATAAAAAGCCGTATTGCCACGTTAGTTGATGTGTTTGATGCACTGTTAAACGCAAGGCCGTATAAGCCAGCGTGGACAATTGATAAGGTTGAAGCCGTATTGAAAGAGGAAAGTGGCAAGCACTTCGACCCTGATTTAGTTCAGTGTATGCTAAATGACCTTCCGGCCTTTATGGCAATTCAAGCTCAATTCCCTGACGCATAATGATTTATTTCTCCGTTATTTACGTACTGTAATACGTTACAATAACAGCCTCTAGACAGGCGCCATAATTAAAACGAAGGCAGGTGCTACATGCACCTGTTTTTTTGAGTCTGCTACTCGTATTCTGAGTCTGTTGAATTTTGCATTGCTGTAAAACTAAATCGGCTCAATTAACACCTGTGTTAAAGTAACCAGAAGCAGCCTTACTATCTAATAAGAACAGGAACACATTATGTACATGATGGCTAAACACCTTCACATGACCGCCGTTGGCTTGAGCATATTATTTTTTGTCTTTCGCTTTATATGGAGTCAATTCGACGCTACAGCACTTAGCAAAAAATGGGTTAAAATTCTCCCTCATATCATTGATACCGTGCTATTAGCCAGCGCAATTTGGCTATGCATTATTTTGTCTCAATATCCTTTAGTTAATGCATGGCTCACATTTAAAGTTGTGGGCGTGGTGCTGTACATAGTGTTTGGATTGTTTGCATTGAAAAAAGCCAAAACAGCGTTAGGCAAATGGAGCTTTTTCGTAGCAGCGCTTGTTGTGCTTATGGCAACGGCTATGGTTGCTGTAACCAAACAACCTCTTTTTTAAGATTTAATTGGAAATAGATAATGTCTGAATCTCAACAGATTATTAATGTAGGTAACGTTGACGTTGCCAACCACTTGCCGTTTGTTCTGTTCGGTGGAATGAACGTACTTGAGTCTCGCGATCTCGCTATGCGTATTGCAGAACACTATGTTGAAGTAACGCAAAAGCTCAATATCCCGTACGTTTTTAAAGCCTCGTTTGATAAAGCGAACCGTTCATCTGTGACTTCTTACCGTGGGCCTGGCATGGAAGAAGGGTTGCGTATTTTTGAAGAAATTAAGTCGACCTTTAACGTTCCGCTTATCACTGATGTGCACGAACCGCACCAAGCAGCTCCCGTAGCTGAAGTGGTGGATGTTATTCAACTGCCTGCTTTCTTGGCGCGCCAAACCGACCTTGTGGTTGCAATGGCAAAAACCGGTAGCGTTATCAATGTGAAAAAGCCTCAATTCTTAGCACCGCATGAAATGCGTCACATCATAGGAAAACTAGGCGAAGCGGGGAACGATAAGGTTATTCTTTGTGAGCGTGGTAGCTGCTTTGGATATAACAATTTAGTTGTGGATATGCTTGGCATGGACGCAATGAAAGAATATGCCCCAGTAATATTTGATGCGACTCACGCACTTCAAATGCCGGGTGGCCGTGCGACGTCTGCAGATGGTCGTAGAGCGCAAGCTGCACAGTTGGCCAGAAGTGGTATGGCATTGGGTTTGGCAGGGCTATTTATAGAAGCGCATCCTAACCCTGATGAAGCACTATGTGATGGGCCTTGCGCACTGCCGTTGGCAAAATTAGAGCCTTACTTGCAGCAGATGAAAGCACTAGATGAATTGGTGAAAGGTTTTGACGCGTTAGATACAAGTAATACCTAAGCTAGTATTTGATGGCGTATGCCGGTGCAAGCACCGGCATGCGTATCAGGTGTGTGAGTTGCTTATTCCGCTTCAGAAACGTTTACGCGCTCTTCACCTTTTGTCATTGCTAATAAGTTCTTGTGAAGCTGAACTTGCGTCTCTTCAGCTAAAATCGCTTTAGACTGCTTTTTCACAACAATGTGCGCATCGTTTTCTGGCAGTACTTCGGCCATTTTTACGCTGGTCATTGCTGTGTTGATTAACGATTGTAGATTGATCTTTTCTGGTTGTGCGTTAGCATTTGCAGCAGCGCTTACAAAAGCCATTACAGAAACACTAGCTAAAAGTAATTTTTTCATTTTCACACCTAATAAAAATAATTAAATAATTGTTGATGAATGTTAAAATGTTTAACAAATGTTCATCATAAAATGCTGAAATTAAATGTTCTTTTTTAATTTCGGGTAAATTATAGTCAGTGGGTGGTGAAAAATAAAACGAGTAAAAGTATGGGTTGTCATTAGAAAAACTAATGAATTTGTCATGCTTCGGTCACACTGGATTAAAAACGATATATGCATCGACGTTTACCCCCTCTCAACGCCTTGAAATCGTTTGAAGCGGCTGCTCGCCATTTGAGCTTTACTAAGGCTGCCGATGAGCTGTTTGTTACGCAAGCTGCCGTTAGCCACCAGATAAAAGCGCTTGAAGATTTCTTATCGATGAAGCTATTTCTTCGAAGAAATAGAACCCTGCTTCTAACCGAAGAAGGTCAAGCTTATTTTCTTGAGCTAAAAGATATCTTCAAAAACTTACAAGATGCGACAGAAAGGCTACTTGCGAAGGGCAGTAAAGGTGCTATCACGGTAGCGATGCCGCCCAGCTTTGCGAGCCAATGGCTGGTACCCCGTATTCATAAGTTTAGCTTGGCGCATCCAGACATCGACGTACGCATCAAGGCAGTTGATTTCGATGAAGGCTTCTTAGAAGACGATGTAGACGTTGCGATATATTACGGTAAAGGTCGTTGGGCTGGTCTTCAAGCCGACCAGCTACATCGAGAGTTTCTAACTCCGCTTTGCTCTCCAATGCTTTTTCAAGGCCCCAAACCTTTATCCAGCCTGTCTGACTTAAGGCACCACGTGTTGCTTCACGACTTAAGCCGTACTGCATGGAAAAATTGGTTGAAGCATGTAGGTGTGGTTGGCGTAAACGTTAACCAAGGACCGGTTTTCAGTCACTCCATGCTAGTGTTGCAAGCCGCTGCACTCGGTCAAGGCATTGCGTTGGGTAACACGGTACTTGCAAGGCCGGAAATTGAAGCGGGAAGGCTAGTTATGCCGTTTGAAGAACGAGTGGAGAGTCGCGATGCGTTTTATCTCGTGTGTGAGGAATCACAGGCTGAACTAGGTAAGATTGCGGCATTTAGGGACTGGATTTTAGCGCTGGTCGAAGCTGAACAAGAGGACTTGTTGTAATATGACTAAGTTGAACACCATTGCTGAACAGCCTAGTTTTGACATTGAATTGCATGAAGCCGATAAGCCCTTAGCGTGTTTGATACTAGGCCATGGAGCCGGCGCCGGTAAGGAACATGAGTTCATGCAAGACATTGCGAAGGAACTTGTTGCTAGAGGTATATCAACCGTTCTTTTTAACTTTCCCTATATGCAAACCATAAAAGCTACCGGTAAGCGTAGGCCTCCCGATAAAGTCGATAAACTTATGTCACATTTTACTGCGGTGATTGAAACCTGCAGCAAAGATAACAAAGACTTGCATAACTTGCCTGTGTTCATCGGTGGAAAGTCGATGGGCGGGCGTATGGCGACCATGGTGTACGAAGCGGTGAGCAATGTAAAAGGCGCGATAGCGCTGGGCTATCCGTTTCACCCTCCTGGTAAGCCAGAAAAAACACGAACCGAACATCTGCAAACGGCGTCTAAGCCTTTGCTTATTATTCAGGGTGAACGAGATACCTTTGGTACAAAGAGCGAAGTAGAGGATTACAAAAAGCGCAGCGTATTATCTACAGACATTGAATGCGCCTATTTAGGCGACGGCGATCACAGTTTTAAGCCTCGCAAAGCAAGTGGCAAAACGCAGGAAGAACATATTGTTACCGCTGCCACGCTTACCGCTTCTTTTATTGAAGCCCATTTAAATAATTAATGGTTAATTAGAAATCAGAGCGAAAGACTAATTTAATGAAAACTGAAAAACTTAGGTTTGCCACCGTTGCTAAACCTTATCTTATTATTGGCGCATTGCTAGCGGGCCTTTCTGTGGTACTAGGTGCGTTTGGCGCACATGGTTTAAAAAGCGTATTAACTGCACAGCAGCTCAACACGTTTGAAATTGGCGTGCGTTATCAGATGTATCACGCATTAGCCTTGCTGCTTTTACCTGCGCTGTCAGGCGTTATCTCATCGACGTGGGCTAATCGGGTAGCGTTTTGTTTCGTTACCGGAACTGTGTTGTTTAGTGGAAGTTTATACGCGCTAGGAATAAGCAGCATAAAATGGTTTGGCCCGATAACCCCTTTGGGTGGCATGTTCTTTATTATTGGATGGGTGTTGTTAGTGATTGGACTGATAAAAGGTCATGATTTAAATAAGAAACAAAAAGAAGAGCAGAACAAAGCTCACCACACGCCGGGGAAAGGTAATGTCTAACACTAGTATTTTGGGTTATTGCCGACCTGGGTATGAAAACGATACGGCTAACGAACTTACATCTCGATATGGTGAAGCCCAATGTTATGGCTACCCAGTGTCGAAGAAGAACAGTGGCTTTGTACTTTATCATTTATATGATGCCACGCAGCTAGAGCAAACCATTACTCAGTTTGCTGTTCACGACAGTATTTTTCCTCGTCAGCTGGTGGCAGTTTTTGCCACTCTTACCGATATAGAAAAAGAAGACAGAGTAGGGCAAGTGCTTGAAGCCCTAAAAGAGGTAGAAAAACCATTTCAAATTTTTGGCGCCATAGACGTCGAATACCCAGATACAGAAGAAGGTAAAACCCTCGCAAAGTTCTGCCGAAAGTTTACTGTTCCTCTTCGCCAAGCCCTAAGAAAGGCGGGATGGCTCACCGCAAAGGAAAACTTAGGTAAACCAAAGCTACATATTTTCTTTGAGTCATTTGAGATTTGCCATATTGGCTATACATTACCCAGTCATGCTAGTGGCGATCACTTGGGTATTTGCCGGTTAAAGTTCCCAAGTGATGCGCCGAGCCGCTCGACGCTTAAACTTGAAGATGCTTTAGTGAATATGCTGAGCGACAAACAGCAGGCTAAGGTACTTCGAAGCGGTGGACGTGCCGTGGACCTAGGTGCATGCCCGGGTGGTTGGACATATCAGCTAGTGAAGCGCGGAATGTATGTTGAAGCTATCGACAATGGACTTGTAGCCGATAGTTTAATGAGCACGGGCTTGGTTGAACATCACGCGGCAGACGGGTTTACCTATCGACCACAATTTGGTCGTGTAGATTTGCTGGTATGTGATATGATAGAGCAACCCGATAGGGTAGCTAAATTGATGGGTGATTGGTTAGTTAAGCACTGGGCAACGCACGCAATATTCAATTTAAAGTTACCTATGAAACAACGTTATGAAACTGTAGTTGAAGCCATGACGTTGCTAAGAGGCCGATTAAATGCCTTGGAAGATGCATTTGCGGTGAAGGTGAGGCATCTCTACCACGACAGAGATGAAGTTACAGTAACAATTGTTCGCACTTCAAAAGATGAGGTGTGATTTTGTTATTTTTCAAAAAAGTGTCATTAATTAATAAGTTATTGATACTTAAAGAAAAGAATTGATGGTGGCGCGGATTTTGGCAAACGAATTTAAGGTTTATGCTAAAAAAGGTGTAAATCTGGTATAGAAATCCTTTATAATCCGGCCGTTTTTTTACTCTGAACCAATGAAAGTGAACTAATGTCAGACTTATCTCATTACAGAAACATTGGTATTTTCGCCCACGTAGACGCGGGTAAAACTACCACAACAGAACGTATCTTGAAGCTTACTGGTAAAATCCATAAAACTGGTGAGGTTCACGATGGTGAATCAACAACTGACTTCATGGAGCAGGAAGCTGAGCGTGGTATTACCATCCAGTCAGCGGCAACAACCTGTTTCTGGAAAGATCATCGCATGAACATCATCGATACTCCGGGACACGTTGACTTTACAGTTGAAGTATATCGTTCACTTAAAGTACTAGACGGCGGTATCGGTGTATTCTGTGGTTCTGGCGGTGTTGAGCCTCAGTCAGAAACTAACTGGCGTTATGCTAACGAATCAGAAGTTGCGCGTGTAATCTTCGTAAACAAACTAGACCGTATGGGTGCAGACTTTTACCGTGTAGTTGGCCAAGTTAAGAAAGTACTTGCTGCTAACCCACTAGTAATGACGCTTCCAATCGGTATCGAAGACGAGTTTAAAGGTGTTGTTAACCTTCTAGACATGAAAGCGTACATCTGGGACGATTCAGGTCTTCCTGAAAACTACGAAGTTGTAGATATCCCAGCAGATATGGTTGATAAGGCTAACGAGTACCGTGAGCAACTAATCGAAACTGCTGTTGAGCAAGATGACGACCTAATGATGGCTTACATGGATGGTGAAGAGCCGTCTCTAGAAGACATCAAGCGTTGTATCCGTAAAGGTACTCGTGACCTAGCGTTCTTCCCAACATACTGTGGTTCTGCATTTAAGAACAAAGGTATTCAGCTAGTTCTTGACGCGGTTGTAGACTTCCTACCTTCTCCAACAGAAGTTGATCCACAAGATCTAACTGACGAAGAAACGGGTGAGCCTACTGGTGAAGTTGCAACAGTATCTGTTGACGAGCCGTTCCGTGCACTTGCGTTCAAAATCATGGACGACCGTTTCGGTGCCCTTACGTTTATCCGTATCTACTCTGGTAAGCTAAACAAAGGCGACACTATTCTTAACAGCGCAACGGGTAAAACTGAGCGTATCGGCCGTATGGTTGAGATGCACGCTGATGAACGTACTGAACTTACTTCAGCACAAGCAGGTGACATCCTAGCTGTTGTTGGTATGAAGAACGTTCAAACTGGTCACACGCTATGTGATCCTAAGCACCCTTGTACACTAGAGCCAATGATCTTCCCTGAGCCAGTAATCTCGATTGCTGTTAAGCCAAAAGACAAAGGCGCTAACGAAAAGATGTCTATCGCTATCGGTAAACTAGTAGCAGAAGACCCATCTTTCCAAGTTGAAACTGACGAAGATTCTGGCGAAACCATCCTTAAAGGTATGGGTGAGCTTCACCTAGATATCAAAGTAGACATCTTGAAGCGTACTTACGGCGTTGAGCTAGAAGTTGGTCAACCTCAAGTTGCTTACCGTGAAACTATCACACAAGCAGTTGAAGACAGCTACACGCACAAGAAGCAGTCTGGTGGTTCTGGTCAGTTCGGTAAGATTGATTACCGCATCCGTCCGGGCGAAACTAACTCTGGCTTCAAGTTCACATCTACTGTTGTGGGCGGTAACGTTCCTAAAGAATTCTTCCCTGCAATCGAAAAAGGTTTTGCAGGTATGATGGAAGTAGGTCCTCTAGCGGGCTACCCAGTACTAGACGTTGAAGTTGAGCTATTCGACGGTGGTTTCCACGCAGTTGACTCATCAGCAATCGCGTTCGAAATTGCAGCTAAAGGTGCATTCCGTCAGTCAATGCCAAAAGCAGGTCCTCAAATTCTTGAGCCTGTGATGAAAGTTGACGTATTCAGCCCAGAAGACAACGTTGGTGACGTAATCGGTGACCTTAACCGTCGTCGTGGTATGATCAAAGACCAAGAAGCTGGCGCTACTGGCGTTCGTATCAAGGCTGACGTACCTTTATCTGAGATGTTTGGTTACATCGGTCACCTACGTACTATTACATCTGGTCGTGGTCAGTTCTCTATGGAATTCAGCCACTACTCAGCATGTCCTCAGAACGTAGCTGACAAAGTAATTGAAGAAGCGAAAGCACGTAAAGCTGCTAAGTAATTAGCCTTTGCGAACGTAAGCTGACCTTGGGTTAGCTTACGCTTCAAGAAATACTAAAAAGCCGGTCGCATGACCGGCTTTTTTTATATCTATAGCACTGCGAATTAATACATTTTATATGGCAGAAACTTCCCTGACATCACTACGCTGACACGGTCGCCTTTAGGGTCGTTCTCGCGCTGTAAATCCATCGAAAAATCGATGGCACTCATGATGCCGTCGCCAAACTCTTCGTGAATTAACTCCTTTAATGTAGTGCCATACACACTCACCAATTCATACCAGCGGTAAATAAGTGGGTCGGTAGGGACTTCTGTGGGTAACGAGCCTTTGTAGGGCACGATTTGAAGCCAGGCAATCGCTTCGTCGGTAAGCTCAAGTAACTCACCCACGGCTTCAGCTTGCTGCTTTGTCATGGCCATTTGTCCTAAGCAAGCTGCTGTACTCCATTCTTTTGACTGACCAACAACTTCGGCAATCTGACTCCACTTTATGCCTTTTAAAATTTTGGCTGACTGGATCATGTCGGTAACTTGGGTTCTCGATGTAATCATTTGCATTTCCTTAAAGGGTTAGTTAAACAAAATGAGCGTAACTAGATTGCTGAAAATAAGTGCCAGTATTAGCACCTTGTACACAAAAAGAGGGTGTCGTTTTACTAACGGCTCGTACGCCGTATGTTGTGATGGATTTGGGTAGCGAAGCGAAAAAAGAAACTCAGATAGTGAAGAAAATCGCTTATCAGGGTTCACATGCAAAGCACGTTTAAGGGCGCTATCAACCCAATTAGGTATTGGCCGATTAGGAGCCAATGCGGTTTGGTATTTTAACTTTTTCTGCTCGGCCAACGTGCGACAGTGAGCGAGCTTTGTGCCATAGGGGTAACGCCCGCACAAGAGATAGTAGGTGAGGACGGCTAAGGAAAACAGATCAGAGCGCTCTGTGCCTACATTTCCTAAAAAGTATTCAGGTGCGGAAAAAAGTGCAGCGCCAGGAATAGGTGTGTCACTATAGAGGCTTGGGGCATCGGCTAAGGCTGCTGAACCCAAATCTATAATTGTACAGTGCCCTTGTTCGCTAATAATAATATTGTCGGGGCGTATATCCCTATGAACAATGCCCTGACGGTGCATTGCCTGTAAACCTTTACCAACCTGCTCGATTATATTCCTAACTTGCTCTAATGGCGGAGTAGGATTATCAACAGCCCATTGAGCTAGCGTTTGACCTTGAACATATTCACTTACGCTGTAAAAAGCAGAAGGAGGGTACGGTAAACCCAAATCAGTAAACGTTGGGCTTTTAATAACGTGTGCCGAATTAATCCGTCTCGAAAACCAGCTCTCTATTAGGAACCCATTTACCATTTCTGGTGATAGGGTAAAGTCGGTAGCCGGTGTTTTTACAACCACAGGGCTGTTTCTGTGCGTAGCTTCACAAGACGAATTGGTGGCAATAAAAACATGGCTTCGGGCCGACGTATAAAGCTGTCGTTCTAGCTTCAGTCCATCAACATCATCACCCGTCTTAAAGTTTGCGGCAGCAGGCTCTTCGCATACATGTTCATCAGACTGCTGATTTGAGTAATGAATCGCAGCATCAGAAACCTCAGAATTGTTTATAAGTTGGTCGCCCAACGGCCTGTTAAGTTCAGATGAATGAGGTGAAGTTGAAACGCCTGTATACAGTGGGTGTCTGTGATCGTCTAGGCCATCATGGCTAGCTACAAGAACCTTTACGAGAAGTAAGGTGAGGTTGTCATCGCTTCCTCTAGTAAATGCCTCATGTACTACCAACGCAGCTTGGTTTTCAGAAAGCGTATCGGCCTCACTGATTTTCATAAGAATGGTAGGTAGCGAAACAAACTCATAAACCCCGTCGCTACTTATCGAAAACGTGCTCGATGAGTTGAGGGTGAGTGTTGTGTGGTCGATGTCTATATGTGCTTGAACGCCTAATGCTTTAGTAAGATAACTCTGCGAAGGCTCACTTTCCGATACTTGACGATGAGGTTTTGTGAGTAAGACAGGCGACTGTGCGTTCTTAGAAATAGCCTGAATTTGACAATCCCCCACATGAAATACATCCATGTGATTGCCTGTTACCACCGCCACTGTTAACGTGCACACATAACCTTTTTCTGGTGTATAGCAGAAGGGACTTCTTTGCGTACGTGTGTAAAGCAGCGCGTTTATCTCTTTAATAATGGTTTCAGCGCGCGTCTTAACCGACCATTGTTCCGGCGCCATATTAAACAGTTTAATAAATTGACTGGTAGCAAAGTCGCTAGCAACTTGGCTAACCGTACTGCTACTTACACCGTCGGCGATAACAAAAACGCTGCTTTGATCTGGGTTATCAGAAACATGAAAAGCGTATGCATCTTGGTTTATCGCTTTAACGCCGGCTGTAGAAAATGCACTTACACTGAGCGTGTTAGCTGGTGGGTTAATTGGGGCGTTTAACGCGGCTCGCTCATTCATGTTTAATTGCTTCTTACCTGCATATTTAATTATGAGCCCAATTAGTTATTTCCAAGGAAACGGATAACGCCATCATGACGTGTCTTGTAGGGACAAGGCATGATGGCTTTAAGATAAGCGCTTTAATTAAATAGGCAGTGTTTGCGATGCAGCGGCTTTATCAACAGGGATAGTACGTTTGGGTAGCGTCTTAACGTGGGTGGTGTACAGGGTTAGTCCAGTAAAGGCGAGGCCACCAACAAGATTTCCAAGTGCAGTTGGGATCTCGTTCCAAATGAAGTAGTCCATAACCGAGAAGTCGCCGCCCATAATAAGGCCAAATGGGAAAAGGAACATGTTTACTACTGAGTGCTCAAAACCCATAAAGAAGAACAGCATGATTGGCATCCACATGGCTAGTACTTTTCCGCTAACGTGAGTTGAAATCATTGCACCCACTACGCCTAGCGACACCATCCAGTTACACAACATGCCGCGAATAAAAATGGTGAACCAGCCTGCAACGCCGTGTTCTGCGTAGCCCAATGTACGAGCTTCGCCAATGCTGGCTACCTTAGTCGCGATGGCACCGCCATCCACGTTATATCCCATGGTAAAAATAAACGACATCATAAAGGCCACGGTTAATGCGCCGCCAAAGTTACCTAAAAATACTAATCCCCAATTTCGTAGAATTTGTTTTGGCGTGACGCCAGGTCGCTGTGCAAGCCAAGCGAGTGGGGTAAGTACAAACACGCCGGTTAATAGGTCAAACCCCATAAGGTAGAGCATACAAAAGCCCACTGGGAATAACACTGCGCCAAGAAGAAACACGCCGGTTTGAACGGCAATGGTAACGGCAAAAACAGCGGCAAGGGCCAATATTGCACCTGCCATATAGGCGCGGATTAGAGTATCTCGTGTAGACATATAAATTTTGGCTTCGCCTGCATCTACCATCTTGGTTGCAAACTCAGCGGGGAGAAGATAAGCCATGGTTTCACCTCACGTTGTCGTTATTAATAAGTTGTCATCTGTGTGTTGGCGTTTACTGTTTCAATGCGTTCCAGAAGATCAAAAAAAGGCGTCCGCAGCGCTCTCGTAAGAAAGAACTGGGGACGCCTTTGTCCGAAACTCATGCATTGTGGTAGCTAACAAATAAACCGTCGGTTATGTGTACGCCTTTGTACTCTAAAGCCCGTTGGCAACTAATACTTGTATAAGCGCCTTCGTACTTTTGTTATCCATTTGTACAAAGCTAAAAAAGTGCCAATAACCAAAATGTATGTAAATGCGTTATTTATTGCTTTTAAAAACAATGCTTTGTATAAATTCATGGCTGTGTTGATAGACGCTTGCGCCAAGGCACTATTAATTAGTCTGCACTAAAAAGGGGGGGAGTGTGAGTGTTTAAGGTGCAACCGGTTTAACAATTTCCGACTTTAATGCCTGTTTTAACATTTTTAACTGACGCTTCATGGCTGGATAAACTTTTGTCTCTTGTGTTCGGTGTGCGTATTTTTCATGCTCAAATAGTTCACACAGAAGTGTTAGTGCCTTGGTAGCATCTTCGTTTATCAAAGGGTTAACTTCACTCATAAAGGCGGACAAGGTTTTATTCCCTCTCTCTTTTCCTGTTTTAGCTTCAACGCATTTTATTGCGTTTAGTAAAACTCTGTGTGAGGGCGATAGTGTGTTGCGATGCGTTTTGGGTAAAAAATAAAGTGCTAAAATAAGCCCAATTAGGCCAATGGCGGAAAGAAATACAACTCGCATTTTTTGCGGCGTTAGCGAGCCTAGTAATTCTTCAAGCATGTTGGTTTGCGCAGTATTGTCAAAGCCCAGTACCCATTTACTCCACGAGTAATCGAGCTGTTGAAACCAGCTTTGTAATGTTGCAAAAATAGCAGCGTTGCTAAGGTCGCCCAAAATACTGGCTTTACGAGACTCCCCAAGCTCTTCCAGCGCACGTTCAAGCCCGAAGGTTAAGCGTGACGGTGCCACCATACTCGTTGGGTCGTGTCGAATCCACACACCATCAATAAAAGCTTCCACCCACGCATGTGCATCGTACTGCCTTATTTGAAGCACATTGTCATTAAGTGCGCTTCCGCCCTGGTAGCCTGTCACCATTCTTGCCGGTACCCCTGCGGCGCGAAGCACATACACCATGGCGCCTGCGTAATGGGCACAAAAACCTGAGCGTTCTTCAAATAAAAAACGGTCGATGGGGTCGGTAGGCATGGCGTTCGGCGATAGGGTGTAGCGGAAGCCCCCTTGATTAAATTCACGCATTATTGCGCTAACTATTTGCTGTGCGCTTGAGTATTGTTTGGCAAGTCTCTGTCCCCATGCTCTGGCTTGAGGGTTGCCATTCATGGAAACCTGAAGGTTTAGTTGCGATTCAAAATTTCCTATTCCGCTAGTGATTTGAGCAGTTGGATAGTAGCGCAGATAAAACGCTTTTTTACTGGATATTGGGCTATTCGCCCTTAACGTAAAATCAAAAAGACTTCTTACGAAAATACTGTTCTCGCGGTTGTTGGGTGTCGAAGGCGCTAGCGCAAACAGCCACGTTTGCTGTGTGGGTTCCACGATCAATTCATAACTTATCACTTGAGGCGTATTTTCCTCGGCCAGAGCTGACAAGGGTGTTGGCTTGCCCATGTAAGCTAACTGCTGCTCTGCCTGTTTGCGTTTGTTGCTAATAGACCAGGTTTTCCCGTCAAAATGTTCTAAGGTCATAGCGCGCCAATACCTGGACGGTGCAACAGGGACTGCTTCTGCGTTTTCAAATGTGGCGCTGAAAGCCAATTCAGATGAACTTGCAAGTGACGCAATATCACCAGGCGTCACCGTGTCAGAAAGCCCGGTTTCAGTCGACTTTGACGTGGGCATCTGCCAAAGCGGAGGGAGTTGGGGAAGCAGTAAAAACAGTAGCAGCGCGATAGGGAAAGCTTGGACAATAAGCACGGTCACGAATTTAATGCTTTTTGATTTGGGTATTCCTGCACCGTGATAAATGGCAGTCGCGAATAGCAGCAGGGCCAGTATTCCTGTATAGCCAATCCACGCAAATACGCTTAGAGACGAGATAAATCCGCAGCCGATCAAGAACAAACAGGTACATACAATTAAGTGAAAATCTCGTTTTTTCTCAACCAGCATGATTTTGAGCGCGCACGCGACGGTCAATAGGTTGATCATGCTATCAAGCAATCCTACTGAGAAGCCAAACCACGATAATGCGAACACTGCCAATATCGCCAGCAAGTTAACCGTGCGTGATGTTGGCAAACTATTCAACGCACTAAGGCCTGCGGCCCTCACTATCACAGCACATCCACCTAGCATAATTACCCATGTCATAAGTGGCGTGGTAAGAGAAAAAAGAATAAGAGAGAAAGCTATGCAGAGCATAAGCACAGCCACGGACGTTGGTTGGCTAAACACGCTTTTAACAACGGTTAATTGTGATAAACGGCTTAAAATAGCGGAGTTCATTTCGTTGACCTCGCTCTTTCACTCTTTATGGAAGATATTGAGACCGTTTTATTTGAGGTTGAAGAAGCTTGTGATGAATGCGAATTCAAACAAGCAAGTGCACTAAGACATTCGTGCCTATGTTTTACCCCGCGAGCAGGGGCAATGTTAAGCCCTTTGTACTGTATTCCAAATACCCGGTCTGCGCCTGTCCAAGACAATGTTGCATAGGTAAGTGCCGACACGGCAGTTTCCACATCGATGTTTGAGGGAACTGAAAGTACAAAACTGTCGTTTTGCAAGGAGGTAAAGGATTTCGAAACCCAATTTCCGTTTTTCGCCACATGCTTCCACGATACGCGATTAAGCGGCTGTCCAACTTCGTAATCGTTTAATGCGTAGAAGTCCTCGTTACTTGTAAGGTCGTTAACCTGACTGACGCTATCCGACTCATTAGAACTCGCTACCTTATTAACTGTGACCGGACCTTCTTGAGGTTTTGCATAGACAGTAACCTGTTGGTCAAAATCGAGGTGGGTCCAGCATTTGTATAATCCTAACGGAAAATCGCATGCAATGGTTAGTCTGCCCAGTGCAAATCGCCCCCGTACTGGTATTGGAAGAGGCACGCTGAGGGTTTGCGTTTGTCTTGTATCCGTAACTTCATTGTCGTTTAAAGAAAAGCTGTACGTCTGCTGATCCACTGAGGTGTCTTGATTGCTTGCATGAACAGCGGTTTCCATGGGGCGCGCTGTATTTAGCCACTTTATTGCTAATACACCATTGCACGTTTTCGTTGGCGCTGCCGCGTGAGGGATAACCTGAAGCTGCAATTCACCCTGTAAGTTACAGTGAAATGGACTGGGGGGCGTCGCTTTAAGCGCTAAACGCGCAAAGTTTTGATGAGTGTAAAACAGCGTTAATAGCATAATGCTTAAGCACAAATAGCTAAGCAGCAACATCAAGTTGTTTTGGTAGTTAGTGCCAAGTAAAAACAAACACAGCGATAGAATAATAAAAGACCAACCGAATCCGCTCGGCAATATAAAAATACTGTTTAAGTTGAGGTGATGTTCGTGAGAAGCCGGAACTCGCCTGTCTAACCACTTTAATAGCCTACGTTGTAGGTAATTCGAAAGTGAAGCTGGCATTCTACGCACCTTTAGCGCTCCGAAAATTCATGAATGCTAGGCTGCCAGTGGGTCAATACTATCGAGTAATTTCTGGCTCAGTTTTTCACCGTCAAAAGCATGCGCTTGCTGCCCTTGTGCCAACTGATGTGAAGACAATGTTAGCCTATGAGCGGTAATGGCCACGAAGACGGCCTGTACATCTTCTGGAGTAACATATGATTTTCCGGAAACAAACGCCCAGGCTTTGGCACCTTGGAGTATCGCTCTACTCGCTCGTGGCGATAGGGGATTAGGGTAATCATTACTTTCTCGACTTTCACTCACCAATCTTAGAATGTAATGAATAATGGCATCGCTGGTATGAATAGCGGCTACCTCTCGTTGCATCTCGCGCAAATTTTCCTCATTTAGTATTTGTGCAAGCGGTGCTGATGCATCCTGTTGCAATAGCATGGCTTTTTCTGCTTCCCACGCTGGATAGCCCAAAGAGATACGCATAAAGAAACGGTCAAGTTGGGACTCTGGCAAGGGATAAGTGCCCGATTGATAGCTTGGGTTTTGTGTAGCAATAACAAAAAATGGAGAGGGTAGCGCGTGGGTTACACCATCGATACTTACTTGTCGCTCTTCCATCGCTTCTAACAGGGCGCTTTGTGTTTTGGGACTGGCTCTGTTTAGCTCGTCCGCTAACACCACTTGGCTAAAAATAGGGCCGTGTCTAAATGAAAAGCGCTTTGCCTCGTCTTGTTCATTACTATGAAAAATGTTTACGCCCAACATATCTGATGGGAGTAAGTCTGAAGTAAATTGAATGCGAGAATATTGAAGGCCAAAAACTTGGGAAAGCGCATGAGAAAGGGTGGTTTTACCCATTCCCGGTAAGTCTTCAATTAATAAGTGGCCATTGGCAAGTAAACAAGTTATTGCGAGTTTTAACTGGTGATCTTTACCAATAATTTTCTGACTAAGAGCCCGCTGTACACTGATGATGTCTTGGCGCATATAATTGTCACTTAAGTTTAAAGTTACTCTGTCACACTACGTATTGAACAGTGAGAAAGCGATTAAGGCTTTTCTAAGGATGTTGCGCAATGGTGTTTAAGTTTATGTCTGAGTTCATGTTCTAGCTTACATATTTAGCGAACGGTAACGAGTGCCGACAATGTGGTGTTTCGAAGGTCACTACTTCTTAATAATAGCAACGATAGTGAAAGGCTTTCTATTGAATTACCTGTTAAATTTTATACGCAGGTATATCAGCGACTTGATGGTTCGTAGCGTTGTTTCTCCTATGTTCTTAATGTTGTTAAGGCGACGTCTATTTTTGAAAAAGTAAAAACGGCTTAGATGGACTTTATCGACAGCAAATACGACGGGTTGGGAAGCAGTAAAACGTCACTTTCTTATCTTATTAGCATAGATTCCCGCAAAACATCTGTTATTAAGTGCTGCGTAGTTTATCTGTGTTGTCTATAATGGTGCCTCTTAAAAAGGAAGTAGTTATGAAAAGCATTGAAATAGATGACGATTTATATGCCTTCATCGCCAGCCAAACGAAGCATATTGGTGAGAGTGCATCACAAATTTTAAGACGTTTACTTTTGCCTGAAGACGGTGCCGTGTCCCAAGGTGTCCAGCATGGTGGCGCTTCATCTACATCTGTAAAAACAAGCGAACCAAAAAGTACAGACGTTGTAGAAACCGCAGATAACGCAAGTGAGTCAACACCCGAAGTTGAAACTCAAGTGGCGACTAAAGTACAAACCAAAGCGCCTTCTAAAGCGACAGCCAGTTCAGCAGTTAAAGCAGCGCCAAAGGCTGCAGCGAAGAAAGCTCCAGCTAAAGCAACGGCAGCAAAAGCGCCAGCGAGCTCAAGGACAGCTAAAAAGGTTTCGGAAGTTTCTTCAGTAACGCCAGCAACAGAATCTCACTCGAAAAGAGACATTCTTGAAGCGGTGTCAAAAGATGCATTAGGCACATTTACCAAGCGCGTTGATCAATTCCTGTTTGTTTTGAGTGCAGCGCACAAGCTTAATGCAGAAAACTTTACTCGTGTTGAAAGTATAAAAGGTAAAAACCGTACGTACTTTGCGACAAGTAAGGCGGCATTGTTGGAAAACGGCAGCAGTACTAATCCTAAAGCTATCCCTGATAGCCCGTTCTGGGTGGTAACAAATAACAATACTGCCAAGAAAACGAATATGCTGGAACAAGTTTTGCGTAACTTAGGCTATCAACCCGATGTTATTGAAACCGTGATTGCGCGTTTCTCTTCAGAAGGTAAATAGCAAGCCAAGGTATAGAACAACGAAACTTCTAAATAAGGATTTTTTTCATGGCATTACATCCGCAGGCTGGACAGCATGCAGCAAAAGAGCAACTCATTAACGTAGCGCAGTTAGTGAGCCAGTATTACAGCTATAAACCGGATATGAATGACCCGGGTCAAGCGGTCTCTTTTGGCACGTCAGGTCACAGAGGTACAGCTTCCAACGCTACGTTTACCGATACCCACATCAGTGCAATTTGCCAAGCATTGGTAGAGTATCGTAAACAAGAAGGTATCGACGGTCCGCTGTTCGTTGGTAAAGATACCCACGCGTTATCTGAGCCTGCCATGATTACCGCTATCGAAGTTTTGTGCGCAAACGGTGTCAATGTTGTCGTGCAGCGCGCAGACAATGAAAGCATGGGCTATACGCCGACACCTGTTATTTCACGTACTATTATTCGCTACAATCGCGCAGGTAACACCGACAAGGCAGATGGTATCGTCATTACGCCTTCTCATAACCCTCCTTCAGACGGTGGATTTAAGTACAACCCGCCTCATGGTGGACCTGCCGATAGCGACGTAACCAAGCAAATTCAGGAACGCGCGAATGAACTAATTGCCGATGGCAATAAAAACGTTAAGCGCATTGATATTCGTCAAGCTACCGCGCGCAAATTGGTTCGTGAAGAAGACTTCATGGAACCTTATATTGAAGACCTTGCAAGCGTTATCGACATGGAAGCGATTGCAAAAGCTAACTTGAAGTTAGGTACTGATCCATTAGGTGGTGCAGGCATAGGTTATTGGTCGCGAATTGCAGATAAATATGGCTTGGACATTACCGTTGTTAACGACGCGGTTGACCCACAGTTTGGTTTTATGCGCCGTGACAAAGACGGTAAGCTTCGCATGGATTGTTCGTCTGCCTATGCGATGGCAGGGCTTATCGAGCTGAAAGATAACTTTGACTTAGCTTGGGGCAATGATCCTGACTTCGATCGTCACGGTATTGTGTGCAAAAGTGCGGGCCTAATGAACCCAAACCATTATTTGGCCGTGGCTATTAACTACCTTTATACCCACCGTCCAGAATGGCCTAGCGATTTAAATATCGGTAAAACACTGGTGTCTAGCAGTATGATTGACCGCGTAGCCAGCAGTTTAGGTAAACCTTTAGCTGAAATGCCGGTAGGCTTTAAATGGTTTGTTGATGGTTTATCAAACAGTACCATTGGTTTTGCGGGTGAAGAAAGTGCTGGTGGAATTTTCCTTGAACGCAATGGAAGCACCTGGGCGACAGACAAAGACGGTTTTATTCTTTGTTTGCTGGCAGCTGAAATCCTAGCCATCACAGGCAAAGATCCTGGCGAGCACTACAAAGCGCTAACGGAAAAATTTGCAGCGCCGGTTTACAGCCGTGTTGACGTGGCAGCAACCCTTGAACAAAAGCAAAAGCTTTCGGCGATGGATGCATCTGTCGTCACTAGCGATACGTTGGCGGGCGAGCCTATCACTGCCGTTCAAACCCATGCGCCAGGTAATAACGCGGCAATTGGTGGCGTTAAAGTATCGACAGAAAATGGCTGGTTCGCAGCGCGTCCTTCTGGCACCGAACAAATTTATAAAATTTATGCGGAAAGCTTTAACGGTGAAAGCCACTTACAGGATCTAATTGCTGAAGCCGAAGCCTTAGTCGGAAAAATAATTAAATAAGTACAAAAATAAATCATTTTAAATTCCTTTTTGTAAATTAATTGTTAAAAATCGCATGAATGCATACGAATTCATGCGATTTTTTGTTATTTTAACAAAATTATTACAACATAATCGTTTAAGCGCTGCTATATTGCTGTCATATTCTGAAGTTATTCTGTAATTAAATTACGTTTTCGGTGTGTAAACACCGCTTCTACTTAAGAGTGAGACGCAAAATGAACGCAAAAGCGACCAAGACGCAACCCTCTCCAGTGATCGATAAGGCTGCATTCAAAGCAGCGGTTATTAAACACTTACACTGCACGCTAGGCACCGACGAAAACAAAGCAAACAATCACGCTTGGTGGAAAGCAACGTGTGCTGCAATTCAAGAACAAGTACTTGAAGGGTTACGCAAAACCCAGAAAAGTCATTACCTGAACGACACCCGCGCCGTTCATTACTTCTCTGCTGAATTCCTAATGGGCCGTTTGCTTTCAAACAACCTGCAAAACTTTGGCTTATTCGATGTGGCTAGTGGCGCGTTGAAAGAGCTAGGTGTTGAAATTTCAGACATTCTTGAAGAAGAGCCTGATATGGCGCTAGGTAATGGTGGCCTTGGCCGACTAGCGGCTTGCTTCATCGACTCACTGGCGACAATGGAATTACCTGCAATAGGTTATGGTATTCATTACGAGCACGGTTTGTTCCGCCAAGAAATTAAAAGCGGTGCGCAAATCGAGCGTCCAGATAGCTGGCGTGACTACGGTAATCCATGGGAAATTTGCCGTCCAGAATCTATTCAAGAAGTATCGCTTTACGGCTATGTAGAGACTAAATACGGCGACAACGGACGAGTGCTGAAAGAATGGCACCCTGGCTCAATTGTAAAAGGTGTGCCGTGGGACATTCCGGTTGTAGGCTACGAAGGTAAAACCGTAAACGTACTGCGGTTGTGGCAGTCAGAAGCGTCAGACTACTTCAATTGGGACGTATTCAATGCTGGTGGTTATGTTGATGCACAGCGTGAAAATGTATCAGCTGAAACGATTTCAAAAGTACTTTATCCAAACGATGAGACCGAAGCGGGTAAAGAGCTGCGTCTTATTCAGCAGTACTTCTTCTGCTCGTGCTCGCTTAAAGACATTATCCGTCGTTACAAGCGTGCTCATGGTGACGATTGGAGCCGTTTCGCCGATCAGGTTGTTATTCAGCTAAACGACACGCACCCAGCTATTTCTATACCAGAGCTAATGCGCATTCTTGTTGACCGCGCAGAGCTTGGCTGGGATGAAGCGTGGGGGATTTGTACAAAAGTATTTGCATATACCAACCACACCTTGCTGCCAGAGGCACTTGAAAAGTGGCCTGCGCGCATGATTGAGAAGATCCTTCCTCGTCATCTAGAAATCATTTATGAAATTAACCACCGCTTTATGGCAGAGGTTGATAAGAAGTGGCCTGGCGACAATGCCATGAAAGCTAAGCTTTCAATCATTGAAGAAGGTAACGAGAAGATGGTTCGTATGGGCCACCTGTCGGTAATCGGTTCATTTGCTGTTAACGGTGTGGCAGAAATGCACTCGCGTCTTGTTAAGTTGTCTCTGTTCCCAGAGTTCGATGAACTGTATCCAGGTAAGCTAACTAACGTAACCAACGGTATTACACCACGCCGCTGGTTGAAAGCGTGTAACCCAGCGCTGTCTAAGCTAATCGATAAAAAGATTGGTGAAGACTGGCCGCGCGACTTAGACAAACTGCAAGGGTTAGCTAAATTTGCGAGCAATAAAACGTTCCAGAAACAGTTCATGAAAGTGAAGCTTGAGAACAAAGAGTTGCTAGCAGAGGAAATTCGCAAGTCACTTGATATAGAAGTAGACGTTAACGCCATTTTCGATGTGCAGATTAAGCGTTTGCACGAGTATAAGCGTCAACACTTAGCGCTTCTGAATATTATGGCGCTATACCGTCGTATTCTAGAAAACCCTGATTACGATATGCACCCGCGTGTATTTGTGTTTGGTGCTAAAGCCGCACCGGGCTACAAGCTTGCGAAAGATATTATCTTCGCTATTAACAAGGTAGCGGATAAGATCAACAACGATCCGCGCGTAAATAACAAGATTAAAGTAGCATTCTTACCAAACTACCGTGTATCACTTGCTGAAAAAATGATTCCAGCGGCAGACGTATCTGAGCAAATCAGTACGGCAGGTAAAGAGGCATCAGGAACCGGTAATATGAAGCTTGCACTGAACGGTGCGGTAACTATTGGTACACTTGATGGTGCAAATGTTGAAATTGCTGAAGAAGTGGGCGATGACAACATCTTTATCTTCGGACTTACAGTAGAAGAAGTGAACGAGCTTAAGGCGAATGGCTATAACCCACATGACTACTACTATAAAGATCCAGAAATTAAAGCTGTGCTGGATTGGTTAGAAACGGATTACTTTACGCCAGGTAAACCAGGTGCATTGGTGTCAATTAAGCAAAGCTTACTTGATAACGGTGACCCGTACATGGTGCTTGCAGATTTCCGTGCTTATTCTGATGCACAAATTGCAGTTGATGCTGCATACCGCGACAAAGAGCGTTGGGCAGAAATGGCTATCATTAATACAGCGAAGATGGGTAAATTTACCTCAGATCGTTCAATTCGTGACTACGTAGAACGCGTTTGGAAACTTTCACCGTGTAAGATTGAAAGCTAATCGCAGAACCGTAAAGAAATAGCCCGGCAGTGGTACACTCGCCGGGTTTTTTATTACCCTCTAAATACTTCTTCATTGTTTCGTATTGGGTTCAAAATACGGCACAGTTTGTTCTTAACGTCACCAGAAATAAGTACTACAGCCATGTTTTTTGTCCAATATTAGGTTAATGTTGTACAAAAGTATAAGACGGTATGCAAAATAATACGTTACTGTCGTTGCGCCTTTCGTAGCGCCATGGTTTTATATAACTAGTTGTTTTTAGTACCTCGAAGCGTAAAGCTCAAGGAAAACATCATGAGCCAACATACATCACTGGCAACCATTCCCAATCGCTATGCGTTTATCGATAGCATTTCGAAGCAAGCGTCTCGCAGTGCTTCTATTTCATTGATGCTGGTCGATGTAGTACGTTTTTCTGATGTGACAACCAGTCTGGGCATTCATGTAGGCGACCGCTTTTTACTTGAAATAGCCAACCGCATCCAACTCCTATTTGGAACTGCGGTGTCGATTGGCCGTATCAGTGGTGATGTTTTTGGCATCGTTTTTCCTAATGAAAGTAATGAAACCGTAATGCGACAAATGTTCGAACGCTTAGTCGAGCATTTCAAAACGCCTATGCATTATGATGGTACGGCTTTTATTGCAGACTTTAACGTAGGTGTGGTGTGCAGTATTAAGAATGACTTTGATATCACTTCCTTTGTTTCCCGAGCGGAAACGGCTTTAAAACAAGCAAAAGAAAACAAATACGAAAATTACTTCGCGTTGACTAAGTCAGACAAAACCGACACGGGCAGAAGTTTGGCGCTAAAAGCAGATTTAAAACGTGCATTAGCACAAAATGAACTCGAGCTTTACTATCAACCAAAAGTCGATCTGACAACGCTAGAAGTAGTGGGGGCTGAGTGCTTACTTCGCTGGAATCACCCTCTTGATGGCGTCTTATTTCCAGGTCCGCTAATCGAAGCGGCCGAGTCGTATAATATGATGAGCGAACTGGGCTACTGGACGCTTGAGCAAGCCTTTAGGGCGCTCTCGGAATTGGACCTAATGAAGCGGTCTTTAATGCTGTCTGTGAATATTTCTCCCACACAGTTATACGACAACCAGTTAGTTCCAACCCTGACGATGCTGAGTCGTACCTATTCAATGCCGCTTTCGTTAATTGAGCTGGAGCTTACCGAGGACGTGGCACTGTCTAATTCATTAATGGTGAAAAAGCAGTTAGATGAGCTGCGAAGCTTAGGCGTATCTATTTCTGTAGATGATTTTGGTAAAGGGTATTCAAATCTTGCCTATATTCGAGATCTGGATTTGGATGCGCTGAAAATCGATAAGTCTTTTGTGATGGAACTTGAAGCTCACCCTGTTAATCGCGCCATTATTGAAGCAGCGAAAGTGATAGGGCATGCAAAAGAGTGCTGTGTAGTAGCCGAGGGCATAGAAACCGTAGAGCAGCTTCACATACTTAGAGAAATAGGGGTTACACAAGGGCAGGGATACCTGTTCTCTCGCGCCATTCCATTCGATGATTTCGTGCAGCTTACCCAACAAGAGATAATTATCGGCAACTCGCCTAGACGCGCTCAAGCGTAGTACCTGAAAGTGCGGCAATCTGTAGTTCCGTTGTTCAATGCTTACAGCTACTGGGAATTAAACAGTGAGATAACGTGATTTTGAAGGCCTGTCTGGGTACACTGGAAGCATTCGAGATTAGACAACGTAGACAAAGCTCACACTTATGCAAGAACTTATCGAAAGCGGCCAATTTTTAACACTTTCTCGCCGTAATTCCGCATTATTTGAACGCTCTCATCAATTTACATTAGCTAATGGTACGCTCGTCAATATTACCGCACCTGGCATTATCAGTTTTTCAGTACAGCCAACCTCTAAGCCTAATAAACGCATTGTTTTATCGTGTGGTGTGCACGGTAATGAAACCGCACCTATCGAAATCTGTGATGATTTGGTTAAGGGGATCCTTACAGGGAACATAACGCTGGCACATGATGTTTTGTTCTTATTTGGCAACCTGCCAGCGATGGATATTGCAGAGCGTTTCGTTGAGGAGAACATGAACCGCTTGTTTAGCGGTGCACACTCGAAGGGCGAAGGTTTAGTGAACGCAGAGCGCGTTCGTGCTAAACAGCTCGAAGATGCTGTGGCGTCTTTCTTTGAAGCGGGTGAGGGCACCCGATATCACTACGACCTACACACAGCAATTCGCGCCTCAAAAAATGAAAAGTTTGCGGTATATCCTTATCTTCATGACAGAATACACAGCAAAGGGCAGCTGGCATTTCTCGCAGCGTGTGGCGTGAAAACCATATTGCTGTCGGAAAGTTCGACAACGACCTTTAGCTATTTCTCGTCATATCGATACAACGCGCACGCGTTTACGGTTGAACTTGGCAAAGTGCGTCCATTTGGGCAAAACGATATGCGTCGATTTGAAGATGCGAAACAAGCGATAACGCAGCTAATTACTCAAACCGAGTACGCGCCAACGGTTGAGATGGGTGACCTTGATATTTATCGCGTGAACCAAGTTATAAACCGAAACGAAGAACAGTTTACGCTACATTTCGATGACGATACGCCAAACTTCACTGACTACCCTAAAGGCACGGTATTGGCTTCTGAACCGGGTAAAGAGTACATAGCAGAGCAGGACGGCGAAGCCATTGTTTTCCCGAATGCAAAAGTGGCCATTGGGCAACGCGCCTTGTTAACCGTTGTGCCTACTACGTTGGATAAGCTAGATGTTTAAACTTGATAGCCGTTTACACAATGATACATTTTTTGTCTGTGATCTTTCGCTGTGTCGTGTACTGTTGATGAATGATAGTCAGTTTCCGTGGCTCATTTTAGTGCCAATGAAAAATGATATTGCGGAAATTATCGATTTGTCTGAAGAAGAGCAGATTACTTTACTCAAAGAGTCTGCATTGGCATCAAAAGCCATGCAGTCCTTGTTTTCACCACTTAAACTTAATGTGGCAGCACTAGGCAATGTGGTAAGGCAGCTTCATGTTCATCACGTCGCACGTTTTGAAAATGATTGTGCGTGGCCAAAACCGGTATGGGGCAACCAGCCAGCAGTGGCATATAACACTAACGATGCTCAGGCACTTGTTCAGTCCGTTAAGCAGTGGTTTGAAGACAACAGCTAGAGGGCGCACGCCCTTAATAGCGACAAATAAACAGTTCACATTAAAAGGAGTTACGCATGATTGTTTCAACTACCCCAACGCTTGAAGGGCATAAAATTGAAGCTTATTACGGTATTGTTGTGGGCGAGGCCGTGATGGGCGCAAACGTATTTAAAGATCTTTTCGCTTCTATTCGCGATATCGTTGGCGGTCGTTCTGGATCGTATGAAGAAGAGTTAACCACCGCACGTAAGTTAGCGTTTACTGAGCTTGAGCACGAGGCGAGAAGCATGGGCGCAAATGCTGTGGTTGGCATCGACTTAGACTATCAAGTGATTGGCGATAAAGGCAGTATGCTTATGGTGAGCATTAGCGGTACCGCGGTGAAAACAACCCCTTTATAAAATCAAAAAGCTCGCACACCTCAAAGTATGCAATTACCTACTTGATCGAAGCGAGGTTTTCGCCAGTTGTTCATAACGACGGCAATACCTCGCTTTTTCGTTCCTATCTACCCTCAAAAGTTCAAACTAAGGAAATGTAATGCTAAGAAAATGGATGTTTGTCCTACTCGCCGCATGCTCCTGTCAGCTATTTGCGCAGGACGCACTGAAATATCAAAAGCCGTCTAAAGAAATTCTCGATTTGGTTGACGTTACACTAGCTCCAGCGACACTGGTAGACGATGCACAACAGAATATGGTGCTGTTGTTTCGCGACAACTATAAGTCGATAGAAGACTTATCGAAAGAAGAGCTTCGTTTAGCAGGGCTAAGAATTGACCCTACTACTAACATTGGAAGCCGCGTAACGTATTACAACAATCTTCAGGTTCAGCGGGTAGGTAGTAACGATAGCCTTACTATTAAAGGTATGCCAGAAGCGCCTCGGTTAACCAATTTTACTTGGTCCCCTAATCAGCGCTACATGGCATTTACTCATACAGCAAAGAAAGGCGTTGAACTTTGGGTGCTTGATATTGAAGCAGCAACCGCCAGAAAGGTCTTTGACAAACCTATCAATGCAAATATGAGCGATACGTTGAACTGGAATGCGGATAGTCGTTCTCTTTTGGCTAAAGTCGTACCGAAAGACAGAAAAGCGTTAATCGATACCAGTGTTGCCGTGCCAAGCGGCCCAACGATTTCAGTAAGTGACGGCAAAAAAGCACAAAACCGCACCTACCAAGACTTACTCAAAAACAAAAACGACGAGTTTAATTTTGAGCAACTAGCGCGGTCTGAAATTTATAAGGTTCCACTAAAAGGCAAGGCTTCACCTTGGCTTGCATCAGGTATGTATGGCGATGTTAGCGTTTCTCCCGCCGGCGACTATGTGATGGTCGAGGAATATAAAGCGCCATTTTCTTATTTAGTGACCTATCAGCGCTTTGGGCACAGCATTAACTTATACGATAAAAAGGGCAAGCTAGTAAAAACGCTCGTAGACGTTCCGCTTATTGAAGACCTACCACAAGGTTTTATGGCTGTTCGAACGGGGCCACGTGATGTTCAATGGCGCAACGACAAACCTAATACAATTGTGTATGCCGAAGCGCTTGATGGGGGCGACCCAGAAGTCGAGGTGACGCACCGCGATAAACTTATGCAGCTGGAAGCACCGTTTAACGGTGAAGCAGAGCAAATTCTTAAAACAGAAGACAGGTTCTACCGCTTCATTTGGAATAACGATAGCGTTGCCATCGCCATGGATTATTGGTGGAATACGCGCAATATTAAAACGTACTTGTTTAGCCCAGACCAAAGTCAGTCTGCGCAAATTATTTCAAATCGAAGCTATCAAGATAAATACAGCGACCCTGGCAACTTTGTTACCCGTAAAAATGACTATTTTAAAGATGTGCTAGCAGTAGAAGGAAATAATGCGTTTTTGTTAGGGGATGGGTTTACACCTGAAGGACAGTTCCCATTCTTGGATAAGTTAGATTTAGAAACCCTTGAAACATCGCGCGTATATAAAAGCGCGTACACAGACAAATTTGAGGACTTACGTGATTTCAATATTAAAAACGATCGCCTGTTGGTAAGAATTGAGTCTAAGCGTGACTACCCTAATTACTATTTCCGCAATTTAAAAAACAACACGTTGACGCAATTAACACACTTTGAAAACCCGTTTGAAAGCATTCAAAACGTTAAAAAAGAAGTGATTACGTACAAGCGTAACGATGGATTGGACTTAACAGGCACTTTGTATTTGCCAACAGACTATGAGCAAGGCAAGCGCTACCCTATGATCTTATGGGCTTATCCAGAAGAATTTAAGGACAAGTCAAGCGCAGGTCAAAACACGCAAAACCCCAATCGATTCATTTACCCGTGGTACGGTTCACCTATTTATTGGGTTACCAAGGGCTACGTTGTATTGGACGATGCTTCATTCCCTATCGTAGGAGAGGGCGATGAAGAGCCAAACGATACCTTTAGGCCTCAGCTCGTTGCTAATGCAAAAGCGGCGATAGATGCACTTGACCAAAAAGGAATTATTGACCCAGCGCGTGTTGCAGTGGGCGGGCATAGTTATGGTGCGTTTATGGTGGCAAACCTGTTGTCGCACTCTGACTTATTTGCCGCAGGAATTGCACGTTCTGGTGCTTACAACCGCACACTCACACCATTTGGTTTTCAGTCAGAGGAGCGCCATTACTGGGATGCCCCAGAGGTGTATTACACCATGTCGCCATTTATGCATGCTGAAAAAATGAAGACCCCGCTTTTACTTATTCATGGTGAGGCTGATAATAATTCCGGTACATACCCAATGCAAAGTGAGCGTTATTTTAACGCGCTTAAAGGCTTAGGTGCTGTGACACGTTTAGTTATGTTGCCTAAAGAGAGTCATGGATATCGTGCCAAGGAAAGTGTTTTACACACGCTTTGGGAACAAGATCAGTGGCTTGAAAAGTATGTGAAAAACAAAGGCGCTACACAATCACAGTAGCGTGTTGTCCGCGTTGCTAACAAGACTAAAAAGGTGGCAAAGGCCACCTTTTTCTTTTGCTGTAAAGCGCAGCTTTACTTGGCCGTATTTTCTATTGGCTGCTCTTCAATAGCATCAGCATCAATGGCAATCGTATCTACGATAACTGCGCATGCTGCATCACCCGTAATATTTAGCGCAGTGCGGATCATGTCGAAAATTCTGTCCAAGGCAAATAGCAGGGGTAAACCTTCAATGGGAATGCCAGCAGCAAGCAACACGGCAACGACTAAGAATGATGGCCCAGGAACGCCCGCTTGACCAACCGCGCCAAGGGTAGAGGTTAGGATGATGGCAACATATGCACCCATTGATAAATCTATATTGAAAAGCTGCGCAAAAAACACCGCTACCAAGCCATAATAAATGGCATTTCCGCTCATGTTGATGGTGGCGCCTAACGGCAGTACAAAAGATGCCGTTGCGTTTCTTACACCTAGCTCATTCTCTACTGTATTCATAGTAACCGGCAGTGTCGCCATGGATGACGCGGTCGAAAGAGCTACCGCCTGAGGCTTTTTCATAGCCACGAGAAATGATTTAGCCGACGTTTTTGTAAATAGCTGTACCAAAAGGGGGTAAACCACAAAACCAAATACTAAAATCGCCGCAGTAAATACCAAGAAGAGTTTGAATACCACCATGAGCGCGGCAAAACCAAATGTTCCTACGGCCTCTGCCATTAAACCAAATACGCCGATAGGCGCGATTTTCATCACACAGTTGATCATCCACACCATGGCATCAACGATAGTGTTCACGCCATTTAAAATAGGCTCGCGGTTCTTTTTAGGCTGTTTAGAAAGGGCGAGGCCAAAGAACAAGCAAAACACCAGAATTTGAAGAATGTTCGCGTTGGTTAACGAGGCAAATACGTTAGTGGGGATCATACCCGTAACGGTAGCCCAAAATGAAGGTAGCTCACCTTTAGAGGCGTATTCACCAGAGAACATACCTTCTACCGCAGAAACGTCGATACCTATTCCTGGCTTAAACACTTCACCCATAATGAGGGCCAGTGTTACGGCAAGTGCTGACGTTAACGCAAAATAAGCAAGGGTAGATAGCCCCACTTTTCCTGCATTAGTGCTGTTGCCAAGCCCCGCAGCGCCAGAGATAAGCGCTACTGCTACCAGTGGAATGACCAGCATTTTAATTAAATTGATAAAAATGGCACCCAGCGGTGCGAACATTTCAGCGCTTTCACCCATAAAGGCACCAACCGCGGTACCAATAATCATGGCAATGACAACTTGTACGCCGATATTGCCCAGTAAGGATTGTTTTTTAGACACGTCTAGAACCTCTTAGAGTGTGTTTAAATGTGAAAAGTGATTTGTGAATGAATAATTGAGAGCCCTAATACTCAAGTGCCCGCCTCGGCATAAACAATGGGTAAAAGCTTCTAATTATAAAAGCCTCTAATTATAAAAGCCTCGAATTATAAAAGCTTTACTTAGGCTTCGATTAAAATGCCGCGATTGACGCTATCAGAATAGGGTTATTTCATTGGGGGGTTGCTGTCTTTATCTTGGTCTTTAACGGATGTATTCGCGCTTTCACTGTCCTTGTTTGAATCGTCGTCACTATCATCATAAGGTTTAGAAGGTGTCGGAAATTTAAATCTAGCACTGTATTTAAGCAGCGTGATATTCCCAATCACAACGCCCAACACTAAAACAATAATGATGATGACCCAGGTAGTACTCATAAAAATCCCGTAGGCTACAGCCCTTTGTTCAATACGTAGCGATTATACAAGCTAGGTAGCTGTGGCAAAATACATGTTTTGCCTTCTATATCGCTTTGTTCGATGGCTTTCGTAAAGCCATCTAAGTGCCTGGCATTTTCGAAAGCACACGCTGTGTTTCGAAAGCTTAAATGCCATGGCTCTACTGCGACGCCACCCGTATTAACCGAAAAAGGACGATAAAAGCCAAACTGTTCCATATTGTCAGCTAGCCAACATGAAAGGGCATGGCACGGTCCGCCAGAAAGGTATTCGCTTTCGACAAGATTAAACTTGCCCCCCCAGTTATGCACGGCAGCTCTGTCGTACACATCGATGTCAGTGCCCCAATGGTGGCGACTGCCGCCGGGAAGTGCTGACCATGTCAAAATAGCATGTAGCTTTTCATTATCGCTTAGTGCCTCGAATGGCAGTTCATCACCGTTGGTATCAAGAAGCTGTGCTTGACCTGCCCATTTGCGGTTAAAAATGGCAGTTTGCCTGTCGAAATCTCGAAAGCTACTGACCAACTGTAAGTCTATACCGTCTTTTTGCGCAGCATCTTGCATGGCAAGAAACGGCGATATCACGTCGCGATGCAGTCTATGGCCGTTGCCAGCATCAACGAGATAGTCGTTGTGCTGGCCTAACCACGCTTTTTCTGGCACTTGATTCATAACCATCAATAGCGGCTATTTAGCCAGCAAGCGTTCTAGGATACCGAAGTACATATCAGCAAGCTGTTCAAGATCAGACATTTTCACGCACTCGTCAATTTTGTGAATAGTGGCATTCACCGGGCCTAGCTCTATCACTTGTGCACCTGTTGGCGCGATAAAGCGACCATCTGATGTACCGCCAGCAGTAGACAGCACGGTAGGTGTTCCTTTAACCGCCGCTATTGCACCTTGAGTGGCTTCTAACAGGGCACCCGTATCGGTCAAAAAGGGTTGACCGTTAAACGTCCATTTAATCTCGTACTCCAGTTCGTGGGCTTCCAAAATTGCCGTGACTCTCTCAATGAGAATTTGGTCGGTTACTTCCGTTGAAAAACGGAAGTTGAAGCAAACGTGCATCTCGCCCGGGATCACATTGCCCGCACCTGTACCCGCGTGAATGTTTGATATCTGGAAGCTGGTGGGAGGGAAAAAGTCGTTACCGTTATCCCAATGAGATTTAGCTAGCTCGTCAAGGGCCGCCATTGCACTGTGAACAGGATTTTTAGCTAAATGAGGGTAGGCGACATGGCCTTGGACACCTTTTACTACTAAATCACCCGTTAATGAACCTCTACGGCCATTCTTAACAATATCGCCTACTTCGTCGGTTGAAGAGGGTTCGCCAACAATACACCAATCAATTTTTTCATTGCGGGCTTCAAGGGTATCAATAACGCGGGTGGTACCGTTTATAAAAGGGCCTTCTTCGTCGCTAGTAATAAGGTACGCAATACTTCCCTTGTGATCAGGGTATTTGTTCACAAACTCGCGGGTGGCTACTAGCATAGCGGCAAGACTGCCTTTCATGTCAGCTGCGCCCCGCCCATGCAGATAGCCGTCAACTTCTGTCGCGGTAAATGGCGGTGTTTTCCATGCTGACTCAGGGCCACTAGGCACTACATCAGTGTGGCCTGCGAAACAAAATACCGGGCCTTCTTTACCTCTGCGAGACCAAAGGTTCGTCGTGTCTTCAAATACCATGGTTTCATTATTAAACCCTAAAGCACCTAAAAACTCGCCCATGGCTTCTTGGCAACCTGCGTCTTCTGGCGTTACAGAACGGCGGTTTATTAATTGTTTAGCAATTTCAATAACAGAGTCGTTTAACAAAATATTTCCTCATACTGCGCGGGTTTGAAGCCAATATAAAACGCGTTGTCATGAACAAGGATAGGGCGTTTAACCATGGCAGGATGAAGCTCTAGCAGGGCCAGTGCTTTATCTTTATCTAGATTCGCTTTCTCTTGCTCTTCTAGCTGGCGAAAAGTCGTGCCGCGTTTGTTGAGCATTGCTTCCCAGCCAAGCTCAGACTCTGCTCGTACAAGAAAGTCGTTATCTATCCCGTCCTTGCGGTAATCGTGAAATGTGAAAGCGATATCGTTGTCTACTAACCATTTTTTTGCTTTTTTAATGGTGTCACAGTTTGGGATCCCATAAAGGATTGTGCTCATGGTGATTTATTCCGTACTACTTTGTTGTTTGTAAATGAAAGACGCTGGTTAGAACAGTGCCATTATGTGGCGCTGTTTCGAAGAGCTAGAGAAAATAGAAAACCGCAATAGCCCGAAAACAGTGCGCCTGTACATTTTTGTTTTTCAATGTGCTCCATCATACAAGCTGTTGATACGTTGATAAACTCACTTGCGATGATTTTTAATAGTAAATCACTCAGGGCTGAAAGCCTGTTTTACAATTAGGTCAACAGGCCTTAGAGGTAAAGTGTCAACAACGTATCTTCGCCCGCTTCGACAAACTTTTGATGTGTAGGCACCACGCCGATAAGCGCATTTGCATTAAGCAACGTCATTGAACAGGTATTGCTAACACCGCGCTGCTTTAGCCATGCAGCGTTCACGGTAAAAAGTACTTGTTTAAGCCTTATTTCATCGCCCCGCTTCAAAGAACAGGCGAATTGTGCGCCATGCAAATGACTAGTATCGCCACCATATTTAATCTTGCATTTAAGGCCCGCGCTAGACTGTATGTCGATAGCGTAATCTAGCGGGGAAACGCTCAATACTTTACCAGCGAAAGGCGATAAGACAGTATTTGATGTTGAGCTTATTGCTGCACCAGGCCCCATAAGGCCACTTTTATAATAGGGATCGTCAATGTGTGAGAGTGAAACCACTTGCCCTGAAAATGGGCTTAAAGTTACAAACTGCTTGGTAAAGCTGTCTGGTGCATATTGTAGTTGCTTAGCATTCACGGTATTAAACGTCCTCACTTACCGAATAGCCAGCTTTCTTAAGCGCACTAATGGCATCTTTTAGTTTATTGTCTTTTACTAAAAAGAAGTCAGTGTCGAAGGTTGATACCACAAATATGGCCACTTTTGCTGATGCTAACACTTGGCCAATTTGGGCCATGATCCCTACCATGGACAAGTGCAAAGGCCCTAACAGTTCAAGTGCACGCCAGCCTTCATCACTATCTAGTGACGGTACGTCTACCGAGTCAGGCACAACAATAGATAGTTCATCTTCTGTTTTACCTAAGAAAAAAAGAGGGCTATTAAGTACAGGTGCGGGGATATTGGTTTCAGGATCCAAGCTGTGAATTGTAAACAAAGATTCTCTGACTAAAAGTGTTTGTTTGGGCATGAGAAACCGAAAAAAAGATAACTTCGAAGATATTCACATTAAACCACTAACTGTGATTAAGTGCTACGTGTTATCCACTTAATCTGTGGATAAGTTTGTTGAGTAGTTTGGGGCTTTGCTGTAACTATTTGTATTATAAGGGATAAATAAACTGTACAAACAATGTTCAGTGGATAACATTCTCAATTTCACAAGCATTTTCCACAGGCCATGTCTACAACTAAAATAAAAAATGTTTTGTAATTTTGCAATTTCTTAGCTTGACAACCATGGCTTTTTTCAGAAATTTGCGTATTACTAAAACGCGAGATTCAAATGATCGAACTCTTTTGGACATGTTGATCTTTGATGTACAGCAAAGGTCAATAGACTCTAGCCTTTTTACCTTTAAAACATCGGTACATTAAAATGATCTATTAGTTAACAAATATTCAGTAAGGTACTACTGTTAGTAGTTAATTTAGTCTTGGGTTTTGCTTATTGAAGCAATGGGGCATTGCGCTTATCAGTTATGTAGCTTACTGGGTATTTGATCTCTAACCAGAACAAGAGCGCTGACTAGAAAAATGCCTCAACCATAAATAGAGCCCTAACAAAACAACAGCCCTAAACAAAAAACAGAGGGAGAGACAATGTCAGATTCTTCATGGTGCGATATTACGGTAGAAAACGCAGACGAACTTGTCAGCTTTTATGAAGCGGTGATGGGATGGAAGAAAGAGCCCATAGATATGGGTGGCTACAATGATTATGTCATGATGAAGGCCGACGGCACACCTGTGGGCGGCATTTGTCATAAGCAGGGTGTAAACGCGCAGTACCCAAGCGGATGGATTAATTACTTTACCGTAGAAAATCTAGATGCCGCGTTGAAAGAAGTTACTTCCAAAGGTGGAAAACAGGCGGATGATATACGTCATCATGGCAAAGACAGCTTTTGTGTCATTATTGACCCAAGCGGCGCTGCGTGCGCGCTTTATGAAAAAGGCAGCAAGTGACGAAACTTGCTGCCCTAGTATTGTGTTAGCTATCTACTTACTTGTTTAGCACGCCGCGATTTACCTGATCGCGTTCAATCGACTCAAATAGTGCCTTGAAGTTACCCTCGCCGAAACCTTCATCTTGTTTGCGTTGGATAAATTCAAAGAATACTGGGCCGAAAACGGTTTCAGAAAATATCTGAAGCAGTAGGCGAGGCTCACCATTTTCCGTTGTGCCGTCCAATAGAATACCGCGCTTTTGTAGCTCATCTACGTTTTCGCCGTGCCCAGGAAGACGCTCTTCAAGCATATCGTAGTAGGTATTTGGTGGAGGCGTCATAAACTTCATGCCTTTCGCTTTAAGCTTGTCTAAACACGCCACTAGGTCGTCACAAGCGAAAGCGATATGCTGAATACCTTCACCATTGTATTTCATTAAAAACTCTTCAATCTGGCCACCACCGCCAACCGCCTCTTCATTTAGCGGTATGCGAATTTTACCGTCTGGCGCCGTCATTGCTTTCGATAATAGACCTGTGTATTCACCTTTAATATCGAAATAGCGAATTTCTTTAAAGTTGAATAGCTTTTCGTAGAACCCTGCCCAGAAATTCATGCGGCCGCGGTACACATTATGGGTGAGGTGATCGAGCGTATGGAAGCCACATCCTTCAGGATGGCGATCAACGCCTTCAATCCAATTGAAGTCGATGTCGTAAATGGTATTTTCACCTTCATAACGGTCGATAAGGTAAAGCATCGCACCGCCAATACCTTTAATAGCAGGAAGTTTCAGTTCCATTGGACCGGTATGGGTATCCATAGGCTGAGCACCGCGGGCAAGCACTTCTTTATATGCGTGCTGTGAATCTTTAACGCGGAATGCCATACCGCACGCTGATGGACCGTGTTCTTCGGCATAATAGGCTGCATGACATTTCTTTTCGTAGTTACTTAATAAATTGATGTCGCCTTGACGCCATAATTCCACGTCTTTTGATTTGTGGCGAGCAACAAGGGTAAAGCCCATAGCTTCAAAAATGGGTTCCAACATGCCCTTTTTAGGCGCAGTGAACTCTAAAAATTCAAACCCGTCTAAACCAATAGGGTTTTCAAACAAATCAGCCATAGCGATACATCCTCAACGTAAATCACATTTTATAATTGTTACCTGATTGTAAGGTCGCAGTGAAAAAGCAAGCAATAGGTGTCGAGTTCAGGGATTTTGGGCATGGAAAGCAAAGCTGTAACGATTTGTTTTCACCCGTGAATGAGATGCTGTGTTAGGGAAAGCTAACTTCCCCTAACTGTTTGAAAATAAATGCTATTAAGCAAAGGTGATGCTTGTCGGTAGTGTTCAAAAATCAGTACAATTGCTCGTTTAGGTATCAGTACGCGTAACGTTACTAATCCCAGGGCGCTTATTTTTCACCATCGTAGTACTTTTTAAGGCCTTTCCAGCACGCCAAATAATCTCGTTGTCGAATATCACTGTTTAAAGCGAACTCCGTTGGCGCAATGGCATAGCGAGATTCAAACATAAACGCCAGCGTGTTTTCATAACGCTGCGGTGAAAGCTCGGCGTTCGAGGCTTTTTCAAATACTTCAGCTTCTGGGCCATGGGGAGTCATACAGTTGTGAAGGCTCATGCCGCCGGGCACAAAACCGTGTTCTTTGGCGTCGTACATCCCCTCAATTAGCCCCATAAACTCGCTCATAATATTTCTGTGGTAATACGGTGGGCGAAAAGTATTTTCAGCAACCATCCACCTTGGAGGGAAAATAACGAAGTCAACGTTCGCCGTACCTTCCAGCTCAGATGGTGAGGTAAGCACGGTAAATATAGACGGATCCGGGTGGTCAAAACTTACGGTGTTCATAACGTTGAAACGGGACAAATCATATTTATAAGGGGCAGAGTTACCTACCCAAGCCACCACATCAAAGGGAGAGTGATCGAGTTTTGCTTCGAACAAATTTCCACAGAATTTGTTTACCAAAGTGTGAGGCGTCTCATTATCTTCAAACCACGCCGTGGGATAGCAAAAATCACGCTGGTTCGCATAGCCATTCGCGCCTACCGGGCCACGCTCTGGCAGCACAAAAGGATGACCGTAGTTTTCGCATATATATCCGCGAATTGGCCCATTAATAGGGTTAACCGAAAAACGAACGCCACGAGGAATAACGGCTATTTCACCTACAGACAAGTTGAGCCTACCAAACTCGGTGGTGATCAGCATGTCACCTAGCTGGGGGACAATAAGCATTTCTCCGTCTGATGAGTAGAAAACACGATTTTGCATATTAGCACTGGCACTGTAGCAGTGAATGCCCATACCTACTTGGGCTTTAGCGTCACCGTTAGTGGCGATGGTTACAAGCGAGTCTACAAAATCAACGTCTTTTTCTGGTAAGGGTACAGGGTCCCACCTAAGTACATTCGGAGGGCAATGGACATCAGATTCAGGTGCTGTTTTTACCAGGCCGTTATCAATTTTTTCAAAGTCGCCCATGGCAATAGAGGGGCGTAAACGATAGGTCCAGCTGCGGCGGTTTTCTGCTCGTGGGGCAGTAAATGCTGTACTGCTAAACTGTTCAGCGTAAAGTTTATAATTCACTTTTTGTGGGCTGAACTGGCCTTTAGGAAGGGCACCCGGCAGTGCCTCTGTCTCGTGCTCGTTATTAAAACCCGTTAAATACGACAAATTATCCATAAACCCTCCCACAGGCGGCCATCGATGTGGCTGTACAGATGAATGCAAAATAAAGTAGTTACAAATGAAACTATGTGATTTAGGCTAGAGGTAAATGAAATGTAAATCAATGGCGATGGGCGAGTAGAGGGAATAGAACCAACGTCATTTGGTACGCTAGCTTTACACCTTTTATGTGATGCCCATTACAAGGTTACACGTATTGCGTGTTTTTTAATGCACGATGTTAGCTGTGAGAGTTACCTGGGTTAATGTTGAATGCGCCTGAACGCTCGACCGATGGTAGCGACACTGTGGGTATAAGTAACGCCTAAGGTAAATGAAAAACAACCATGGCTTTCAGGGCGGTCGCAGAAGTAAAAATAGCAAGAGTAATGCAGTGAAAAGGGCTTAAAAAATGCAGCTAGAAGATATGCTTGCCTACAAGGTAGCCATGCTTGCGAGCGATTTAAGTGAATCGCTCTCAAAAGAATATGCAGAATATAAACTTACTAAACCAGAGTGGCGAATTTTAGCCACATTAGGCGGCCGAAATGAAAGCTCGCCAAAATCACTGCTAACGGCAAAAGAAATCGCTATTGCAACACGACTAGATAAAGTGCAGGTTTCGCGAGCGCTGGAGCGATTGGTTAAGCGAGATGCTATCGTTAAGCGTGTGAGCAAGCGAGATAAACGGGCCACATTAATTTCATTGTCAGTGGAAGGAGAGCGAATCTATCGGGCGCTGTTGCCTAAAATTGTGGCTTGGCAAAATAAGCGTTTGGAAAATATCACTGAAGATGAGTATCGAATATTTGTAAAAGTGATAGATGCACTAACGCCTTAAGATTCGGGTGAAGTCGTTGAAAAGTCTGGTCTGAGCAGATGTGAGGGCATTGCTATAAAGGTTACTTTCGCGCCTTTAACTGTTAAATTCCCCCGAAACTAATTAAATGGGGAAGTTATTGGATTTATTAGTCATGGCTTGCTACCCCCTAAATATTTATCAAGCGCTTCTATTCGGCGCACAGCGAGGACATTGAGTGGCACCCTTAGAAATATACGCAGGTAAAAAAGCACGTGAATCCATAATGAAAAACGGATTTACGCCTGAGTTATTTAGCTATTTTCTGGGGGCATCTGGCGGCCCGAAATGGTTTTCTTTAGCTGGCCTAGACCGCGTACTGTTTCCCGAATGGTTTGCCAACGTTGAGCATCAAATACATGTAATTGGTTCATCAGCGGGTGCGTTTCGTACCATATGCGCTGTTCAAAATGATCCCCTAGCAGCCATAAATCGTCTAGCCTCTTCTTATTCAACAACGACCTATAGCAGTAATAAGCCTACGCCTAGAGAAATTACGGCTAAAGCTGAAGACCTGCTGAAAGAAATGGTGGATGAAGCAGGTAAGCAAGAAGTGCTGTCTAACTCCCGCTTTAAAGCTCACCTGATCGTTGCTAAATGTTTAGGTGCTACTCGTTTTGAAAGTAAGTTTAGGCAACTTTCGGGCTTGGCGATGAGTGCAGCGGCCAATACAGTGAACCGACGACACCTTTCTCGTTTATACAAGCGCTATGTGTTCTCAACGCCGGGTACGGAGTTTGCGATAAACGACCCGTATCAACTGCCTACTCAGTACCATGCATTAACGCGTGGAAATATTCATACCGCGCTGCTAGCGTCTGGTTCTATTCCTGTGGTAATTGAGGGCGTACAGCAAATTGAAGGTGCGCCAGCCGGAATGTATCGAGATGGCGGTATTATTGACTACCATTTCGACTTGTCCTTCGGACCAGATGATGGCTTAGTGTTATACCCTCATTTTTATGACAAGCCCATTCCAGGCTGGTTCGATAAAGGCTTGAAGGGCAGGGTGCCTCATCGGTCAAGCTACGATAACGTTGTAATGCTAGTGCCTTCTGCATCGTTTGTTGCTAATTTGCCTTATAGCAAAATCCCCGATAGGAAAGATTTTGAAGTACTCGATGCAAAAACGCGAATCAAGTATTGGCAAACAGTATTGAAAGAAACCGACAGGTTGGGTGAATATTTTATGCGTGCTGTTAACGATGGATCCTTAGTGGACGCTATCAAGCCGCTTCCATTTAAAATGATTTAAGTTAATCGCAATTGTTGAAGAAAATGGCTAATTGCTGTCAAATTAGTCACTTGAATCGTCATTTGATAAGTTTTCCTTGCAGGCAACGCTCGTGCTAAGTATTATACGCGCCGTTGCTTGGCATTCGCCCACCTATCAGGTGCAACAAAATTCTATATGCGTCTATAGCTCAGTTGGTTAGAGCGCTACCTTGACATGGTAGAGGTCCCCTGTTCGAATCAGGGTAGACGCACCATCTTACGATTTAATTTCATCTTTTATTTACCCAAGTTCTGCGTAACACGCACTGCTACCCTTTTCTCTATTCAGCGATATTCATGAGTAATTTAACTTTTTAATGTCGGGTGGTCTGTGTGATTTGGACTACACTAAAAGAATGGTGGCCGTTTTTATATCTTTGCTATCTAACAATTTAGCACTCGCGGGAGTACGATGAGCTTACAGAAATACCAAGAGCCCCCGTTATTTGAACAACATGGTTCGGCTGAAAGGCGGTTCCTTCAGCTTATTAGTGCCTTGCCAAAGGTATCGGTGCAAGGTTATGACAAGCACCGAAAAGTTATCTACTGGAATAAATCAAGTGAAGACATGTATGGCTTTCGTGAGTGCGAAGCACTAGGTCAAAAACTTGAAGATCTCATCATTCCCTCGTTCATGAAAAGTGAAGTGATAAAGTTACATCAGCGATGGATAGATTACGGTGAGGCAATTCCTTCAGACGAACTCGTGCTTGAGAAGAAAAGTGGCGAGCCTATCCATGTTTTCTCATCTCACGTCATGCTGAAAGAAGGCACAGATTCACCCGAAATGTATTGTGTGGATATTGACCTGAGTGAGCAGCACAACATCAGGCAAGAACTTGAGCGAATGGCATCCACAGATTTGTTAACCGAGTTGCCTAATCGACGCCTGTTAGAGCAGTTTTTGACGTCGTCCATCGAGGATGCATCGCGCAATGAGTCTGGCTTCGCTTTGTTTTTCATTGACTTAGATATGTTTAAAGAAGTTAATGACACGCTTGGGCATACCTGGGGTGATGAATTACTGCGCTCTGTTTCTAAGCGGTTGTCAGATTGTCTAAGCGAACAAGGCTTACTGGCTCGGTTCGGTGGAGACGAATTTGTTTTTGTCGCCACACAAGTGACCTCTGAAAATGAAAGTGCTGACATTGCTAAGAAACTTACTGAGTGTTTCAGGCAGAGCTTCGCGCTTAGCACTGAAAACGTGCATATCACTTCAAGTATCGGTATTAGTATGTACCCTAAAGACGGAAGGGAGATTGATGATCTTCTGAAAAATGCAGACGTCGCAATGTATCAGGCGAAAGCTGAAGGCCGAAACCGTTTTCATTTTTTCACCCACGCTTTAAGTCAGAAAGTTCGACAACAGCGAAGTATCGCAGCCTATCTGCATGAGTCTTTGGTTAACGATGAGTTTGAACTTTTGTATCAACCTCAAATCGATTTGCTCACTGGAAAAGTGGCATCGTGTGAAGCGCTGTTAAGGTGGCGTCCTAAAGATGAGGATAGGGCTGTTCCACCCAATATCTTCATCCCCATCGCTGAGCGCAGTGAGTTAATTGTTCACATTGGAAATTGGGTGTTAGAAAAGGCGTGCAAACAGGCACAGTTATGGAAAGAGCAGGGCATTAATATTCGCGTTGATATCAATGTTTCAGGAAAAGAGTTAGAGCAGAATGCTTATTTCGAACGCCTAAGGGAGTGTCGAGAGCGGCACGGTTTAATGCCTAAAGATATTGGGTTAGAGCTTACTGAGAATGTGCTTATTAAGTCTGACAATACGATTTTAGAGAATTTGAGAGCGCAACGCGACCAGGGCGTTGAAATATCGATTGACGACTTTGGTACGGGTTATTCTTCGCTTAGTTATTTAAAACAGTTTCCCGTTAGCCACTTAAAAATAGATCGTTCATTTTTAAGAGGTGCACCGGAAAATGCCTACGATAGCGCGTTAATGGAGGCTATCGTGAATGTTGGTCACAAACTCGATTTAAACATTGTTGTTGAAGGCGTGGAAACTCAAAATCAATCGAACTACTGCAAGTCTCTTAACGTTGAATATGTGCAAGGCTTTCTGTATTCAAAACCCATTAGCTCTGACGCCATTGTAAAGCTGCTTAACGAACAGTAAATGCGGTTCAAAGGAGGTGTATATGAAAGAGATTTTCACAACACCACCTTAAACGTTTCATCGAATCGACGCACAATAAATTCGTATAAAGCGCGGGGGCTCACATAAAGCGTCAATACTTATCCTGACGTTCAGTGCCTCAGACCAGCGAGCTTACACTTAGTACATTGTCCAAAGTGAGGGTTTAGAAAAGTAATAGCCTTGTTGGTGTTCAACGTCTAGTTTGCTCAGTGCAACAGACTCAGCCTCGTTTTCTACCATTTCCGCAATAACATGGATATTAAGGCCTTTCGCAATATTGATAAGGCTAGAGACAAATAACTGATTATCTTTGTTGGTATGAATTCCCTGGGTTAGCCGTCCCGAAAGCTTAACGAATTGAGGCTGAATTGCCCTTAAACCCGCAAGCGAGGCAAAGTTATCGCCAAAGTGCTCTATGGTAATTCTACAGCCCAGCTGTATGAGTTGACGGCAAAAGTTCTCGGCTACTTCTCGATGGTGAATAAGCGCTGCATCTTCGACTTCAAAAATAAGTCTTGGGCATAGCGTTTCCCGGGTTCGAAGCTCTTCAATTAACCATTTTCTAAACTCGCCGTTGGCAATTGAGGCGTTACTAATATTTATAGCAACCTGATGAGACGTTACCGTTAGTTTTTTAAACACGATGCCTGCTACCAACTTATCGACTTGAGGAATAAGGTCCAATCGCTCTGATGCGGGGATAAGTTGCGCCATGGGTATAACATCATTGGTGTCTTTGTCTTTAAATCGAGCAAACGTTTCGTAATATGCTGGTGCGTTTCGCTCTACATTCATCACGGGTTGAATGAGAATATCGGCATATTGCTGCGACACGATGTAATTGAGGCGCTCACGCCATTTTGTATTGCTATGAACCTGAGACACTTCTGAAGAAAACTGCCATCCTTTTTGCGTTTTCATTGCCGCCATCAACGCACTGTCAGCACTTTCCATTACCTGCTGTAACGACATTTGGCTAGAAAAACGTGTAACGCCCATCCACGTTGCTTTGCTTCCATCTCGAAGTGGCGTGGCGTTTGCAAACTGCTTCGACATATTTTCTAACATCAAATCCCGTTCGTCCCGCCCCATAATTTCACTTATCAAGGCGAAATCTCCGCCTGATAACCGAAATACAAAGCCACTTTTGCAATTGTGCTTCGCCTCATGCACAAGAAAGTCCGCGATAGATTTTACATAATTGTCACCAGCTAACATGCCCAACTTAGTATTTATAGTGGTAAGTTGAGCGAGCCTGATGAGAATAAGCTCTTTTTCCTGGAAATTAGACGTGTCAGACAACAGCGCGCGAGTGTGTCGCTCGAATGCACTGCGGTTCGACAACTTCGTCAATGTATCTTTATTGGCTTCTGTTTTGAATCGCTCAGATTGCTGAGCAATGTCATTAAATTTTGATGCTAACGACGTGGTTAGGGTGTTCACTGTGCTGGTAAGTTGGCGGTAATCTGTTGTAAACGCATTTACCTGCGAGGGGGTGAAGTCGTGGCTATTTATCTCATTAAGCTTCTTAATGGTGTTGGCAATGGGGCGCCTAGCAAATTTGGTTACCGTGACGATATATAGCGCGAGGGCGAAAAATAGCCCACAAAAGATAACAGCATTTTTGATGAGAATAGCGGTGATTTCAGTGTAGATATAAGACGTGTCAGACGTAACTAACAAATAACCATCATTGTTCGAAAAAGGAATTTTTTTGTTAACGGCAGGCGCGGAGTCCAGCTGTAAGTACCAATTAGGAACAATAATGTTAGGCGAGCGCTCGTACTTCGCAAACACATTTCCTTCGACATCAATGACTTTGGCTGCAGATAAAAACGGCTGCAATACCATTTGACGAAGCATGGCATCAATCACTGATTGCTTCGACTGAGAAGACAAGGCAGAGGTTTGTAAGACGGTTGTTTCGTAACGCAGCCGTGCTTCTTCAGCTTCTTGCTCGATTGACACTGAAGTGCGAGATTTTATTTCGCTTAGCTCAATACTCGACAACACCGTAAATGCTAAAAGCATAAGGGCAAAAACGCCCAAATTAATTTGACTAGACAGCTTCATTGCTAGCAGTTAGCTCCTTTAACTGAGAAATTTATTATTCGCCTCAACCAAATCGAGTACTATCACTTTGATTGAGGCTTTTGTTATACCCGCCAATAGTGCCTAAGCGGCGAATAATAAATGTACTGCAAAACATAGAGTTAAGCGAGCAATTAAAGCCCAGAATAATGAAGCAAGCGCTGTTTATTAGCTACTCACCTTTCGTCTAACCACCAGGTTTTGTTCGGAGCTTCGCCTGCACCCTTAACCGGAACAACTTCGCCAAAGATAGGAATACTGGTGGGAACACCCTTAGCACCAGCAAGGTCTGTGATTTTTATTAAAGGCTCATTCCAATTATGTAGTGCTAAATCAAAGGTACTGTTGTGCACGGGCATCATGACACTAGCTTGAATATCAATATGGGCTTGCAAGCTCTCTTCAGGCAGCATGTGAATGTCAGACCATAGCTCGTTGTACGCACCGGTTTCAATCATCGATAAATCAAACGGACCGTACTTTTCACCAATGGCTTTAAATCCGTCAAAATAGCCCGAGTCACCGCTGTAAAAGATATTGGTATTTGCAGACTTGATAACCCAACTTGCCCAAAGAGTTTCGTCTCTATCAAATAAACCTCGTCCTGAGAAATGCTGAGACGGTGTGGCCACTATTTCAATGTCGCTCACTTTTGTACTTTGCCACCAACTTAGCTCAACAACTTTATTTGCATCCACACCCCAGTCACGTAAATGATTGCCTACTTTTAGCGGTGTAATAAACACGTCGACTTTGTTTTTTAGTATTTCAATACTGCCCTTATCTAAATGGTCGTAATGATCGTGACTTATGATAACGGCATCTAATTTAGGCAAGTCTTCCAGTGAAATTGGCGCTTGGTGGAAACGCTTGGGTCCCATCCATTGGACGGGAGAAGCACGCTCACTAAAGACCGGATCGATCAAGATATAACGTTTGGCAAGTTTCAATAGGGTAGTAGAGTGGCCAAGCTTTATCACGCTGTCTTCTGCAACTGCGTCAAGCATCTGTGGTGTAAGTGCCGACACGGGTATGTCAAACGCTGGCGTTGCAGCATCTCTATTGTCACGAAAATACGCTTTGGTGACTTTCCACATGTCTCGCCACGTCGTTTTATATTCAATATGAGTATTAGTGAATTTTTCAGGTTGCGGCGCGCTTGTAGCAAGGGTGTTTGAAGAACCACAGAAAGATGTCATAAATAAAACTCCAACAAGAAAGCGTGTGCTATTAAAAACGGGCATGCTCTCACCTTAATTAAAAAGTATACTGCACAGTGTAGTTTACCCATAATAAACTAATTTTGTTAAAAGTAAACTGGTGGGTGTAGTTTTTGTTGAGAAGGATAGATTGCAGCTAAGCGATAGTATGCAGCCAGCATGAGTAGACTCTCCTCATACTGGCTGTTAACAATATTAGGTTCGCACCGTTTTTGCGCTACCTACACGAACTAGCGCACAACTAATCAAATTTGTTGTGCGTACTTTTTATTCTGACTTTATACCGTGGAACGTACAGTGCAGCACAGGCAATATAAGCAGTGTAAGTACGGTGGCAACGGTCAGACCAAATACAATAACAACTGCCATTGACGCGAAGAACGCATCAGAAAACAGCGGGATCATACCCAGTATGGTGGTGATGGCTGCCATTGAAACGGGACGTACACGAGATACTGACGCGGCTACTACGGCATCGAATGCGCCACTGTTACCCTTTGCCTGTACGTTTATTTCTTCCATTAATACGATCCCGTTTTTAAGCACCATACCAATAAGGCTTAAGCTGCCGAGCAGCGCCATGAACGTAAAGGGTGCACCAACTAACACCAACCCGCCAATAATGCCGATAGTGGTGAGTGGTATTACGCCCCATATCGCTAACGCCTGACGAAGCTTGCCAAACAGCAAAACGGTGATAATGAACATACCTAATATACCAATAGGCATACTTGCAAATAGGGCGCTTTGTGCGTCTGTTGAGGTCTCGTATTCGCCGCCCCATTCAATGTGGTAGCCATCAGGCAGTTTAAGCTCTTCTACAAGAGGGCGAACTTTAGCTTGCACACTCGCGGCCGTCTCACCGGATAAAGGCATGGGCTCTGCATAAACCGCTAGCATCCGCACCCGGTTGCGGCGTTTGATGATAGGGTTATCAAGCGATACATCCACATTGCTGATAACATCAGCCATGCTTATATATTTACCTTGTTCTTGGCTCCATACGTTGAGCGAGGCGAGGTTATCTATGTCATAGCGCTGGTTTGGATCGTTGCGCATGACAATAGGTATTAAATCGCTGCCTTCGCGGTAAAGGCCCACAGTCTCACCTTCATTGTTGAGTAAAAATGCGGTGTGAACGGCATCTCGCGTTACGCCGATACGCCTGGCTTGTTCTTCCAGAAACACAGGTTCAACAAATGGGACTTTGTTGCTCCACGATAGCCGCACGCTGTCCATGGTTTTCTCTGCTTGGAATATGGCTTCAATGTCGCTGCTTATCTCACGTAAAACTTCAGGTTCTGGCCCGTAGATCCTCGCTTCAATAGCTGCTTTTGCAGAAGGGCCTACTTGAAGTGCTTTTACCTTATATTGCACATTAGGGAAGTCTTCTCGCACCAGCTCGATAATTTCTCGCATACGAGCATCACGAGACTCAACCGTATCAGTTTCAACGATAAGCTGACCATAACTGGCATATCTGTCTTCTGGCGCATAGGTGAGGGTAAGGCGCTGTGCTCCACCGCCAATAACGCTTGTTACGTTGGCGATATTCTCCATGCCTAACACGTTGTCTTCTAAGCGACGAATAGACTGCTCGGTGGTTAAGATGTCGCTACCTTCAGGCAACCATAAATCGACGAAAAACAGCGGTGTGGATGAATCTGGGAAAAATGCATTTTTTACGAATTTACCTGACGCCATGCTGCCTACTAATGCAACAAGTACCAGTACAATTGTCACGTAACGATGATTGATAGCAGCAGTAAGCACACGCTTGTATACCGTAAAAATAATGCCCTTATATGGGTCGTCATCTTGGTCATTAGCTCCGCGCTCTTTTTCAGTTTTAAACAGTAAGTCGAAAAAGAAGGGGGTAATGGTAAGTGCGGTGATCCAACTTAAGAAAAGCGAAAAGCAAAGTACCCAGAAGAGGGAGCCGACGAATTCACCTGTGGCATCTGGCGATAGACCAATTGGCGCAAAAGCGGTAATGGCAATCACAGTCGCGCCAAGCAGCGGCAACCCATTTTGCGACACCACGTCTTTTGCCGCCTGAAGTTTGGTTTGCCCTTTTCTCACACCAATCAACATGCCTTCGGTTACCACGATGGCGTTGTCGACCAACATGCCAAGAGCAATAATAAGCGCACCCAAAGAGATTTTTTGCAACTCAATGCCTTTTACCGACATCAATATAAAGGTGCCGAGAATGGTAAGCACAAGAATGAGCCCCATCAGAACGCCACTGCGCCAGCCCATGAAAAGTAGCAGCACGAAAATAACGATGGCCACGGCTTCAACAAGGTTAATAAGAAAGCCAGTTACAGAATCGTCGACCACTGTAGGCTGGTTATAAACGGTATCCAGCGTCATACCTAGGGGCATACGCTGCTCTAGCTCGGCAATTTTGCTATCAAGTCGTTTACCTACATCAACTACATTTACCGCCGACGCGAACGATACACCAATTGACAGGGCCGGCGTGCCAGAACTGTGATAAAGGATTGAAGGGGTATCGTTAAGCTTGCGCTCAATAGTCGCGATATCTGTTAAGCGAATAAGGCCGCTTGCAGGTGAGCCAATTACCACCTGACCTAACGCCTCTAGGTTATCAAATTCGCCAGTGGGCTGTATGGACAGGCGCTTGCCCTGAACCTTAATCGAACCCGCGTTGCCCACTACATTTTGCGCGGTTAAAAGGCCAGCAATGGATTCTGCAGAAACGTTTAGGGTTTTCATTTTATCGTGATCTAACGACACAATAATCTGTTCATTAACGGTACCGGCAATCGACACCTTTTTTACACCGTCAACAAGCTGAATCTCTCGCTGCATTAAATCTGCAAAGTCTTCCATTTGCTTAAGGGAGTAGTCTTCGCTTTTAAGAGTAAGCAGCAGGCCAAAAACGTCACCAAAGTCATCATTCACAATCGAGGTGCTGGTGCCAGGTGGCAGCGATGCTTGTGCATCGCCCACTTTACGGCGCAAGTTGTCCCAGTATTGCTCTAGGTCCTTGGCCTGGACACTGCTTTTAAGCTCAACGGTAATTTGCGATAACCCAACCATGTTTACTGAGCTAATTCGTTTCACGTTGGGTATACGCTGAATCGCCTTTTCAAGCTGCAGCGTCACTTCTTCCTCAACTTGCTCAGGCGTTGCCCCTGGGTATTGAGTAATAACCAGAGCATTTCTAATGGTGAATTCGGGAAACTCTAGCTGACCTAAGCCAAGAAAAGTCACAATGCCGCCAACACCCAAGATGATGGCGACCATCCAGCTAATTACTTTTTGACGAAAAAAATACTCGACCATGGCTTATAGGCCCCCTTCTTTCGTCCACTCCGTAACAGCTTGGCCTTCTTTTACAAGATGAGCTCCAGCAGCAACGATTTTATCATCGTCGTTTAGCGGGCCTTCAACTAACAGACCGTTGGAAATACCGCGCGTAATCATCACTTCTACTGCTTCTACGGTGCCCTTCGTCGCGTCGCTATCACTGGGTTTAAAACGCCATACAATCGCTTTGTCTGGATCTGCATTGTCGGTAACCACCGCACCAAAAGGCACTAGCCAAAGTTTTGCGTTAGACTCAATGAGTTTCGACATATCAAGTAATACGGTGGCGCTCATGCCCGCTAGAACATTGATGTCGTCTGGTTCTGGCAGAGTAATTGTTACCTCATAGCTAAGCTCGCCTTGTCGCGTGGTGCTTTCGTGATCCTTATACATGGCCGCGTAACGCTTGTCTGGCATACCTGAAAAGCTCACCCATGCCATTTCAGATGTTCGATTTTCACGGGCTCGTGAGCGATCAATCATACGCATTTTTTGCTCTGGCAATTGAAACGTAACGTCGATTGCACCCGGCATATGAAGCTCGGCAATGGTTTGCTGCGGTACAATGACTTGGTAATTTTCAACAGGAACAGACGCAATAAGCCCCGCAAACGGTGCGCGAAGCTCCGTATAGCTTAGCTGGTCCTGTGCGTTGGTCAGACTGGCTTTAGCGGCTAAAAAATTGGCTTTCGCTTCATCAAACGTAGAGCGGCTTACCGCGCCTTTTTCAACGGAAGCCTCCATACGTTCAAACATAGCCGATGACACGTCAAACTGAGACTGGGCAGTGGCTAACTGTGCTTTCGCGTCTCTATCATCAAGTCTAGCGATAAGCTGGTTCTCTTTAACTTCTTCACCAGCTTTTACTTTGAGTTCTTGGAGTTTGCCGCCGATGCGAAACGAAAGGTTCGAATATTCAGCCGCTTCCACTTGCCCCGGGAATTTAGCGATGGTTTCGTCTGAGTGCTGCACTTTATAAAGCGTTACCGGTGTTGATGAGACTGCTTTGGGAGGCGTGGGGGCTTCTTCACACGCACTTAATCCAGCGAGTGCAGTAAATACCATCACAGTGCGCAGGGCTAAGCTGTGAAAGAGACTTTTTTCAGACAACATGGTAACTCTCCATTTAAATAGACCACTTTTTATTCCCACTAAGGCAATGGGTTATCTTGTACAAGGCGCGTGTTAACTTCTGAACGTGAAAGATAAAAAGCCAATATACGACAAGTTTGATATACATACAGGTTATAGCGCTTTTTTCCCTTTTCGATCAGCTTTTTGTTTATTTTTACAAGGCGATAGTATGCTACCACCCATAAATATTCGTGGGTGTCCGGTCACTATCAGACAATTACCTTCTCGAAATACCGCCGACTAGTTCGCAATTCACCCTAATCAGGGTTTTCATCGGGCGCTAGTTTTTCAGCATAGCCTTTAGGCGGTGGCGTCCAGCCACGCATTTTCGAATGCTTGTCGTGTAAATCTGCTTTTAGCGCATTTTCGATTAGCGATTCAAGTTCAATAAAGAGTTTCAGATAATTATTGTCTACTCGTTCTCCGCTGGCCTCATCCGCCCACGCGTGATACAGCACATCGTTTTGCTGAGCCTCAATATTTTTATACGCCATTTTTTGCCGTTCAACTTGGAAAGGGTGAATATTGAGTGAGCGAAGTGCCTCTGCGCCCATTTCAAGAGCGCTGTGGTACGTTTCTGATACCACAAAATCTGCGCCCAACTGGCGCAAGCGATACCCATGGCCGCGGTCAAAGGCACGCGCAAGCACTTTAATGTTAGGAAATGCGTGCTTGGCGTATTTCACCATTTCGGCAGCGGTTTCTTTATCGTCTATAGCAATAACTAATAGCGATGCTTCATGGGCGCCAGCAGTATGCAAAATGTCTGGTTTAGATGCATCGCCAAAATAGGCTTTGGTGCCAATCCGTCTGATAAGGTCTATTTGCTCAGAGCGAATATCAAGCACAACGGTATTTACATCGTTGGCCACTAAAAGACGGTTAATGATTTGTCCAAAGCGCCCAATTCCAGCAATAACGACGGTGCCTTTCTCGTCAATTTCATCTTCAGCTCGCTGTGATTTCGCGTTTTTGTAGCGAGGAATGATGGCCTTGTCGAAAAGAATAAAAAGTCCTGGCGTTAGGAACATTGAAATGGCAACAACAAGCGAGAGAACAGAAATAATGTCGCTGGGAAGCACATAGTTTTGCGAGGCAAAACTTAATAGCACAAAGCCAAATTCACCCGCCTGAGCAAGGCTTAATGTGAATAGCCATTTGTTAGTGCCTTTTATTTTAAAAATTAAGGCGATGATAAACAGCACAATGGCTTTCACAAGCATAACTGCTACGGTTAGCCCTGCTATTAGCATTGGGCTCTCACTAAGTACGGAAAAGTTAATGCCTGCGCCTACCGTTATGAAAAAGAGGCCTAACAGTAAGCCTTTAAACGGCTCGATATTAGCTTCAAGTTCATGCCTGAATTCACTGTTTGCTAAAACTACACCAGCCAAGAATGCACCAAGGGCGGGAGATAGACCTACAAGTCCCATTAGTGCTGCAATTCCTATAATGAGCATGAGCGCAGTGGCGGTAAAAATTTCCCGTAAACCCGACGCAGCAACAAACTTAAATAAGGGGCGACTTAAGTAGTGTCCTCCGATGGTTAAAAAGGCAATTGAGCTAATGATCACAAGACCTGAAGCCCAAGGGGCAAGCCCTTCAACTAAATTAAAGCTATCGTGTGATCCTGTATCGCCGCCATGTGCATTTCCTGCTTCGACCAGTTCGGGTATGGCAAGGAGGGGGATAAGCGCAAGCATGGGAATAACCGCGATATCCTGAAACAGCAACACAGAAAAAGCGCTTTTGCCTCCTTCCGTTTTTTGCAGCCCTTTTTCCTGCAACGTTTGTAAAACAATGGCAGTTGAAGAAAGGGCGAATATAAGGCCTATTGTAAGGGCAATGCTAAAAGGCTGATCAAGCAATATGGCTACGCCTGTGATAAGGGCGGTGGTTAACGCTAACTGAAGTCCGCCCAATCCCATTAGTTTTGACTTCATCGCCCACAGCGAGCGAGGCTCTAGTTCTAGCCCAACCAAAAACAGCATCATGACTACACCGAATTCAGCAAAATGTTGAATGGCAACAGTTTCGTCACCAACAAGGCCGAATATCGGGCCAATCACTAGCCCGGCTATTAAATAGCCTAGTACAGACCCTAATCCAAGACGCTTCGCAATGGGCACTGCAATTACGGCGGCGACCAAATAGATAAATGCATATAAGAAATAGCCAGTCACGTTACTCTCCTTGCGACGCACAAAGGTCTGCGAGATTCTCGATGTGCTTTGCTTTTTCTAGATTCAGGGTGTTAGTGGTCAATTTGTTTAGCAAGGTTGTCCACTTACCTCTATGTTCAGCAACGCGATGCTCTTCTTGCGCAGTACGAGAGCCAAAGATCGCAAAAGGAGCAATGTAGGTCATGTGCGTGATCTGAGCCATTTGCTCTAAAGGCTGGAGCAGTTGCCTGATGGTGTAATGATTAAAGCCATCAGTTTGATAGGCTTCTTCCTTACCGCCTGCACTTAATGCGCAAAGAAATAATTTATCTTTAAGTGCAGTGCCTTCATGCCCATAGGCAAAACCATATTCCAACACTAAATCTTGCCATTCTTTTAAGATTGAAGGTGTGGAATACCAGTAAAGTGGAAACAGAAAAACAACGACATCGTGGTCGATTAAACGCTGCTGCTCCCGTTCAATATCAATATTGAAATCTGGATACTCTGCATACAAGTCAACAGCAGTAACGTGTTTATTCATTTTTGCTTCGTGAAAAAGCGGCACATTTACTTCTGAACGGGTTTGCGCGGGGTGGGCGAAGAGAACCAGTACTTTCTTACTTTTCTTGGTGCTCTCTACATTGCTTTCAATGATGTTCTCGTCAGTCATACATTTCTACTCAGTGTTACAGCCAGCTCTCGTTGAGCTATAAGGAGCCGTTGATTTTTGATGTGCAAAACACAGCAAAGGTCAAAAGACCCTAGGTTATTCATTAATTCAATCTGTACGTTTAGAGCAAATAAGAATGTGTTTTTCCTCAAAGTTATAAGGTTACTAATATTTATTAGGTTGAAAAAAGTAACCTGATTACCATTATGTACTCACGTATAAAAACAGCTTCTAATAGAAGCGTCGACGGAACACTATTTTTAACTTTTGATTAGGGCCTGTTGACCTTTGATGTACAAATTTTGGTCTAGATGGAAGCCTTTTAATCGCGAAACAGTCCTGCAAGCCTAGTGGGCTAAGTTAAAGGACTGTAACAAAGAGTAAAAGGCTTCCATGACGACCCCTTTGGGCAGCGCCTGTGTGCCACCTATACTGCGTTGAATGTTTTCGATTTAGAACCACTAGACCGTCAAACATTCGTCTTGTCTAGATGGCACACAGACCGCTGCAAAATTGTACAGCAAAGGTCAGCAGGCCCTAGGACAGTATAAACATGAAAACACCAGTAAAAACACTCGCACTTGCATTATCTTTACTTTCTCCCCTTGTTTCTCTTTCTACTCAAGCCCTGCCGCAAGGAAGTGAGCTTAAAGCTGGGGCTGCGGTATGGAACTTGTTTGATGACGCAGACCGTTACGCATTGCATGTGGCTTATGTTCACAAACCGCTCGAATCATTTTACGGAATTCGACCAACAGTTCTCTTGGTAAACGCAGATCAAGGCCAACACTATTTCGCTGCGGGGTTGGCAAAAGACGTCTACAAATACAATGACTTTTCAGTACGCGTTGCCTTTCACGCGGGCATTGTTGATGAATCTGAAAATTTAGGCGACACCATTGAATTCTATTCATCACTTTCCGGACTCTACAATTTTTCTGAATCATTTTCGCTAGAAGCTGAAATTGGCCACATTTCTAACGGCGGGCTAGGGGACACGAACCCTGGTTCAGAATCGTTTGTAGTAAGTGCTCACTACCATTTCTAATCTCGCCTAAACAAGTTGTGCCTACTTCTTTCGTTAAACAGCCCGCTTAAAACGCGGGCTCTTCATTTTTGGCAAAAACTTTTTTAACTTAACTTTCTGTCGGGCAAGGTGCGCCGCCGTTAATCCATACAGACATTGCTCTAGCGAACTGTGCATGTGTCCCAGGAGCTGGTGTTCTGCCTGGGCCGGGGTTCCATGCCCATCTCACCAATGGATCATCACTGACATGGTGTTCAAATTCTTTTTTGAACGTTTTCATGTCATCTCTTCCCCCACGTTGAGCAAGAAAAGAATTCAAACGCGGGTTTAACCAATTGTTGCATAACTTTGAGGGGGTCATGTCGCTGCCAATTATCATGGTAGGAGGCGGCATGTGCCATACGAAACCTGGCATTAGGTCGTTTGCTGCACCAGGTGGCCTGCCAGGTTCACGCGCATTTTCATCTTGGTGACATCCGCGGCAGTTTACGGGGTGCGTTTCGCCAACCTGAACAAACTTTCCATCTTGCACCGCCATTTTCAAGTTATTCACAGAGGTAATGTTCATAGGGTGGGGGACGCTGTTGTCGCCCACTGTCGGTCGGTGAGCGCCATCTTCAATAACACCATGACAGTTCACACACCGTGGATGTGTTGCCACATCGAACAAGTAGTTAAATGCTGTCGTTGGGTTAGGATCTTGCTGATAAGCTTCAAAAGCAGGTGTTGAGTTAGCTGCTTTTGAAGTGCTAGCGGTCAAATTATTATGGTCGCTATCGTCATTTTTATTTGCAATACACCCACTCAGGACGAATGATGAGAGAGCACCAATTAATAGGACTGTTATCATTTTCATCATACTGCCCTTATGCTTTTAATGCTGCGGTAACGTGTTGAGCAAGCATGGGCAAATGACGTAGCCGTACACCAATGGCTTGGTACACGGCATTGCCGATAGCCGGCGCGACACCAATAACGCCTGGTTCACCCAGTCCTACTGGAAACTCCTCACTTTCAACAAGTTCAATATCCATCTCTGGGACATCGTTCATACGTAGAGGAAGGTAGGTATGTAAGTTTGTTTTTGAAACCTGACCGTTTTTCACTTCGTTATGTTCAAACAGTGCCAAGCTCAGTCCCCACAGCAGTGAACCTTCAAGCTGTGCCATCGCGCCATCTGGATGAATAACAATACCAGCATCAGACACAACCCATAACTTCTTAACCGTTATCTTTCCAGTGCGCTTATTAACGTGAACATGGGCTGCAGTCGCGAGCCAAGCAGGCATAGTGCGTTCTTGTCCCGCACTTACGCTATAGCCAATGCCTTCATCAACACCAAATTCAACACTCGCAGTCTTTTTCTTAAGAATTTCAAGCGTATTGGCAAGTCGTGTGGCACCGCCGACACTTTCAGGCGCTTTGCCCCCTTGTTTACCTTTACCGTCTAACATAGCAAGTCTGAAGTCGACGGGGTCTTTGTTGGCTTTCACTGCCACTTCGTCAATAAATGATTCTAAGCCCCATACAATCCAACCTTGGCCTACCGAACGCAGCCAACCTGGCGTAAACGTATCTTGCGCTACCTTATTGTTAACCGCGCGTGCGCGATGGTGAGACATGGTGTACCAGTGGTCGGCACCAGATGCCGAAAACATATCGACTTTCCCTTCACCGTTTACTCCTGGTGCTAGAAATCCTGGTGCCATTTTTAGTGTTGGCCAGCCTGCCGCTAGCGCATGCTCCATGCCTAAAAACTGATTATTTTCATCGAACGACGCATTAAACAGTGAAGTAGAGGCAGAGCGGGGTTGATCAAATAATGTATCATCCGGGCGCATGAATACCAGTTTGACTGGCTGGCCAGCAGCTTTAGCTGTAAGCAAAGCAGGAACAACCCAATCACCAAAAAGGCGTCGCCCAAAGCCACCGCCAAGATAATACTGGTGAAGGACCACATCACTTTCTGGGACCTCTGCGGCTTTAGCTACAGTAGGAAGTGTTAGGCTCTGCCACTGGTTACCCGTATGTATATGCCATTTACCACCTTTAAATTCAGCAATGGCGTTAAGTGGTTCTAGCTGGAAATGATTGGCAGTCGCTGTGGTGTATAAAGCTTCAATGGTTTGTGCCGCTTGTGTTTGCGCCAGCTCTATATTTCCTTCGTCTACAAAAACGGTGCCTTCCTTACGATCGCGTACAATTCTCTCGCCTTCTTTTTGTATATCCGCTTCAGAAACATTAGCGGTTTTACCGGCGTTATAGCCGACTTTCACCATATCAACGGCTTTAATCGCTGTGGGGTAGTCTGTAGCCAATACAGTGACCCAGCCTTCGATGGTACCGCTCGGATCGGTAAGCACTTTATAACCTTTATATCCCGGTAGACTCTTAGCCTTACTGTCGTCGACATTTGTTACTGTACTGCCATAACGAGTCGGAGGCAGAATGGGGCGTGCATAAAGCATGTTTTCCACTTCCACATCAATGCCGTATACCGCAGTACCGTTAGTTTTAGGCGGGATGTCGAGTGCTTTGTAGTCTGCGTTAACACCGATAAGGTGGCGTTTTTTACCCGGTTTAATTGGCAATTCAGCAAGCTCATCTGCACTGAATGTTTTGTCTACTTTGCCATTCGCTACGATATCGCCGTAGCTAATTTTTTTGTTACCTGAGATAACAAAGCCTTTTTCTGCCTTACAACTATCGGCAGGCACGCCAAGTAGCTTCGCACCTGCATCAATTAACACCATGCGGCCAGCGGCGCCCGCCTGAGACATTGGCTTGTAAGTATGGAAAATTGACCAAGAGCCGCCTGTTACCATGTAGCCCCATTTCGGGTCTGTATCAACGTGAACTATAGACACTTTCTCCCAGTCGCACTCAAGCTCATCAGCCAAGATTCTAGCGATTGGCGTGCCGATATGCTGACCCATTTCCGCTTTGGCTATGTTGACGGTAACGTTGCCATCTGTATCCATTTCAAACCAAATATTTGGAGAAAACTGTTTGGCTTCAATACTTTCTTTCGCCGACAGCAGGGATGGAATAGCGGCAGCACCAAATGCCATGAATAAAGACGTTTTCACTGATCCCACCATAAAAGACCGGCGAGATAAGTTGATCATGTCTTTCTTTTCTTGAGAGATATTTTTCATGCTCATGCGTTTTCCCCTTCTGATGAAGCGGTTGGATCAAAGTATTGAACAGAAGACGTTGCAGCGCGCTTAATCGCCTTTTTTATGCGCGCGTAAGCCATACAGCGGCAATAATTGGTGCTCATGTGATTAACAATATCTTGGTCGCTCGGGTTTGGATTTCTATCTAGCAATGTCGCTGCTTGCATGATTTGGCCAGACTGGCAATAGCCACACTGAGGAACCTGCTCTTCTACCCAAGCAGATTGCAGCGGATGCGCGTTGTTGAAGCTTTCAATAGTGTTTACGTTCTTATCTTTAGCTAACGAAACGGGATAGGAGCAAGAGCGAATAGCGTTACCATCAATATGTACCGTGCATGCGCCACACATCGCTACACCGCACCCAAACTTGGTACCTTTTAGTCCAAATTCATCGCGTATTACCCAAACGAGAGGCGTATCTGATGCAGCATCTGTCTGCACTCTTTTTCCATTTAACGTAAATTCAATCATGGTTTGTGTCACCGTGAAGTTAATGTTTAATATGCTCTCGCCAAGGCGCTGTACTTGGTTTGAACGGTCTGTTTTGCCTGTTTTAATTGGTATTATTAAAATCTGGCCGCGTTGGCTCTCCCTTTAATAACCGCTCACTCCATAGACGCCCGAATGAACCTTTCGAATTGGAGTTAGACTAATTAACTAAAGGTATACTAGAGGCCAAACTTGCTTATGTGGTCTATTTTAGTTACCTTGTTCAAACAAACAATTAGTATACTTTTAGTAACTAGGTGGCTTTTTTAGGAAAATAGATGGAAAGTGAAATAAAAACAGACGCTAAGGGTAGAAAAACCGTTCTAAATACTTGTACAGAGCCTTGTGCTATAGAGCGTGGAATGCGCCTAATTGGTGGAAAGTGGACGGGTTCTATTATTTATCATCTCAAAGATGAGCCTGTTAGATTTAACGACCTGTGTAGAATGCTTGGCGGCGCCAGCCGGAAGATGGTCGATCAGCGCCTTAAAGAGCTGGAAAACAACGGTATGGTGATCCGCAACGTTATCGACTCTCGTCCAATTGCGGTTGCTTATAGTCTCACCGAGTTTGGGCGCTCAGCGCTAGATATTCTTGAACAGCTAAGAGTCTGGTCTGAAAACCACACGAATGATTGAATACCGCTAGCGGTGAGCATTTATCTCACCGCATTTGCTTTATAAAGCGCTAGACCGACACTAGCGGTAATCGAAGTACTTTTTCAACAAGCTCTCCGGCTTTTTCTTGGAAACCAACAAAGTGTTCAGTAGCTTCATGAGCATCAAGGGCATCCTGAGATTGCCATTTCTCCGTAATAACAAACACACCCTCTTCACTTGCATGTAGGTCATACATCACTGCGCCGACTTCTTCTCGGCTTGATTTAACCAAGGGTAACAATGCGTCCAAAAGTGCATCTTGTTGGTTTGGTTGAGAATAGATTACGACTGAAAACTCGATCATTTTACTGTCCTATTGAGAAAAAACGCTAACATAGGCAACTAACGGAGTAATGGTTAGCGTTTAAAGCTGACTAGCAACTTTTTTCAGGTGAAAAGCAATCTCCACCATCAAATGCCTTTTACCGCTATGTCGCAGTTAGACGCTATCTAAGCCTTTTTCTTAGATGCATTTTTTAGCGAATGAAAAAAGTTAATCTATAATGACTTATACTAAAGTATAAAAGGGTGCTCATTATCCTTTGAGTGCCACCTCTTGAGGCGACGGAATGCAATTACCGAACGGGGCGATGCCCTATGTTTGAAAAAACTTTTCACTTTTGTCCTGTTGGGCTCGCTCACGTAAGCGTGGATGGAAGCTTTATACGTGTAAATAAGCGACTGTGTGATTTTTTAGGATATTCTGATGAAGAACTTACGACGTTAACCTTTCAAGAATTAACTGCGCCAGATTATCTTGATGAAGATCTAAGTTACTTAGAGCGCCTGATGGCAGGTGATATTGATGACTATGCGATTGAAAAGCGATATGTAAGGCGCGATGGCGAGCAAGTTTGGGCGAAGTTAACAGTGTCTTTAGTAAGAGATCAGCGCGGCAACCCAGACTATTTTATTTCTATTGTGGAAGATATCGACGAGAAAAAGCGCATCCAGTCTGAGCTCTTTCAAGTTGATGCCTTGTTTAGCAAAATTGTTAGCGCATTTTCTGATAGAACGTTTATATGGGTGGCGACGCCAGACTTGTCTAAACTGCAATACGTTAACGATGGCTATTCAAACATATTCGGTCGCAACGAGTACGAACTTTACTGTAACCCTATGAGTTTTATTGATCATGTACATGAAGATGATAAAGCACGGGTGTTAAAACTGTTCAGTCAACGCCCTTTGCAGAATTGGGATATTCAATATCGTATATACGACTCGAAAGGCGAAGTGAAGTACCTTCACGATCGCGGAAGCTTGATATTTGACGACCGTGAAATGCAGTCGCTTATTTTAGGTACAGCCGACGACATAACAAGAGAGAAAACGCAGCAACAAGCTCTGATGAGCGCCGTTACTAAATTAGAGCACCTGTCGAAAACCGACTCGCTCACTGGACTTGCCAATAGGAGAGAGATATTTAGCCAGTTAAGTGACGAAATTTCTCGTATGGATCGTGGCCAACAAACGTCAACGCTTGTTTATATAGACTTAAACAAATTCAAAGAAATTAACGATAAATATGGTCACAAGGTAGGAGACAAGGCGCTTGTTGAGTTCTCTGAAAGAATGAGTAGTTTGCTGCGTGATAGTGATAGATTCGGTCGTATTGGAGGAGATGAATTTGTCATCTTGCTCTATGGCACGGGTGAAAAGGAAACGGAAGCTTTTTTTAATAGGGTTGCCCAAAGCGACTTTGAAGTTAATGTAGATGGCAATAAGGTAGTACCAATTGGCTTCAGTGTTGGCTGGGTTGAGTGGAGCGAAGGGATTGAAACCGTGCAGGAATGGCTAGATAAGGCCGATGAGGTAATGTACGGAAAAAAGCGTTATCAGCAAGTTTTAACCGCGATTGATAAAGCGATGTAGACAGCTATTCCTGAGACTCGATATCTACATCGCTTTCGCCATTCTATTTTTGTCTTTGAGCGAACCAGCGCGCTATTTCCTGACGCTCTTCGTCTGTCATTTTTGTCTTGTTTAAAAATGGCATGTCTTTGGTCACAGTGGTTCTTCGAACCACTTGTGGCGCAAACCTTTCAATATCTTCCCATGTATCTAATACTACGCCTAAAGGCGCGACTTTAAAGATATCGTCGGTTGGCGTGCGCGAGTGGCAACCCACACAATGGGTTGTAATTAAGCTTACTACTCGCTCATTGCTTACTTCAGAACTCGCTTGGGCGACTGCATTGTTAGCCGTTACTTTTTTACCTACTTCATCGACAAGGGTCACATCTTCATGTCCTTCATTCGATGTATGTGATGGCGACTGTGGCCATGACACCCATAGGGCGATTGCTAGCATGGCGACTGCGCCAGACACTAAAATACCAGGTTTAGTGGTGCCTACATGACGCAAGTTAAAGAAATGACGTATCCAAGCGGCAGCGGCCATTATCGCAATGAGTACCAGCCAATTTTGCGGGTGTTGATACGTCATGGGGTAGTGATTTGAAATCATGATAAACAGCAGCGGCAGCGTGAAATAGTTATTGTGTACCGAACGTAATTTTGCGCTCGCTCCCCAATTAGGGTCGATATCTTTCTTATCGGCTACAGCGGCCACCATTTTGCGCTGGTTCGGCATAATGTTAAAAAAGACATTGCCTGCCATGATAGTGCCAATAAGTGCGCCAACGTGAATATAGGCACCGCGACCGCTAAACCACTGCGTAGACAAGTAGCTGACAATACAAACAAGCGCAACTAATCCGATACCAAAGGCCAGCGGATATTTTGCTAAAGGGCTACGGCAGGCAAATTCGTATAAGGCGAGTCCGCCAAAGATTAATCCTAGCCCTAAAGATATTGCTGTGGCGGGTGACATGGCGTTTACTGACGGGTCGATAAGATAAGCGTTTGCGCCAAAGTAATAAACGATGATCAGTAAAGCGAAGCCAGATAACCACGTGGTATAGGCTTCCCACTTAAACCAGTGCAGTGTTTCTGGCATTTTCTCTGGGCCATAAGCGTATTTGGCAACCTCATAAAACCCGCCGCCATGAATAGCCCATAAGTCGCCTTTTATGCCTTTGTCTTGCTTCCATTTAGGTGGCGTGCGTAGATTGTTATCCAACCAAATGAAGTAAAACGACGCGCCAATCCACGCTACACCCGCTACAACGTGGAACCAACGTACAAATAAACTTATCCAATCTAGCCACGGCATTATTGTTCTCCTTATTTAGGGCCCAAAGGCCCTACAGCAGCCTGTTATTAATGATGTTCTTTTTTATAGCGGCAGGTGCCGCTTATCCACGTTTGGTCGATAGCGCGGTCATCACCTAAAATACTCAAGGCAAAAAACACATCGTCAAAGTCCGCGTCTTCTTTTATTCTCAATTGTGTCAATTCGTCAAACCTAGGCTCAACAACGATAAAGTCAGCGGTGGTGCCCGGGTTTAAGTTGCCTATTTCATGATCAAGCGCATGAGCTACGGCCGCGCCTTGGGTCATAAGATAAAAGCCTTCTAACGGGCTGATGGGCTCGCTGCGCAACTGACTAACCTTGTATGCATCGCCGTAGGTTTTAAACATGTTAAACGTAGTGCCTGCACCCACATCGGTGGCCATAGCCACATGGACCTTGTTAGCACGCGCTGCGGTCATATCAAAAAGGCCACTTCCTAAAAACAGGTTAGATGTAGGACAGAAGGCCACCGTAGCGCCGCTTTCGCCTAAGCGCACCCATTCGTTTGGCGTAAGATGAATGCCATGGCCAAACACCGCACGTTCACGCACAAGGCTGTAGGTGTCATATACATCTAAATAGCCGTCCGCTTTAGGGAATAAGCTCTTCACCCATGCAATCTCGTCTAAGTTCTCAGACAAGTGTGTTTGAATGAAAACGTCGGGATACTGCTTGGCAAGTTCCCCTAATGCAGCAAGCTGAGCTTCAGTACTGGTTGGGGCAAAACGGGGCGTTAGCGCATAGCGGTTGCGGCCCTTGTTGTGCCAAGTTTCAATTAATTGTGCACTGTCAGCTTGTGCTGTGTCGGCGCAGTCATTAAGCGCACTAGGGCAATTCCTGTCCATACATACTTTACCGGCCACAATTGCCATATCAATTTCGCTTGCTGCACTAAATAATGCGTGGCTACTGCTTTTATGAACCGTAGTAAAAACAAAACCTGTGGTAGTACCGTTCTTTAGCAATTGGCGCAAAAATACGTTAGCAATGGTTTTAGCGTGTTCACTGTCAGCAAACTGCATTTCTGTGGGAAACGTATAGTTTTCAAGCCAGCTCAACAGCTGCTCGCCATAATGAGCTATGCTCTGTGTTTGCGGATAATGCAGGTGGCTGTCTATTAAACCTGGCAAAATCCACTTGCCTGAAAAATCTGTCACAGTGGCAGCCGGGTAGCGCTTTACTATCTCTTCAAATGTGCCAATGTCTTTTATTTCTTTATTGTCTACTAACAAACCACCGTCTTTGAATATAGCGATGTCATTATCGAACTGTGTAGTTTGGTTAGGAAAGTGCGCAATGCTTGCACGAAAAAGCTGCATGTTTGTTAGCTGCCCCTGTAGCTGCTGAAACCGAATGGAGAGATAAGAAGTGGCACATGATAATGACCGCCATTCTCATCAAGTTCAAATGTAATATCAATGTGTGGGTAGAAACTTTTGCCATGCGTTTCTACAAGGTAAGGCTTGCAGTGAAAGCGCAGGGTATAAACGCCTGCGGCAAAACCGTCTTCAACGCCCCAGTTGTTAAAACGTCCGTCATTATCCGTTTCACCCGAAAGGGTGCTACCGTCAGGTAGTGTAAGTGTAAGGGCAATGCCTTGTGCTGGCTTACCTAATGTAGTGTCGAGTACGTGGCTAGAAAGCGTATTCATACTGTTTTCCTTAAAAACTATTCAATGCGTATTGACCATTTTTTTGAAAATACGGGGGTTAATCCAGCGCTTTGTTAATACGCAATAGGGTTATCTTTATTTGCTCTGCAGCAGCATTGGTAATCTCTTGCTGTGTGGTATTGGGTAGCCTAGCTTGTAATGCTTCTAACATAGTCTGCGCAGAAAGACCGGTGGCACAAATAATAAAGATAAACCCGTGCTTGTCTAAATAGGCGTGATTGGCTTCTTTTAACTGGCGTAAAACGGCCTCGGACGCGCTGGCTGTACCCGACTGCTCGCCCGCAGCAATGGCTTTAGTATTTGCAAACTTTTTACGCAATGAATCAACGTCGCCAATCATGGGGTGTGCCGTAAAAGCTTCAAGGTAGTCGTCATCACTGCACTTGGCCCACGCGCTCTTCGCTTGATTAACAAGTGCGTCCTTGTCGTTGTAGGGGCGTGCTTTTACCATTTGATAAACCCAGGTTTTCGCCGCGCAGCATTGCTCAAACCAAGATGACGCCTCTTCAGCGCTTAGCGTATTTAATTCTTTAAGTATCACTGATGGTGTCCTTTTCTTTGTGAAACGCTATAGCGGGTTTCTCACTGTATTTGTTACTGTTGCCTGCCGTTACTTCTTTTACATGAAGACGCTCGATAATTTGCGCAGATATAGAAACGGCAACTTCAATTGGTTGCTTGCCAGGAATATCTCGGTTACCTATTGGCGTAAATAGCCTTGCCAGCGCGTTGTCGTCAAACCCACGCTGAGTCAGCTTGGTAATAAAGCGCTTTGCTTTGGTGTCTGAACCAATTAACCCAACAAAGGGGAGGGAAGGTTGCTTTAACGCCTGCTCTGTAATGCGATAGTCCAATTGATGATCGTGGGTGAGTATAATCAGCCAACTGTTCTCATCAAGGTGTCTAACTTCGCTCTCTGGTGCTTCTTCCACGACTTTGTGCACGTTGGCTGGCAAAGACGATGGAAACAGTTCCTCGCGACTGTCTATCCACGAAATGCGTACAGGCAATTGAGCCAAAATAGGCACCAGTGCTTTTGCAACATGGCCAGCACCAAAAATGGCGATGTGCTGCTGATGAACGTTACACACGTCAAATAGCACCTTTACTGCGCCGCCGCAGCACTGTCCTAAAGAACTGCTTAACGGGTAGCTGTGAAGTTCAGTGCATGCTTCGCCCTTTGCAAGGTACTCTCGTGCGCGGGCAATGGCATCAAACTCAAGGTGCCCGCCGCCAATGGTATCGATGCTTTGTGAAGCGGTAACCACCATTTTACTACCGGGTTCACGAGGCGTAGAGCCTGCAGTGCCAACCACAGTCACAAGCACATAGCCTTCATTACGCGCTTGGCATTCGGCTATTCCCTCATACCAGTTTGTTGCACGAAATGATTGGGGCGCGCGAGATGACTTTGCTGCAGTGAGTGTCATAAAACACCGCCTCGACTGGAAGAATGCTGCATAGCACTTACTGCATTTAACACCCGTTCTGGTGTGGCTGGTGTATCTAGTTGCGGATCAACTGTGTAGCCAGATAGGCTAGATATGGCGTCTTTAAGGGCGCACCACACTGAAATAGCAAGCATAAATGGTGGCTCGCCAACCGCTTTTGAGTGGTAAATGCTGTCTTCAGCATTTTTTCTACCGAACAGCTTCACATTAAACTCTTTTGGCGTATCGCCAATGGCTGGAATTTTATAGGTCGCCATATTTTCACTTATCAGCTTACCCGCTTCATTCCATTTAAGGTCTTCTGTGGTAAGCCAGCCCATACCTTGAATAAACGCGCCTTCTATTTGGCCAATATCAATGGCAGGGTTAAGACTGTTGCCAACATCGTGGAGCACGTTAACTTTATCTACCGTATATTCACCGGTAAGTGTGTCGACAGAGACTTCGCTCATTGAGACGCCATAAGCAAAGTAGAAAAACGGACGGCCTTCACCGGTATCGCGGTTATACTGTAATTTTGGGGTTTTGTAGAAACCGCTTGAAGACAAAGATACACGAGCAAAATACGCTTGCTGCACAAGCTCGGTAAAGGTAATTTTGTGCTCATCCAATACCACGTGCTCATTAATGAATAGCACGTCGCCAGCGCGGTCCTCTAGACCTAAGCTTTTGGCAAAGCACTCGGCCAAACGGGCTTTTAGCGTAATACATGCATTTTGTACGGCTTTTCCGTTTAAGTCAGTGCCGCTTGAAGCTGCTGTTGGTGAAGTGTTAGGTACTTTGTCAGTGCGTGTTGCAGTGACTTCAATCATATCCAAATCTAGTCCAAATTCATTGGCTGCAATTTGGCCTATTTTGGTGTGAAGCCCTTGGCCCATTTCAGTACCACCATGGTTCACCTGAATACTACCATCAGTATAAATGTGCACTAAAGCGCCAGCTTGGTTTAAATGCTTCGCGGTAAATGAAATGCCAAACTTAACAGGCGTTAGCGCTAAACCTTTCTTAATCACCGGGCTTTCGCGGTTAAACGCTGCAATAGCTTCACGGCGCTGCCAATACTGAGCGGTTTCTTCTAGCTCGGCAATCATATCGGGCAGAAGGTTATGTTCTACCTTCATTCCGTAGGGAGTAAAACTACCTGTAGTGGGGCCGTATAAATTACGTTTTCTCACCGATAGGGGGTCGCTGCCAATAGCACGGGCAATTCTATCAATCATGGCTTCAGCCATAATCATACCTTGCGGTCCGCCAAAACCTCGATAAGCGGTGTGCGATACCATATTGGTTTGCAATCTGTGGCCAACAATGTCGCTATCACCTAAGAAATAACCGTTGTCCGCATGGAACATGGCTCTATCGACAATGGCGTCAGATAAATCAGGCGAGTGCCCACAAATACCATTGATTGTCATGCGGGTGGCTTCAATTTTACCTGTCTCGTCAAAGGCCACGTCGAACTCGTTTTCGAACGGGTGACGTTTGCCAGTAACATGCATATCAGTGAAGCGTGGTAAGCGAAGCTTAACCGCACATTGATTGCGCGATGCCAGTAGAGCCGCTATACAGGCCCATTGCGCGGCTTGAGTTTCTTTTCCGCCAAAGCCGCCGCCCATACGTCGCATGTCTACCATTACACGGTGCAATTTTACATCGAGCACTTCGGCAACGAGTTTTTGTACCTCACTGGGATGTTGACTAGACGTATAGATTTTCATGCGATCTTCTTCATCAGGGATCGCAAGGCTCACTTGTCCTTCTAAGTACATATGTTCCTGTCCACCAATACTGAGCGTGCCATGTGCTTGGTGGATCGCTTTTTCAAATGTACTTTCAACGCGGTCAGTGTGTTGGCCAAACCGATGTAGGGGACGCACAAACGTTTGCTGCTGGTGGGCAGCTTCGGCACTAAGTATAGGTTTGGCTTCACTCACCTCTAATTTCCCTTTTAGCGCAGCTTGTCGGGCAAGGTTTATCGAAGTGGCAAGTACTGCAAATAAAGGCTGACCGAAGAATTTGATTTCGCCATTAGCAAGTAACGGATCGCCTTCGAATACAGGTCCAATATCTTTATGGCCAGGCACGTCGTCAATCGTAATCACATCTACAACGCCTTCACTTTGGCGAACAGCGTCAAGATTTATCGAGTTAATCGTACCTTTTGCGCATTGGCTTACACCAACTGCAGCATAAAGAGTGCCTTGAGGTTCAATAACATCGTCAACATAGTTGGCGCTGCCCTGAACTTGGCGTGTTGCGCTCTCGTGCTTTTTAGATACGTGAACGACACTTTGCTTGTCGTTTTGTTGCAGTGGATTAGGGGCATCAATTAACTTACGCATGCTGCACCACCCGTGTTTCAATTTGGTTTGCTGTTTGGTTCTCTAACCAGAAGCGATGCCACAGGTTAGCTAAAACAGTTTTACGGTATTGGGCTGTAGCGCGCACATCATCGATAGGTGAAAATGCATCGAATAAGACTTGTTTGCCCAACGTTAAACATTCGTTGCTAGCGAACTGCTTACCTTTCAAAACGTTTTCTAACGCATTGCAGGTTGACGGAACTGCTGCTACACCACCAAAGCCACTGCTAATGGCTTCTACCTTGCCGTTGTCGAGTGTGACATTAAATACGGCGCATACTGCAGAAATATCATCTTCAAATCGTTTCGATATCTTATATGCAGCTAATGCTTGATTGGGCTGTTTCAATGGTATTTCTATTGCACTTATCCATTCATCTTTCGCCAGCATGGTCTCGCGATAGCCTGTGAAGAATGTGCTAATTGGGATCATACGAACGCTCTCGCCGTTATCTAAATGCAGTATGGCATTCAACGCGAGTAGTAACGGTGGCATATCACCAATAGGGGAAGCGTTAGCCACGTTACCGCCAATGGTAGCCTGATTGCGGATAGGCAACGAGGCAAATCGGGTAACAAGCTCAGCCACTTGCGGAAATGCATTTAGTAATAAAGGTGCCGCATCATTTAGCGGTACAGCTGCACCAAGAATAAGAGAATGCTCGCTTTTGGTGCATTGTTTTAGTGCATCAATATGCGTCACACTGATAAGCGTTTCTACATCTTTTAGCTGTTGCGTGAACTGAAGGCTTAAATCCGTGCTGCCAGCGACTAGCTGTGCAGTTGGATGCGCTTGAATCAGAGTCTTCAGTTCTTCGCGAGACGTTGGCGTATGGATATTGCCCGTACCAGTGGGTTTCTCACCAGATAATGACAGCAATGTAGAAAGGGTGGCAGCTTGGCGTGCAGTGAATTGATCATCAGGTGTTTGTTCGCACACCGCCATCGTAGCATCGATAATAGGGCGGTAGCCTGTACAGCGACACAAGTTGCCTGATAAGGCGTGCAGCACATCGTCGCGATTTGGTTTTGAATTGCTGTGATATAAGGCAAACATCGACATGATAAAACCAGGTGTGCAAAAGCCACACTGAGAACCATGGTGATCAACTAACGCCTGCTGTACGGGGTGTAAGTGTTTACCATCGTTCAAATGCTCAACAAATAAAAGCTGCTTCCCATGAACTGCACTCATTAGCGTGATGCAGCTATTCACTGTTCGATAATTAAGTTCTGCAGCGCTATTTGAGGAGGCTGGTTCCACAAGTACTACGGTACATGCACCGCAGTCTCCTGCTGCACAGCCTTCTTTTGTGCCTGTTTTTTTGCGATGTTCGCGAATAAATTGTAGAAGGGTGAGGTCGGCCCGCGCTTCATTTAATTCAACGACATCGTTATTTATTAGAAAGCGAATCATACTCACACCTTCTTGTTCTATTCATTCTTGTATTCATTAATATAGCTGTATTTTTTCAATAAAAGTAGACCATTTGGTCAATTTATTGCTTATAAAAAAAGGCCGAGTTCTAAAAGGCCATGATTTTGCGCAAATTTGATTGGAAAAAAAGAAGTGATACCTTTCTATTTTTCTTTTGCTAAGCACTACGCCGATTTGTTAATAAAGATTAAGGCAAGATTCGTGCAAGGTTTTGAACTATTCGCGTAATTCGTGTTTTAGTATGGTTAACACTCCCTGCATAGGGTATGTATGATCTATAAGAGCATAGCAACTCGTCGGCAATAAATGCTAACCTATCGAAAAGGCATGCAGCATTTATACTGCCCGTGCGCTTGCAAAGTAGATTGCAAAGGAATTTTAATAATAATGATGAAGGTAAAAAGTGCTGACGCTGGCGTTGGCGCTATGAACAGAAGAAAAATACTCCAAGCCGCTGAAAAATGTTTTGCACAGTTTGGCTTCAAAGGCACAGCAGTACAAAAAATTGCTGATGAAGCAGGACTTCCTAAGACTAACGTTTTGTATTATTTCAAAACAAAACAAGAGCTCTACGTAGCGGTACTAGAAGAAACCCTCTCGCTGTGGAACTCACGTTTTGATAAAGCCACAGTAGAAGACGACCCAGCCGAGGTACTCGCCAATTATATCGCCGAGAAAATGGAAGTGTCGCGAACGCATCCAATGGCCTCAAAGATCTTTGCGATGGAAATTATCAATGGTGCACAAAACTTAAGTGGCTACTTTGATGAAGAGCATGCGCTTTGGATGAAAGGGCGACTTGCGGTTATTGATGCATGGGTAAAGGCCGGCAAACTGCCACCTGTTGAAGGTGAATACTTGCTTTACACAATCTGGGCGAGTACCCAGCACTATGCTGACTTCTCTGCGCAAATAACCCGTCTACGCGGTAAAAAGATGACAAAATCAGATTTTGAAGACGCTACAAAACAAGTGGTAAAACTCGTGCTCGGTGGCTGTGGGTTATCTGTGCCAGAAAACTTCGAGGTGTAGCATGACAGAGTCTGTTTACCCTCGTGATCTGGTTGGTTACGGTCAACATGTACCTCACGCAAAGTGGCCGGGCGACGCAAAAATCGCGATTCAGTTCGTATTAAATTACGAGGAAGGTGGCGAAAATTGCGTGCTTCATGGTGACGAGGCGTCAGAAATATTCCTATCGGAAATTATCGGCGCACAAGCGTATAAAGATCGCCACCTCAGCATGGAGTCTATTTACGAATACGGCAGTCGTGCAGGGTTTTGGCGTTTACACCGTTTGCTTAATAAATACGACATTCCCGTTACTGTGTTTGGCGTCACTATGGCTATGCAACGACACCCTGACGCCGTAAAAGCCATGATGGATTCAGGTTGGGAAATCGCCAGCCACGCCATGCGCTGGGTGCATTATCAAGACATGGACGAAGAGCAAGAGCGTAAACAAATTGATGAGGCGATTATTCTTCATGAGCAGTTAACGGGCAGTAAACCTGTAGGTTGGTATACAGGAAGAACGAGTCCGAATACGCTGAAGTTGATTGCAGAGCGCGACGATATCTTATATTGCGCCGATTCATATGCTGACGACTTACCTTACTACGACTGCCATTACAGCAAGCCGTTATTGATGGTGCCGTACACATTAGACACCAATGATATGCGTTTTGCCACGCCTCAGGGCTTCAACAGTGGGGAACAGTTTTTCACCTACTTAAAAGATGCGTTTGACGTGTTGTATGAAGAAGGAGAAGAAGCGCCTAAGATGCTATCTATCGGCCTTCATAATCGCATAATAGGACGGCCTGCTCGACTCGCCGCACTTAAGCGCTTTATCGAGTACGTTAAGTCTCATGATAAAGTATGGCTAGCGACACGAGAGCAAATTGCCCGTCACTGGTTGGAGCTTCATCCTAAAGATGGTGGTGACAAGCCACGTACGTAGCGTTTACAGTACGCCTACTATATTTGAAGTACAGTAAAGTGAAGAGACGAAAGTGAAACAAATGGAGCGCTATCGCCTTCACTTAATAAAGGACAAAACCATGAAAACAAAACTAGCCATTATTGCCCTTGGGGCGCTAGCGCTGACAGCATGCTCAAAGCTGACTAAAGAAAACTACGATAAATTAGAAATGGGTATGTCTCAGGACGAAGTTGAAGCAATTCTGGGGTCAGCTGACAACTGCGGAAAAACAATGGGTACCATGGCATGTACATGGGGCAATGAAGACAGTAAGCACGTTAAAATCGTATTTATGGGTGATAAAGCCGTTACCTTCACTTACGATGGATTGAAGTAAACGTATATCTTTTTCACTTGCCTAGTTTAAAAAGAAAGGTGGCGTTGAAAGCCACCTTTTTTGTATCTAAGGCGTTAACTTACAGGCACGCAATAAGCCCCGTTGAATTATTTTAAATCCAATAAGTATCGTAATAAGAAAACAATCGCCAGTGCATAAGTGAGCGGTGTTACTTCTTTAAATTTTCCCGTACCTACCTTAATGCCAACATAAGTAATAAAACCAAGGGCAATGCCTTCGCTAATGCTGAATGTGAGCGGCATGGCGATAAGTGCAACAGAAGCAGTGGCTAACGCACCTAAGTCGTCGAAATCAACCTGTCGAATCGATTCCATCATTAAAATACCTACCATCAATAGCGCTGGCGTAGTGGCCATTAGCGGGATAACTTTCATTAGCGGTGTTAAAAATAGCGAGAGTAAGAAGCAGATTGAAACCACTACTGCGGTAAGTCCGGTTCTGCCGCCCGCCGATACGCCTGTAGCGGACTCCACATAGCTAGTTACTGGAGATGTACCCACTAATGCGCCAGCAATACTCGCTGATGCATCGGCTGTCATTGCTGAGCCAATTTTCGGTAGCTTGCCTTCGGGAGTAAGTAGATTGGCTTTTCGAGATACGCCGATTAAGGTGCCAATGGTATCGAACATGTTCACAAACATAAGTGCGAAAATGAGGTCCCACGTTTCAGCAAGGTGATCAATTGGGTACCAAAAGTCCATTGCCATAAAAGTGTTTGAAATAGATTCTGGCATGCCAACTACAGCAGAAGGCGTTGCAGTTAAGGTACCGTTTTCAGTGGGGATAAAAGCACCAATTAAGGTGAGTGTTACGATAGAGATTAAGATAGCGCCTGTAACGCGTTTCACCATCAAAACGATAGTAAAAATAATGCCGATGAGCGCTAACATTACTGCTGGCTCAGAAAGGTCGCCAAGCTGTACGAAGGTTGCGGGATTATCAACAATCAGCCCCGCATTTTTAAGGCCGATAAAGGCAATGAACAAACCTATGCCACACTGCACGCCGATTTTAAGAGAAGGAGGTATAGACTCGGCTATTTTGGTTCGAACTCCGGTGAGAGAAAGGAGTAAAAAGAGAATGCCGTTCCAGAAAACAATACCAAGCGCTGCTTCCCATGGAATTTCACGACCAAGACAAATGGTAAACGCGAAAAAGGCGTTCAAGCCCATACCTGGTGCCAACGCAATAGGGTAGTTAGTCATTAGCGCCATCATTAAAGTGCCAATACACGCCGCTATTGCTGTCACTGTAATTAGGCCCTCTACGGGCATGCCACTTAACCCAAGAATACCTGGGTTCACCACGAGTATATAAGACATGGCTGCGAACGTAGTAAGTCCTGCAATGATCTCTGTTCTTACTGTTGTTCCGTGTTCCTGCAGCTTAAATAGCCGTTCGATTACGTTGTTGGACATCAAGAGTTCTCTGTTAGTATTTCATTGTGTGTTTTGTGCGTTGAAAGCAATAAACTGACCAATTAGTCAACTTGTTGGTGTGTTTTGTGCTAACTTACTTTTCAGTACAATGACTAATTAATAGCCATTGCGTGACTCAAGGTCACTAGCCAGGCAGCACAAAGCCAGCCAAACGGTTAGTAATCAACATAGATGAAGTCAAAAAAACCGCAAACAAAACCTAAATGAGCAATAGAACTCGTTTACAGATAGCATTAAAGATAAACTATTACGCACCAATTAAATGCCATTGCATTGTTGTGGTGCAAATAAGTGAGGGGCCATGTCGCTGTCATCAATAATTAAAAACATTCCAAAGGCCGAACTGCATCTGCATATAGAAGGTAGCTTAACGCCTGAACTTATGTGGCGCCTAGCTGAAAAGCACAGTGTATCACTTCCTTATGCTAGCGTGGAAGAGATAGAAGCGGCGTATAACTTTGAAGATCTCCAAAGCTTCCTTGACTTATATTATGCAGGGGCGGGCGTGCTTCGCGATGAGGATGATTTCTTTGCTTTAATGTGGGAATACTTAACGCGGTGTCATGAGGACAATATCGTCCACACAGAAATTATGTTTGATCCGCAAACCCATACAGAGCGTGACATAGGTTTCGATATTTTCATGCCAGGCTTTTTGAAGGCGATGGAAAAAGCAAAAGATGAATACGGTATCAGTAGCTATTTAATCATGTCTTTCCTTCGCCATTTGCCAGAAGATGCTGCCTTCGATACGCTTTCTGCAGCAGAGCCCTACTACGAGCACATTACAGCGGTAGGGTTAGACAGCTCCGAACTTGGTCATCCGCCGTCAAAATTCGAACGCGTATTCAAAAAAGCCAAAGCGCTGGGATTTAAAATTGTCGCCCATGCTGGAGAAGAAGGACCGGCATCTTACATTTGGGAAGCCATCGAGCTATTGGACGTTGATCGTATTGACCACGGTGTGCGCTGCCAAGAAGACGAGGCGCTTATGGACCTCTTGAAAGAAAGACAAATTCCACTCACTGTTTGTCCGTTAAGTAACCTCAAACTGTGTGTGATAAATGATATGAAAGACCACAATATTGTCCAGCTTCTTGATGCTGGGCTTCTGGTCACGGTTAACTCTGATGATCCTACGTATTTTGGTGGCTTCCTAAATGACAATTTTGAAGCGTTGCACCAGTCTCTGGGTATTGACGAAAAAACAATTCGTACGTTGGTAGCAAATAGCTTTAAGGCAAGTTTTTTGCCGCAGGAGCAGAAAAATCAGCTTGTTGAAAAGGTTCTTTCAGCCTAGGGCCTGTTGACTTTTGGTGTACGAATTTTGGTCTAAATGGAAGCCTTTTAATCGCGAAACAGTCCTGCAAGCCTAGCGGGCTAAGTTAAAGGACTGTGACAAAGAGTAAAAGGCTTCCATAACGACCCCTTCGGGCAGCGCCTTTGTGCCATCTATACTGCGTTGAATGTTCTCGATTTAGAACCACTAAACCGTCAAACATTCGCCTTGTCTAGATGGCACACAGACCGCTGCAAAAATGTACAACAAAGGTCAACAGGCCCTAGCAAGGCGAGGAGTGGAAGATAGTCGAGTTAGCTTCTGGCGATTAATGCGAGAAGCTAATGTGATTTTACGATTGCATGACTGCAATAGTTTGCTTAATCAAATTGTCTAATTCTGTGATGTCTTGAACGATTTCGCTTAAATCGTCTTGCTTGGCTTTGTTTTCAATAGATGATGCCTTTTCCCGAATGGCATCGGCACCTACATCGCCCGACACACCTTTCATAGCATGACTGTTGAATCTAACGGCTTCAACATCTAATGCGGTCGCAGCACTTTGAAGTGCTTGTTGTTTTTGTTCTATTTGCGCGAGGAACATTTCAACAATACGGTTCAATAACCCCTCATTTCCACCCAATCTGCTTATTGCAGCATCGCGGTTCCATAATTGTTCTCGAGTGGGCGTATCGTTTGAGTTAGATGTGTCCATATGTGCCACCGTAATTGAAGCGTTAAGCCAGTGTACAATAAATGTTCTAAACAAAAAACAGCAAGTTCAGCCGCTTAGCATACAACGGTTCATAAACCGGCAAAACCTAGACTAAAGACTAATTTTTTTTTACGTATCTCGGGCGATACTTATTCTGATATTTGTTATATGGTGTGGAATTTCTCATGGATAATGAGACACAGAAAGTAGTCATCATTGACGATGAACCAACAACACTCTTGTTATTAGAAAGTGCAGTAGAATCTCTAGCAAAGGTTGTTACGGTCTCGCAAAGCGCGAATGCGTTTTCGGTGATAAAAGCACAACTTCCTGATTTGGTTGTTCTAGATATAAGCATGCCTGAGCTATCTGGCTTTGAGGTCTGCAAGCAGTTAAAAGCGTGTCCAGAAACGGCAGCTATTCCAGTAATCTTTGTCACTTCCCATAGCGATCCAGAAAATGAACATGTGGCATTGTCGTTAGGTGCCATAGACTTTATATCCAAGCCCATTGATATTGGGTTGTGCCAGATGCGAGTTAGAAATCATCTCACTATTCAGGACCAAAAAACGAAGCTTGCTCGTGTTAATCACGAATTAGAAGCAGAGAAAAAGCAGCTTGCTATTACTCTCAAATCTATAGCTGACGGCGTTATTTCAATTAACGCAGCAGGGGATGTAACTTTTATTAACCCGGTAGCGCAAAGGTTAACCGGTTATAGTGAAACGGAAGCCCTTGGCAAACCTATCGATGAGGTTATGAATTTAAGAGATGCCTCGACAAATGAGCGTCTTTTAAACCCCGCTCTTTACGCACTAGAAGTGATGCGTCCGGTAGCTATGTCTTATAACGCCACGCTGGTAAGCCGACACAATCAAGTATTCAGGGTAGAAGATACAGCGTCACCGATTATTGATGAGGATGGCCAGCTTTCTGGCGCGGTTATCGTTTTCCAAGATGTGTCAGAAGCCATTGAAATGGCAGTGAAGATGACACATTTAACCAATCATGATCAGCTAACGGGCCTGCCAAACCGAGTGCTGCTGCACGATAGAATTGTTCAGGCTATCACTCGTTGTTTTACCTCTAAGCAAAGCATAGCGTTATTGTTAATTGATATCGACAATTTCAAGTATCTCAATGACAGCCTGGGGCATCAAGTCGGCGATTATATTATTGCGTCTATTGCAAAGCGCCTTGCTAAGGTTGTTGGAGAAAGCGCTACGCTCGCGCGCGTGGGTGGCGATGAGTTTGCCTGCTTACTTACTGAAATTGGTTCAGGGTACAGTGCAGACAGTATTGCTATGGCGTGTTTGCAGGCGGGCAGAGAGCCCATTGATATAGACGGTAAGGCCCATCAACTTAGCTTAAGCATTGGAATTAGCCTTTATCCCCAAGATGCTGTTAATGCGGAAGAGATGATGCGCCATGCAGACTCAGCCATGTACCGCTCTAAATCAAAAGGAAAAGACACTTTCAGTTTCTTTTCAAAAGACCTGCAGCATGCCATGCATCATCGTGTGGAGATGGAGATAAAGCTTAGAAATGCTATCGAGAACGACAGTCTAGCTATTTACCTACAGCCAAAATATAACTTTGACGATAGCGCAGTATTAAGTGCGGAAAGCTTAGTCAGAATGTTCGACGAAAATGGAAAAGTTATTGGACCCGATGAATTTATCCCGCTGGCAGAAGAGACTGGGCTAATACATCAGTTAGGTAAGCAAGTGTTGCAAAAAAGCTGTGAGTTTGTCGCTAAATGCAACGAATTGGGGCAAGACTTCAAAGTGGCAGTCAACGTAGCTGCTAAACAGCTTTCAAACCCAGGCTTCGCAAAAGAAGTTGCTGAAATTATCAACGAAGCGGGTATCGCCGCGTCGTCTATAGAATTGGAGGTAACAGAATCAGCCCTAATGCACGACTTTGAGCAAACCCGAGATATCCTGAACGACTTGGCTTCATTGGGCGTTACTATTGCGTTGGATGATTTTGGTACGGGCTATTCAAGTCTCTCTTATTTGCGTCAGTTCCCATTGAATGTGCTTAAGATAGATCGCTCTTTTGTTATTGATATGGGTAAAGAGCAGCAGGCACACGACATCGTAACGGCAATAGTGCATTTAGCATTAAGCTTAGAGTTAACCATTGTTGCCGAAGGGATAGAGACTCAATCTCATTTTGCCGCGCTCAAAGCACTTGGGTGTCACTTAGGGCAGGGGTATTTTATGTGTCGCCCTATGGCGATGGCGGATTTCTTTACAAAGTTCATCGATGATTGCCAAGTTGCGTAAAGTTCACTGGACGCTGAGTAGAGTGCTAATCGATAGTCTCTTCTTTATAACCTTGTCGTTCAAACCATACCTACTTGGAAGCAAACTAGCTGACTTTTCGATACAAATTTAGATGTAAGGTGTTAGACTTGCGTAAAACGTTGTTATTACTTTGATATTGTAAAAGTAGAAACAACGCAAGCGAGAATGGTCACCTTGGTGTAGTAATAATAAAAGTACCCGATGAATCGAAAAGAAATAAAACCCTACGCAGAGTGTAACGTACTTATTGTGGACGATGAGCCGATGAGTCGTATGCTGCTTGAATCCATCCTAGAGTCGGTGTTTACCTGTGCTACAGCCGAGTCAGGAGAAGAAGCCATATCCTACTGCGAGGCAAACCTTCCTGACCTAGTCCTGCTTGACATGAACATGCCAGACATTAGTGGGTTAGATGTTTGTACCGCTTTAAAAGCCTCGCCTGAAACGAATCATATCCCCGTCATTTTCGTTACATCTACAATGGATATTGAGAGTGAAAATGCGTGCTGGGAAGTAGGGGCGTCAGACTTTGTCATGAAACCGGTTAACGCTTCTACGTTAACGCATCGCATCAAAACACATCTGCAAAATAAGCTTCGCACTGAATTCCTTGAAATGATGACATTTCACGATCAGCTAACGGGTTTGTACAATCGTATGTACTTAACCAACGAAATTCCGTTACTCATTAAGCAAGTTGCGAGAGACAAAGGTACGGTTGGAGCAATAATGATCGACATCGATTATTTTAAGCTTTTCAACGATACGTATGGGCATCTCGAAGGCGATATTTGTCTTCAAAAAGTGGCGCAAATTGTATCGGATACGGTTAAACGGCCGAAAGATGCCGTTATTCGCTTTGGCGGCGAAGAGTTTTTAGTCGTCCTCCCCTATATCGACCATCAGGGCACAAAGCTAGTGGCACATCAGCTTGTTGAGGCTGTCGCCAATGCAAGAATTCCACATGGTAAAGGGATAGAAAACCGCGTATCAATAAGTGCAGGCTTTGCAGTTTGGAAAGCTACGGATGTGGTTGAAGACGATGTGGCTGCGCTTATAGAAGACGCTGACATTTCACTGTTTGAAGCAAAAGAATTAGGGCGAAACCAAGCCAAGGGCTGAGGCCACCGCCCAATATCCCATCATAAAAATAGAATTTCTAGCCTATTGTTTAATATCCCGTATTCAAATCCCAAGCTATCATTATAAATGCGGGGCCGCTGTGACGAATCGAGCAAGCGGCAAGAATCTTGTGGTCTTTACGCTTGGGTAGCGAACCATGGTTTATTTTGACGAACAATCGAGTTTGAATGTGAAACTGGAACACCAGTTGAAGGCATCGCTAACCAGCTTGGTACAGCGAGGCTGCGATTCGTTTGGTGTGTTTCAAGGTTTACTTTTACAGCTGGACGAAGAGACAGTTAATATATTGGTTAAAGCTTCGTCGGCGTATGCACCCAACTTTAAGTCGGTCCCTTCTTTCTCTACCTGTGTGCCTGTAGACAACTGTTTCCCTGTAAACAGCGCTAAGTGTTCTACTGCATTTAAACAATGGTTTTCTACTTATTTTAATGCCGAAAAATACATCCGAGGCCGTGTTCATACCCTAGATGGAAGCCAAGTCTGCTTAGTCTTTATTAATGCGTGCCCGGAACAGTCGGTAAACCTCGACAAGCTGTCGCTGTTAGACGATTGCCTGAGCGTGATGTTGGATAAGTTTCATCTCGAAAAAGCAGAGACCAATCAAAACACGTTGTACGAAAAGTTACAAAGTGTAGCGAACATAGGCACATGGGAAGTTGATTTGACCACTAATGCACTTAGCTGGTCTTCACAAACTCGGCTTATTCACGAAGTCTCAGAAGACTTTGTCCCCACATTAGAAACAGCTATCAACTTCTACAAAGAGGGGTTTGATAGAGATGAGATAAACCGCATTGTCTCCCACACGGTCGCTACGGGTGAACCGTGGAGTGCAACGCTTGAACTTGTCTCCGCCAAAGGTAATTCGGTTTGGATAGAAACCCACGGCATGGCTGAGATGAAGCACGGAAAGTGTATTCGTTTGTTTGGGACTTTCCAAAACGTAAACAAGTCGGTGCAACTTAGACTCGAATTGGATGAGAGAAGAAGAGAAGCCGAAGCTGCGTCTAAAGAGCGTGGCATGTTGTTATCCCGCATAAGCCACGAATTAAAGACGCCGCTTAATGGCATTACCGGCATGCTGCAGGCGATCAAGTTCGAAAATAAAGAAAATGTGCGAATGCGTAAAGCGGACGTGGCGCTTCATAGCGCAGACCGCTTATTGTCTCTTATAAACGATGTTTTGGATTACACCTCCATCATTAACGGCGAATTCTCACTAAAATATAGCGATTTTTGTGCGCGTTCGTTAATTGAGGATATCCTGGATGTGTTTAAAACAAAATGTGCAGAGAAAGGCGTAAGGCTTTACGCGGTGCTGTCTTTTGACGAAAACACTTATGTTCACGGAGATGCCGCCCGAATCAGTCAAGTCATTACAAATTTACTATCGAACGCGGTTAAATTTACGCCGAAAGGGTATATTTCGGTGCAAGTTACGTTAAAGCATCAAGGCGATGTGCCTATCTTACTTGCGTCAATTGAAGACACTGGTGTGGGCATGAGTGATGAAATATTGTCACGTATTTTTAGACCATTTCAAAACGACACCGCCAGTGCCTCTGAAGAGTTAAATGGAAACGGTTTAGGGTTGTCTATCGTCAATCAACTTGTTGGCAAAATGGATGGCGAGCTTGAAGTGCGGTCAAGCGCAGGGAAAGGCTCCTGTTTCGATATTGCTATACCTGTAGAAATGGCAGTTTTAGATAAAGAAAAGCAGAGAGACGTTGTCCTCTCTTCAGACCTGCTTAGCGTTCCTCTTAACGTTTTGGTTGTTGATGACAACGATATAAACCGTTTCGTGCTTGCATCCATGCTAGAGAAGTTTAATTACCTTCCAGATGAAGCTGAAAATGGCGAAATAGCCGTTCAAATGGCCCGAGCTAAAAAATACGACATTATATTTATGGATTGCGCTATGCCAGTGCTCGATGGGGTAAGTGCGACTAAGATTATTGTCCAAGAAAACTTATTGCCCAAGCACGGCCGTATTGTGGCTGTAACGGCAAATACTACACCTGAAGACAAAACTAATTGTAGCAATGCGGGCATGGCCGATTTTCTTGCCAAGCCCGTGGTACAAAATGACGTTACCCTTCAGGTGCGCCATGCACTAAATGCTAAATCAGTGACAGCGTAGAGGTTAAAGTGCGTTTATTCCGCTGAAGGGGGCGTATCTTTTACGGTTTCCCAATGCGTTACAATATAGTCTGTCACCTGTGAGCCGACTTTATAGGCGGCTTCTATAGCGGCTCCCATTGCTGCATATCCATCGCCAGAACTCTCTAACTTTAGGTTCTCCGCAGCGCTCAATGATGGTGGCTGCATGGTAAAATTGCTCGCCGTTCTAAGAATAAGTAAGCGGTCTTTGTTGACTAACCCTGCATTGTCCAAGTAGCTCAAGCTTTGAAGTGTTGCTGAATCTTCCATGCCCGAGGTAACAAAATTTCCTTTGCCCTGCGTCCAGTATGCTACCCAATCGTTTGCCCACGTATTTAGTTTTTCGCCATGCCAAAAGGTAGAAGCAGATAAATGCGCACCCATAGATACATTTGGAAGTGCTTTAGCACTAGCTGAGTTGGTGTACTTGGCTCTCAGTGCATCCATCGCTTCGTTGTTTAAAAGCTTGGTGTCTTTTGTCAACGAATAGGCCCACTTTGCTAACGGTAAGTTCAGCGCGTACACCTCGCCATTTGGGCTGTTGTTTACGTCTACAGCGTCAGCGTTTTCAAAAGGCGCATGAGTAAAGAGGGGGAAATAACCCGTACTCCACTGAGACGGAATTTCTCTAGCGTCAATTTGATGTGCTAGGTCGCCATCAACTACGTAATCGGTCCAAATTGCACTTCCAATGGTGTTATCCGCAGGGTCGACTCCCGCGATCCCTGCGACCAACCAATAGGCTTGGGATAAATCAAAGCGAGGATCAAGACCTAGTGCCATTATTGCTGCTGAAGCGCGCGCAATGCCCATTCCCGTAACCATACCGATTACACCTGTATCAGGATTGGCGTAAATATCGTGAAAGCCATGAGGCAAAGGGTATTGGGTTGTGAGTTTCTGGCGAGCTTTCCACAATTGAAATTCACCAGGCGCGTCGCCTTCGTCGCTGCCAATTTCGAACATACTTACCACAACAACCTTCACTTTCATTGGCGGCTTAGCGTCATTGGTTTTAACACTGGCAGAATAACAACTGCTACAGAAACCCAAAAACATAGCCAATATAAGCAAAGCGTTGAAAAAGGCAGACCGTTTTTGTTTAAGCAGTGGATAAAAAGAAAGATGCATTTAGTACTCCTAAAAAAGAGCCCAGCATTATTAAACTGGGCTTCTTATCGAAAAAACTTACAGGCCTGAGAGCGTGTGTCGAACGTTCAATCTACACGTGAAGCACGACCACGCTCAAAGAGTATGCGAACTTAGAATGAGTAAGTAAATTTAGCATTCCAGTGACGCGGTAGCTCAGGTAGTACAATTTGACTACCAAATAGATCAGGGAAGTTAGAGCGGAAATAACGCTCGTCAGTTAAGTTTTTAACGGTTAAGTTCAACGACCAATCTTCTGCCTGATATGACAAGCCAGCATTGACTAACGTGTAGGCTGGAAGTGTCACTGCAGCTGAGTAGCCAGACGCGACCTCATCCACATCCACAATACTCACGTTGGCAGCATAACCATTTTGGAAGTCATAGGTTGCTGTCAGCGTGTAAATATTTTCAGGAATACCGGCCTTTCGTCCGTCAGAGTTTGTTTCTCCTTCACCAACAAGGTTAAGACCTACTACGTTCCCGCCAAAAATTAACGAAGGATCATCAAGAGCAACTAAATCGTCAGCACCTAAGAATCCAAATTGGTTTCCATTGGCAAGTGCAGTTAAGTTAATAACTTCTATATTTGTATAGCCAGCAGAAACAACAAGGTTCTCATTGACTACCCAACGAAGTTCAAATTCGGTGCCTTCGTTATTGGTTGTGTTGTTGGTGACCGTATTCTGAGTATTGAAGTCGGTACGCTCTTGCTCAAAGAATGAAAGGGCAAAATAGAGTGTATCGTCAACGAGAGAACCTTTAATACCGTATTCCATCAGCTCAGAGGTGTCGAATGCACCGCCACCACCAGGTTGATTGAGTTGGCCAACACCAATCTCGGCGCCCTGGCCTGCAACAAGGGTAGCTTGCTCTGCTGCAGTGATATAAGGAATAAGGCCAAATTCAAACTCATATGAAATACTTGCGTTCCAAGACCATCCATCTACGGTTTCTTCAGCATAAACTGGTGTTTCATCTCCAGTAGCGCCCAAAAGTAAATCCGTACGCGATGTACTTTCAATGTCAATAGTGTCGTATCGTAAACCTAGTACTAAGTTTAAACCCCAGTCCCAAGTTAAATCGGTCATTGCAGCAATGCCTAAGTCTAAGTAATTACCTACGTCATAGTTGTCGTAGTTTTTACCCGAGCGGGTAGACAAAAGGCGGCGATCGAGCGCTGAAGACGGCATGGTTAGGTCGCGACGATTAAAGAACTCGTAAGTGAAGTCATCGCCGTGCTCAAAGTCGGTATAGCGCACAGACGGAGAAAATTGAAATTGCGCTAATAGTCCGTCGTTCTCATATTCTGTCGCAAAAATTAGTTTGTCTTCTATAACCCAGCTGTCATGGAATTGTGAGAAGCCATAAGCATTTTCGTTTATGTTGTCGTATGCATCATAGAAAAGCTGGTTGCGAATTTCCCAATTATCCGTGTAGTAAATGGTGTCGAAGTAGAGCGTTATGGCTTCGTTACCAAGTTGGTCATCAGGTGCTACCAAAGTTTGGCTACCACTTAAGGTCGTAGTACCTGGGTTTTGTAATGCCATTAGAGGATCGAAAAAGTCGCCTGTAACCGAATCTAATGGGACAGCTGGCGTGAAAATAAACGGTGAAATCAAGTCGGCGACTTCAGCATATTCTTCGTGACTGATTTGACCGTCGCCGTCCGTATCTAATGGTTGAGCCGTACCTGTAATATAGGTTCCGTCGTCAACTAACTCCTGAGTTAATCGGTTCCAGCCGGCCACTTGGTTACCATCGTAGTCGTGGTACATACCACCAAATTCAAAGCGAAGGTTATCGGTTATATCGATATTAAATGATGCTTGAAGTACGGTTTGATCAGTCTGGGTATTGTCGTAGTAACTGTCAGAGTTTTCTAGCTCACCGTATATGTAATAGCCCATTTCTTTACCGGCAACACTAGTCGGTCCGCCAACTTCTGCGGTTAAAATGCTTTTGTTCCACGACCCCGTTGTGTAAGACAACGCGCCTGTTGGTGCATCTAAATACTGCCCCGATGACGCACGGGCAGACTTGGGATTAAAGTTCAGATAACCACCAATTTTTGATGGGCCGTAAATAGGTGATGCCGGACCACGAACGATGTCGATTCGGCTGGACGCGCCAATAGGCGTAGGGTAGTTACCTGGGTTGTCTAAGCGCTTAACACCGCGGAAGTAAGTTTCCCCGGGCGTGCCCCGCACATCCAGAGAGCCTGCAACACCGAAGAACGACTGTGTGAATGTACCTGGTGCGAACGCGACGAGTTCATCAATGTCTGAAACGTTGAAGCGCTCCATTTGCTCTTGAGAAATCGTGGACGCTGAGCGAGGCGTTTCGAGAATAGATTTGCCAAAGCCAAAAACTGACTCAACGTCTTGGCCAGGAAGGCTCCCAAGGGATCCTGTTACCTGAATTTTTTCAACGTCTTTTTCTTTAACCTCTGTCTCTTCTTGAGCAAAAGCTTGCGACGATAGCGCGACCGCGGTAGTCATTGCAAAAGCTTTTGCTAGAGGAGATAAATTGAATGTAGTGTTTTTCATGGTTTCCTCGTTATTTTTAGTTGCCCCTTTTTAGGGCTCTTTTCACGCATTTTTATATGCGTTTTGTTATTGGCAAGAGAGTTAGCAGGATGAGTGCCAACTACTTGTCCAGTTGGTCAACTTTTAACCTTCTCTTAAGTTGCTGAATTATAGGGATAAAAATATATAATGTTGTTCTTATATTGTTATTTTTATGTAAATAAACTCAATCGCATAAATGCATGCACTTATAAGGTGATTTTTAGCGAGCTTTTGCACTAAAAAGAGCAGAGGTTACGCCCGGTTGTCCGTCTATACTTAAAATGTGTGTCGAGTGAGCTGAGTGCTTAACAGCCTCATGGTTTACAACGGCTTTTTCATTGAGTACTTTCGGCGCCCTACGGTTACCTTCTGGCTTTGGGTTGTGAATAGGCTCGTAAGCAGGGTTGTCCTGAGCAACGCCAGTGCTGCTTTCAATTTTTTGTGCACTAGCGTGTGGGGAAGCAAGGGGCTTTTTTCCAGGTAAGGTTAAATCAAGGATGACGGCGGTAAGGCCGGCCGAGGTTACTGGGGAAAGTAAGATATTTTCAAGCCATGAAGGCAATTCAGAAAGGGCTTCTGGTACCATCATTACACCAATCGCCATACCTAGCGCACACGCTGTCACCAAACTACTGCGCCTATCAAGTGCGTAGCTGGCTAATAGCTTTAAGCCACCCACGGCCACCATGGCAAACATAACCAGAGTAGCACCGCCAAGAACTGGCTTGGGAATAGCCTGCAGCACACCACCTACAATGGGGAAGAACCCAATAACAACGAATAGCGCTGCAACAAAAAAGCCGACCTTACGGCTGGCGATGCCGGTTAATTGGATAACCCCGTTATTCTGGCCAAATGTAGTATTTGGAAAGGTGTTGAACATGCCAGCAAGTAACGAATTAACGCCGTCGCCCAAAATCCCGCCTTTCACTCTTGCAAGATAAATCGGACCGCTCACAGGCTGCTTACAGAAAAGGCTATTTGCGGTTAAGTCGCCGGCCGTTTCTATTGCACTAAACAAATAGATGAGCGCGATAGGTAAAAAGAGAGTGATATCAAATGCAATGCCAAAGGCAAAAGGGGTGGGGATCGCTACGACGGAAAGCGAAGCAAGGCCGCTGAAATCTAATCCTTTTGTAATGCCGACATAGGTTGCGCCAATCGCCATACCTATAAAGATGGCACTCAAACGCAGCCAATGATTTGTTGAGGCGTTCAAGAAAACAATAATGAGCAACACGCCAAGGCCGACGGCTAAGTTTTCTGTGCTGGCGAAGTCAGCAGCGTGAAAGCCGCCCGCAAGATCAGTCATGCCTACGTTTATCAAGCTTAGCCCAATAGCGGTTATTACAATTCCTGTAGTTAATGGTGTAATGATACGTTTGAGTTTATGTACAAATAGACTGAACATCACTTCGACCATGGCACCCGCCATAGTTAATCCAAACAACAAAGACAGAACATCTTCGGGTGTTCCTCCATCCGCCTTGACCTGATTTCCTGCCAGTATCAACGCGCTAATAAACGCAAAACTGGTACCTTGGATGGCTACCAATCCACTGCCTACCGGGCCTATACGCTTTGTTTGAATTGCCGTGCCTAAGCCGCTTACAAACAAGGCCATACTGATAAGATAAGGTGTGTATTCAGTAAGGCCCAGTGTTGATGTAACAATAAGAGTCGGGGTAATGACACCGACAAAGCTTGCAAGTAAATGCTGAAATGCCGCGGTAAGTGAAGGAAGAAATGCCGGACTATCATGTAAATCGTAAAGTAGTTCGCTGTGATTTGAAGACATGGTTATTTCCTTGTTATTTCCTTGTTATTTCCTTCATTGGTGCAGACCGAGGCGGCAAACTCGCAGATGAAATCACTGTAGCGTTCCACGTTGCTGTTAAGAGGTTGTACTTTGCTGTTTGCAGAAGGTATTTGGTTAGCGTTTTCCGCTATTAAGGCTAAAAACTGTGTTAGATCTCGGTTTAGCTCAGTAAGTAGTTGCTCTTTTTTCTCGTCTTGTAAAAAGCTGTACTTGATACTGTTTTGACTTAATGTAACTAGCTCACTCCAGCTTAGATTGAACTGGGTAAACGCCAGGTAATATTCATCTGTGAGTGTGGCATCCCACATCCCTCGGTCGTCGGTTGAAAGTGCAGTGGGTACACCGGTTCTTAAAAGTTGAGGAAAGGGATGAGCGCTCAAATCATCGATGTATTCTAACTTTAGGTTTGAAATTAAATTGGTTTCAATCAAATAGCGGTTATGGCGCATGAGCAAATACGTTGAAGGATCTTTTAGCAGATTAATGCCATGGCCTATTCGCTCTGCGCCTAACAGTAAGGTGTCGCGAATATTGGTATCTGCATGCTCAGATTCACCTGCATGAAAGGAGAGGCGAATGGCTGGATATTGAGCTCTAAGTCTCGTTATAGGCGCTAAAAAGCGTTTGGGTTGACCTCGGGGATCATCCTCCCTGCCAACCAAATTTATCCCTACATACCATTTTCTGTTGGCGTCTACGAATTTGAAGATCCAGTCTAATTGGGCTTCAATGTTGTCAGTAAAACGAACCAAGGCATATTGAAAACGAACGGTGACACCGGTAGCTTTCGCTGGTTCGCTATCGAGCATGTCTGTAATAACTTTAAGTGCTTCAGCAGGGGGAAAGCGGCTCCCGTCTGCGCGATTCATAAACCTAACGTTCATTTGCGTTTCTAAATAGCGCACATTTTCTTGTTGATACAGCTGCATGTTTCTAAGCAGAACCTGCGCTGTAATATAGGGGTTTTGAGTAAGCTCGCTTAAACGCTGCCAGTGAAATTCAAAAAACTCCTCTCGACCTTCTTCTGGCTTATCAAGTTCAACACTATGGATAAACGCGTCTTGCTCTTTGTTACTTAGGGCATTCAATGCTTTATATTGCTTTTGTTTACATTTCGTTAGTTTTGAGTGGGTAGTGTTAGAAATAGTATGAAACAACGGCGCCGAGTCACACTCGCTATGATTCACCTTCGTGAAGTACTGATAGCCGCCGTTTAGCGCTTGATTAGTTGCTAGCTCATACCACCATTTGCCGTACGCCGAGCCTGATAAGTGATGGTGCAAGTCACCGCCTTTTGGAAACTGTTTAAGTAGTTGATAGGTCTGTGAGTCGGTCAATGACTGTGTATATTGCTTAAACCAATTGTTTGCGTCTTCTTCAGTAGGAAAGGGGTTTGCGGCGGAATAAAAACCAACAAAGGATAAAGACAAAATGAACAGGGTTCGTACAACAAATGACATGAGCAATTTTTCTTAGCAATAGTTGCTCTGTGGTTGCAAGATATTGACCAGTTGGTCTGCTTGGTAGTGTGTTTTTAAGTTGTTGTTTTAAAGTGTTTTTTATGTGGATTTGGGTCAGGATCAAATAATTAGGCAATTCGTAAGCCCCATTTTGGTGCCTAAACAAAAAAATGCGCTAAATTAGCGCATTTTTTCAGAGCAGTGCGAACGGTCGTTTTATAGGACTACGCCTTCATCTAACGTCACAAAAATTGAGTGGCGTACTTCATTGTACATTGCGCGGGAACAATGGCCTTCGCCTTCTGTGTCTTCTAGCAATAGTACGTCACCTGCTCCAAACACGCGGCGTTCACCGTTAGACACCGTAAATTCAGCACGCCCTTTAATTATGAAAAGGAGTTGTCGCGCCGGCGCTGGATGCCACTTAAAATCATAATCTGCAGGCGTTTCGCGAAAAATGATCTTATCGGCTCCAAATTTTTCTGAAAGCATGCCGATGGGACCGCCGTCTTTTAGCGCAATCTCCACTTCGCCAAAATGACTTTTGCCTGCTTCATCGTTGTAAATCCTTGTTATTTTCATTATTAACCCTTCATTGAAACTTTACTGATTTGACCACTACGTATGCTTGAGCTTGCTAATGGTTTTATAAAGTACTGACAAACTTGCGGCCACGTCATCAATAGTAATAGATTCTGCAGGGTGGTGACTTATTCCGCCCTTACAACGTGTAAACAACATGGCCACAGGGCAAATATCTGCAATGGCCATAGCGTCATGACCTGCACCCGAGGCAAGTACCCTCGGCTTAATCCCGCTTTCTTCTACCCCCCGAACGAGTGCTTCTTTTAGCTGGCTATCGCAATGTACCGCAGGTGCGCTGTGGGTTTGCTCCCGTGTTAGCGTTATTTGTCTTGCATGCGCAATGGCATCAAACTTTTGCAATATTTCTGCCAATACAGAATCTCGCAATTCATCATCTTCGCTTCTGATATCGAGAGAAAAACGTGTGCGACCAGAAATGACGTTAACACCGTTTGGCGCATTTTCAATTTTACCTACCGTGGCTACAACGCCCGGACGCTGCAAGCTTATGCTCTCTACAGCCAATAGCATCTCTGCACTTGCGCACAATGCATCTCGTCGCATAGACATTGGCACAGTGCCAGCGTGACCCGCCATGCCTTCTACTGAAAAATTAAAACGTTTTGCACCTGCAATAGCACTGACAACGCCAACAGGCAGATTTTCTTGCTCTAAAACAGGGCCTTGTTCAATGTGAAGTTCTATGTAACCCAAAATGTCGGTACGGGAAATAGCGGCACTGTTTACTGCGTCGAAATTAAGGCCGAAGTTCGCCATGGCTTGCTCTAAGTTCACGCCATTTTCATCTTTTAAATGACGCCATTGCTCTTGCCACTTACCGGTGAGCGCGCGGCTTCCTAAAAGGGTGGTGCCAAATCGCGTGCCTTCTTCATCACAAAAACCCACAATATCGATATGAAAAGGGAACTTGGTTTGCGTGCCGTCAAACATAGCGACCAGCGAAATAGCGGCGACCACGCCTAGCATGCCGTCGTACTTTCCGCCGTTAGGCACAGTGTCGAGGTGGCTACCTAGAATTAATCGCGGTGCGTTGGGTACGCTTGATGTATAGCGCCCCCATATATTGCCAACGGCGTCTTGCCAGGTGGTCATTCCTGCTTCAATCATCCACCCTGAGGCTAGTTGATTTGCAAGCTTGTGTTGTTCGGTCAAATAGCGCCTGTCTAAACAGGCTGGGTCCTGGCTTAAGGTGCCTAATGTTTCGCACCTTGCCATGACTTGCGTAGCCAATTCAGCAAATTCTGCGAATTCACCCATTGGTGACTCCCGCCGCTTTAGCCTTAGCATAAACGCTAAGCGCAGCATCTACACCTTTACCAGCAGGTAGCGCAAACCCTTGCATACGAAGCACAGTTTCAAGGGACTGGAGGGTATGTAACACGGCATCTTCTCTGGCGTTATAGCCCATAGTGCCAATGCGCCAAATTTTTCCTTTTAGCGGACCAAAACTAGTGCCTATTTCAATGTTAAAACGCAGAAGTAAGGTTTCGCGTACCTCTTCGCCATGAACACCCTCGGGAATATGAACACCTACAACGTTGTACATTTTGTGTTTCAGATCGCCGAAGGGCTCAAGTCCCATGGCCTGAATACCGGCTAGCATCGCGTCGCCCGCTACTTTGTGACGAGCAATCACGTTCTCCTGGCCTTCTTCTAAATGTAGGCGCGCGCATTCACGGGCACAATAGAGCATACTGGCCGCTTCGGTGTGGTGATTTAGTCGCTCCTCGCCCCAATAATCCATGATCATGGGCAAGTCGAAGTAATTAGAACGAATTTTAGGGCCACGCGCGGATTCATGGTGAGCATCGCGAATGCCGGCTTCAACGTGGTGACGGGTACGCACGGTTTTAACAAACTTGTCGCTTAGTGTAATAGGAGCACTGCCTGATGGGCCTCCTAAGCACTTTTGCAGGCCAACTGACACCGCATCTAATTTCCACGCATCAACGTCTAGCGGGTTCCCACCTACTGACGCTGTTGCATCGCAGTAAAACAACACATCGTTTGCTTCACAAATCGCGCCAATTTCTGCAAGCGGTTGCAGCATGGTGGTGGACGTATCCCCTTGAACAATGGCAAGCAGTTTTGGTTTTACGTCTTTTATCGCCTTTTCAATCTGTTCAGGCGTAAACACTTCGCCCCACGGCACTTCAATGGTGTGAACTTCAGCGTCGGCGCGCTCTGCAATTTCAGCAAGCAAATGCCCAAAACGCCCGAAGATAGGTACGAGGACTTTATCGCCTGGCTCAATTGCCGATACCAATACAGCTTCAATTCCAGCGCGCGACGTACCGTCAACCAAGAAGGTTTGCTGGTTTTTCGTATTGAAAACATCGCGGTAAAGTTGCATCACCTCGTTCATGTAGCCAGTCATTACAGGGTCATATTGACCTAATAACTGGGTAGACATCGCGCTTAACACACGGGGGTAGCAGTTAATTGGGCCCGGGCCCATTAGCAAGCGAGGCGGCGGGGATAGTGGAGCAAACGTTCTGTTAGAAGCTTCTTTAGACATGTGGGCACTCCTAGATAAGCACTTGCGCTAGCATGCGCAAGCCAGTGATGATGAGAACAACGGCGAAGATTTTCTTAAGTAAGCCAGCGTCTAGCTTGTTGGCTATGCTTGCTCCGACAGGCGCAAATAACACGGTGAGCGGAACAATGCAGACAAACCCCAGCAAGTTTACATAGCCGTACGTAGCGAAGGGAGCGTCAACAGGAGTGGTACCAACAAATAGCAGCGTGAGTGCCGCTGGAAGCGAAATAATTAAACCGACTGCAGCAGCGGTACCCACCGCTTTGTGTGCTGGGTAGTTACAAAATGTGAGAGTCGGCACGGTTAACGTACCGCCACCAATGCCTACCATAGAACTAAATAGGCCAATGCAGGTTGCCATAATCGACTGACCCGCGCGGCCCGGTAGCCCTTTAAATAGCGCGTCTTTCTTGCCAATAAGCATATTAATGGCAGACAAGGTTGCAATAATGCCAAACAGTAAGGTAAGGAACGTCGGGTTAACAGCCGTCACCGCATAGCTTCCGGCAAGCACGCCAATTAAAATGAACACTGCCCACGCTTTTAGCAACGCAAAGTCTACATTGCCCTTACTGTGATGAGCACGAATAGAGCTTACTGAAGTAGGGACGATGGTTGCCAATGACGTGGCCGTGGCTATTACCATTGCGCTCTCAGGGGACACACCAAGGGCTTGGAACAAGAAAAACAGTACCGGCACAATAACAATGCCTCCACCTACGCCAAGCATTCCTGCTAGTATGCCTGCGAACACGCCTGTTCCCGCAAGCGATAATATAACCGTTAGGTTATCCATTAAAAACTGCATGTAATTTCTTTCTCTTTAACGTTTATTGGTTTAACTATTTGTCAGTGCTGCGTCTTAGCCACTGCGAATAAACTAGCGGTGTCCAAGGTAGGCTTTGCCGTCACTTCTTGGGTCGCTTGCGCCACTCACTGTACCTTCTGTGTCGCGAATGATTGCACCAGCATGACCCATGAGTTCGTTGCAAGGATCTACCGTCACCATATCGTGGCCCCGTGCCAGTAAGCTCTCACCTACGTACTCAACTAAGTCACGCTCAGCTTTTAAGTTGTGACTCTGATCGCCCCACGTTCTACCAAGTAGCCAACGGCCGAGGGAAATAGCTTTGGCGATAGGTTGGCCGTGGTAGACATGACGAGCAAACAGCGCCGCTTGGGTTTGAGGCTGACCTTCACCACCCATGGTGCCGTAACTCATGCGTCGACCGTTAACAAGCTCAGCGAAAGCGGGGTTAAGTGTGTGAAATGGTTTCAAGCCTGGGGTCAAATATTGGTTACTGTTTGGATCGAGTGAAAACGAAGTGCCACGGTTGTTCCAAACAATGCCTGTTTGCGGGCTCACTACGCCCGAGCCGAACTCCCAGTAAAGTGACTGTATGTAGCTCACCATTCGGCCTTCAGAATCGCAGCAACCCATCCAAATAGTATCGCCGTGCTTGGCTTCATGGGGCCAAGGAAGTGCTTTATCTAATGAGATGTTCTTCACCATTTCATCAAGCACATCGTCACTTAACAGGCTTTGAAGACTAACAGGCGTACGAGATGGGTCGGTTACGTTCGCGTTACGCGCAATGAAGGCTTGTTTCGTGCATTCAATAAGTAAATGCACCATATCAGCATCGGTGCTGCCTAAATGCTGAACTTTGTCGTACAAGGCTAAAATAATGAGCGACGCCACACCTTGTGTGGGCGCCGGCAAGTTATAAAGCTTGCCTTTGCTGGTGGACACTGACAATGGCTCAACAATTGTCGCTTTGTAATTGTTAAAATCTTCAAGACGAATAGGGGAGCCGGCGGCTTCTAAGTCTTCAGCCAGCTGTGAAGCTAACTCACCGTGATAAAAATCATCTAACCCTTTTTCTGCTAAATGCTTCAAAGTTTCAGAGAGCTTTGTTAGCTTTAAAATTTTACCTTTTTTAAGGGCTTTCCCCTTAATCAAAAACTGAGCGAAATTTTCATCCGCACTTAGCTCGTCAAAGGTTTTGTTGCTGGCATCCACCAAGCTTTGGGTAACTTCAATCCCCCAGTTAGCTTGACTGATCGCCGTATCGAACAATGTACTTAACGGTAAACCGCTTTGCCATTTGTGACTTAATTCAAGCGCGGCTTGCCAACCAGCAACTGCGCCTGCCATGGTTAATGCTGACTTTCCGCCTCGACTCGGTATGGCATCGCTACCCTCGTAGAAAGAAGGTGTCGCGCCCTTTGCTGCTACGCCAGATGCATCAATACCAATCGGCTTTTTACCAGGTTCACTGATTAGCCAAAATCCATCACCACCCATGCCATTCATGTGCGGGTATTCAACCGCGATAGATGCTGCAGCAGCTACCATAGCTTCAATAGCGGTGCCGCCTTTTTCTAATATGTTTAAGCCCACTTGCGATGCCGCAAAGTGAGGGGCAGTAAACGCTATATTTGGTTTTTCACTCATTTTTAATTCCTTCAAAAACTCGGCAACCGCGCAGTCAGGTTAAGCCCAAATCAGGCAAAATGACGGGCGCTTAGGTCTTACTTCCGCTTTCTAGTTTCAACTTGAATGCGATAGGGCGCTAATGTTTTTTTTAAGTGCAACTTAAAAAAACAGGCGCGCTTTACACGTTTAGCGAGTGGTTAGCTTTTTTGCTAACGCGAGAAGTGCAAGATCGTTGCCTTTTTTGCCCACTAGCGATAATCCGCATGGGGCGTTGTGTAGGGTAAACAACGGCAAATGAAGTTGGGGTAATCCCGCAAGCCCAGCTATCGCCGTGAGTGCGAGCAGAGCGTTTCTATCATTTGCCAGCGTTGTTTCATCGGCATCACATCGAGGTGCTACACCGGGTGTCGTGGGAATAATCAATACATCTATTTCTTCAAACAGCGTGTTTAAATGATTGATTACCACAGATTGTTGCGCTTTAGCTTGTTCTACTTCTTGCGTTGTTATGGTTTTACACCAATTCAAGCGCAACATTATATCTTTGGCGATATCGGGTTGAGTGTATTCAATCCATTCGCCATGTTGCTGCCATATTTCATTGCCCTGTAAGGTACGAAAGGTAGCGGCAGTTTGTAAGGTTTTTAAATCTAGCTGTGTCTCTGACAATACAATACAGTCGTTGTTATCTGCCAGCGCTGCAAGCCATGTTTTGCACAGCGATTTGTGAGCGGCCTGCTCAAATAAATGCGCTGCTATGCCAAATCGAGGCGAACCTGATATTTCACTTTGTGTTGCGCTATCTATGCAGACATTGGCAACCTTAGTCAGCGTGTTTAGGTCGCGTGTCATCCAGCCCACGGTATCAAACGACGGGGCAAGTGCCACCATATTGTCGCAGGCCACAACGCTGTGCGTGGTGCGAAGCCCCCATAACCCTTGATAGCTCGACGGTACGCGAATAGAGCCGCCGGTGTCGGTGCCAAGCCCTATGTCGGCAAGGTGTGCGCTAACAGCCACCGCTGAACCTGATGAAGAACCACCAGGTATATGAGCCGGCGCCGCCGGGTTAACCAGTGTATCATAGTGCTTATTCTGCCCGTGTAAACTGTAGGCAAGTTCATCAGTGATGGTTTTGCCTTTGAACGCGGCACCCGCTTGAAGCATCTTTGCTACGCAACGATTTGTGTTTTTCGGAATCGCGTGTGTGGCTAACCAATCAGGATTTCCTGCTGCGGTTGGCAATCCTTCAATGTGAAACAAATCTTTTACTGCCAGACCTAGTCCGCTAAGCGGCAATTTACTTTGACTTTTTGCCTGATTCAGCGCTTTTCCTGACGCCGAAAATGCGTCATCTTTAACACTACCGTCAAGACTGAATGCGATTTCTAGGTTTTTAATTGCCTGCGTGAACTTGGCATCACAGGGCTTCAGTACAAAAGGAGAGCTCACAGCGCGTTACTTATTCGTTATTGTTTCTTTATTCGTCTTTAGATTAATGAAACAACTGTTTCATTAAAAAGTCAAGAGAAACGAACGTTACTTCACTGGACACTTTAGTAAGTACGTTATTCTCTGTGAGTTACATAATTGGTAAAGCGCTGAGTAAATCGTTAAAAAACTAGATAAGTTGCTAGAAACCTTGGGGGTTTTGCTTCAGGTATGCAACTTCTTCTGGTGTCGACTCGCGCCCTAAAATTCGGTTGCGGTGAGGGTAGCGGCCAAACATTTCAATTATCTGTTGATGGCGCTTTTCAAAGGTGAATTCTCTTTCAAGGCCTTCTTGTGAAAATAGTTCCAATGCGACGTCGTGGATTGCGAGTGATTCACTATGCATAAACGGCATATACAGAAACGCGCGCTGCTGCGGTGTAAGTACCTTATCGGCTTCAACACTTACCGCTTCTTGCGCAAGAACCAAAGCCATGCTGTCTGCACTGAATGCATCTTTGTCATTGCGATGAATATTTCGCGAGAATTGATCGAGAAGAATTATTTCGGCAAGACGACCGGTAGCCGTCGCTCGCCAAGGCCACAACTCGCCCTTTATGGCTGCTGCGCGCAATTTTGAAAATCGCGAAGTGATCGTTTTATCTAGTGCTGCATCTTCCTTAAACCATTGCTCTGGGGAGAGTTCTCCAAACCAAAAGTCTAGCACACCGTTAGCTTCTTCCATGACTACTTGCGTTTTATCCATATCAACTCCAACCACACGCTTTTAGCAGTGAAATTAAATTAACAGGTACGTTTTTATGCATTAAAACCCAAAATAAGCGTTGTGAATTAATACTTATACCCATTTTTAAGCGCTTTAGTTCCCTTTACGCTTGCAAAATAACAATTCTCTGCTATCCGCTCTCTTTATAGTATTGCTTAAAAAGTGTTCCGTGGGAAGGGTTAACGCTTTGGACTTTCTAGTTCATCCATTTGAATGTAGATGTCAGTAATAGCGTCGACGCGGTCTGCGGCCTGGCTTCCTAATACTTCGTAGGTAAGGTTACACAGTGATGCAACCAGGCTCATTGGAGCCGCGTAACTATCAAAAGGCGAGTCACTGCCAATGTGGGTAACCAGCAGGTGGTCGACATCGTGACGATATCCTTGGCCCGTTGGATCGGTAATTAATACGGTTTTACAGTGTTTAATGCTATTTAAAACAAACTTGAATTGTCGGGTTCTACGACGAAAACCAAAAAGTACGACAAGATCATTTTCGGTTAGGTCGATAATATCTTCACTAAGTGTTTGACCGGGCTGGGGAAGCACCCGGACCGACGCACGAATTTGTTTGAGCTGCTGCCTAAAATGAAGTGCAATGGGGTAGGCGTTTCTAAAACCAATCAAGGTGACCTGGCCTGCTGATGCCAGCAATTTAGCAATATCTGTCAACGCCTCTGAGGAAGTGCTTTCAAATGTATTGGCCAAATTCTTACTATCATTTTCATGCTGAAGTACGCCACTTGAAGGGCTTACAACAGGCACGCCTTGCTCACGTAGCTGAACAAGCGCCTCTTTAGCTTGCTGATGCGAGTCAAAACCCAGCTGGCGAAAGAAGCGACTGACTGTGGCCTTTGACGTCCCCGTTTTTTCTGCAATTAAAGACGTAGATTGACTTAATACTGCGATAGGATTCTGCTGAATATAATGCGCAATAGCCTTGCCCGAAGGGGACAAAGAGGCATAGTGGTTTTCAATTTGCTGTAAAACGTCGCTAGGGCTATTTTTTGTCATTGGTATCGCCTTATACATCTTATGCAATTATTTCACGACTTTTGTGCGATATACAAACACTACCTGAATTCAACGCGTTCACGTACTTCAAAATAGGTTTTTCGAAGCCGATTATTGAAGTAGATCACTATAATAAGCGTTGTTGCTCATTACTAAAAAACGCTTACAAGTTTCGACTGCTCTTAAAAAACCTTATCTATATAGAGAGTTACGAATGCGCAGTAAAGCATAGGGCTAAAGTAGCACTTAATTAATCACTCATGCTTTGCAAGTTGGCACTACACTTTCATAGACATAAACCGTAAAAATTCACAAAAGTGTCATCGGTTGGTAATTATCTTGTTGGTTTAGCATCGATTCTAGTTAGTAAAAACGTTTGGGGAATCGACCAGCGAACCTAGCATGATCGAGAGAAAGAGGTGAGTTGTGGCAAAGCTGTGGTCTGAATTGATCTTGCTCTTTGTGGTGATTCCCTTTGCCGTTCTCTACTGGATAAAGCATTTTGCAAATTATCTCATGCCTATTTTAGGTGTTATGGGACTTTGTTGCTTAGCTATCTTGTTAGCAGATAAGCAATTTAAACGCATTAAATTGTGGCATTGGGAAGACTATCGAACGCATTTAAAAAGTACGCTACGGTTATTTTTGCCTTGGGCGAGCTTACTGGCGCTGGTAGTTTACTTTTTTAAACCGGAATTGTTCCTACATTGGCCTATGAACCAGCCATGGATGTGGGTAGCTACATTATTGATTTATCCGTTAGTGTCGGTCATCCCGCAAGAGATCATTTTTCGAACGTACTTTTTTCACCGTTACAAGCGAATACTGCCTTCGAAATATGCAAGGTGGGCCTTAAGTACTTTTTTATTTGGTTTAGCCCACTTAGTGTACGGTAACTGGATTGCTGTAGTCATTTCTTGGATTGGCGGTGGCATTTTCGGTTATAGGTATATGCAAACTAACTCGACGCCCGTGGTGGTTATAGAACACGCTATATGGGGCAGTTTTTTATTTACCATCGGGCTGGGATCTTATTTAGTTATCGCGTCGTAGTTATTTATATTAAAAACCGAAACACATGAACGCCAAGGAGTGAGGTGATGTTCAGTGCGCAACAAATATTACAACCCTCTATTTTAAATAATCGAGCGGGGCTTTCTTTCTCGCAAACCGACAGCGAACCTTTTATACAAACTTTGCTTCAACAAAGTGACGAAGGTGGCGCAATAAGCAGTTTATCAAGTGCACAGTCGCTACTCTCTCAGCTTTGGGAGAACTTTGTTTATCGTTTACCGGGGTTGGCGCTGGGTTTAGTTATCATGGCGGCGTTTATCCTTTTAGCGCCACATATTGCCAAGGTTTTAGTTAAACCGTTAACCCGTACGACCACATCTCCACTGCTGCGCTCAGTCATTCAAAGAAGTGTCAGTTTAGTCTTAATTTTACTCGGTATTTATCTATTTTTGTTCTTAGCTGGGCTCACTGGGTTTGCAATCGCGGTGGTGAGTGGTACAGGTGTGGTAGGGCTTATTCTTGGTTTCGCCTTTCGTGACATCGCCGAGAACTTTATTTCAAGCCTACTGCTTACTATTCAACGCCCCTTTAGAATAGGGGATATCGTACAAATCAACGATTTCACCGGCATCATTCAGAAAGTTACGGCACGTGCGACTACACTGGTGGATTTTGACGGCAACCATATTCAAATACCTAACGCAACTATTTACAAAGGGGTAATCAAAAACCTTACGGCCAACCCGCTAATGCGTGGGCAGTTTGTTATTGGCGTGGGTTACGATGCTGATATACAACACGCACAGCAGATGGCGCAAGAAATTACGTCAGCACAAGACAACGTGTTAACCGACCCTGAACCGCAAATTCTTATCGACGAATTAGGCCCCTCGACCTACAACATCAAGGTTTATTTTTGGGTGGATGTAGAGAAAACGAGTGTACTAAAAATGGCATCGGTGCTGATGCGTAAAATCACACAAGCCTTCTTAGAGGCGAATATCAGTATGCCTGATGACGCGAGAGAGCGCATTTTCCCTGAGGGTATGCATATTTACCACGCTTCCGAGAAAGACGCTTCAAGCGCTCGTCCTTCTGAAAATGAAGCAAATGAGTTAAGTGAAATAACTACAGGGCAAAAGAACGTAAAAAGCTTGGATAGCGAAAAGAATAGTGGAGCCACAGAAAATAGAAACGAAAGGTCAAGTGCTAAAGGGGCTGGAAATACGCGCCCACAAGACTCGAAAATTAATGATGATGTGTCTTCCGAAGCCCATGAGATACGAGAGCAGGCTCGGAATTCGAGAGATCCGGAAGCAGGAGCAAATATTCTTTAACATTTGTTATGTGAAGGATTATTGAAATGTGTAATTTGCCCTTTTTTCAAATCTAGAAGGGAAACGAACATATTGAACGTGCTGCAGCAAAGCTGGCCAGAGGTGAGGAGTTGTTCAGCAAAAGCTGGGCTTATGGATTTTCTCGTCGCGCTATTAAACAGGCGCGACGGGCGATAGATTACATCTACCAAGGAATCCTTGCCATAAGTTGACATGCGCTTTCATGGCGCTGCTGTATTGGTTGAATCCGTCTTGTGACTGTTGCCTGATGTAGCGTTTGAATTCCTCGTGAAGCGACGGCTGCGCAAGCCAGTCTTCCCATAATGGCGCTAGTTTGTAATGGTATTGATTTACCAAACTTCCTACAGGTTGTATTTCCTCAATAAAAAAAAGATAGAATACATTACGCAATATTTTTGCTTTGTCGCTAGCGCGGCCTTCTGGGCAGCTTACAGCATCAAGCTCGGTTTCAAGCATATCCGTAAGCAATGAGAGGTTTTGCGTTAAGGTTTGTTGTGTATGCCAAAGTGTAGCGGGTAACCTGGCTGAACGTATAATTTTTAGCTGTTGTTCAAGCTCGCTGCTCTCAATAATACGATCACTATTATTTTCATTCGTAGCCTCTGTTTCTGTATCGCTCGATGCTGTATTGGAAGAATACATATCGCTCAAGAGCAATTCTTTGTTACTTAAGCTGTTGATGTAATAAAGCGCGTTTACGCTAGAAAGTGCATCTCTATTATTTTCAACTGAGAAAAGACGTTCAGGTGTATTAAGCGCCAGACGCAATTCTTGGCTCCCTTGGACTAGGTTTGCCCACGTTTTACTGTAGTCTTGTATCTTTTGTTCACGCCACGATGCGATGGTTGCTGCCAGTGCCGCGTTTCTCTGGTTAGACTCGTTTTCTTTCGTGAGCGCTGCTTCACAGCTGTTGAGTACATTAAGCAGCTTGCTCTCATAAACAAGCCGCTGTGATGGCAGCTGACTTTTTCCTAGCGACGTATTGCGTTCGGCAACCACTGTGCCTAACTCACAATCTTGCAGCGCATAAAACTCACGCAGGTTTATACTCACGCCCTCAATAGTGTGTTTAAGCGTGGCGGAGTCTGCAAGTTTGGGAAGCGGGGTGGTAATCTTATCGTTAAACGAATCGGGGAGGGGCGTATCGAGTACACGCGAGAGTCGTGCGGCGTAATCGTCAATGCTTTGCTTTACGGTACTTCCGCCAAAACAGCCTAGCAAAGCAAACATGGCAACGCTGATGGCACCAGCGCGGCAAGCGTTTCTTAGTTGCGAAACTTTTGGGTGCCATGGTTTTACTAGGGAAATATTCACGCGGAGGCACCAGTATGAAGTCCGCGCCCGCCATCGACATAAATGATTTGTCCAGTGATGTAAGGGGCCGATGCCAAGAACGACAATGTTTTAGCAATGTCATTTGGTGTACCTAGTTCACCCAGTGGAATACTCGATATCAGTTTGTCTTTTTCGTCCTCGTCCATTTCCCGTTCTGGCCACAAAATTGCCCCTGGCGCAATACCATTTACGCGAACGTTGGGGGCTAAGTCTATAGCTAACGATTGGGTTAGTGAGGCAAGACCGGATTTAGCAATGAGGTAAACACTGTGTTTGGGGAGTGGGCGGTCGATATGCATGTCGACCATATTGATAATGCAGCCTTTACTTACCGCTAATGCTGGTGCCAATGCTTGTGACAAAAACAATGGCCCCTTCACGTTACTGCCTATCAGAGATATCCAGTCGTCTTCTGAAATTTCGCCCACCGGAGTGGGGTAAAAACTAGAAGCATTATTTACTAAAACGTTTATCTGACCCCAAATGCCTAATGCTCGCTGCCCAAGTGCACTTACTTCGTCTGAATTACAAAGGTTGGCTTGAAGACAGGTAGCAGAGTCCTCCCGCTGACTATTTAGCTTTTCAGCCAGTGCAAGTGCCTCGTCTTTAGAATGCCCATAATGGATAATAACGCGATAGCCTTCGCTATGAAGCTGACACGCCATGGCGGCGCCAATTCGCTTTGCTGCCCCGGTAATGAGTGCTACAGGGCCTGAGTTTGTCATAATAAAAGCTACTCTCTATTTTATATCGACTTATATCTATTTACAGTTTGCGGTGCTTTCTTTCTTCATCCGCAGGTAATACGGCTGATGGGCAACAAATGCAAGCGAATTTGTTTGTCACATCAATGCGTGTAAATGTCATCTATTATTTGTTTGGCTTGCGTAATGTAATGCGCGCCGAATAATAACCCGTGATTTAAAATATGGTAAAGCTGGTAAATTGGTTTTCTTAATGGGTAATTTTTTTCAATTGGGGTGTGTTGATGGTAACCCTCAAAGAATGATTGGGGAAAACCACCAAACAATTCGGCCATGGCAAGGTCGGTTTCCGCATCGCCAACATACACAGCGGGGTCAAATAACACCGGTCCTTTTTTACTAAAGCCTGCATTGCCTGCCCACAAATCGCCATGAAGTAGTGAAGGGTGGGGTTGATGTAAGCTCAAGAGATGTCTTACTCGAGTAACAATATCGTCTATATTGCCATCTCCGCTTTTCCATGTACCAATTGATGCCAAGCGTTCTAGCATGCTACCAATCCGTTTTTCTGCAAAAAAGTCAGCCCAAGACGCCATTCTTCCATTGGTTTGTACACTGGCACCAATGTAATTGTCATGCGGCCATCCATAGCTTGTGTAGGCGTTAACCGCATGAAGTGCAGCGAGTTGCTGCCCTAAAATGAAATAGTCATTATCAGTAGGTTCAATAAATCGAACGTGAGAAAGTACCAAATATTCCATATTAGGCGTTTCATTGGCTGTAATTCCATGGCAAATGACTCGCGGGGTAGCAATGGTTTGCGTGTTAGCGATGGCCGCTAGTCCTTCGGCTTCATGAGATAATTGCTGAGTATCATCATATTTGCGGGTTTTAACAAAGTAACGATGGGTCGTATCTTTTATGATGTAACTTTCGTGTGTATCTCCGCCACTTACTCGTTCGGCTTTTTGGCAGCTAAAAAACTGCTGGGTTTCATCTGAAATATGCTCGCTGATAAAATGCCACATATTGCACGCTCTGCTTGTTTTAATGCTTTTTTCAAGGCGATTGGAGTGTTGAGTGACTACTTTCCTAAGGCACACGAGAACACCAGCGAAGAGCCAGTCCAGCAACCTTTATCGCCTTACACTAAAGTATGGGATAAAAACGGTGAAATGCATAAATTCCTACTCAAAATCTTCCTAAACGAAATCAAACCTTCACAAATTAGCCAATAAAGGCTTTTCGATATTGAAGTTGCCCCTACACTGGTTATAATCCACAACTTGCTTTAATACTGAGAAAACTCAGTAAGTTCGACGCGTATACAGTTTTGCAGTACCAATGCGCTGTATTTTTATGCTGTACTTTAGTCGCTTCAAATAAAGCAAGTTTCGAGTGCTATAAAGCACGATTAAATTTTCAAAAATATGCATGTGGCGCAGAGTAGGCGTCACCACTGTAAAGGAATTAAAATGCCTGTAATTACCCTTCCTGATGGAAGCCAACGCGCTTTCGATAACGCTGTTTCTGTACTAGATGTTGCAAATGATATTGGCCCTGGTTTAGCCAAAGCAACCATTGCAGGAAAAGTAAACGGTGAGTTAGTTGACGCCGTTGATATGATTGACGCGGACGCACAACTTCAAATTATTACTGCAAAAGACGATGAAGGTTTAGAAATTCTTCGTCACAGTTGCGCGCACTTGTTAGGTCACGCTATCAAACAACTTTGGCCTAACACCAAAATGGCTATCGGCCCTGTTATCGACAACGGTTTCTACTACGATGTTGATATGGAAGAAAGCCTAACCCAGGAAGATTTAGCCAAACTAGAAAAGCGTATGCTTGAACTGGCTAAAACCAATTACGACGTGGTTAAGAACAAAGTTAGCTGGCAAGAAGCACGCGATGCATTTGAAGCGCGCGGTGAAAGCTACAAGATGGAAATTCTTGATGAGAACATCAGCAAGGACGACCGCCCAGCGCTGTATCACCACGAAGAATACACAGATATGTGTCGTGGCCCTCACGTGCCAAATATGAAGTTCTGCCATCACTTCAAACTGATGAAAGTGGCAGGTGCTTACTGGCGTGGCGATAGCGACAACAAAATGCTTCAGCGTATTTACGGTACTGCGTGGGCAGATAAGAAGCAGCTTAAATCTTACCTACAGCGCTTAGAAGAAGCTGAAAAGCGCGACCACCGTAAAATTGGTAAAGCACTTAACCTTTTCCATTGGCAAGAAGAAGCGCCGGGTATGGTGTTTTGGCACAACGACGGTTGGTCAATTTACACCGAGCTAGAAAGCTATGTGCGTAAGAAGCTTCGTGAATACGATTATGACGAAGTTAAAGGCCCATTAATGATGGACCGCTCGCTTTGGGAAAAATCAGGTCACTGGGACAAGTACGCTGAAAACATGTTTACGACTGAATCTGAAAAGCGTGAATATGCCGTTAAGCCAATGAACTGCCCAGGCCACGTACAAATTTTCAACCAAGGTTTGAAATCGTACCGCGACCTGCCTCTTCGTATGGCTGAGTTTGGCTGCTGTCACCGTAATGAACCATCGGGCGCACTACACGGCTTAATGCGAGTTCGTGGCTTTACGCAAGACGATGCTCACATTTTCTGTACTGAAGAACAGATCCTAGAAGAGGTGAGTGGCTGTATTAAGATGGTGTACGAGACATACGCTGCGTTTGGTTTCGAAAATATCAAAGTTAAGCTGTCTACTCGCCCAGAAAAGCGCGTAGGTGCTGACGAGATTTGGGACAAATCAGAAGCTGCGCTTGCAGATGCACTTAAAGCCAATGACATCGAGTTCGATTATCAGCCTGGAGAAGGTGCGTTCTACGGGCCGAAAATTGAGTTTACACTGCACGATTGCTTAGACCGTGCGTGGCAGTGCGGAACCGTACAGCTAGATTTCTCAATGCCAGGTCGCTTGGGCTCTACTTATGTAGCAGAAGATGGCGAACGCAAAGTGCCGGTTATGATTCACCGCGCTATTTTAGGTTCACTAGAACGCTTCATTGGAATTTTGACCGAAGAATTTGCAGGTTTCTTCCCACTCTGGTTGGCACCTCAGCAGGTTGTGGTAATGAATATTACCGACAAACAAGCTGAATATGCCTCAGATTGTGTAAAAAAACTGCAAGAATTAGGTTTTAGAGCAAAGTCTGACTTGCGAAATGAGAAGATCGGCTTTAAAATCCGCGAGCACACTTTGAAGCGTATTCCGTATATGCTAGTTGTGGGCGATAAAGAAATGGAAGCGGGCGAAGTAGCAGTGCGCTCTCGTCGCGGTGACGACCTAGGCAAAATGCGCCTGGAAGACTTTATTGCCATGGCTCAACAAGAAGTTGTTGAAAAGACGATTAAGTAGTTGAGCAAATTGTGTATAATACACAATTAAGGTGTCTGCTTTTGGTTTTACTTTGGGTCAACCGACCTCCCAAAAGCAGACAAAAGAATTAAATGTTTGGAGGAATAGCACATTAAAGGCGCTAACAACAAGGCTCAGGGCGACAAAGCCCGCATTAACGATGAGATTAAAGCCAGAGAAGTAAGATTAATTGGCAAAGACGGTGAACAGGTTGGTGTGGTTTCTTTAGCAGAAGCTACTCGTAACGCAGAAGAAGCGGGCCTAGATCTAGTAGAAATCAGTCCGAATGCCGAGCCGCCAGTCTGTAAAGTTATGGACTATGGCAAATTCCTCTTCGAAAAAAGTAAAGCTCAAAAAGAGCAGAAGAAAAAACAGAAGCAAATTCAGGTCAAGGAGATTAAATTTCGCCCTGGCACTGATGAAGGCGATTACCAGGTCAAACTGCGCAACCTGCGTCGCTTTCTTGAAGGTGGTGATAAAGCCAAAGTTACGATCCGCTTCCGCGGTCGTGAAATGGCGCACCAAGACATCGGTATCGATCTACTAAACCGTGTTAAAACCGATTTAGAAGATATCGCTACATGCGAGTCTTTCCCACGTCGTGTGGAAGGCCGTCAGATGATCATGGTGCTAGCCCCAAATAAGAAGTAGTAACGGTCTAAAGTTTTAAGGAATCTGCACCCTTAAACACCTTGCTGCTAAACATTAACCGGTATGAAGTGACTGCAACACGAAAAATACCGATATTAAACAATGCGGAGTTTTAGCAATGCCTAAAATGAAAACTGTAAGCGGTGCCGCCAAACGTTTTAAGAAAACGGGTTCTGGCCGCTTTAAAAGCAAACAGTCTCACTTACGTCACATTCTGACTAAGAAGAGCTCTAAGCGTAAACGTCACCTTCGTGGCAAAAAACTGGTTCATGACTCTGATACCAAATTGGTTCAGCGCATGTTGCCTTACGTATAAGACTTAGGAGACTGATTAATGGCTAGAGTAAAACGCGGCACTATCGCACGTGCTCGTCACAAAAAAGTCCTCAAGCAGGCAAAAGGTTATTACGGCGCACGTTCACGTGTATATCGCGTAGCGGTACAAGCTGTAACTAAAGCTGGTCAATATGCTTACCGTGACCGTCGTCAGCGCAAGCGTCAATTCCGTCAACTATGGATTGCACGTATTAACGCTGCTGCTCGTCAAAATGGTATGTCATACAGCCGTTTCATTAACGGTTTGAAGAAAGCGTCTGTTGAAATCGATCGTAAGATCCTTGCCGACATCGCAGTACATGACAAAGCAGCTTTCAGCGCACTAGTCGAAGCGGCTAAAGGCGCATTAGCTTAATTATTAACTAATTAAGTTTAAGTTCTTTCGGAAAAAGGCGAGCAGGATGCTCGCCTTTTTTCGTTTCTATGTCCCGTCCTAAAATACGTTGACATAAAGAGGATTTCTTTATGACAACTTCAAGTAATCAAAGACCTAAGCGCACACAGCGTGACTACACATTAGCTTTTAAATTGGGTGTGGTTGAGCGTGTAGAAAAAGGCGAATTCACTTATAAACAGGGACAAGCTCACTTCGGAATACAAGGAAGGTCGACGGTATTAGTTTGGCTCAGAAAGCATGGTAGACTCGACTGGTCGAAACCATTTCAGCATCCACTTATGCCAAGTTCAAAAGAAACACCAGCCGAAAAAATAAAACGCCTCGAGAGAGAATTAGCTGACGAAAAGCTCCGTAATAAAATCCTTAATGGAATGGTAGATATTATGGATAACGAGTATGGAGCGGGTCTCAGAAAAAAGTACTTATCCGGTACGTCTGGCAAGCCAAAAAAAGAAAAGAAATAAATTTGGCGGCAGCATGCCGGGTTGTGGGAATATCGAGACAGTCGGTTTACCAGGCTGTTTCTCGCATGGAATGTAGAAGAGCAGAGATATCGATAATTAAAGATTGGGTACTTTATTGGCGCAAGTATATGCCGCAAATAGGGACGCGTAAGCTCTATAAACTTATAAAACCAAAGTTGGTTGAGCATGGGATTAAACTAGGTCGAGATGGCTTTTTTACTTACTTAAGGAGCGAGGGACTACTCGTTAAGCCAAAGAAAAGCTTTACCAAAACTACATTCAGTAAACATTGGATGAAAAAGCATCCAAATTTACTTAAGGAAGAAGGTCTGCATAATGCAGAGCATGTGCTTGTTAGCGATATCACCTATCTCGAATCCGACCAAGGTGTACACTATCTATCGTTAGTAACAGACTCTAGCACGCGTAAAATTGTAGGGCACCACTTGAGCTTGGATATGAGGGCTGAAAATGTAGTCAAAGCACTGAAGATGGCCGTCAAAGATAAACGATATGCAGGTAACAGTGTTCACCACTCAGACAGAGGACTACAATACTGTTCAGCTATCTACCAGAATGAGTTGAATGCGAATGGGATCCAGCCGTCAATGACAGATGGTTACGACTGTTATCAAAATGCATTAGCAGAACGAATAAACGGTATACTCAAGCAAGAGTTCTTAATCTATCGGTGTAAAACAATAGAGGAATTACACATACTCGTTACCGAATTAATCAAGATTTACAACGAAATGAGACCGCACCTTAGTTTGGTATGAAAACTCCCAACCAAGTGCACGATCGAAAAGGCCAGCTACTAGAGCTGGCCTAAAAACTGTCAACCTATCTTAGGTCGGGTCACTATTTCCCCAAAATTGGATTGCGAGCACATCCCCACCTTAAAAATCTATTTTTACTAGAAAATTTTGTCAATATCAGCCATCTAGGCTAGCCCTTATATCAGTCACTCGTGTAAACTACTGCTTTTATTTCAGGCAAGCCTTAGCGCACAGAATAATTCTTCCTATGCTTTGGCCATGCAGTCATCATGTAAATTGAGGAAAACATGGAGCTTGACGCTATTATCAATCAGGCACAAAGCCAGATTGACGCTGCACAAGATGCAGCCACATTAGACCAAGTTAGGGTCGAATTCATGGGTAAGAAAGGTAAACTTACCGACTTACTTAAAGGGCTTGGAAAGTTATCTAACGAAGAACGTCCTGCCGCAGGCCAAAAGATTAACCAAGCTAAACAGGTTATTCAGCAAGCTATTTCTGCTAAAGGTGAGTTTTTACGCACTGAAGAGCTTAACAAGAAGCTAGCAGAAGAGGCAGTAGATGTAACTTTGCCTGGTCGCACAGAAAAGCCAGGAAACTTACACCCGGTTAGCCGCACGATTGCACGCATTGAGTCTTTCTTTGGCGAGCTTGGCTTTTCAGTTAAAACTGGCCCTGAAATTGAAGATGGTTTTCACAACTTCGACGCGCTGAACATTCCTGCGAATCACCCCGCGCGTGCCGACCATGATACTTTTTATTTCAACCCAGACATGATGCTTCGTACGCAAACCTCTGGTGTTCAAATTCGTACTATGGAAGCGGAAAAGCCACCATTGCGTATTATCTCGCCAGGCCGCGTGTATCGTAACGACTACGACCAAACACACACGCCGATGTTCCACCAAGTGGAAGGTTTGATGGTTGATAAGAATGTCAGCTTTACCGATCTTAAAGGTATCTTGCACGACTTCTTACATCACTTCTTTGAAGAGTCACTAGAAATTCGCTTCCGTCCGTCTTACTTCCCGTTTACTGAGCCTTCAGCTGAAGTAGACGTTATGGGTAAAAACGGTCAGTGGCTTGAAGTATTGGGTTGCGGCATGGTGCACCCAAATGTACTTAAAGCGGTAGGTATCGACCCAGAAGAGTACACAGGTTTTGCCTTTGGTATGGGCGTAGAGCGTTTAACAATGCTTCGTTACGGTGTTAACGACTTACGCGCGTTCTTTGAAAACGATCTTCGTTTCCTTAAGCAGTTCAACTAAGGCAGAGAGTACACATGAAATTCAGTGAAAAATGGTTAAGAGAGTGGGTTAACCCGTCGCTGTCGGCACATGAGCTGTCTGAACAGTTGAGCATGGCTGGCCTAGAAGTAGACGGCGTTGAGCCAGTAGCAGGCGATTTTAAAGGCGTGCTAGTAGGAGAAGTCGTTGAGTGCGGTCAGCACCCGAACGCCGACAAACTGCGCGTAACTAAAATAAACGTAGGTGGCGATGAGCTACTTGATATCGTTTGCGGTGCGCCTAACTGCCGTCAGGGCATTAAAGTAGCAGTTGCTGTTGTTGGTGCTGTATTGCCAGGCGACTTTAAAATTAAGAAAGCAAAGCTTCGCGGCGAGCCGTCATTCGGTATGCTATGTAGCTTCTCTGAGCTAGGTATTAGCGACGACCACGATGGTATTATCGAGCTTCCAGCCGATGCACCTATTGGCACAGACATTCGCGATTATCTTGGTCTTGATGACAACGCAATCGAAGTAGACCTAACACCAAACCGTGCAGACTGCTTGGGTATTCGCGGCATTGCCCGTGAAGTTGGCGTACTTAATAACCTTGACGTGTGCGAGCCTGAAGTAGCTGCGGTAAACGCAACTATTGAAGATAAATTATCAATTACGCTAAGCGCTGATGACGCATGCCCGCGTTATTTAGGCCGTGTGGTCAAGGGCGTTAACGTTAAAGCAGCGTCACCACTATGGTTAGTTGAAAAGCTACGTCGCTGCGGTATTCGCAGCATCGACCCCATTGTAGATGTGACTAACTTTGTATTGTTAGAGCTTGGCCAGCCAATGCACGCGTTTAATCTTGCCAGCATTGAAGGCAACATTAACGTGCGTATGGCTAATGAAGGCGAAACGCTTACACTACTTGATGAAACCGAAGCTAAGTTACAAAGCAATACTTTAGTTATCGCTGATGACAACAAAGCGTTAGCTATGGCAGGTATTTTCGGCGGCTTACATTCTGGTGTTACCACCGAAACCCAAGATATTTTACTTGAAAGTGCTTTCTTTAGCCGTGATGCGATTATGGGCCGTGCCCGTCAGTACGGTTTGCATACCGATGCGTCGCACCGTTACGAGCGTGGTGTAGACCCACAGCTTCAGCGTAAAGCCATGGAGCGCGCTACTGCACTGGTACTAGAAATTTGCGGTGGTGAAGCTGGCCCTGTTGTTGAAACAGTGGCTGAAGACAAGCTACCCAAGCAGGCTACGGTTACGCTTCGTCGCGAACGTTTGTCTCGCGTACTAGGCATTAGCATTGACGATGCAAAAGTAACCGAAATGCTAAACCGCCTTGGTTTAGACGTAACGCAAACCGAAGCTGGCTGGGAAGCGGTTGCGCCAAGCTATCGTTTCGATATTTCAATTGAAGAAGATTTGATTGAAGAAATTGCGCGTGTATACGGCTACAACAACATTCCAAACGTGGCACCAAAAGCGACGTTGGCAATGCTGCCTTCGCAAGAAGCCAAGCTGCCGCTAAACACTATGAAGTCATTGCTTCTAAGCCGTGGCTACAATGAAGCAATTACCTATTCGTTCGTTGATCCTAAAGTCCAAAACGCATTATTCCCAGACGTAAAGGGTATGGTGTTACCACACCCAATTTCATCTGATATGTCGGTAATGCGTGTAAGTTTATGGCCGGGTTTGCTAGGTGCTACTGCTTATAATCAGAAGCGTCAGCAGCAACGTGTTCGCATGTTTGAAACCGGATTACGCTTTATTCCTCAACAAGATGCGCCAAATGGTGTATTGCAACAGCAAGTAATTGGTGGTGTAGTAGCAGGGCGTCGTAATGAAGAACATTGGGACTTGGGCGACAGCCCGGTTGATTTCTTCGATGCAAAAGCCGACGTTGAGGCGTTATTGGCACTTACAGGCAGAACCGGTGAGTTCCAGTTCGTTACAGGGCAACACAGTGCGTTACACCCTGGCATGACGGCAAAAATTTTGCTTAATGATGAAGAAGTTGGCTATATTGGTGCTATACACCCGCAGTTCACTAAATTGCTTGGTGTTAACGGCCGTGTATTTGTGTTCGAACTAATGGTAGATGCCATTACTGATCGCAAGTTACCGTCAGCCGTACCAGTATCGCGCTTCCCATCGAATCGCCGTGATATTGCTATTACGGTTAAAGATGAAGTGCGTGTAGGGAATGTTCTTTCTTACATAGAAAATATTGGCGTAAATCAACTAGTTGCTCTAAACTTGTTCGATGAGTACAAAGGCAAGGGAATTGAGCCTGGCTATAAGAGCCTTGCTTTGTCACTTCATTTACAAGATCCGGATAAAACCTTGGAAGAAGCTGAGATTCAGCAAGCTGTAGATACTGTGGTTAAAGGTCTGGAATCTGAGTTTGGGGCCGCGTTAAGAGAGTAAACTATGGCATTGACCAAAGCCGAGATGGCTGAACACCTATTCGAGAAACTAGGCATTAACAAGCGTGATGCGAAGGATCTGGTAGAGCTTTTTTTCGAAGAGATTAAAGGCGCTCTGGAATCTGGTGAGCAAGTAAAACTGTCAGGTTTTGGCAACTTTGACCTGCGTGATAAAAATGAACGTCCTGGCCGCAATCCAAAAACCGGTGAAGACATTCCAATTAAAGCACGTCGTGTGGTTACATTCCGCCCGGGTCAAAAATTGAAAAGCCGAGTTGAAAACTCTGCACCTGTCGACCAATAATCTTTAGGTCGTTACAATACTGAAAAAGAGCGGGGTCTCTCGCTCTTTTTGTATTGCTTCTTTTATACAGTGCCGTCGCACTGGTTTTCATATGCAACTTCTTTGGAGGAAAGTGTGAAAAAAGCACTTGTCGTTCTTGCTATTATTGTTGCTGCTACATTTTCATGGTTTGCTTATTTGTCGCTAGATGCAGACAAACGAGATCAAGATGCAGCGCAAGTTCCACTTATAACGGTAATGGAAATTCTGCACGCAAGCGATTTGCAGGCAGGCGTTAAGCAGGCTGTTAAAAACGGCAATGAAGAAGAGATAGACGCGTGGATGTCACAAGCCCGCGAAGTAGGGCAGGCTGCTAACTTGTCACCTGAAGATATGGATTATCTTAGCTCGGAAACCGCCGAAGACTACGTAGTATTCAATGCTAAACGTCAGCTGTACAACGAAGCATTTGAAGCACGTTATTATGCGCTAGAAGATGTAGATGTGCTTAAAGAGCAATATCCTGAAGCCAAAGACTTGTTTGCTCGCACTGATGCGTTGATTGAAAAACGCGACGCAATTATTCAACAAATTGCTGTAGCTATCTCGGGCAACGAACAGCCTGACGAAGCCGCGCTTGAAGAAGCACGCAAACAGTGGTTAGCGCAGGCGGGTAATTAGGCAGTCGCATAACCAAAAGCTGCATTGTAAGTTTTCGCTAACGCAGCTAGCCATATATTGGGTTGTAATAAGTTAATTTACTGAAATATCCGCAAATTTGGCGCTTGTTAGCAAAGCTAAATCGGCAGGAGAAAGCGCCACTTCTAATCCTCGCTTTCCCGCGCTTACGTGCATAGTGGCAAGGCCTTCAGCGCTTTTGTGAATTACGCTGGCTAACCGCTTTTTCTGGCCCAACGGACTTACTCCACCTAATACGTAGCCTGTTGCAACCATTACCGCGTTTGCTTGCGCCATTTCTACCTTTTTAACACCTAACGCTTTAGCCATTTTCTTTTCGCTAAGTTTGGTGTTTACAGGGACCACGGCCACGGCAAGTTTGTTATTATCTGTACTCACTACCAATGTTTTAAAAACGGTATCCGCATTAAGGTTAAGCTTTTCAACCGCCTCTAGCCCGTATGACGCCGCATTTGCGTCGTGGTCATACTTTAATACCGTGTGCGCGATACGTTTTTTGGTAAGTAGTGTGATTGCAGGTGTCATTTAACCTCTTTTCTATAAAATGTTCGGCTGTATATGGGCTCATTGGGGAGTAACGGTGTAGCAGCGTGCGTTGCGTAGTCGTTAAATCCAGACGCGTAAAATTCTGAAAGCGGGTGGCCAGATTGTCCGCCAGGTAGTGTTAGAATGGCATCCTCTAAATGGCCAGGGCTGACAAATAGTCGCTCAGAGGCACCAAAACTAGGTGCTTGTACAGCAGGCATGTATGTATCACCAAAACCTTCTACTTGTTGCATGTTTAACATATCACCAACTAGAGGAATTTGATCAGCAAATGGATGTTTAACAGAAAGTGCGTTCACCTTGCCCCAGGCTAATGTTTCCATATTAGCGTCTACTGGTGAATACTTGTCTAACAGCTTGTGTTTGGCGCGCCTGTAAGCGTCTACAAGTAGCTCGTCGAAGCTTTCAGTATCGTTAGGTAGCCAAGAGTCAGGCTGACTATGAATAAGTTGCCACACAGCAGGTTCAATGCCACGTAAGAGTGTACGGCTGTTTACACCTTGTTGGTCTAACGTTGAAAGTACGCCTCCAAAAAGGGTTTGTACCACTTCCTGCCTAAAGTGCTTAACTAACGTGTAGCCAACCGAATCTTCACATGCGCATTCGTCCCATGTGTTTAGGTAAGCGAGGTCGGGTTTAAATTCAATGTCTTGCATATTGAGCAGCCCATACAAAAGGTGCTGCCAAGGAATAAGAAAGCGGGCATGATTATCTAACTGAATGGCGTAAAAGTCAGTCTCAGTAAAGGTGTCTTTTTCAAATAAACGGTCTCTTATTTGTTGTCCGCGAGCACCTAGCGCGTAACCACCGTCGCCCCAGACTTTGAAGTCATCAGCCGAAATTACTCTAGCATTTGCAGTCCATATTCTTCCCATATCGGGGTTTAAAACCATGGGAAGCTTCGATGCGCGCTTTGGTGGTGTGTTTACTGCTTCTTGTTCTTTTATAGCAGTGAATGAAGCCTGCTGCCTTTCCATAACTGCGCCGCCAGGAAGCCAAGCCGCATTGCCGCTTTCATCAACAATCACGAGGTTTTGCGTGGGAATAGCAATGCGTTGGCCCATCTTTATCGCTGCTTGGACATTTTTTGCATTGCCGAAGTTTATTATTCCCAAGTTTGCAGCAAACGGATGATGCGCTACCCAATTAAGTGCATAGCGCTTGCCATTGAGTTCTTTCACTGGCCCATACGAGCTTACTTCAAACTCAAATGTGTGCTCACCATCAGGTAAAGGAATACGCTCTGTTACCGTACTTGTGGCCGTCGATTCGCCTAGCTCAACCCAATCTACATTGTCTAAATTTGCATTCGTAAAACCCCAAGCGATATGCCCGTTGGTGCCTACAACAATGCCAGGAATACCCGGCAGGGAAACCCCGGTTACTTGCACATCGCCGCCCGATTCTTGATAGTTTAGCTGGGTGCGATACCAGATGATGGGAACCCGCAATCCTAAATGCATGTCGTTTGCTAAAAGGCCTGCGCTTGTCGTGGTGTGACTCCCGGTCACCGCCCAGTTATTGCTACCAATATCAGGAAGTTCAGTACCGTTATATTGTGCACGGGCAATAGCAGTATTGTCGTTATCGTTTGAGTACTGAGTAGTCGCGTCTTCAGGCTCTTGCTTAATGCTCTCGCCATTACTATCTTCTGGTGAGTGAGTAATTGGGCGTAGCGATGCAGGGTACTCTGGAATAGGTGCTTCAAGCAATGGTATCTCGCTGGCATCAAGCGCTGCCTGATAATTACTCGGCTGAGTAATGAAGCTGTATACATCATTCCCAAATGTTGAAAGCAGTGCCTCTCTTGCTAAATCAAGTTCTACTTGGCTACCTTGTAAATCCAAATACATACTGTAAATCACAAGAATACTGTCGGTGGGGCGCCATTGTTTTATATCAACGCCTGCAGCTAGGTATTCAAAAGGTGGCAGCGTATACTCAGACAATGCGTCATTTACGCCGTGGGCGTAACGTACAAGTAGTTCTTGTTGTTTTGAGGGAAGGTTATCGAATACGGCTTTTGCTCGTTTCTCAAATTGATGAAAGCGGGCTTTCTTATCGATATCTAGGGCAATGTCGCCCACCCACTGTGACAAACTACCCGATGCGGCGCGGCGCTGTAAATCCATTTGAAAAAAGCGATCTTGAGCATGCGCAAAACCCAGTGCATAGGCTGCGTCGAAAATATCGTTGGCTTTAATAACAGCTTGGCCTAGTTCGTCACGGCTTAGCTCAGTAGGTGCGTTTACGTGATAGGTGGCGCTATTTCCGTCAAGTGCGGGCAAACTCATACGAAGCGAGATGTACAATCCCAGTACCGTTAAAAAAAGCAGTGCTAAAACACTTAAAACCAACCACTTGAACCAATTTATCACGTGTAAAACTCCCTATTTTTCTCTATCCTAACTACAGAACTTGCAAAATTGAAGTGATGTTTTATGACACATACTAAGGCGGTGCCGTGGGGCCATTAATGTTGGATTGTCAGGCCGAAGAACTTCTGCCTGAAGAAAAGGAAAAGTTAACACATCCAGTAGTGGGTGGCGTTATTTTATTTAGCCGCAACTATCACGACAAGCGTCAGCTCTCTGCGCTGGTTCAAGATATAAGACGCTTTGCAAAGCGTCCAGTACTGATCGCCGTCGATCATGAAGGAGGCCGCGTTCAGCGTTTTCGTGAAGGCTTTACTGCCATACCTGCAATGGGCGATATTTTAAGGCAGTCAGAGCATCAAGATGAAAGTGCTGCATACGCAAAAGCGTGTGGATTAGTATTGGCTTATGAACTTAAAACCTTAGATATCGATTTTAGCTTTGCACCGGTGCTTGATATAAATGGTGTATCGCAAGTTATTGGTGACAGGGCATTTTCAGACAATGCAGACGACGTTATTCGTCTTGCCGCTTATCTAATCCAAGGTCTAAAAGCCGTAAATATGCCAGCTATTGGAAAGCACTTTCCTGGGCATGGCAGTGTAGCGCCAGATTCTCATGTAGCGTTACCCGTCGATGAACGCGAATTTGATGAAATACGCAGTACAGATATGGTGGTCTTTGAACGCTTAATTGAGCGTGCGTTGCTTGATGGCGTTATGCCTGCCCATGTTATTTATAATCAGGTGTGCGATAAGCCTGCGGGTTTCTCAACTAGATGGCTGCAGGATATCCTTAAACAGGATCTAGGCTTTGGCGGCGCAGTATTCTCTGATGACTTGTCTATGCACGGCGCAAGTGTTGCGGGAAGTTACGTTGAGCGTGCTGAGGCAGCACTGGAAGCAGGTTGTGATATGGTACTTGCCTGCAATAATCCGAAAGGGGCTGAGACTATCCTTGATGCATTGGAAACGCGCTTTGCTAACCCGTCTAAAAGCGATTTACAAAAGCGAGGGCGCGTTATGGCGCTTTACGATCGTATTATGCCAGTAGGGCTTAATGATAAATACGACAGTGCGGTTGAGCTGGTGAAGCGTTTAAGCGAACGGTAGTTTTTATAACTACCGTTTTTCATTTTCTGTTTTTAATGCCGTTTGCTTATACTGGTACTTCGTCTACGCCAGCTTCTACATTCATAAATCGCGCAAAAGTGAAGAGAAAATCGCTTAAGCGATTTAAATAAGCATGTACCACTTCGGGCACGTCATAATGTTTAGATAGGCTAATGACAGCACGTTCAGCCCGGCGGCATACAGCTCGACAAACATGAGCCTGGGCAGCAGCCTTACATCCGCCAGGCAGCACAAACGACGTATTAGGCGGCATTTGACGGGTAATATTGTCTATAAGGCTTTCTAGGTTCTCAATATCAGTTTGCGTCAGCGTTGAGCTTGCTGAAATAGCAAAGCCAGCTTGAAACAGGTTGCGCTGAATGTCCTGGAGCATTGGCTTATGTTTGTCAGTAACATGCGCTGCTAGTAGCCCGATGTGGCTATTAAGTTCGTCCATATCGCCGTAGCTTTGTACTACTAAATCATCCTTATCTACACGAACGGCTTTGTCAGCGTAAATTTGCGTGCTGCCCTTATCACCAGTGCGAGTGTAAATCTTCATAAAAACCTATATCTCTCTATCAATCGCAAATGTTGCTTTTTGTATTTAAAACCAAAGCACTTACACTAAGCGTTTACTCAAATCACTCGCTAACGTCAGGGCGATTGTAGCGACGAATTTGTACTACAAAACCAAACAGCGGGTGGTCGAAATAATGCAGTTGCGTACTGATTACACGTCTTTGTTCAGCTAACGGAACTGAAACCAGTTTGTACGCTGTTGATGTCGCCTGACGGGGCTTAGCAGCATTACCAGTGCTGTCATCTTCACTGCTGAAGTAGCTCATTGGTACCGGCTGGCGATAAAACATCTCGCCATCTACATGAAGGTAAGGTACGCGGTTGATATATTTAAGAAATACTTTGATAGTGCCGTCAATTTCCCAAATGGGGGTTCTTAATGAAGCATCGGTAGTGTCATCTTCACCTTGCTCTACAATCATCGGCGTATCAAGCGCTTTAAATGCGCCATACTCTATAGCCTGTGGGTTTGACAAACGGCGGTCCAAATCGGCAAAAATATCTGAAACAGCAAGATATTGATCAGTGCCTTGCGCTGTAGGCTTATCAGCTTCAAAAGCAGTACTTACACCACTTAGGCTGTTTTCATCTGTGCTCGATGTGTTTTTATAAGCATCATTATCAGTAAGAGCGGCGGTGGAGCCGTAACCAAACTCTGGAGCGGAATCGTCAGTTTCACTGTTTACATTATCAACGTGTTTTGGAGCTCGCATATCACCGTTCAAGTCAAACTGCTGCGCGTAGTTTTGCCCACCATAAAGACGCACGTTGAAAGCTTTGTTCTTACCAAACATAACTGGCTGACGCCAGGTTGCGTGAAACAAACGCTCTAGCTCGCGATTAGAACGTATTTGGCGAGAAATTGAAGACAGTGCTTGCTGATTACTGGTAAGCAGATGCGCTTTTGACGCAAGCGGCCAGTCGTGCCCTTCAATGATAATAGGTAAACTTGCTGGAGCGGGTAGCCTATTATCCGGCTGATTCACCTTCCATACGATTACAGGTTGAAGCGCGCTGCTTCTAGACTTGCTCTCGCTTGTCGAAACGCCTGAGTTTAGTTCGTCGTCGCCTGGAACAACAACGTTCAGTGCAGTGGTTACCTCAGCGCTAAGCCATGGCTTCGCTTCTTCACAGTACTTAAATACAGGCACCGTGACAGGTGAGGAATCTTTTACGCCGAAGAATGACGTCCAATAGCTGGCGATGGTTGCAGCATCAGGAGCGGGTGTGACGTCGTCAGTGATGAACCCCTCATTTGAGTAGTCAAGGCTATCGCTATAGTCGGAGTCTGTTGAAGAATAAGTAGCGCCATACTCATCGACATTAATGGTTTCGCTTTGTGCCTGACTCGCTACGTCTGGTGTAGGAGTTGGCTCATTGGCTGTTAAACCAGATGTTTCATTATATCCATAGCCCGCTTCTTCAGAGTAAGAGCTAGGAGACATGTCACCGTACTGCGCACTGTTATCTTTAGGCAGCGACAAAAAATCTACATCTTTTGCGGGCACGCTCAAAAGTCCGTTGCTAGGCCACTTAACCGATGTATCAGCGCCGCAAACGGCTAACCCTTGTTTTAGATAGCTTATATCAGGCGAAATGATATCGCTGATGATGTCTGCCTGAGCGCGAGGGGCTGACAAGTTGTCAGCCAAAGAAAACTGCTCTTCTAACTCAGTTAGTGCCACGTTGCGCTTAAACGCAATAACTTCCACATCGAACCACCAGTTGTCATTGGCGTTAGCTGCAGTTGAAATTGTCGTTGAGAAAACGGCGCTTATTGATGCAACTAACGGGCACCAGCGAGATAACTTCATGTTACCGCGACTCCTTTGCAAAATCGGCAATAATATCGCTAATAAACGCGATGCGCTCTTTAGCTGTTTCGGTCTTTTTCACCAAACGCAGTTTTTGGCTTCCTTCAAACTTAAAGGTGTTTGGTTTGGTTTGCACCAAACTAATAATATAGCCTGGGTTAACCTTAGTGGTTTCTTTAAACTCTATGGTACCGCCTTGGGCCGACAAGTCTACTTTTAGAATGCCTAACGCCTGGGCTTTTAGTTTAATTTCAGCCACTTCTATCAAGTTTTTAGCTGGCTCTGGCAATAGACCAAAGCGGTCAATACATTCTACCTGGAATTCATCAATGTCGTCTTGCGACATACAGCTTGCCAGGCGCTTATATAGCGATAGGCGAGTGTTAACGTCGGCAATATAGTCTTCAGGCAATAGGGCTGGAATACGCAGTTCAACTTCGGTATGGCCCGAGGTCGCGTCGTCTAATGAAGGCTCTCGGCCTTCTTTAAGCGCGTTAACGGCTTTATCAAGCATATCCATATACAAACTGAAACCAATACTCGCTATTTGCCCCGATTGGTCATCGCCTAACAGCTCACCGGCACCACGAATTTCTAAATCGTGGGTAGCAAGCGCAAAACCTGCACCTAAATCTTCAAGCTGCGATATTGCTTCTAAACGTTTTACTGCATCTTTGGTCATGCGCTTTGGATGAGGCGTTAATAAGTAGGCGTACGCTTGATGATGCGAGCGACCCACACGACCACGAAGCTGGTGCAGCTGCGCTAAACCTAAATGGTCGGCTCTATCCATAATAATGGTATTCGCACTTGGTACGTCGATACCTGTTTCAATGATGGTAGTACACACAAGTACGTTGTAGCGCTGGTGGTAGAAGTCGCTCATTACGCCTTCAAGTTCACGCTCGCGCATTTGGCCGTGACCCACTGCAATACGGGCTTCAGGAACGATTTCAGCGATTTCTTCGGCCGTTCGCGCAATGCTATCCACTTCGTTGTGAAGGAAGTAAACCTGACCGCCGCGCAGTATCTCACGCATAATGGCTTCGCGAATAACGGCTTTATTACGCTGCTGCACAAAAGTCTTAATTGATAAACGACGCGCCGGGGCTGTGGCAATAATCGATAAGTCGCGCATGCCTGATAACGCCATGTTAAGCGTACGAGGAATAGGCGTTGCCGTTAGGGTAAGGATATCAACATCGGCACGTAATGACTTAAGTTTCTCTTTTTGACGCACGCCAAAGCGATGTTCTTCGTCGATGATCACAAGGCCTAAGTCTTTATATTTAATATCGCTAGACAGCAGTTTATGTGTGCCTACTACGATATCTACTTTGCCTTCGCCGATACGATCAACCACAGATTTTTGCGCTTTGCCGCTAACAAAGCGGCTCATGACTTCAATTTCAAACGGCCATGCCGCGAAACGGTCTTTAAAGTTCTCATAGTGTTGCTGCGCAAGCAGGGTGGTAGGCACTAATATGGCCACCTGTTTACCTGCATTAGCGGCAAGGAAGGCTGCGCGCATGGCAACTTCGGTTTTACCGAAACCTACGTCACCGCAAACGAGGCGATCCATAGCCGATGGACTGCCCATGTCGTGCATAACCGCAGCGATGGCTTGGGCTTGGTCGGGTGTTTCTTCAAAGGGGAAGCTGTCTGAGAAGGCTTGGTAGTCATCCCAATTTATTTTGTAGGCAAAACCTGGCTTGGCTGCGCGGCGGGCATATACATCTAAAAGCTCAGCCGCTACGTCACGAACTTTTTCGGCGGCTTTTTGCTTGGCTTTTGTCCATGCGTCAGAGCCAAGGGCGCTAACTGGCGCACTGTCGGCGTCGCCACCGGTGTAGCGTGAAATTAAGTGAAGCGAGGCCACAGGCACGTAAAGCTTAGATTGCTTGGCATACTCGATGCACAAATATTCGGTTGCTACGCCGCCCGCGTCCAACGTTTGAAGGCCCAAATAACGGCCAACACCGTGATCGAGGTGCACCACAGGCTGACCAATAGAAAGTTCGGCCAGGTTGCGGATAATGGCGCTTTCGTCGGTGGCGGTGCGTTTATCGCGAAGACGGCGCTGGCTTACCTTTTGCCCTAATAGTTCGGTTTCGGTAATGAATAACAGCTCGCCTTCCTGAGTTTGCCAGCGGAAACTGTTATCAACCATACCCACGGTAATGCCAATGGCGTCGTGGCTTGCGATAAAATCGCTAAAGCTATCAACAATCTTTGGTTTGATGCCTGCTTTTGCGAGTACGGTTAGCAAACCCTCTCGGCGACCTTGGGTTTCAGCACAAAACAGTACCTTAGCCCCGTTGTCAGTGGCTTGATTTACCGTTTTAATAAGTCGTTCAGCAGGTACTTTTTTCTGCGAGTTAATCGCAATATCATCAAGCTTTTCGCACTGAAGGTTGCTAGTACCTGATTTTTCTTCAAGTACCTTGCTGGAAAGGGATGCACGTGGCCATTGTTTTATGGCACCAAATAGCTCATTTATAGGTAAAAACAGCTCGTCTGGTGCAAGCAGTGGACGGGCTAAGTTATAACGATACTGCTCGTAACGTTCTTGTACGTCGGCCCAGAAAAACTCGCTGGCGTCTTGAACATCACCGTGAAGTAATAGCAGGCTTTTAGGGTGAAGATAGTCAAAAAGCGTGGCGGTTTTTTCAAAGAAGAGAGGAAGATAATATTCCACACCGCTCGGCATGGTGCCCTTGCTTACCTGAGAAAATACGCTTTCAGATGCATTGTTTGCGTCGAACTTTTCTAAAAACTGCTGGCGGAAAAGCGTGATTGCCTCTTTGTCTGTGGGGAATTCTCGTGCTGGAAGCAAGCGAATTTCGTTAACAGCCTCGCCAGAGCGCTGGGTTTCAGTATCGAAATAGCGAATGGAGTCGATTTCGTCATCAAACAAGTCTATTCGAAATGGCTGGTCGCTTCCCATCGGAAAAAGGTCGATGATGCTGCCGCGCACCGAGAATTCGCTGTGGCTCATTACCTGACTAACATGCAGGTAGCCGGCTTGCTCGAGATTGCGTCTGAACTGATCTCTATCTAAGGTGTCGCCCTTATTTAGCATAAGCAAATACTTTGCTAAATAATCGGTAGGGGCTAAACGCTGCATTAACGTATTAACAGGCACGATGAATATGCCTTCGCCTTGCTGTGTGAAGCGGAAAAGGGTTTCTAATCGCTGAGAAACAATGTCTTGATGAGGCGAAAACGAATCGTAGGGCAGTGTTTCCCAATCTGGAAACAGGGTAATAGGTGTCTGCTTTGTATTATCGCTTAAGAAAAAAGCTATTTCTTTTTCGAGCTTCATTGCCGATGGAGTATCGGCGGTAATCAGTACAATAGGGCCTTTGTATTGGCTGAGTGCTTGGCTAATGCACAGCGCGGCACTACTGCCTTGGAGTTGGCCCCAGTGTTTGTGATCTTGTGAAGAGGCTTCTTTTTTAGGCGCAGGTAATGGAAGCGATAATAAAGTGGCTGTCATGACGTCCTGTTTTTTAAGTGCAAGATGAGTTTTACGGCTTATATACTGATGTTAGGGTCTATTCAGATCCCGCTTTTTTTTCTTTTGCCCGCTTTCTTAACTGTTGTGTTTGAATATGCAAGCTAGCGCGAACCAAAAGCTCCTGATCTTGCTCTCGAATGGTGTTAAAAATAAAGGCAATATGGTAACTATCTTCAACTTGCTCGCAAGTAATTACTTCGCCATAACAAAAAATTGCTGCTGCTTCGGCATCCAAGAAAAGTTTAAGTTCCGCCTTAGCACCCACGTCCAACGCTTCTTTTGACTCGATGACTACACCGCCACCACCGAGCTTTACGGTTTTGAAGCGAAACTCTGGTTCGTCTTGCTGGTGCAAAACGAATGACATCATCAAATCGATTTTTCGTGCCTGATGGTTTAAGTAATCAGTCAGCGACTCAGCATGATCACTTAGGTTGCGAAGCGGACGAATTGCCTGTGCTTCAATAGCGGCCATTTCGCTGGCAATGCGAAATGCATACGGCATCGACTCCTCTAAGTTTTCTTCATCTGGCACTACTTCGTCTTCACCTAACGGGCGCATATTGGCGTTTATGCGATGTGCGATAGAAAAATATTCATCGAATTGGGCTTTTTTTTGTTCTAGGCTAAGTTCGCTCACATCATTCCTCTGCCACTAATTCTTGTGCAGTTAGTAACTTATAAGTAGTATACCGATCACACGTAGTATACCCACTTTACTATTTTGGGGTTAACCCGTCATCTCGTCTTTGGGCTACTTATCTGAATTTTTCATTCATTAAGCATAGCTAAACATAAGGCAGATTACCGTATTACTGAAAAGCAAGGCGCTATGTTTTATCCTCTTTCTGCATTCATTGCTTATCGTTATGCCAAGTCTAACAAAGCAAGCCAAACCAGTTTTGTTTCATTTATTAATCGATTTTCAGTGGCCGGTATTGCACTGGGGTTGATGGCGCTCATTATCGTTGTGTCTGTTATGAACGGCCTAGAAGGTCAACTAAAACAGCGCATCTTAGGCATTGTCCCTCATATTGAAGTTACAAAGACACCCATCATAAGCGAGAGTGAAATTACAAAGACACCCATCATAAGCGAGAACCCTAGCAGGACATCCAATGCAATTACAGAGACACCCACGCAAACTGCAGAAAAAACGCAGACAGTGACTTTAAAAGAAATTAGCGAGACACCCATCAAAGGCGTTGTTGCCACTATGGCTTACAGGGAAGCTGAAGCAGTAGTGCAGTCTCGCTCGGACTTGCGTGGTGTCCAGGTTCACGGTGTTCAACCTGAAGTAATGATTGAGCACACTTTGGTTGCTAACCATATGGAGCAGGGGCGATTTAGCGATCTAACCAAAGGAAGTTTTGCAGCGATCATTGGGCGCTCGCTTGCCATAAAACTTGAAGCACGAGTAGGAGATAGATTGCGTGTCATGGTGGCTGGTGCAAGTGTGTATACACCGTTTGGAAGAATGCCAAGTCAACGGCTTGTAACCGTGGTGGGTGTATTCGATATGGGTTCACAGATGGACGACAAGGTGATGTATATGAACCTTGAAGACGTTAACCGCTTAATGCGAGATCCTAAAGGTAGCGAACAATCCCTCCGGCTATTTTTAAATGACGCTTTTAACTATCAAGCAGTTGTTAGCGCGCTCACCGATAGGGTGGGTGTCTCTGTAAATAATATGAAGACTTGGCGTGAGCGTCAGGGGCCGCTATTTGATGCCGTCAAGATGGAGAAGAACATGATGACACTCATGTTGCTGCTTATTATCGCGGTAGCGGCATTTAATATCGTTTCGGCACTGGTAATGGTGGTAACGGAAAAACAAGGCGATATCGCAGTACTCCAAACTCAAGGTATGTTACCCAGTTCAGTAATGTGGATTTTTGTGTTAAACGGTTTGTTTAACGGCATTAAAGGCGCTGGCATTGGTCTAGTATTAGGCGTAGTGATTACGCTCCAATTAAATAACATTTTGGACCTTATCGGGTCGCCGTTAGCCTTAGCGGCAGACGGTAGAGGGCTGCCAATTGAAATGGACGTTGTACAAATTGCAGGCATTGCTTTGCTGTCTTTGCTACTGTGTGTTTTAGCCAGCGTTTATCCAGCGCGCAAAGCGATGAAAATTGCACCATCGCAAGCGCTCCAAAACGAATAAATCGCTGAATTTACCGTGCAAGTTAGTGCAAAATTCACTATACTCGCGGTCTTTTAAATTTTGCCCAGTGAGACGTCATGAACAAGAATTTTATCACCTCGCAATCGCTTCTACAGGATTCCTTTCGCCTAGCGGCAAAGGTGTATGAAGACGGCTTTCGCCCTGACTTTATTATTGGTATCTGGCGTGGTGGTGCTCCCATTGGTATCGCGGTTCAAGAATTCTTTGAATTTAAGAATACGTCAACCGACCATATCGCAGTACGTACATCGTCTTACTACGGAATAAACAAACAATCGAAAGAGATCCGTGTGCACGGATTACACTACTTGGTAGAAAACGCGAATGCTGATGACAAGTTGTTGATTGTTGATGATGTTTTCGATTCAGGCCGCAGCGTAGATGCACTTATTAAGCAAATTAATAAACTAATGCGTTTGAACATGCCTAAAGATATTCGCATTGCATGTCCGTGGTACAAGCCGCAAAACAACACAACAGACATCGTGCCAGATTATTACGTTAACGAAAGTGATGAATGGCTAGTTTTCCCTCATGAAATTGCGGGTTTGTCGGAAGAAGAAATTCGTGAAGGCAAAGGCGAGCTGGCTGACGTTATGGACATTTTGTTCAAAAAGTAGTGAGTAATTGCTTGATATAAGCGACTAGGAGTTGCTGTCAAACGTATCTAAACCGCACGCTTGTGCGGTTTTTTTATCTTCCAACTTTGTTGGAAAAGATAGGGTAAATGTGGTGCCCACGTTTACTTCACTTTCTACGCTAATGGTTCCCCCCATCGCTTCAACGATGGAGAACGAGATATAAAGTCCTAACCCAGTGCCTTTGCCGGTTGGTTTGGTGGTGTAAAACGGTTCAAAGAGCTTTTGAAGGGCATGCTTTTCTATACCGCAGCCCGTATCTTTTACCGTTATGACGGTGTGATCTTTTTCTTCAAACGAAGAAATAGTTAATTTATCCCCATCTTCCATCGCTTGCGCAGCATTTACGAATAAATTGACTAATACTTGGTTTAATTTTCCTGTTTTTCCCTTAATTAAAGGCACATCGCTTAGGTGCTGTTGAATCTTTATGCGGTGCTTCAATTCACTGTTTACTAATCGCAAGGCGTGAGCTATGCAGTCGTTCACGTTTACGGTTTCATCATCGGGAATATCTGCATCGTGGGAAAAAGAGCGAAGACTGGTGATAATGTCTGTAACTCTATTTAGGCCTTCCTCTGATTCGCTGCAAATATCTGCAATTTCGTCGCTTAATGAATCAATCTTATTTTCAACCTTCCACTGTTTCGCAGCTTCAGCTACCTTCAGCCTCTCATCGTCGGTTGCGCTAGATGCCAATTGTAAGACGATGTCTTGCATTTGCGATAGCGCAGGCAGCACGTTCCTTAAAAAGTGAATGTTGCTATTAATGAAAGCAACAGGGTTATTAATTTCATGGGCAACACCAGCGGCAAGTAAACCTAGCGATGCCATTTTTTCTGAATCGATAAGGCTTTTTTCTACAATGGCTTTTTCTTCTTTCAACCTCACCGTTTCAAGCGCCATTAGCTTAGCCTGCATCCCCATGGCCATTTGCTCGGTAAAGGTACGGTATCTGTTAGCCATATCCACAAATTCTTGGGTGTAATAACCCAGAGCTTGATGGCAAAACACAATAACTGCGTGTTGCTGATGTACTTTAAATGGACAATAAAGTACAGAGGTGACGGGCGTGTCGAATAAGGATAGGTGGCGTTGCCACGTCGCTTGCTGCTTGATGTTGAATAGTGCTATAGGCTCACTTTTTACCGCGCGGGAGAGCGTGTCATCGATTTGCCATACGGTGTTAAGTAGCGGTGGATGGGTGCTGTTAATGCACCTCATTTTGCCAGCGCTTTCATTCTCAAGAACAAAGCAAACTTGATAATTATAAAGTCCTTTGAACACACTAAACATTTTTTTATAAAGGTCTTGTTCGTCCTCTGCGGTAAGTAATACGCGAGTGCCTTCTAGCAAAGCATCGCTTTCCTTCTTATGTGCCTCAGCCTGCTGTTTAAGGCGGTAAACAAGCGCTAGATCTTCTAAAACATTTTCGTAATCTTTATTCATTGAGAGAACACTACCGCTGATATCATAAGGTTGCCGTGTCTGTTCTTGCCATCTAAAAAGCGCCCTTGCTCGCCAAAAGTAAACGGGCCGCAAATAGGTAATGCTGGAAATTTTTCTTGCAGCGAATTCAGCATGAAATTAATTTCGTCTCCAACCATCAAGCGACATCCTGCGCAGTAAATCATTAGTACGCCAACAGGCTTTCTATTTTCGGGCAGCAACATAACCGCATTGTTTATCACACGCTCTGCACGAGACGTAAGGCTAGAAATGCTACCTTCCATCAACACCAACTCTTCACCTTCTTCTACTTCTGAAAAAACATGTAGTGCACCACTTTCATCGACAGAATCGGGGTGGCACAGAAGGTAATTCACCGCACCGTTGTCTAATTCTACTGGTCTGCCTAGCGGTGCTGACGATGTTAGTCCTAAAATTTGACCGCCATATAGCTGTTGAGCGATAAGGTTATTGGTCGCTTTGTTATAAACGGTGCTTGCACCGCTATTGTTAAGCTGTTGTAGTTGGCGTCCTTTCGCTTTCGTTGCTTTAAATAGGGTATCGGTTGGCTTGTATCCTGAGCTATAACTCACCCCTAATGGAGTAGAGGGATACATAACTGCAACTACCACAGTGTGTGGTCCGCACGCATCTTTTGTAACGGTTGTCCAGTCGCCTGAAACCGTGTTGTCTGCCATTGAACCACCAAAAATAGGAACTTGAGTCCCTACAATGCTGGCGAAACCTTCAAGTATTCTTTCTTCTTCTCCTGGCGGCAACGCACACCAAATTAACGCTGGGCTTTCATAAGGTCTTCCCGCATTGTTTAGCGCATTTTGTAACGCGATGGCGCCAGCTTCAAAGGCGCTGTAGCAGGAGGCGCCTGCACTTCCAACGCCGTAGGCTCCACCATCGTCATTCACACAAAAAAGCGCTAACTGGCACCCCGCGTCAACGGTACTGCCGTCGCAAAGTAGCGCTCCTAAACAAGAGCTGGAAATGAAATAAGGCGCGGTAAACGCGCTAAGGCCATGTTGAAGCTCGTTAAAAGGTAAGTCTGCATTGCCGTAGCCAATAACGAGTGAAGGTGTATTTTCACTAAATAACCTATCTATTTCGGACGCCATACTAGGTGCGTCGTTACACTCCAACGAAAATGTTTGTATATACATTCGGCCTTTACCACTCAACCATACTCTTTAATAATAGATTGAAATTAGGAAAAGCTTATTAAACATTAGTTGAAGAGTTACACGAGTTACAGTAAACGTGTTGAAGAGAACTTAATTATCGAGGTAAAACTTGTCGTGAAAGGTATAAACCCACGTTGGCTGGTAGATCACTAAAAGCGTTATCGCCATACCGTTTAACAGAGCTTCAGGAAAGACCAAAAGTGGTATAAGCAAAACGTAGTTGTCAAAAATGATGTCCCAAGTATATGTACCTTCAATGTAATAAAACGCACCGAGCGTTAGCGTCTTTAATGCAATAGAAAGAGCGGCAGGGAAAAAGGCACAAACAAAAATGTACACGAAAAGTTGTCGAGGGATACGGTGAAAAGAAAGCATATAAAATAGATAGGTTATGCCAATAGGTACAACGGTGCCGAGTAGCCCGTTAACGCCAAAGTTTTCCCAACTTCCGTAGCCGACTGCGTTTGCGCCTAATAGCGCGATAAACGATGCAATAATAGCGTTTCTAAAGCCGAGCATTAATGTCAAAACTGAAAGGCCTAGAAAATGAACATCTAGGCCCTCGAAGATGCCTGCTTTAAACAACCAGAGAACGAAAAGCGAAGCAGCAGTTCCAAAAATAAGGTGTTGCTGCTGCTTGTTACTCGCAAAATGAGTAAAGTCCACATGCCTGACCGCACCGAGTAAAAATACACCGTAAATCAGCAATGCTAGCAGTTGTAGTGAACTCACTTTTACTCCTTAGTTAATGGTGGGGAGCAGTATTTAGTACTGTTTACCCTTTATACTCAGCCCAAATAGGCGCGTGATCAGACGGCTTTTCGATGCCTCTTAGCTCATAATCAATACCGGCGTCATGTAGTTTTGCATGAAGCGGTTTTGTTGCCAAAATCAAATCTATGCGAAGGCCACGATTATCGTTGAATCCTTTTGAGCGGTAATCGAACCATGAAAACTTGTCGTTTGTCTCTGGGTTGAGTGTTCGAAAACTATCTTCAAAGCCCCAGTCAATTACTGTGTTCAACCACTCACGCTCTTCCGGCAAGAAGCTGCATTTTCCAGTTTTCAGCCAACGTTTGCGGTTGTCTTCACCAATACCAATGTCCAAGTCTGTATGAGAGATGTTGACATCGCCCATAACAATCACGTTGTCATCTGGTGTGTGGTTATCATCTAGATAAGTCATTAAGTCTTTGTAGAACTTACGCTTAGCTGGGTACTTGGTTTCATGCTTTTCGTTTTCGCCTTGAGGAAAGTAACCATTTAGAACGGTAACGGGCTCGCCAGCATCATCGGTGGTTTTTAAAATAATCATGCGACGTTGGGCGTCTTCGTCATCTGTTGGGAAACCCATCGACACAGAAAGCGGCTCTTTCTTCGCCAAAAAAGCAACGCCGTAATGGCTTTTTTGTCCGTGGAAATAAACGTGATAGCCCATGGCCTCAACGGCTTCTACCGGAAACTGTTCGTTGTGAACTTTAATTTCCTGTAAGCCAATAATATCGGGTTGGTGTGCGTCGATAACCGCCTGAAGTTGATGTAGACGAGCGCGAATACCGTTTATATTAAATGAGATTACTTTCATGCTTTTTTAGTGGTTGCTTCGAATTTGGCTAGAGTTTACCAGAAACTGCACGGCCGCTTAACGACGTTTTGCCACTATATTAATGCATTCAGTCGATTGGCTAGATTAAGTTTATTTATAGCTAATGGTGAAATCGCTGTGTATTAGAATCTCGTCATTAGCATAAATTTAGTCATCCATTAATCACACGCTTGCCTCATGGTAGGGAGTGGCATTTGGTGCCGTGCGCTTGCCCAGTGAAATCAAAAACTCAAACCAAGCATTTGCGTCTTGCACCGCGTTCTTAACAAAGCTTTCATTATCTAGGCCGAGCTCGGGTAAGAGTGTTTCTACTTCTTGTTTGAAAGACACCCATGCTTTGGCACATCCAGCCATCGCTTGATAATACTCGGTAGGAATATCTAACGTCATGGCTTCTAACCGCCTAACAATAATGTTGGCGCCCATTGATGAGCCCAACCATACATAGATAGCTGCGATGGCATGGCTGGTGGTTGAATTGGAGCAAGGAGTTAACTGTGCGATAGCCTGGGCGTTTAATGCAGGCTCATCTTTGTTTTTTATTCTTGTAGTAGGTTCGAGCTTGGCATGGCTGTCATTGTAACGTTGTTGAGCAGAAAGTGTTGCGGACGACAACGCGTGGGCGTCATTGTTAAGCGCTAGTAGAACAACTTCGCTATTGAGCATTGAGGCGATGCGGTTAAGGGAAGGGGTCTGGAGTGCAGCCTGTTTTACGGTTTCTGCTGTTGTTTGGTGAAACACCCTCATGATGTTAAGGATGGCAAGATAGGCCTCATGGTTAAACTCACTATCTTTGTGGTACATCGAGAAGGGAAAGGTATTTTCCAAAATAGCGTGGTTGGCATGGGTGTCTTGCTTAAGAGCAGTAAATAGATTGCGCATGAGGTAAAGGTCTTTGCGTTTAAGCTTTCACAGCGTTGGATGATTTGCTCTAACTTTATCATGGGTGTCTTCGTAACGGGCGAAAAATGTCAATGTTAATAATGTAGTGGCTGATCGAGTTACAACCGGGAGTGATTCCCGTAATTTCAGGGGTAAACTTGGGTGTCTTCTTAATAATGTTTTTGATGATGAAGAAGAGCTATGGATGGGTGTCTTTGTAAGTGTGTTAGCCGAGGGGGCTTTTTTAACGTTTATTGCATTGCGCCTATTACTGGGGCAGGTATACTTGCCGCAAAATTTGAGATAGGTGAAATAACGTGTTTCCAGAAACAGTTGCAGACAAATTAAGTGATGCGGTTATCGAGCAAGCGATGAAGCTAAGTGCAGAAGACCGACAAGAGCTTGTAGTGAGCTATATTGCAAAAGCAAAAGAAATTTGGATGGTGCAAGGTAGTGAAGGTTTTGTGATGTTTGAAGGTGGTGAAAGCGTTCAGCTGCCGGTATTCCCGCATCACGATTTAGCTCAAAAGTTTGTAGATATAAACGAAATTGAGGGCCAATGCGTGAATATTACACTCGATGAGTTTATGCAAACTTGGTTGCCAGGCCTTGATAAGAATGGCGTTGAGCTAGTAATGTTCCCCACCACGAGTGATGTTGAAAACCTAGTTATGACTGCAGATGACTTAGCCTCAGAGCTTAGCGGAAATTAAGCAAGGTATAGAGATCATGAGTTCTCTCGAAACTTTGCTTCCTCTGGCTTCATCTTTGGCTAACGCGAAAGGGTGGGACGATTTTACTCGTACACTGATGCTTGCGGGCAAATCGCTTGTCCCGCTTCCAGCGGAAAAACGTTTGGCTGAAACAGAAGTAGAAGGGTGTGAAAGCCCGGTATGGCTCGCCACTTCTGACGAACAAGGCAGTTTGATGGCTTACTCGCCTAGCAAAGTGATTCGCGGCGTGCTTGCAGTATTGTTAGAAAAAGCAAACGAGTTAACCCCGCAGCAGCGCAGTGAATTCGACTTTGAGAGATATTTGTCTCGCTGTCAGCTGGAACGCTACTTAAGTCAGTCCCGTGGAAACGGGATTAAATCTGTAATAGCTAAATTAAAGGGCATCTAGCCGCTAAACTAGTGGCTGCCGTTATTTGTTTTTTGCTTCAATCCACTGGCTCATGTACTTGCTCGCTGTCAGTGTTTGATGCCACAACAAGCTTTGCATAAATAAACCGTTTCTATGCGTGTTAAGCGACTGTTTTAAATCAGTGATTTTTTCAATTAACGGCACTTCTGGCTGTTCGCTTTCAAATGAGCTAAGTATTGTCGCCGTTAAGTTACTAGCGCTATCCCACGTAGACTTATCATTGTGAAGTGCCACAGCTTGTCTGACGTAGTCTTGAATAACCGCTGCGTCAGTTGTATTCGCGCTACAAAGCGCACCAGGCCATTGCGCTAGCTGCTTTGGATCATCGATTTCTTTTACATTGCTATTAGAAATGATTGAGTCGGTTGAAGTGATACCTTCTGCGCCTATCCACGTGGTGATACTAGGAGTAGCGCAGCGCATCGCATCAATTAGTTTGCCTTTAATGCCTGCGCCAAATCGTAAAGGAGCAATCAGCACCTTTGCGCTCAACATTATAGATTCCACATTTTCGGCCCAACCTTTTACCAAAAAGCCTTGTTTTTCGTTGTGCAGTTGGGTGGCCTTTTTAGGCGGGTAAGCGCCGTATATGTGTAATTCTGCTTTGGGTAGCGCTTTTCTTATCTCAGGCCATATGCTTTGCTTAAGTTGCAGAACCGCGTCCCAATTAGGCGCATGGCGAAAGTTCCCAATATGAACAAAGTGCGCTCTTTCCTCAAAAGGAAGCGTGACGAGGGGCGTTTTTCCTACCACAAGAGGGTGGTATTGGAGCTGCGCTCTAGGTACACTGTAATGTTCCGTCAAAAGCGCCATTTCTCGTTTTGAAATTACTAATGTAAGGTCGCTTCTTAGTATTGCTGCAACTTCTCTTTGCGCCAATTCGCTATTTAACTGAGCAAGGCGAGCATCATTGTCCTGTTTTACCGCTTCGTGCCTAGCCTGACGCAGGCTGTGCAAATCTTCAGTGTTTAAAACTCGAAGTGCGTCTGGGCACGCTTCTTTTACTCGCCAAGAAAATTGCTCTTCTGTCATGTAGCGGTCGAATATAACAACGTCAGGCTTTATATGCGCTATTTGGCTATTAAAAGAACTGCAATTCAGTGCCACAGAATGCATATCAACGCCTAATGCTGTAAGGTCTTCTTTATGGTCGCTATCGGTGGCAGCGGTCAGAAATGTCACATTGAAATCGGCAGATAAGCAACGCTTAATAATAGCTAACATATTTTGGCCCGCGGCCGAAGAATTTGGCTCAGGCCACACATAACCGATAACAACGACATTTAACATGGATGGATTACAACTTTTGCTTTAAGAATTATGCCATCAAGGGCATAGTGAATAGTATGCAAATACTACCATAAATTTGAATTGGTCATTACAAAAGCAAGTGTTCCTTAGAAAATCTAATTCTTATAGGTAATTACCCTAAGTTTTTCTGTGTATTAGAATTATTTGTATGTAAAAAGGGGCAAAAAGCTATAATACAGGCCTTCCAGAGATGCGCTGAATACACGAGTGTAGTGCGTATCAGCGGCGTTGCGTGGATTGTTGATGTTCAGCGTAAAGCAAGATTTTCAAATTGAAAATGAGCCCCGCGGTATCAAGGCTTATGAAGGATTCAGGTTAACTTAATGATTAGTAAAGAAATCATACTTTTTTACTAGTTGATACTTATTGACCAACTACATTTTTGTGCCTATACCTTAATGGACACAAGGCGAATGGAGGTGCCTTCAACGCTATATTGACAAAGGCGGCATGAAAGAGAGTGCACGAATGAATTTAGATGAACTAGTTTCGAAAGCGGAAAACCTCTTTGTTTTACCTGATTCGGTAACTCGACTTAAAGCTTGTATGGATGATGAAGCTTCAAGCATTGACGACATCGGCGATATTATTGCTTTCGATCCGTCATTGGCAACGCAATTGCTAAGAGTAGCAAACTCAGCGCTCTATCGTTTTCCTAATAAAATAGACACCGTCACAAGAGCCATCCAGGTAGTGGGGACTCGCTCCACTTACGACTTGGCACTGGCTTATGGCGTAAGCCAAGCATTCAGTGATGTAGACGGTCAACGTATCGATCTCGACAAGTTTTGGGAGCAAAGTGTATCGTGCGGTCTCCTGGCAAAATACTTTGCCGATATGCGCAATATTCGTGAGCCTGAGCGACTCTTTGTTTCGGGGCTGCTTCACAACATAGGCGAGCTGGTAACCGTTTCGGTTTTGCCTGAGTCGGCAACCCGTTGTCAGGCATTCAACACCAGAGTAAGTCCTGCTGAACTTCAATTTGGAGTGCTAGGGTTCACGTATGCGGAATTATCGGCAAGATTAATTGAAAAGTGGGATATTCCAAGCTCTATTTATACGCCAATTGCCAGTATCCACAAAGAAGAGGAGGAGTCTGCTTCTACAGATGAGAAGATTCTACAACTCTCGTATGTGTTGGCACTCGATAACGTTAACCCTGAGATCTACCCGAGTTATCACAACTTAAAGCCAGAATTGCATGAGGCATTGTCGCTTAATCGCGAAGATTTAGAAGACGCGCTAGATATAACCAACCTGCAGTGTATTTCGGTGATTTCTCTGTTTAACCCTAACGCGTTTATGCTGTATTGATGTAACGTTTTTAACGTGCTTTTCGAAATGCCGTAGCGATCAGTCGAAAATCGCTACGGTTTGCCTACTGATGGCAATCACTTCATTATCCTTATCCCAAATCGTCGCTTCAGTATGGCCATAACCATCTGCAGCTTGTCTTGTGTGAGCTTTATAAGCAAACCAGTCTGTCGGGCTTACCGGCTTGTGAGGATGGATAAATTCCAATTTCCAACTTACTGTACTGGCTGGTGCCGGAAGCTTCATCATTTGTAAAAGTGTAGGTGGCCATGCGTCGATCATAGTAATGATATGTGCATCAGTGATGGCTTCGGGGGGCTGCTTGAAGCGCATAAAGCCGTGATAATGGCTGGTTTTTCTGCGCGTAAATGGAATGCCGCCATCTTCAATTGCCAAATCAAAATAGCGTAAGAATTTAGGCGTAACTTTAGGTATTTGCGGGATGAACTTTGCTTTATTCGGCTGAGGCATGTCGTGTGTATCTGTATTCTCAACTTGAATACCTGACTGACGCGCAACACCAAAACAGGCTTGCGAAAAAACACAGCTTTTGCCGTCTTGAATAGCATGAGCGGTGAACTGAGAGACGTTTTTCCCTGTTCTAAGTAGCGTTACTTCTATAGAAAAAGGCGTTTCAAGAGATAGGGGACCAACAAAGTTAGTGGTAAAAGAGCGCAGCACGCGGTTATCAGTGACTTGCTGCTTTACTGCGGTGTAAAGCATACCGGCAGAAATTCCTCCAAACGCAGTTCGTCCCTGTCCCCACGTCTTAGGGATAACTAGTCCATCAACTTTCCATGTGTTTTCCGAAGTTTGAGATAATTGAGGAATATTGAGCAATTCATCTACTGTCATATTTGCTTGTCTGGTCTGATGAGTTAAGTGTTTGTCATCGTACCTTAAGCGCTATAGAACGAAAAGCCTCAGTTAGAAATTTTCGTTATGTTAACAAATAAGTAACAATTAGTTGTTTATTTTTTTGCCTAATGCATAGACTGGGCTATTGTCACTCAAAAGGACTGTTATGGCCCATACTCACGTTGAAGGTATTCCCGCTGCAGAAGCTGGAGCATCTAGAAGTTACCGGAATTACGTTCTATTCATATTAACCTTGGTGTATGCCTTTAACTTTATAGACAGGCAAATCATTGGGATTCTATCTCCTTTTATCAAAGCCGATTTGGGGTTAGATGATGCCCAACTCGGGTGGCTTAAAGGCATCTACTTTGCGCTACTTTATACCGTGATGGGGATCCCAATTGCATGGCTTGCCGACAGGTACAGCCGCGTTAATATCATTGCGATCTCTCTAACGCTTTGGAGTGGATTTACCGCTGCATCTGGGTTAGCTGCCAATTACATGCAGCTTGCCATAGCACGTATTGGTGTCGGCATTGGTGAAGCGGGTGGTAGTCCACCGTCCCACAGTATTATTTCTGACTTATTCCCTAAAGAAAAACGCGCGGGCGCGCTCGCAATATACTCTTTGGGTATTCCTTTTGGCGTCATGCTTGCGTTTTTTGCATCAGCGTTCTTTTTACAGGGCGGTTCTGCCGACTGGCGAACGGTAATGTACAGCGTGGGTATTCCAGGGGTGTTACTGGCTATTTTGCTTAAGCTCACGGTCAAGGAACCTGCCAGAACGGTCTCTTTACCAAGCGCAGATGATGCGAATAAGCCGAGTGTAAAGTCGTCGCTCAAGATGCTACTGAAAATTCCGACGTGGTGGGGAATGGCTCTGGGTATTTCCTTTGGATCATTCGGTAATTATGCCATATCGACATGGGTAATTGATTACTACGTTCGCGCCTTTGCGGGTTTAGATATTACACAGTTGCTAATCGTTTTTGGCATTATCAATGGCACCGCCTATGCGCTCGGTGTATGGCTAGGGGGCTATATTGCTGATAGATGGGGTAAGCACAATAAAAAAGCTTATGCGCTATTGCCCGCTATCGCACTTATTATTGGTGTGCCGGCATTTTATGCATCGTTACAAGTGCAAGATTTGTGGTTATCAGTAGGGCTCATGGCGCTGTTGTTATTCACCAGTGGTTCATACCTAGGGCCAAGTTTTGCGATGGCACAGACACTAGCTCCAATAAACGTAAGAGCCATGTCGACAGCGTTGTTCTTCTTTGTATTGAACATCATTGCTCTGGGTGGTGGCCCAACGCTGACGGGTATTATTAGCCAAGCATTGGTGCCATCTTTAGGCGAGACGGAGGCATTGAGACAGGCACTCATCTACCTAGTAGTTCCTTACGCGCTTTCTATTGCCGTGTTCTTGTGGACGAGCACGAAGATTGTAAAAGATTGGGAAATGGCAGAAGCCAGAGGCTTATAGTATTATCGAACTTTCATGCTAAGGGGCTGATTTAAAGCCCCTTTGTTGTTTGAGTATAAAGGAGTGTATTGGTGACATCGTCAGAGTTGAGTTTTCATTTTGCCCATGCAAATGGATTTCCGGCAGGTAGTTATAATGCGATGTTTTCAGCGTTACCTGATCACTTTCATCGTCTTCATGTTGAGCGCTTCGGACACGACCCTCAGCTTCCAGTGAATGGTAACTGGCGCAATCAAGTTCAAGAACTTATCAAGCATATAAAAAAAGAGAACAAGGATCCGCGAGGCGTGTATGGTATTGGGCATTCATTTGGTGCTGTAATTACCTACATGGCGGCTTGCGAAGCGCCAGAGCTGTTCAGAGGCATTATTTTATTCGATCCGCCACTTGTTGTCGGCCCGTTAAGTTACTTTTTTAAATTCGCGAAACACACGCCGTTAATTAACAAGCTAACGCCAGCGAAACTCGCGCAAACACGCAATACCAGTTGGCCAAGCAATACTGATATGGTGGCGTACTTTCACAGCAAAGCATTGTTTAGGGATATGGATAAACGATGCGTGCGCGATTATGTAAAATCTGTAACCGCCTTGAAGGGGGACAATATTTCGCTCACATTTCGTGCAGAAGTAGAAGCTGATTTGTTTCGCAATGTTCCGCACAATTTGGGTAAATATAAAGGAAAGCTTAAGTGTCCGGCCGTATTGGCGACAGGAAGCAAAAGTAACGTGTGTAAGCCAGAAATGTACTCGCGGCTTCTGAAGCATAATGCTATTGAGCATAGCGTGCTCGATGGTGGCCATATGTTTCCACTAGAACACCCTGAGCAGGTAGCGAGCTTTATTGAGCGTACTTTAACGCAGTGGAGTAATGAGGTGAATTAAATATTACGGAGATTGATTTAAGCGTTTTAACGCCAAAATCAATCTCGCCATAACATTAGGATAAATGAGTTAGTCGTGCTTTCTAGGCTTGCTTAGTCCACCCACGGGCTGACCTAACATTTCTCGCGTCACCAGTACCACGCCTTTTTCAGATACGCGGAATCCACGTGCCTTGTCTTGCTCGTGATCGTAACCAATTGTAGTACCTTCAGGAATGACACAACCTCGATCGATAATCACCTTTTTCAGCTTGCAATGGCGTTTAATTTCCACATCAGGAAGAATTACGGCGTCTTCAATAAGGCCATAGGAATGTACGCGTACATTGGAAAAGCAAATAGATGAACGAAGTGTAGAGCCTGAAATTATACAACCCCCAGAAACTACGGAGTTAATCGCTTCTCCACGTCTGTCGTGGTCTTCCCAAACAAATTTTGCTGGTGGCAGTTGCTCTTGGTATGTCCATATGGGCCATTTTCTATCGTAGAGGTTCAATTGAGGTACAGGAGCAACCATTTCCATATTGGCTTCCCAAAATGAATCGATAGTACCTACATCGCGCCAATAGGCGTTGTCTCCGCCACTTTTCTCAAAAGGATAAGCGTATACAGGGTGGTCGGCGATGATTGATGGAATGATGTCTTTACCGAAATCTCGCTGCGAGCCCATATTTTCAGCATCAACACGTAATTGCTCGAATAAAAACTCTGTATCAAACACGTAATTGCCCATAGATGCTAAGCAGCGCGTTGGGTCATTTGGAAGTGGAGTCGGGTTAGCTGGCTTCTCTTCAAATCCGTTAATACGATAGTTTTCATCAACCGACATAACGCCAAACGCACCCGCGGCTTCTTCCAAGGGCACTGACATACATGAAACCGTCATTTTTGCACCAGACTCTTTGTGCTTGGCCAACATATCACCGTAGTCCATACGGTAGATGTGGTCGCCTGAAAGGATCATGACATATTTTGGAAGCTCATCACGAATGATATCTATGTTTTGGAAGACCGCGTCTGCGGTTCCTTCATACCAACTGTCGGAGAAACGTTGAGAAGCGGGTAGGATTTCTACAGATTCGCCAAGTTCTTTTTTGAAATGACCCCAACCGCGAACCAAGTGACGAATAAGAGAATGCGACTTGTATTGGGTAACCACGCCTATTCGACGGATACCTGAATTAACACAATTTGATAGCGGGAAATCGATAATTCTAAATTTACCGCCGAAATAAAGTGCCGGTTTGGCTCGCCAATTAGTGAGCTCGTGTAGTCTAGAACCTTTACCACCCGCGAGGATGAGCGCATATGTATCGCGAGTAAGGTTACTGATGTAACGAGAACTTTGATCTGCCATTTCCTATAAACTCCTGTAATAAAGCGACAACTGTGTATCGATAGAAATATAAAAAGAAAACGAAGTGTTGCGATTGACTGCGCTATGCATGATAGGCCTGATTGAACAGGCTTTCTTGATAACCTAAATCCATATTACACAAGATAATTTAGAATGACAGCGCGATTTTCATGCTTTGTGATGAAATGGTAAATGTTTTTAAAAAATTGTAGGTTGGGGGGCACTCGCCCTTACAGAGACACCCACCCTTATCTTTTATTCTTAAGCTGGAATAGGCTTCTAGAATTAAAGTATTAGCATGACACCCATCGCTACTATGAGTTAGTTACTTAGTAAATTTGACGATAAAAAAGTTAGCGAGACACGCAACTCAATTTCATCATGCGCATCCTGAAAAGACCCTCGATCAAAGCAAGTCATTGTGTAGACACCCATTTTTAAACTGTAGAAAGTTAGTCTACACTTTGCTCGATAAACGAAGTGGTTACTTCATGCATCATAAGGTTTTATTGCTGAGTGTCCTTTCTCGGTAACGCGAAAGAGAAGGCTCAATAATAGTTATGTTGAGTATAAATTTGCTTTCAACTGCGTTAAACATGACGGGATGGGTGTCTATCTAACAGTAAAATGAGCAAGAAAGATCTTTAAGTGACAAATGTTAATTAAATGTTATATTTGAAGGGTCAATTCTTTTATGGAGTCTCAGATGGGAGCGTTAAAAAAACTCTTAATGGTCGTAGGTGTTGTTATAGTATTATTTGTCGCAACGAGCTTTTTTATTCCTAAAGATTACAGCGTTGAAAGAACAATTAATATTGATGCTCAGCCATCAGAAATATATCCCTATGTCGTTGATTTGAAAGAGTGGAAGAAATGGGGCGTATGGTTCAAGCGTGATCCTGATATGAAACTTGATTATTCAGGGCCTGATAGAGCTATTGGGATGCGTTCCGAGTGGTTAAGTGAAACCGAGGGAAATGGAGAAATGGAGATTACGCAACTAGAGCATAACAGACGTGTGATGTACCGATTATATTTTCCCGATTTTGACATGGGTTCATCGGGCGTCGTAGAAATTGAGCCTACAGAAAATGGTTCTCTTGTAACCTGGAGAGATGAAGGTTCGGTAGATAATAACCCAATAAACAAATATTTTGCTTTGATGATGGACAGCATGATTGGTCCTGATTTCGAAATGGGTCTAGAAAATCTCAAAATACTCGCCGAAAACGCTGGGTAGGGCATACAACTTTCTGATCTGACTGAATAAGTGCACCGTATATGTTCAATCGAATTGCGGTGCATGCTTACCTTCCATGAAACAAAAAAATTTACTTATTACAGGCCTTTCGCTTAATAAACTAGCCGACCTTCTGATCTCTGCTAAAACAACCTTGACCGCACTTCTTATTAGCATTGGCGCACCAGTTTGGATGATAGGCTGGCTGGTTCCAATTAGAGAGTCGGGCGCGCTTCTGCCTCAAGTACTTATTAGCATTTATCTTCGAAAACATACTCAGCGGCACTTGGTTTGGCGTGTCGGTATGCTCACACAAACGCTTTCAGTTTTCTGTATGCTGCTCGCGGTCATTTCATTTTCAGGGGGCTTGGCGGGTACCTTGATACTTATTTCCCTTGTCTTCTTGAGCCTGGGTCGCTCTGCCTGTTCTCTTACCGTGAAAGATATGGAGGCTGACGTAGCTAAGAAAGGAGAGCGGGGTAACCTAATCGGAATTGCATCTACCGTTTCAGGCATGGTCACTCTTGTTATCGCTATACCTTTGACAATTTACGACGGCTCTCTTTCTTCGAACGTGCTGCCGATAGTCTTGTGCGGGAGTCTTTTATCATTTGTTTTGACCCTTATATGTGTATGGCCTGTTAAAACGACGGTAGATGTGGGTGGTAAAGAGGAAAAAGCGTTTAGTATTGACTTCGACGCCACGGTTTACAAATTCATTTTGGTAAGAGGGCTTTTCGTTCACTCAGCCTTGGTTGCGCCTTATTTTATGATAGAAAAAAATGGAGATGTAAAAGAGCTGCTTCCTATTTATATAGGAGCCGAAGCAACTGCTGCTCTTTTATCATCAATAATTTGGGGAAAGATTGCAGACAAAAGCGCAAAGTTAACACTTCAAATTTCAGGGTTACTCGCAATAATTTCATGCATTGGTTTGCTTACATTGCAAACGACGACGATTGTAACCTCTGCACTGTTGTTTTTCTTGTTATCGGTATCCCATGCTGGCGTAAGAACCGGACGGAAAACATATAGTTTAGATGTTAAAGAAGGCCATGAAAGAACAGAGCTGGTTGGCTTCTCAAACACGGCTATAGGTATGATTTTATTAGCATTCGGTGCACTTTACGCTGCATTAACCCCTGTTTTAACCTTTTCAGTGGTTTATATTATGGCTGGTATGCTGTTACTGGCAATTATCACTACTGTTATCTTACCTGACGAGAAGTAGAATGGTTTAGTCAAAGCATATCGCTGCCGAAGATATTTTGGCCATTCGTTTTCTTTTAGTATTTGCTTGGAACTTCCGCATAGATGAACCGTCTCCTGCCGCGACTGAAAACACGTTTTCGAAATCACTGATAATGTGATGCCAATGATGTTGGTATACACCAAAAGGTTTTACATGTTGAATGGGTCTCGTTTGAGCGGCTGTCGAATCGGTGTTGCGCAACAGTTCGATTGACTGGTTAAGAAGATCGCAATAGTCATTCAATGTGAAATCTAAGCCGCGAGTGTTTCTACATCGTTGGTGGCTCTTTAATGGCATTAACCCTTTTATTGTCTTGTTTTGTGAAATATTCGTGTTCAATCTTTTATTAATGCTTGTGTGATATGAGTCTTGTAAGCCCGTTGCGACCTTTGCGCGTATAGGGTTTAAGTCAACATATGCCATACATGACAGTAGAGCTTTTTCTGTTAGCAATGCTTGTGAACGGAAGCGACCTTCCCAAAATCTGCCAGTACAATCGTCCTCTTCGTTTGCTTTTCTCGCAATATACTCGTTTAAATTTCTCATAAACCAGCTTATGTCGAAGAGCCTTTTTCTATACACATCAGCAGTACTTTTAACTGTCTCATACTCACTTTCGCTCAAAATGTCGCCCTTCATAAACTTTTGAGTAAGTACGGTTCCTTTGTGCATTTTATGCCATTGATGTAACACAGTTTGTAATGACCATGAGAGCGCTGCCTCTTTATTCACGCATAAAACGATATGGACATGGTTGCTCATAACAGCGTAAGCACAAATATCTATCGCGAATACCCGGCTCAAAAATAACAGCCGTTGTTCTACCCACGATTTTCGATGCTCGTAACTAACTCTATTGTTTCGGTCGTACCCGCAGAGGTAGCTACGGCGCACGCAGCGAGATATACAATGATAGTAGGGTGTATCTTTTAAACTAATGAGGGATTTTCTGCTTTGAGCCATGTTAGATAAATGCAAGGTAATTAGTCATTGTGTGACCTTAGCATTGTGAATATTGAGTTGTGACCTGACCGATGGACTTGTTTTGTTTTAGAAGAGACACCCAACGTAAGACTTTTCGCTGAAAAGCAATGAATATTTGAAGAGACATCCATTGCAAAGCGAACTAGCTGAGCGTGAAAGAATGTATTTATGAGTTTGTGCCTATAAACTTATAAAGACACCCATTACATAAACGGTGATTTTAAGTGAAACTTCACAATTAGGGTGGATGTCTTTCTTAGAGGGGGCGCATTGCCGCATCCCCCATCAGTTTTTTATTTTGCTAGAAGCGCATTAGCTACTTTCGACACGGGAGAGCGGCCTAAAAGTTCTGAAATGTAAGAAGACGCTTTTAACAATTTCGCCATGTCTATACCTGTTGATATCCCCATACCGTTCAACATATATAGGACGTCTTCAGTTGCAACATTCCCACTTGCACCTTTGGCATACGGGCAGCCTCCAAGTCCTGCAACAGCTGAATCAATGGAAGAGATGCCATATCCAAGGGCAGTGTATAAATTCACTAGCGCTTGTCCATAAGTATCATGGAAATGGGCGGCAACTTTGCTGACATCAACCTCGTTTAAGACGTCATCTAATAGCAGTTTTGTAGACATTGGTGTGCCTACGCCGATAGTATCGCCAAGGGATACTTCGTAACACCCCATGTCAATAAGTTCCTTACTCACCTGTGTAACGGCACTAGGTGAAATTTCACCTTCATAAGGACACCCCATTACGCATGAAACGTAGCCCCTCACTTTGATTTTGTTTTCGCTTGCCAGGTCAAACACTGCCTCGAAACGCTTTAAGCTCTCGCTTATAGAACAGTTAATGTTCTTTTGTGAAAAGGACTCAGAGGCAGCACCGAATACTGCAACCTCTTTCGCACCCGCTTCAATGGCTGCTTCCAAGCCCTTAAGGTTGGGTGTCAATGCAGAATAATGAATCTTGTCTTCGGGGCTAAGCGCCTTAAAAACCGCATCCGAGTTCGCCATTTGGGGCACCCATTTGGGTGATACAAAGCTTCCTGCTTCGATACGATTAAGGCCAGTTTTAGAAAGAAGTTGAATAAGTTCAATCTTTTGTTCGGCGCTTAAGGCCTGCTTTTCATTCTGAAGGCCATCTCGAGGACCTACTTCAACAATACTCACTTCTTTAGGAAACATCACATCAAACCTCGGCAGCTTCTTTAGTGGAGAACGCCAACAGTGTTGCGCCACCGTCAACTAGTTCACCGGGATTGAAAAAGAACTCTTCCACTGTACCATCGTGCGGGGCAATGATGCTGTGCTCCATTTTCATCGCTTCCATAACTAGTATAGGCTCCCCTTTTTTGACCAACACACCCTTTTCGACCAAATGCGCCACTATGGTTCCGTTCATCGGGGCACTGAAATTAGCGTCGCCATTATCATCGTTATCATCACCAAGAGATACTGAGATTAGGCTGAACTTAGCAAGGGTGTCTTTGTTGAAGAGTGTAAACACGCCATCATTATCTGAATACGTAAATGTTGATTTGTACCCATTAATTGTTGCATGCAAAGCACTATCTACCAGCTTGCCTGTAACGTCATAGGAATTGTCTCCAACAGTTAGCTCCCAAGCATCTTCAGTTCCGTGCCGCTGGTGTTTGACTCCAACATGCACTTCTTCTTGGTTGCAAAGCAAGGTGAGAGTTTCTGTGTGATTTGCGTTAGCGCGCCACGCACCGGCGGTTGACCACACAGATGGGGTTTTATCGCTTCTAGAAACTTTTCTATTTAAAAGTGAAAGCAATGCCATCACAGGAATGTTTACTTGGGTGTCATCGCTAGCTGCATCCTCATTTGTCGCGCTAAACAACGAATCATGGTGTTTCTCCACAAACGTAGTTGTAAGCTCAGCGGCAACGAACGCAGGGTGTGTAGCGACACGCTTTAAGAAGTCGATGTTTGTGCTTACACCGTCAATATAGTAGTCACCCAATGCACTAATTAGGCGTTTGAGCGCTATCTCACGGTTCTCTCCCCAAACCACGAGCTTAGCAATCATAGGGTCGTAAAAAACGCTTACCTCATCACCTTCAACGACACCTGTGTCAACGCGAACTACGTCGTTTTCTTTTGGCGTACGTAAAAGGCACAGCGTGCCGGTAGAAGGCAAAAACTCGTTGTTTGGATCTTCAGCATAAATGCGCGCTTCGAATGCGTGTCCTGTTAAGGTGAGTTCATTTTGTTGTTTGGGAAGGGGCTTTCCTTCGGCAATAGTTAATTGCCAGTGAACCAAGTCCTCACGGGTGATCATTTCTGTCACAGGATGCTCTACTTGCAAGCGTGTATTCATTTCCATGAAGTAAAATGAATCGTCTTCATCAAGTAAAAACTCAACCGTTCCCGCACCTACGTAGTTAATGGCTTTCGCCGCGAGTATCGCCGCTTCACCCATTTTTTCTCTCACTGACTGAGACATGTTGGGGGCAGGGGCTTCTTCAATAATCTTTTGGTGTCGGCGTTGAACTGAACAATCACGTTCAAAAAGGTATACGCCGTTGCCATGAGTGTCACAGAAAACTTGAATTTCAACATGACGAGGGCGCGTCAGGTACTTTTCAACCAGCATGTGGTCGTCACCAAAGCTCGCCATAGATTCACGTTTGGCTGCGTTTAATGCTTGAGAAAACTCTTTTTCACTCCAAACTTGGCGCATGCCTTTACCGCCACCGCCAGCAGCGGCTTTTAATAGGACTGGGTAGCCCATATCATCGGCAGCGCCTTTCAATACCGCTTCACTTTGATCGTCGCCGTGATAGCCTGGGACCAAAGGAACACCAGCTTTTTCCATAATGTGTTTGGCGGCAGACTTAGAACCCATCGCTTCAATTGCAGATGCTGGTGGGCCTACAAAGATAATATTGTTTTTGGCGCATAGATTCGCAAAGTCAGCATTTTCTGAGAGAAAGCCGTAGCCTGGGTGGATAGCGTCTACACCAAGCTCCTTTGCTTTTTCAATGATCAACTCGCCTCGTAAATAACTTTCCTTCGACGGAGATGGCCCTAGATAAACAGCTTCATCAGCCATTTGTACATGAAGGGCATTTTTGTCGGCGTCAGAGTAAACGGCTACCGTCTTTATACCTTGAGCGTTGGCTGTCTTTATAACGCGGCATGCAATTTCACCACGGTTTGCAATTAGTAATTTATTTATCATTCTTAACCTCCACCCATGAAGCACTGCGCTTTTCTAAAAAGGCTGACAAACCTTCTTGACCTTCTTCAGATGTCCTAACTTGTGCGATAAGTTTGCTCGTCTTTGTGAGAAGCGCATTGTTAATCTCTTGCGTAGACACCCATTGCACTAAGTCTTTTGCTTTCGCCACTGCTTGGGGGCCGTTTTTCAGTATGTTTGATAAAATATTGTCGATAGTGCTATCGAGTTCGTCTTCTGTTACTGATTCGCTCAAAAGTCCAAGTCGTCTCGCTCTGCGCGCAGAAAATACTTCAGCGGTCTGGAAGTAGCGTCGGCATACTCGTGCGCCCATTGCTTCTACCACATAAGGGCTGATAGTTGCTGGAATAAGGCCAATTTTAACTTCACTTAAGCAAAATTTACTGAGCTTGCTTCCAATAGCAATATCGCAACATGCAATTAAACCAACAGCACCGCCAAAAGCTGCGCCTTGTACTCTTGCTATCGTGGGCTTCGGCATTTTATAAAGCGTCTGCAGCATGGTTGCTAATGCAAGTGCATCACTTTCATTTTGCGTTTCGGTATAACTGGCCATTTTTTTCATCCAGTTAAGATCGGCCCCTGCACTGAAACTTTTGCCTTCAGCTCGTAAAACTAGCGCGCGAACGTTTGCGTCTTCCCCCGCTTTTTTAAAAACGCGAGTAAGCTCGTTTATCATTTCGTCGTCAAAGGCATTATGTTTTTCAGCTCTGTTTACAGTAACAGTGGCAATGTTTCTTTCATCTACGCTGTAAATCACTGATTGTTCCATTACCTGCACTCCTACATTCTAAATATGCCAAATTGGGTGTCTTCGATAGGCTTGTTAAGCGCCGCTGAAAGCGATAGACCAAGTACTAATCGAGTATCCGCTGGGTCAATAACGCCATCATCCCAAAGCCTTGCAGACGCATAGTATGGATGTCCTTGTTTTTCGTACGTATCGATAACAGGTTGTTTAAATGCCTTTTCTTCTTCTGCAGACCATGATTCGCCTGAGCGCTCTTTTTGGTCGCGCTTAACCTGGGCGAGAACGCCAGCAGCTTGTTCACCACCCATTACAGAAATTCGAGCGTTTGGCCACATGAAAAGGAAGCGTGGGTCATAGGCTCTGCCGCACATCCCATAGTTGCCTGCACCGAAACTGCCGCCGATAAGGACAGTGAGTTTTGGTACATTCGCACATGCTACAGCGGTTACCATTTTTGCACCGTGTTTTGCGATACCGCCGTGCTCGTATTGCTTACCGACCATAAAACCTGTGATGTTTTGCAAAAATACGAGAGGGATTTTTCGCATGGCGCATAGTTCGACAAAATGAGCACCTTTAAGTGCGCTTTCACCGAAAAGTATGCCGTTGTTAGCCACAATGCCTACAGGGAAACCGAAAATGCGCGCAAAACCACAAACCAAGGTTGTGCCGTAAAGCGGTTTGAACTCATCAAGGTCTGAGTCATCCACAACACGCGCAATGATTTCTCTTACATCGTATGTCTGACGACTATCAGCAGGCACAATGCCGTAAATTTCTTTGGTGTCGTAGCGTGGAGGTTTTACCTCGGCCACGTCTAGGCATTCTGGCTTCTTTCTGTTTAGTCTGGAGACAGCATTACGCGCTAGTGAGAGTGCGTGGTGGTCGTTGTTGGCGAGATGGTCGGCAACGCCCGAAATTCGAGTATGAACGTCACCACCGCCAAGCTCTTCTGCGGTAACCACTTCACCTGTTGCAGCTTTAACAAGCGGTGGTCCGCCCAGAAAAATAGTCGCTTGTTCTTTAACGATAATGCTTTCATCAGCCATGGCGGGAACATAAGCACCACCAGCTGTACAGGAACCCATTACTACCGCAATTTGAGGAATATTCTTAGCAGACATATTCGCTTGATTAAAAAAGATGCGACCAAAGTGATCTCTATCTGGGAATACATCATCTTGGCGAGGTAAGTTAGCGCCACCTGAATCTACTAAGTAAATACAAGGTAGGTTATTTTGCTCTGCGATAGTCTGAGCGCGAAGGTGCTTTTTAACGGTAAGGGGGTAGTACGTCCCGCCTTTTACAGTGGCATCGTTAGCTACAATCATACACTCGATACCTGCAACAATACCGATACCGGCAACGACTCCGGCACAAGGTACATAGTCTTCATAGACTTCCCATGCTGCCAGTTGGCCTATTTCCAGAAAGGGCGTGTCTGGGTCAATCAGTGCGTTGATTCGGTCGCGAGGTAGAAGTTTTCCTCGAGACACGTGGCGCTCCGCCGCTTTTTCACCGCCACCTTGGCAAATTTGTTCGATTTTTTCGAGGAGATCATTTACCTGAGCCTGCATGTGTTCAGCATTTGCGATAAATGTTTCGGATTTAGTATTTATATTTGAGCGAAGAACGGGCATAACCCCTCCTTGTGTTGGGCCTAGGCGACGGCTGTCGCGTTAGCCACTAGTTAGCAAGATGATTAGCAAGACACCCATGCTAAGCGCTTTCGCTGCGCTGGGTGTCTTTGCAATTCATTAGCCTATTAATAAAGTTCAGCGTTTCTAAATCTACTTTAAATAGAGTAGGGTGGGTGTCTTCCTAATTTCTATGACACAGGGAATGCCTAAGCTTTCCCTGTTTCAAACGAAGTTTGTTTCCACCCAGAACTCCGTGTTATTTCGATTCGTTAAATAGCTCGCGGCCTATAAGCATTCGGCGAATTTCAGACGTTCCTGCGCCAATTTCATAAAGCTTGGCATCACGTAATAAGCGTCCCGTCGGGTATTCGTTGATGTAGCCATTACCACCAAGTAGTTGAATAGCATCTAATGCCATTTTGGTTGCTAGTTCCGCTGAATAAAGGATAGCGCCAGCAGCATCTTTTCGCGTTGTTTCACCGCGATCGCATGACTGTGCAACGGTGTAGACATACGCGCGTGCGGCATTCATTTGCGTGTACATGTCAGCTACTTTGCCTTGTACTAGCTGGAATTGACCAATTGATTGGCCAAACTGCTGACGGTCGTGAATGTAAGGTACTACGATATCCATGCACGATTGCATAATGCCTAGCGGGCCACCTGATAAAACAAGGCGCTCGTAATCTAGGCCGCTCATAAGTACGCGAACACCTTCGCCTTCTTTGCCAAGAATGTTCTCAGCTGGTACTTCGCAATCTTCGAAAACTAATTCACAGGTATTAGAAGAGCGCATACCTAGTTTGTCGAGTTTCTGTGCGCGGCTAAAGCCAGGGAAATCGCGCTCTACGATAAACGCTGTGATCCCTCTTGGCCCTGCGTTAGGGTCGGTCTTAGCGTAGATAACAAATGTATGTGCATCAGGTCCGTTTGTGATCCACATCTTGTTGCCGTTAAGGATGTATTTGTCGCCGCGTTTTTCAGCCTTCAATTTCATACTAACAACGTCTGAACCTGCATTGGGTTCACTCATTGCCAGTGCACCAATATGTTCACCGCTTACTAACTTAGGCAGGTACTTTTCACGCTGGGCATCATTACCGTTTTTAAAGATCTGGTTAACACAAAGGTTCGAATGCGCGCCATAGCTCAAACCGATACCACCTGACGCGCGGCTCACTTCTTCCATTGCGATAGTATGCGCAAGGTAGCCCATATCAGAGCCACCATATTGCTCTGAAACTGTAACGCCCAATAGGCCCATATCGCCAAGTTTTGTCCACAATTGGTTTGGGAATTGGTTGTCTGCGTCTGCTTGTTCAGCAAGAGGAGCAATCTCATTTTGTGCAAATTGATAGACCTGATCACGTAACATCTCGATGTCTTCGCCAAGTCCAAAATTTAAAGTAGGGTAGGAGGTGTTCATGCGATATTTCCTCGTTTGAGTTCTGCGAGTTCTTCACGGCAACGTGCTTCAACATCATCCAGTTCAGTCATTAACATCTGGATGTCTTCTAGCTGCTGTTTAAGCACCGCTCTTTTCTGTTCAGTCATTTCGAGCATGGCTTCTAACTGAATAGCCGAATTGGGGTTGGTGTCGTACATGTCGAACAGTGTTTTGACTTCAGCAAGGGAAAATCCTAGTCGTTTTCCTCGCAAGATCAGCTTTAAGCGCACTCTATCTTTGTTCAGATAAACGCGATTTTGTCCCGTTCTTGACGGTGACATTAGGCCTTGTTCTTCGTAAAAACGAATTGAACGAGGAGTAATGTCAAACTCTCGAGCGAGTTCGCCTATTGCATATGTTGTTTCGTCGTCGTACTTGCTCATTACACGTACCTTGTATTTCAGCGCTGTTTAACACCCTTGTTTTGACGTGGGTGTCTTTGTAATTCAATTCTCTGTAGTAGGTTGGGTGTCATTGCAATAGCACTATCGTTTTAAGGTAGATGGTTTTATATACCGCTATATTAAAACGTAGTGTTTGGTTGACACATACTTAGTACAGGTTTACGTTAACGTTAATTACATTTTACGTTAAGGTAAAGTAACATTTTGCTAACGTCAATTTTTCATGGTGAAGGCAAGACGTTGTAGCTGTTAGGGGTGTTTACTTTTGTATACATCTACGTAGCTTTCTTCACTTAACTCTATAATTTATATGAATTTTAAGGGCACGGTTATGAGTAACGAATCAGTAGTTATTGTCGCGGCTAAGCGCACACCAATGGGTGGTTTCAACGGTAATTTATCTTCGCTTGCTGCGACCAAACTTGGAGAAGTTGCGATTAAAGCAGCCTGTGAAGAGATGGATGTCTCTGTAATTGATGAAGTCATCATGGGGTGTGTATTACCTGCTGGTCTTGGTCAATCTCCGGCGAGACAAGCGTCACTGGGGGCGGGGCTTCCGCTTAGTGCAGGTGTGACAACTATCAACAAAGTATGCGGGTCGGGCTTAAAAGCGGTAATGATGGCCCACGACTTAATTAAAGCGGGCAGCGCGACAGCAGTCGTGGCGGGTGGAATGGAAAGCATGAGTAATGCGCCATATATGTTGCCTAAAGCTAGAACGGGATATCGTATGGGTCATGGTCAAGTACTTGATCATATGATGCTAGACGGTCTGGAAAATGCCTATGACGGCAAAGCAATGGGCCGCTTCGCACAGGATACTGCTGATGAAGAAAATATTTCTCGCGGCGAAATGGATGAGTTTGCACTAAGCTCGCTTTCCAAGGCACATGAAGCAATAAACAGCGGAACTTTCGTCGATGAAATAGTACCCGTTACAGTTTCGTCTCGTAAGGGCGATACTGTTGTTGATACCGATGAAGGCCCAGGTTCCGCTCGACCTGAAAAAATTCCAACATTAAGACCAGCTTTCAAAAAAGACGGTACGGTCACGGCTGCGAATTCAAGCTCAATCTCTGACGGTGCAGCGGCACTGGTTGTAATGAGCGAAAGCAAAGCAAATGAACTTGGTCTAGCACCGCTTGCGCGCGTGGTTGCTCACGCTACAAATTCTATTGAACCTGAAAACTTCACCGTTGCGCCTGTTGGCGCTATGGAAAAAGTGCTGGATAAAGCAGGTTGGACGAAAGAAGAAGTCGATCTTTTCGAAATTAACGAAGCCTTCGCCATGGTAACCATGTTGGCTGTCAAGAAGCTTGGACTAGATGAAAGTAAAGTAAACGTAAAAGGCGGCGCTTGTGCATTGGGTCACCCAATTGGAGCCTCTGGTGCACGCATTTTGGTAACACTACTTCACGCGCTAAAGCAACGCGGTGGTCGCAAAGGTATCGCATCTTTATGTATTGGTGGTGGTGAGGGTGTAGCGCTTGCCGTTGAAATGCTCTAAGCCACTGCTCTAAGCCACTATAGATGGCTAATATGTAAAATATTTAATCACGGAGCCTAATCACATTGATTTCGCTCTGTGGTTCAATATAAAGAAAAATACAAAAGCATGAAGACAGTGACTTACGTTATCAACTCTATAACCCTTGCGGTTGCGCTATCCACTTTAACGCTTGTTGCGAAAGTCCAAGCTGACTCATCGTTTTCAGTAAACTCGACTTACGCAGACACCCACGATAACAATGGCACTCACTACGAGGAATCACGTTCTTTATCGAGTAATGAAGACACCCACGATGACTTAACTCTGTCTCCGCTTCACGAAACCCAATCAATCGTTAATGTTTCTGACGACGCTGTTTCGGAAGACACCCACACTAACGAAGAAAAAAAGACTTCGGGTGACACCCATGCCAACAGTGCCCATGCCAACAGTGAATCGTCAGCTATCTACCCCAAGAAAATAAGCCAGGTACCTTATTCAGCGTTGGGTGTCTTGCCAACAAGCGAAGCTGATGAACAATTCAGCTACGGCGATGACCCATTACAAACGATTTATACTTGGCATGGACGTTCGTCTACGAACGAAAAGTATGCTGATAAAGCGTTAATATTTATTCACGGTGGGTGTTGGCTTAATGCCTACGGTTACGAACATGCGAAAGGGATGTACCATGCTTTAGCAGAGCTTGGGATGGGTGTCTACGTAACAGAGTATCGGCGTGTAGGTGATGAAGGCGGTGGCTGGCCCGGTAGTTTAGACGACGTGACACAAGCAATAAGTACAGCCCTAAAACGAATAGAGAACGAAGGGCGCTACACTAACATTTACATTGCGGGGCATTCTGCTGGTGGGCACTTAGCTTTGCTTGCTGCGCAACGCCTTTCTTCGTCATCCTTGAACTTATCGCGCGCAAACATAAAACGGATTATCGGATTAGCAGCAATTACGGACATCCAGTCCTATGCCATGGGACATAACAGCTGCCAGTCGGCTACAGCGAAATTCATGAATGGAACGCCTGAAGATGTTCCAACCGCATATCAAAGGGCGACACCACGCCCAACCCATGGCAGTTTGCCAATTACACTACTCCAAGGCGATGCTGATAGTATAGTGCCAGCGCGCCACGCTGTATTATCTGGAACCAACCAAAAAATAATTAAAAATGGTGGCCATTTCGATTGGCTTCACCCTGAATCAACATCCTTTGATGCTTTACTTGAGGTTATTAGTGAACATGATGAATAAGGTTTTTTCAGCTGAACAACTTGATATTAAAGATCCACTCCGTGACAAGGCCCAGGCGTTTTCGCTTCCCGCTAATACGGTCTATTTAGACGGGAATTCGCTAGGGCCTCTGCCTAAGGCAGCCAAACAGCGAGCTGACGACGTTGTCAATGAACAGTGGGGAAAGGGGCTCATTACAAGCTGGAACAAGCATCAGTGGATCCATCTACCTCAAATAGTGGGTGATAAGATTGGCGGCTTGATTGGCGCTAAAAGTGGCCAAGTTATTTGTTGTGACTCCATTTCTATTAATCTGTTTAAAGTATTAAGTGCGGCGTTGAAAATGCACCCAAGTCGCAAGGTAATAGCGACTACCCGCGATAATTTTCCTACCGACATATACATGGTGCAAGGCCTGCTTGACTTACTCGGCAGCGATTACAGTATTCGCTATGTTGACGAAGCATGCATTGGGTCGCAGCTAACTGATGATATTGCCGTACTGATGCTGACACAGGTAAATTTCAGAAGTGGCAATAAACTCGATATGCAAATCATTACCGAGCAAGCCCACCAAAAGGGCATTTTAACTTTGTGGGATTTAGCGCACAGTGCTGGAGCATTTCCTGTCAGCTTAGACGCATGTAATGTGGACTTTGCAGTCGGCTGTACCTACAAATATCTAAATGGCGGCCCTGGTGCGCCAGCGTTTATCTATGTCGCTAAACGACATCAAGCACAGTATCAACAACCTTTGTCTGGTTGGATGGGGCACAGCTCGCCTTTCTCATTTTCTCCTGATTACGCTGGCGACAATTCCGTGAAGCAAAACTTGTGCGGTACGCCAGGAATTGTTGGAATGAGCATTTTAGATGCGGCATTAGACGTATTTGAAGATGTATCACTTAAAGCTATTGATGAAAAATCCAAAAAGCTACAGGCATTTTTCATCGCTGAAGCCAAGCGCGCAGGCCTTCTGGACAAGTTTTCCATTGTAAGCCCCAGCATCGATAATCGAGGTAGTCAGCTTGCTTTCGCGCACGACCACGCTTACGCCATTTGCCAAGCTTGGATCGCTGAGGGGGTGATTGCAGATTTCCGTGCACCAAATATTCTGCGAATAGGTTTTGCGCCACTGTATTTAAGCTTCGTCGATATTGAAAAAGCGGTGGCAAGCTTGACCAAAATTATGAATGAAAAGCGTTATGAAAACGATGAGTTTCAGCAAAGACAGAGCGTTACCTAGCTGAAAAGCGAGATTATCAGCTAAATAATTGCATTTTTTGAATTTACGCTTAATACTTCGCGGTTGTCATCGATATCTTCACATGTTTTGGGTGTGCAGTTGAAAAAAATAAGAAAATATCTGCTTTGTACCATGTTGTTTGTAGGAGCGAGTTGTTTTAGCGCGCTCCTACAAGCAGAAGCTGGTCAAAAGGCGGCATCTGAACAATCTAATAATGTAACGTACTGTATAGATCCTAACTGGGCGCCTTACGAAGCAATCAGAAACGGTATCCATGTGGGGATTTCTGCCCAATATATGCAGCTTATTGCTGAAATATCTGAGTTAACGTTTACCCTAGTGCCCACTGAGAGCTGGCAACAGAGCCTAGAGTACGTACAGCAGGGGAAGTGCCAAGTTATCCCCATGCTAAATACTTCCGACTATCGAAAGCAGTTCCTCGACTTTAGCGTGCCGTATTTTGAAGCGCCCAATGTGCTGGTGGCTAAGTCTGGTATGCCAATGATACAAGGCTATGCTGGAGTGGGAAATCGAGTAGTAGGGATTGTTCAGGGTTATCGCCAAGTTGAATATATTTCACGTCACTATCCGGGGTTACGTTTAAAGCTTATTCCGTCTGAAGAAGAAGGGCTAAAGCAGCTGGCGAATGATGAGTTTGATGTAATGGTGGGCTCATTAATGAGCGTGAATATGCACATCAATAATTTGAAGCTGAAAGACCTCAATATTGTTGGTTATGCCGAGCCCTTCGACTCATTAGCTTTTGGTGTGAACAAAACCTATGGCCACCTGGTGGACAAGCTCAACTTTGCCATTGAGCGTATTCCAGAAACGCGAAAGGTAGAAATTTATAAGCAGTGGAATAATGTTCAAGTTCGCTATAGTCGTAACTATGTTGTTATGGTTTTGAGCACCGCAATTGTCATTTTAGTTTTCTTGCTTTTTACTTTTAGAAATAGAAACGTTAGCGGCTACAAGCGTATTATTAACCAGAAAAACGAGGAAATAGGTGCGTTACAAGCAACCTTGTTAGAAAAGAACAAGACCCTTGCTTTCTTGTCTGCTCACGACACGGTGACGGGGCTATATAACCGCAATCATATGATCCAGCGTGCGGAAGAAGAAATCTCACGTTTCCATCGATTTCACACTACGGCTTCGTTAATTGTAATCGAACTAACCCCTGTAAGCGATGACAGAGATTCAATTGAGCCCTCGGCTAAAGAAGAGGCGCTAAAAGCCGTGGCAACGAATTGTCTAAATACCGTTCGAGAAGTCGATGTTGTTTCGCGCTTTAGCGGTGAACAGTTCATTATCTTGTGCCCTCAAACCGAGTTAAACGCAGCTAAAAACCTTGCAGACAGATTGTTAGACTGCATTTCTACCCATCACTCGCTTGTCGAGAGCTTTAAAACGGCCATGGGTTTATCTGAACTCAGGGAGTCTGAGGAATTCACAGAGTGGTTTGAACGCACCATGAAGGCACTGTACCAGTCAAAGCGCCAAGGGTATGGCAACGTAACTGTGGCACAGTAACTTCAGTGAACTAGTTCGGTTAAATTAATGGGTCGTAGTGCCATTGGTGCGAATCGTAACGAATTTGCGCCCTGTCGTATTCTCGCTCAGAACGCCAGTTACGGTTATTAAGCTTCGCCGAGACCCCGGGATAAAGACGTTTGTTCGCGATAAGTTTTATATCTGACTGGTAGTTTTCTTTTGCTGCTTTGACGTCGTTGGCTTTGTTTTCAAGCCACTCCAGCAATGCGCTCTCATTGTTAAAAAGCTCTAACGCTTCAGCTACTTTACGTTGAAGCTCTTTAGGCACTTTCTTACCTTGAATAAGGTTAATCTTTTCTTTGTGTTTAAGATTGTTTTCGCGAATTTGCTTCAACAATTCATCTAAAGAGTCTTTGCGCTCTAACAGTTGGTTAAAGCCCGGGCTAAAATCAACTTTCAACGTACTGCCAGATACAGCACCTAAAGTGCCAGCTTCAACGCGATCTTGGCTGATAATGTCACAAGCAAATAGATTTCCCATGGGCTTATCAATTTGTCCAACTATGACTGCGCCGCCGCAGCGCAGGCGACTATACGCCAACTGACGACCAACGGTAATATTACCGCTACATTGTATATCAATGCCTTGACCGTGTTGAACGTGGATACTGCCGGCTGCGACTAGTTGGCATTGGAATTCACCTTGGGTATCGTTAACTTTACCCATCGCGCCTTCGGTAATGATGATGTCGCCGCCAGACTCGATATACGCCGACTCCACAAAGCCGTTAATGGTTACATCTCCAGCGGCTTTGATTTGCATTTTCTCTGTAACATCGCCGTTTACCAATACTGCACCTTCGTAATTCACGTGCCCAGAGCCAACGTTCACGCCGCTACAAATGAAGGTATCGTCAATGTTCATTATCTGGTCTCGGTATTTCGGCATACCAGAAATTGCAGACATTAATAAATTGGCGTCGCTGTCGGACACAACGGTGCCGCTGCCCATTTTAAAGTTGACCCATTCGCCCGCAACGGCTGGAATTTTATTCCCTTTGATATCGAAGCCAGAACGGCCCTGAGTTGGCTCGGTTCTTCTCAGCACAGGCGTGTTCACTTTAACGCAAATAACTTCGCCTAAATTACGCATGTCCACGCGCTCGCCATCACCCGTCTGGGGTTTTAACACCCTTTCAAGTGCGTTTGGCACCAGGGGAATAAACTTTGAGTTTTTGCCATTTCTAGCTGGTAGGCCCTTCGCGACAATTTGCTCTAGTACTGTGCCTGGAGGAGACTGCCTTGCTTGGGTAAGCATAGATTCAATGGTTTTGGTGCTTAAGCCACGAATGATTCTGTTTTTTACTGCTAGAGATTTAACGGTACTTAATGAGGGAAGTTTACCGCCATAGGGTGTGGTCAGCACAAGGTTCGCCTGCATCCCATCCTCGGGAATGCGAAATTCAATTTCAGCATTTTTGCGCTCGCCAATGCGTTCCTGAACAACAGTGCTATCACCCGTCTTAAAATAATGATTAGCTGTATCACAGGCCGACTTTAACGCTTTTTCAGAAACATACAGCCGCTTAGTTTCACCGCTCTCTAGTTGCTTTCTTATTTCCCTACTATCAACTTCTGACGTGAAATCAGAAGGATTTAACTGTAAGTTAATGTAGGTTCTTGATTTGTCGAAGCTTATTGTTACGCCATTCATAACTTCTTTATTCCCTTGCGCACGTGTATTCTTTTTATCGGCGGCATCTATCGATTACTTGACGTTGACTTGTTCTCGGCCTGTCTATTTTTTTCATCTACTAATTTAAGGCGTTCTAAAACGCCCGTCAAAGGTTTTCGGCATATTGGTAAAGTGCGCGTAATATGGCCTGCTTCTCAGGATTGTCGCTGTGTTCATGCGCCAATGATTCCAACCGCATCATATAGTTTTCTAATGTGATTGAGCCGTGAAAAGCTGAATCAGTCAAGCGAGCTTGGCGATGATTCTGCCACCTGGTCATTTCATCTGCGGTCAGTGTATTAGGATAATTTCTAGCGCGGTATCGAAATAGCTGCTTTCTGAGCCCTTCGTGCTGTGTTTTTTCACTCAGAGTGGCTAAATCATCAGGCTGTGCTTCAATTACACGCTCACACCACCTTCTGTCTTCGTCATTAAGAAACCCACCACTATATAGCGCGTGATCTATATCCAGTTCACCACTTTGAATGTCGTCATCATAGACATCTACGATTTTAGTGGCCAGTTCGGGCATACCGGCAAGTACTTTGTAATTGTCTAAGCAGCGCTCGCGATCCAGTCCTAGTCGTGCGGCATTGTCTTCTGTCATTGCTTTAGCTGTGGTAATAAACGGCGAGCGGTTGACGTGAATGAGCTTAAGTCCTGGTCTTTCTAACGGATCGTCAAATGTATCTGACGGAGCATAAAGCGCCTGTCTAATCTCTTCTGGTGTGTCATTCACTAAACTGTCAATGTCATGCGATAAATCAATAGCGATAAATGCATTGCTGTTGGTTGGGTGCTTAGCCACAGGCATAACCCAAGTGCAACAGCCTTGAGAGGCAGGGAGTTTAGACGAGATATGAAGCAATACAGATGGTTTAGTGAGATCAATTTGCTGCATAACCGTGTGTTTACTGCGTAACGACAGCGTATAATCGAAAAGGCGAGGCTGCTTTTCTTTTATCAGTTTAGCAAGGGCTATTGTGGCGTAGACGTCACTCAAAGCATCGTGAGCGTTTTCGTGGCCAATATTATTAGCTGCAGTTAATGCCTCAAGTTTAAAGCTTGGTGCACCATCTTCTCGGCGCGGCCAATTAATACCATCGGGTCTCAGTGCATAGCACGCTCGCGCTAAATCGATTATATCCCAACGGCTATTGCCATTTCGCCATTCACGTGAATATGGGTCGTAAAAGTTTCTATAAAACAGGTAGCGGGAAACTTCATCGTCGAATCGGATACTATTAAAGCCCACACTACAGGTATTTGGCGTCGACATTTCCTGATAAATTCGCGCGGCGAAGTCAGCTTCGTTAGAACCGTCGCGAATGGTTTGCTGCGGTGTTATGCCGGTCACCAAACATGCTTCTGGATGTGGTAAATAATCATTCGCAATGGCGCTCATGATATTTATGGGTTTACCAATCACATTTAAATCCATATCAGTTCTTACTGCAGCGAATTGGCAGGGGAGATCTTTTTGTGGGCTGGTGCCAAAGGTTTCAAAATCGTGCCACAAAAATGTAGGTGCGTGCATAACCACTATTGCGATGTTAGAGAAATATTGATGGCAGTGTACACCGCGAGAAATTGAATACCAAATGCTGGCGTTAATATGAACAGTGATTTACTTGTTCGCCATCGGCAAGACTTAAAAAAACGCGTTAATCATTGTCTTTTTTTGAGTATTTTGCGTTTTGATGTATCACGCGAAACTTGCGCATTAACAAAATGATGACTAGCTTTAAGTTATCAAAATTTATACGGATATTGCCTGTTTGTCGTTCCTTAAATCCAGTTCATCCATCAGTGAAGCTAAGAGTACTTTAGGCTTAGCGTTAGTACTTGCAACAGTGCTTGTTGTACTTGTTGTTGGTTTGTTCGAAAGTAATATCAAAGCGACGGCTGAATCTCAAACTTTCACGGCATTAGAAGAGAGTGCCGCCAGTGCTGAAAATGCTGCAAACTCTCAGGTGAGAAAGTATATCAATGCGCTTAACTTTCTACATCAGACACCACCCATAAGCGGCATCGTCCGCGCGACTGAAAATGAAAATCTAGACCCCAAAGACGGTACGACGTTGGAACAGTGGAAGCAGCGACTAGAAACGATTTTCGTTGCTTTTATCGAAAATAACGAAGAAGTCGACCAATTAAGAATCATTCAAGCCAATGAGGATGGAAGTGAGTTTATTCGGGTGGAAAGAAACGGGGGAAGTGTTTTAGTAGTTAAGGACAACGATTTACAACCTAAAGCAGCGAGAAGTTACTTCATAGAGAGTGTTAAGCGCAATAAGGGCGAGTTTTATATTTCAGATATCAATTTGAATCGTGAATATGGGAAGCTCGAGTTTCCTTATAAAAGCGTTATTCGCCTTTCTCTCCCAATCTTCAGCAGCTCTGGTGAGCGTTATGGTTTTATAATCATGAATGTAAACGCCCAGTTTCTACTGTCGCAAATGGAACAAACGCTTGTCGGCAATCAATTACTATTTGTTACCGACAGTGAAGGCTTTTTTGTCAGTCATCCAGACAGTGATAAGTCCTTCTCCAGAGATTTAAATCCTATGGTGAATTGGGCGAGCGAGTTCGAAAGTCCTTCGAAAATAGGCAGGGCTAAAATTAAACAGACCGCACAGACAAACTCATCTTTGTATACGGTCACTCGTGCTTTTACGATAAACGGAAATCAGCAAACCGCCCCGTTTTTTCTTCATACGGCATTGTCTCAGTCAGAAGTGGCAGCCCTTATCAATGAGAAGAGGATTAGCGTTTACAGTGTAATTGGGGTAGTTACTCTAATTTTTGTAAGCGTTTTACTCTTCGTACACCGAAGTAACAGTAAAAACATTGAGCTGGCTAAGGTGCGCGGTGAGTCCGTTGCTATTATCGCTATATCTAAAGATGCGATTTTTAGCGTAGATTCTGCTGGCGTGGTGAAAAGTTGGAATATGGCAGCCGAGTCACTTTTTGGGATCCCAAGCCAGCTTATTTTAAATCATCACTATTCGTCATTTGAGGAGCTTTCTCTATTAGGGCTTGAATCGGTTCTCACCAAAGGCGGAAAGCAAAGTACCTTTACAACCCCTTACACCGATGACGAAAAAGAAGAGCACACGCTACTTATAACCGCATCTACCATTTGGGGTGAACAGTCACAGTTTTCAGGCGTTGCTGTTGTAATTAGAGATGTGACCGACGAACGCAAGGCAAAAGACGCGATAGAAAGGGTAAACCTGAAGCTTGAAGAAAAAGTGGTAAGCAGGACGAAAGAACTTGTTGAAGCGACGCAAGAGGCGCGAAAAGCGAGCAGTGTTAAAAGCTCTTTTATTTCTAATATTAGCCATGAAATGAGAACACCGTTAAACGGGGTAGTTGGCTCGTTGGCGCTACTTAAGCGTCAGCCCCTTAATGAGAAAGCTGAACAGCTTGTTTCCATGATGGAAATTAGCTGCAACAATCTCAGCGTGCTGATTAACGACGTTCTCGACTTGTCTAAAATTGAAGCGGGCAAGCTTGATATTAATAATCAATATTTTGACCCGCTTGCACTTATCGAGTCTATCGCCAAGGTCTTTACCGTTAAAGCAGCTTCTAAAGGACTACAGCTTCTTGTTGACACAACAGGTCTTCCCCCGGTGGAAATAAACTCAGATCCACACAGAATCAACCAAATTCTTAGTAATTTATTGAACAATGCTATTAAATTCACTGAAGAAGGGCATATAAAGTTACAAGCATCGTTAAGTGATGTAGATGCGGGGACACAACAGCTTCATTTCAGCGTATGTGACACGGGCGTAGGGATAGCACAAGAAAATCAGCCCAAACTGTTTACCGCGTTTACGCAGGCTGATGCATCTGTTGCTACCCAATACGGAGGTACCGGACTTGGCTTGTCTATCTGCAAGCAATTGAGCCAGCTTATGGGAGGAGACATTACGTTCAATTCTGAAGTTGACATAGGCAGCACCTTCTCATTTTTCGTTACTCTTCCTGAAACAACTTACGACAGCGCGTTCGAGCATAAAATGGCGGTGGAAAACGAAAGTATGCTGCTTAACGGGATCACAATCGGTGTTTCTGCAAGTTATCCACCTTTAGAGGAAAACATCTGTTGTTTAGCCTTACACGTCGGTGCAGAGCCGCAAGTAATAGGTAAGCATTCTGAATTAGGAACAATACCTTGGACGCAATTTAATGCCATTATTGTGGACGAGGCCAGTTCACTCATTCGTGAGCTAGATGATATATGGCAGGCACAAGCTGCCACTAAAGACGCAGGTTCGTTACCTGTGGTTTATATTCTTCAAAAACTAGAAGGGACACCTTTCCACTTCAATCACCTTGTGCCGCTTTACTTGCCAAAGCCATTATTCAGGTCGAGTTTTGCAATTGTCCAACAAGGGTTAGACGCTGCGCTGTCGGGATATACATTAAACCAGTCAGATATCTCATCGGGTAAAGGGAAAGCTGAGGACATCTCAGACGATGAAGGGGCAGCAGACGATACTGAGCAGCAATTGTCTATTGAGAATGCCAACTTATTGATAGTTGATGACAATATGATCAATCGCGAGGTGGCGAAGGGAGTGCTGGAAAGTTTACCTGTTAAATTGTTTACCTGCAGCGATGGTGAGGAAGTTGTGGCGTTCTTGACGAAATGTGAAAGCAAAGGCCGCAGAATTCACAGCATATTGATGGATTGTCAGATGCCTAATATGAATGGTTATGACGCTACCCGAGCCATACGAGAAGGTAAGGCAGGAGCGATGCACAAAGATGTACCTATAATTGCCATGACAGCCAATGCCATGCTCGGCGAAAAAGAGAAATGTTTAGAGGCAGGTATGGACGACTTTGCGACAAAGCCTGTCATGGCCGATGTACTTATTCCTAAAGTGAAACAATGGTTAGTGCATCAAATAACGGCATTAGCAAGTGCAGAGCTTAACGATACTGATACGAGGTCAGGTACCGGAATCACTGCCAGCGAACCCCCACTGGTTGACAGTTTGTTGAGTGCCATCTCAAAAGAAATGGACTGCGACACGCTATCGCATTCAAGAACAGAGGCTCAGTCAAGTAAAGAGTCTGAAGTAGAAATAGCCCCCACGATAAAAAACGCGAAAATAGCTAATGATATCGCCGCTCGCGAGGGCTCGGAGAAGGAGGCTGAAATTGATAACGTCAATCAAACTCAAGCTGATGAAAACAATTCAGAGGGGCTTGATGGATGTTGGGAAAAAGACGATGCCATTGCTCGGATAATGGGCGATAAAGCGCTATTTTCTCGTGTCTGCGACCTGTACTCCAGAAGCGCGCCTGACAAGCTTAAATTACTGCAGCAGGCTGTTGATAGTCGAGACTTCGAAAAGGTTCAGGTGCTTTCATTGAAGCTCAAAGGTATGTCTGCAGATATTGGTGCCGTACAGTTACAACGAGACTTTGAGAGCTTATGGGAATTGTCAAAGGCGAAAAAGTGGGAAGACGCTGAAGCGCTACTCCCTTCCATCACCGATGATCTTAATACTTTCTTAGAGATCCTCGAGGTAGCCTAGCCTACCTAAGCTAATTGTGTCATCTTACGTCTAAGGTCGCGTAAAAATCGCATCAACAGAGCGCGTTGAATTGATTCTAGAAATCTGTACTCAAACCATCTCACAGATTATGCGCGCACGTAAAACGTAGCTATTAGGAGTAAAGCTTTTGAACCCATCTCGTATTTTTCGCCAGCCGAATAAAGTTCGACATGCACTGTATACAATAGGCGCGCTTGCTGCATCGTTTGCCATTACGAGTGTTCCAGCATTAGCGGATGATTCCAAACAATTAGGAAAAACACCCGTAGCTATCGCTATTCATGGCGGTGCAGGAACCATTTTAAAATCATCGATGACGCCAGAAAAAGAAGCGGACTACAAAAGAGTATTAACCCAAGCGGTGCAGCATGGCTACGCCTTGTTGCAGAAAGGCGAAAAAGGTGAAGTGGCGGTAGTAGAAACCATCAAAATTCTTGAAAGCTCGCCGTTATTTAATGCTGGCATCGGTGCGGTATATACCTTCGACGGTGAGCACGAGCTTGATGCGTCGATAATGCACGGCGGCAGTAAAAATGCAGGTGCTGTTGCGGGGGTGAAAACAATAAGAAGCCCAATAGAGGCTGCGTTATTGGTAATGAATGAATCTCCACACGTTATGCTTTCAGGGAGAGGCGCTGAAGATTACGCAAAAGAAAACGGCCTTGAACAGGTAGACAACACCGTTTTTGATACCGAGTTTCGCAAGCAAGCTTTAGATAAAGCGAAAGCACGTATGCAGCAGGTATCGAGTGGTTACGGTTCGCAGCAAGGCAATGAGCGCTTTGGCACTGTTGGAGCCGTAGTATTGGATCAAGGAGGCAACATTGTCGCGGGAACATCCACTGGCGGAATGACGGCTAAACGATATGGACGTATTGGAGACTCGCCTGTTATTGGAGCGGGTACCTATGCCGACAATGAAAGCTGCGCGGTATCGGCCACAGGACATGGTGAATATTTTATTCGATACAACGTGGCAGCAGATATTTGTGCGCGAATGAAGTACCAGGGTTTAACGTTAAACGACGCTGCGAACACTGTAGTTAACGACGTACTTGTAAAAGCCGGTGGCGATGGCGGTGTGATTGCTATTGACGCTAAAGGTAACGTCGCTATGCCGTTCAATTCTGCGGGTATGTACCGCGCTAGCGTTGACATAAATGGTAAAGTGAAAGTGGCAATTTACAAAGACTGATCACTGAAAAGCTATTTGTTATTTTAATGTTAAATGTGCTGGCTTGTATGCAACGAAACGTCTAATCTTAAAGTGTGGGGGAAAATTGCTTTCACATGTGGTTAAAAATAATTGAAGTGCCGTAACGCCAATTAAGTCGTAGTATCGGTCACATTAGGCGCCACGGCTGGAGAATTGAAAATGGAATCGTTGCAAGTCAGTGATTATATGAATACTCACCCAGTGAAGCTTAATGTCGATATGCCCGTTGCGCAGGCTGTCGAAGTGTTATTAGCCAGTGGGCAGAGTGGTGGTCCGGTACTCGATAGCAAAGGTAGAGTGGTGGGCTTTTTGTCTGAGCAAGACTGTATCGCTCAAATGATTGCGTCAAGCTACTATCGCGAACAAATTTGTAGAGTAGGGGAAATCATGAAAACCCCTGTGATTTCTATCAAACCTTATATGTCGGTAATAGAGTTAGCGCAGTTGCTGTTAAAGGAAAAGCCGAGAGTTTACCCCATTGTTGATGATGACGGGGTACTTCTAGGCTCAATTAATCGAACGGCAGTGCTACGGGCTATCGATGTTCAATTAAATGATGGATACCAGCGCGCGGGCTAGACATTGGTTGGGCTAACGCACTTTAATTTAGCTTGGTAGGATTTAGCGCTGCAGGTAGCGTAATGAATGAGAATGCGGCGCTGGGTTAGAACGGCCAGAAGCTAGTGCGACGCCATGCATTTATCATATACCAGAAAGGAGGCGTTAACTTGCTTAACGCCTCCTTCTTATTTATTTATTTATTTTTCGTATTATTTGTTACATGTGTAAGTGGCGTTCACGCTTGGCGCTCGCTAATTTTCTGATCGCATCTTTAAGTGAGGCACCAGCAACTAGCTTAAAGTTTTGGGTCTCGCTAGGCATGACGTTTCTTCCATCTTGTACTACCCAAAGCCCTTCGGTGAACCTTCCTCCCAAGTTAGCGTTGGTTACATCAAGCCCATCTGTTTCCGACACGCCGTCAATTTGCGCGGCTTTATCTGCCGTAATTTGAACAAGCCCCATAAGTTCCAAGACTTCAGGGTTTTCAGTGTGTACGTGATAGATAGCATAGCTGTTATTACCCTGACTCGATACGATTAGGTAAGTTTGTGCATCTACATTAAACAGAGCCAAACCTTCTACATCAGCTTCTACCGGAGCTTCTATCTCAGCGATGAACTGAGGCTGATTGCTGTTTGAAGTAATATCCAAGGCCCAAATCCCAGCACCTTCCTCACCTAAGTATGCCGTGCTCGTTTTAGTATCCACAACACATCCTTCTGGCTGTGAAGGCAGTGAAAAGGACTGTGTTAAGTGTCCATCAACAGATTTGTCTGGGGAGATAGACACGCTATACCGTTCGAAGCGGCCACTGGTGTCGTTAGCAAATACATGAGCTACTCCGCCTGACACAAACAGACACATGCCGTATATATCATTGAGTGTAGTGCTTATGTGGCCAAGTTGAGTCATATGGCCGCGTTTATCTATTTCAAATACAGACAAACTGTTATTCGACCGGTTTGATGCTACTGCGATATCGATAAGTGGCGTATCGCTTTGCTGTGCTTTGGTTTCTGCCACAGATACCTTGTATCCCACATCAACGTTATTCACTCTGCCAACAGGAAGGCTTTGCACTAGCTTGCCGGCTAAGTCATAGCTATTCAATGCGCCTTTTTTGTCGGTGCCGATTATGCGGCTTTGTGAAGCGCTGTGCGAGTTGACCCAAATGGCAGGGTCGTCAGCAGCGTCGCCATGATTTTCCACAGGGTCAGTTTCAACATCGGGTTTAACCTTGATAGTGAGGTTTGCATGTTGGGATGCGCTGTTATTTGTATATGCCTTCTCCATGTGATTTTCTTTTGGCGAGGTAGCTTTAAAATCGGTGCCGCATTGTCGATGAAGTAAAGCTGCGCTTAGTTTTGAGGGAAGTTCGGCAGAAAACACGTCGCCTGATTCATCATCATCAACAACAAGAGAAATGTGTGTGCCTTCTTCACTTAACGACAGGTGAACGAATTCAGGCTGAATAGAAGTAGACCTGTTGTTTGCTTTTAACTGGCGAGCTGCTGAGTTACTTTCGTTCGCCGTATTTATTAGCGAGACAAATTGCGTAAGACATGGTGCTTTGAGCCATACCCCGCTGGCATCCGGGCTTACCCAAGCAGCGACATCTTTGGCATCTTTTTTTGTCGAAGACAGGGTGGCTACACCTTCAATGGCCACACCTTGATCGTGAAAAATAAGGGTTTTTGCTAGCTCACTTTCAATATCGGTATCTAATTGCCACACACCGGCAAATTCGTCAGCAAGGTATAGCGTTTCGGTGTTGGCATTTATCGCGCAACTTTTAATGCCTGGACCTATCGCAAAGTCTCTAAGCGATAAAAAGCGCCCGTTGTAAAATTCATACTGATTCAGTGTGCCGGTCGCATCGATATTAACAATTTGCAGTTCGCCAGCGCTTGATGTTGTAGCACAAATGGCTTCAGAACCTATGGTCAATTGAGTTTGCGGTTGATCAATCTCAAGAGACGCGGCGTTAATGCGATACACCTCTATGTACTGGGTGTTGTTATTGAACACTACTAAAAACACCCATTGTTTTGCATTAGACTCCACAACTTCGGCACGTGCTAAGCTGTAATGTCCCGCAATGAAGTGTTTTTTTCCGTCAGAGTTGCTTAGTGAAATACCCTTATGTTCGTTAACATTAATGTTGATAGCGTGGGTGTCATCGTAAACTTTATGTTTGTGGTTGGCGCGGGCGTCCTTGCTAGTGTTGTTAGCATGGGTGTCTTTGTAAGCGTCTTGGTAAGCGCTTTGGGTGTTAGAATGGTCGGCGTGCGTTTGGTAGTGCAGAGTTAGGCCTAAACCATTTTTTAGCTTTGTTAGCGGTAATGCGATGCTTTGGCTTTCTGCTTTTACTAGCTGGCTTTCGCTGTGCGCTAACTTGATATTTGCACTGGTATCTGCGCTGGTATTGGTACCGGGAGAGGCTGCGCAACCGAACAACGTCAAAAGTGCGCTTGAAAGTGCCGCTGTGGTAATTGTGGTTTTAAAAACTGTTTTGGTGTGACGCTGATTGGTCATTGTTGTTATTGTCCTGAAACTTACTGAGATCAAACCATGCATGGCGCATCGACTAAAACATGGCTTACAGATTATTAAGAGCAGGTTTGAAGGCCATACTACCTACGGCCTTCAAGCCCGATAATTAACTTTCGATATACCTGCCTAGTTAAGCTGCCAAGTAAAGCCAAGTTCGAACGTGCGGCCGTATTCTTCATACTGCGCGTTTTGGTTGCGCGTATCGAAATAGTTGTAGAAAGGTTCGTCACCTAAGTTGATGCCGTTGAAATACACCTGCATGCTGTCGTTGATGTAGTAGCGCGCCATGAAATCAACCTGTACGTGGTCGTCTTCAAATCTGAGCATGTCACCATCAATCTCTTCGAAATTGTCGCTTTTATAGGTGGTGGCTAGACGTACACTGAAGTCATTCGCTTCGTACCCAATGGTGATATTGCCAATACGGTCTGATTGATTTGGTAACTGGGTTTCAAATTTTGCGCCATCTAAGAAGGTAGTCGCTTCAGAATCGGTAAAAGTAGCATTGGCGGAAACAATGAAGCCATTGTTAAAGGCTTTCACCCAAGAAAGTTCTAAGCCGGCTAAATCGGCAGAGTCGCCGTTAATTGGCTGTATGACCTCTTCAAAACCTTCCCAACCGGTTGTACCTGCAACATCAGCGTACACAACGAAGTTATCGATATTCTTGTAGAACAGCCCTGCTGAAACTACACCAATGTCACCTGGATAGTATTCAATCGACAAATCAACGTTTTGTGCTTCGTATGGCTGAAGGTCAGGGTTGCCAACTTCCGCCTCTCGTTCGGTCACAAATACGCCATCATCTTCTTCCGTTTTACTCTCGATGATTTGAAATGCCGCTACATCTTCAAATTTTGGTCTTGAAATGGTTTGGGTGTAGGCAGCGCGAAGCTGAAGTTTATCTGAAACGGTGTATCTGGCATTTACACTGGGTAACCAATGATCGTAGTCGCGCTCCGCTTCCCACGGCGTATTTTGCACTTCTTCCACGTCGGTTTCTTCGTTTTCTACAAGCTCTACTCGCATACCCGATGTAGAAAAGTCAGTACGCTCATAGCGAACCCCTGCTACCAAATGAAGTTTATTTATATCTACGCTGCCCATGATATAAGCGGCAAAAATATCCTCTTCATTCACATAGGTCGCGCCACGAGATTCTACTTCAGAATTTAGGCTGTCTAATTCCAAGCTCTCGCGGTTTTCGTTAAAGTAGTTGCGCATTTCACTTCGATTAAGCCCAGGCCCAAAGTTATCAAGAGAGTAGTCTGGACTGGCAGCTCCGAATTGCGAAGCGTCTAAGTCGTCGAAGTCTCCATCAAAAATAGCGATGCTGCTGTCGCGGTCTTTTTCTCGGCTTCGGTATTTCGAGCCAATTTTTAACTCACCGATATAGCCACCAAGGTTGATGGGGCGGGCGGCGTCGAATTTAATACTGGTTTCGGTATCTTTCGTGTAGTTATCTTCAAAGCTGATCTCATCGACTTCATAGGTTGATAAGTCCATGGCATCAGCGTTTTGTGACACGGTTGGACGCATAGTATTTAAGTCTGCGTCGATACTGTCATTTTCGGTTTTGAATACGTAATACAGTGCATCTGGCTCGTCTTCATCAGACTTTGCATAACCGAGCTGCCAGTTTGCTTTCCAGGTATCTAATTGGTGTTCACCACCTAACGCCACAGTAAAAATACTCTGACTTTCAAAGCGGTCTTTACTTTCTCTTTCTATTTCTGAGTCTTCGCCATCGAACGTGAATATATTACCTTGACGGTATTCGTCGTCAGAAAACTCACTGTAAAGTGTGCGAAGAAAGTATTGGTTGTTGAAGTCAGGACGAAAATCGATATTTAACGCACTACCCAAACGTTCGCGAGTGATCGTGTAGTGACGTTGCTCAAGCTCATCGTCACCGTTACTTTCAACATTGTCTGAACCAAAATCTCGGTCAAAGTAGGAAATGGCGCCAGCCACCCCCCATTCGGGCGAAAGCTTCTTAGTAAACGTACCAGAAAGCTTTGGACTGGTTTCATCGCGTAAATCATTTTGACTGGCTTGCACGGTTACGCTCGCGGTATCTCGAGCCTTATCAAACGCACTCACGCTTTTCACCGCGACTGAACCACCAATGGCGTCTCCGTCCATATCGGGCGTTACCGATTTAGATACCTCTAACGTTTGGATGAGTTCAGAGGGAATGACGTCAAGGGCTACTGAACGTACGCCTGATTCAGGCGAGGGAATATTCAAGCCGTTAATGGTTACGTTATTCAAGTTGGGGTCGATACCGCGTATGCCGACGAAACGACCTTCACCCTGATCTCGCTCAATTGACAAGCCAGGTAAACGCTGTAACGACTCAGCAGCATTTTGGTCTGGAAATTGTCCAATGGCATCTGCGGATACAATAGACGAAATACGATCTGACGTTCGCTGCTGGTTTATGGCACTTGCCTGACCGCTTCGTTGACCACGTACCAAGATTTCATCGATGGTATCGCCGCCGCCAAACTCCACGGCTGCGCGCGCAATGCCGTTGTCCGTCACTTTTATCGCTTGCGTAACCGTTTCCTCACCAAGATAAGAAATTTCTAGCGTGTAAGTACCCTCTGGAATAGAGGGAAACCGGAATGTACCGTCTGTGCCTGCTTCAGTAACCAGTCCTAATTCTTTAAGCTTAATTTGAGCACCGGTATAGCTGCGCGTCTGTGCGGCGTCTTTTACTGAACCGATAATTACGCCATCAGCAGCTGAAGCAGGTATAGCGACACTAAGGCCCATTGCCGCTATGCAGGCAAGTGTTAGAGAAGAGTACGCGGTTTTAATTTTCATTTATTTTCCAATTAATTAAGCAGTAAAAAGGCGTTTTGAATAAGTGCTAAGTAAGTGAATGAGTACCCTAAGAATCCTGCATGACAGTTATATGACGATTTGATGGAACAAGCGGTACACAATCGGTAATTGTCGCCTATTTGCAATTGGCTGAGCTAAATTGACCCTTGCTTAAATTACTGATTTTGTTTGGTTTGTGTGTCTTTTTTTATGCTCCTAAAGTTCGCTGCCATCAAGATGTCACATTGCTGAGCCAAACTGACCCTCGACAGTTTCATCAGATTTGGGCAAGACTCTCGTTTTGTTATGAGCGCTGGCGGTGGCCGGACTAACGCGTGATGTATCCAATTCAAGAGATTTCCAAAGAGAGCACTATGTTTACCTTTACAAATTCAACACAATTTAGGCATCACAAGCTTTGGCTAGCATTTACATTTTGCGTAGTGGCGTTAGCGGTTTGTTTAGCTTTTATGTTTGGCAATGCAAAAGAAAGCACCGTGATATCAGGCCTCGATATTGTGGGAGAGGGAAGCATTGCTTTTTTAACTTTGGCGTGGATGCTAGCTGCGCTTGCCAGCCGTCCCCCAGGTAAAGTAACGAGCCTTCTCACGGTAGGGCTCGGCTTCTTTCTATTTTCAGTTAGTTTAGATTTTTTGGATGAGTTTTTTCATTATCCTGAAGAGGCTTATTGGCTTAGCATGATTGAGTCTTATCCTGCGGCTGTGGGTATGGTAGTAATGACCGCGGCACTGTATCAGTGGCACCTTGAGCAGCGCGCGTTAAACTTGCAATTACGACGCAGAGAATGGGACTTTCGCGATCACGATGCTATCGACCCCATCACTCAGCTTTACCGCGCAGAGTATTGGAAAACACAAATTAATAAATTACAGCAGTCTGGCAAGTCAGCTGTCATCGCCATTATCGATATCAATAACTTCTCTTTGTTCAACCAAAAGCATGGGTATACAGAAGGCGATAGGTATCTGCACGATATTGCGCAATTGGTGATTATGAATTTGCGTCAGCAAGATTTAGCGTGCCGCTATGCCGGTGATAGGTTTGCTATTCTGATACCTGACGTCTCGCCCATGCAGGCTGACGTTATCCTCAACGATATCAAAGTGAGCATTCAGCACCTTGCGTTTAGACACAGCCAAAATGCAAACGCTATTTACACTACCGCTCGCAGTACTCAAGTGACTTTGTTACCTAATCAACGCCTTGCGACAGTGCTTAACACCATGCTCTTAGAACTTGAGCGTGCCCATGGTAGCGCAGCGTAATTAGGCCGGTTTGGTCAGTGTATTTGGCGATAGTAATTGGTAGGGGTAACCGGTGAAGATGAATGAAGATGCCTGCAGCGAGTAACTTATGGATTTAATGTTACCAAGACTAAACGCACTACGAGACTCTGAGGACGAAGCTGCAATTGCAGGTGCTGAGTACCGTCATTCAACTCGTCTTTCTGGAGTGGGTTTCTCTCTAAAAGATGATGCTAAAGCGCTTGGCATGGGTGTCTCTGTAAAAAGCGATGCTGATATGCTTAACATGGGTGTCATCGATAGTGCTGGTAGTGCTCATGTAGTGATGTCTAACCAAGATAAAGTAATAGTTGGGTATTGGTTAGTGAGGGCAGCACTTAATGTGGCGCTCTCTCGTGGTGCGAATAAAAATAAGCTCTTGCGCGGTACAGGAATTTTTGAAGATGCGTTGCAACACCAATCACTATTAAGCATAAATCAATATTCATCGCTGTTAGTGAATGTTCAAAGCCAGGCGAGAGGCGGCGACGTTAGTTTTTTGCTGGGGGGAGCTTTCGCCTCGCAGTGGCTATCTAGTCCACTTAATGCGCTCAAAGCATGTGAAAATGTAGAGCAGCTACTTTTACAGCTGACTCAACGCCAAACATACCGGTGGTGTAGCCTACCGCTCTGTCAGTTTCAGCGTTTTGAAAACGCAGACCAAATAATGTTAGTGCCTCAGTTTACAGGGATAAGCAGCAAACAGCTTCAGTTCTCCATTGAAATGGCATTCGCAAGCGTTGTTGCACTTATGAAAAGTATAGCGAATAAGCGAATTCGTTTATCTTTCTCTTTTACCGAGAGTCGACCAAGAAATATTGCTGATTACGAAACCCACCTTGGGCTTAAGTTATCGTTTAATCGCGCTTTTAACAGTATTTGCATTGAGAAAGACGTATTACGCCAACCTTTGAAGCTAACAGCTCAGTCGGATTGTTCTGCTGAATCACATGTTTCTCTGGAAGGTGTCGTTAGTAACAGCGCAACGCAAACAAAAGAAGGGGCTTCTATTGAATTGCAAAACCGCTTGTCTTTGCCTGATTTTGTGAGGCGTTATGTTTATGCATCCTCCAACACACAGGCAGCAAATATCGGATTACCTGAACTAGCGGAAACCTTAAACGTCAGTGTGGCTACGCTAAAGCGGAAACTAAAAGAGTACGGCACTAGCTATCGCGCGCTCTGCGAGGAAGTACAGCGCAATCATGCACTTTTACTTCTTTCGGTGCACAAAGTGAGTAACGAGACGGCGGCCAATGCAATGGGCATTAACGATTTACCTAACTTTCGACGAACGGTAAAACGGCTTACAGGTAAAACCCCTAGCGAGCTTAGAATTTAACGTGAATGACGGATAGCGCCTGTCCAAATTTCTACGTAACAGAGCTATGCCACACAATTATGCCAAACATTTATGCAACACAGCTATGAAAAATAGCTAGGCGGCAGTCGCGTTCTACGGCTTAATGGTTGTAGCTTCACTCGTGTAATAACTCGAAATCTCATCGTAGCGTCTGGCACAGTGCAGATGAGTTAATTATTGGAAAGTAAATTTCTTTTCAATGCTTTAAAAACCTTTTATCCTTTGCAGCTTTAGCTTTTCACCGTTCAAGACCGTCAAAATATGGTTTCGTTGAAGCTTTTTCTTACGCATTCGCAACCGGCAGGTGGCTTTTCCGCGTAGCCTTTAAACTGTTGCTAGCAGGCAATAAAACCCAAAAAGAGAGTTTTCTGTGCACGAAAATAAAGACATTGCACCAAATTCTATTGCACCTAACCCGCTAGGTTTAACGCCTATTTTACTTTTTGTGATCCTTGTTGTGGTAACCGGCATTACTACAAACGACATCACTGCGATGCCTATTTTGGTTGCGTTTTTTATCAGCGCTGGCTATGGGCTATGTTTAAACCCGAAAGGGAAAAAGGTCAGCTTCTCTGAAAAAGTACAAACGTTTTGCAAAGGCGGTGGCGATAAAAACATTATTCTTTTGGTGCTTATTTTCCTGTTAGCCGGTGCGTTTTATGCGGTGACTATTGATATTGGCGCTCGAGATGCCACGGTCAATTTGGCACTTCAATTTGTGCCTTCTGCACTTATATTGCCAGGTCTGTTTTTGATTTGCTGTTTCATATCATTTTCAATGGGCACGTCCATGGGCACCATTACCGCGCTCTCGCCCATAGGTGCAGGTCTTGCCACAAGTTTAGGGCTGCCGGTAGAAATGGCGCTGGGTATTGTGGTGGGGGGCGCAATGTTCGGTGATAACCTCTCGTTTGTTTCAGACACCACCATTGCCGCAACCCGTACCCAAGGCGTTCAGCTAAAAGACAAGTTCAAGGCAAACTTAATGGTTGCTGTGCCGGCGTGCATTGTCACCATGGCGTTATTGCTAATGGTGGATGTTGATACTTCTGGCATTGTTGAAGGCGGCAGCTACGATTTTTGGCGCATAGTGCCTTACTTGTGCATTATCGCTTTTGCGCTAACAGGGTTTAACGTCATTAGCGTGCTTGCAGTGGGTATTGCCAGTGCCTGCGTAGTAGGCTTGCTACAAGGAAGCTTTACGCCACTTTCAATGATGCAGAGCATCCAAAAAGGGATGGGCTGGATGCAAGACTTGGCTATGATTGCCATAACCATAGGCGGTATTGTGGCGCTTATGCACGCTAACGGCGGTATAACCTGGTTAATCGAGCGCTTAACCCGTAAAGTCACGTCAAAGAAAGGCGCTGAGTTCAGTATTGCTGGCCTAGTTAGCTTTTTAGACGTTACAACGGCGAACAACACTATTGCGATTGTTACCGCTGGTCCAATTGCTAAAGACTTAAATGAAAAATACGGTGTTGACCCTCGTCGTACCGCATCACTTTTGGATATCTTTTCGTGCAGTTTCCAAGGTTTAGTCCCTTACGGGGCACAGCTTTTAAGTGCCGCGGCCGTAGTAGGTATTTCACCGTTAGCTATTACACCGTACTGCTGGTATCCCATGCTGATTTTCGTGTTTGGTGTGGCGGCCATTTGGTTCGGTTTTCCCCGTTTTAAAACGCCCCAAGACGATGAATTAACCCAAAGCGCTTAAATTCTCGTAACGCTTAACACGCTGGCTTTTTAGGGCGGTATCTTCTAGGATCACCGCCCGAATTTTATTGATGATTAGAAACACGCTTTAGGATGTCACTTTGTCTTCAACACTTGCAATAAAACCTCTTTACAACAAACTAGATGATTGTTTGAGCGCAGATAAATTTCGCTTGAAGCGCCGCATTACGCAGCTTGCACAAAAAGTGAATGATAAATCGGGTGTTGAAGGAAAAGGCGCGGAGAAAAAAGCTGCTAATCCCAAAGTTTCAAAACGTAACAGCGCGGTTAGCGAAGAAAGCTTAAAAGCGCAGTTTGAAAAACTTGAAGGCGACATCGATGCATCGGTAGAAAAGCGTAATTGGCGTAAGAACAACCTACCCAAAGTTGAATACCCACCGCTGCCGGTTAGCGATAAAAAAGAAGACATTAAAGAAGCGATTGCGAATAACCAAGTGGTTATCGTTGCGGGTGAGACTGGGTCGGGTAAAACTACGCAGCTACCTAAGATATGCTTAGAGTTAGGTCGCGGTGTAAATGGCATGATAGCCCACACCCAGCCAAGACGATTAGCGGCGCGAAGTGTAGCCACCCGTATAGCCGAAGAGCTCAACACGCCGCTTGGCGAAAAGGTGGGTTTTAAAATTCGCTTTAGCGATCAGGTAAGCGAGCGAAGCTACGTTAAGCTTATGACCGACGGTATGCTGCTAGCTGAAATGCAGCAAGACCGCTTTTTAAATCAATACGATACTATCATCATCGATGAAGCCCACGAGCGAAGCCTTAATATCGACTTTTTGTTAGGCTATTTGCGTCAGCTTTTAGATAAGCGCCCTGATTTAAAACTCATCATAACATCAGCTACTATCGACCCAGAGCGATTCTCTAAGCATTTTAATAATGCGCCTATTATCGAAGTGAGCGGACGTACCTATCCGGTAGAAATTCGCTACCACGCGCCAGAAGACAATGATGACGATATTGATCAAAGCGACGCCATCGTAAATGCTGTCGACGAGCTAATGCGTGAAGCTCCGGGCGATATCTTAGTGTTCTTAAGCGGAGAACGCGAGATACGCGACACCCAAGATGCTTTGAGCAAACAGCATTATCGCAACACTGAAATTGTTCCGCTGTATGCGAGGTTGTCGGCGGCAGAGCAACACCGCATATTTCAGTCTCACAGCGGTAGGCGCATTGTACTTGCCACCAACGTGGCAGAGACCTCGCTCACGGTCCCCGGCATTAAATACGTCATTGACCCGGGCTTTGCCCGTATTTCACGCTACAGCGCTAGAAGTAAAGTACAGCGTTTACCTATTGAGCCCATCTCTCAAGCGTCAGCGAATCAGCGAGCAGGGCGATGCGGCCGTGTGTCAGACGGTATTTGTATTCGTCTTTATAGTGAAGATGACTATTTAGGCCGCCCAGAATTTACCGACCCAGAGATCCTGCGAACCAACTTAGCGTCGGTTATTTTGCAAATGCTTGCTTTAGGGTTAGGCGATATCGCTGCGTTTCCATTTGTTCAGCCGCCTGATAACCGCAATATCAACGACGGTTTCCGTTTACTTGAAGAAATTCAAGCTATCGCGAAAGGCAAAGATAACCGAAAAACCAAGCAAAGCGGCAAGATGCAGCTTACTCCGTTAGGTCGTCAAGTAGCACGTTTGCCTATCGACCCTCGCTATGCACGTATGGTGATTGAAGCCGAGCGCACGAACGCGCTCAGCGAAGTCATGGTGATTGCAGCGGGCCTCTCAATTCAAGATCCGCGAGAGCGCCCACAGGAAAAACGCCAGCAAGCAGACGAGAAGCACAGCGAATACCACGATAAAGATTCTGACTTTATCAGTCTTTACAACTTGTGGGTGGCGTTTAGAGAGCAGCAAAACGCACTGAGTCAAAACCAATTGCGCAAATGGTGTAAGCAAAATTTCATCAACTATTTACGTATGCGTGAGTGGCAGGACATTGTTAGCCAACTTAAAAAGTCTATCGCTGAGCTGGGCTTTGGCATTTCAAAGCAAGAAGCCGACTATCAGGCTATTCACCAAGCCATCGCCAGCGGCTTGCTGTCTCACATGGGCTTTAAAGATAAAGAGCGCGAGTATATGGGCTCGCGTAATTCGCGCTTTCTTATTTTCCCTGGTTCAGGGCTATCAAAGTCTCAGCCCAAATGGGTAATGGCAGCTGAGCTTGTAGAAACCTCTAAGCTATTTGCTCGTATGGTGGCAAAAATTGACCCAGCATGGGTAGAGCCTTTGGCCGAGCATGTTGTGCAAAGAAGCTATTCAGAGCCACATTGGTCTAAAAAGCGCGGTGCGGTGATTGCCTTCGAAAAAGTAACCTTGTTCGGGCTACCCATAGTAATGAAGCGTGCGAAGGTTTATAGCCTCATCGACCCGCCAATTTGCCACGAGCTATTTATCCGCGAAGCGTTAGTCGAGGGCAATACTAAGCTCAATTACAGTTTCTTACAGGAAAATCAGGCGCTGCTTGAGCAGGCTGACGAGTTTGAACAAAAGACCCGTCGTCGCGATTTGATAGTCGATGATGAAGAACTGGTAAGCTTTTACGCGAAGCGCATTCCGGTTGAAGCCAATAATGATGCGGCGTTTAAGAAATGGTTTAAGCAACACGGAAGCAACGACAGTTTAACGTTTAAAGAAGAAGACGTATATCGTCAGCAGCCTGGGCAATCGGTAGCAAACGCATTTCCTGATGTATGGCGCCAAGGCAATATTACGCTGCCGCTTCGCTATAACTTCGAACCTAACGCTGAAGACGATGGCGTAACTGTTGTCATCCCGCTGCCTGTGCTTAATCAAGTCGACAATATAGGTTTTGATTGGCTGGTGCCGGGACTAAGGCACGACCTTATTGTGGGGTTAATTAAAACCTTGCCAAAACGCTTGCGTCGTAACTTTGTGCCTGCGCCAAACTTTGCTGAAGCATGCCTTGCTGATATCTGTGAAACAGATAAGAACAACCGTCCGGTGCCTTTGCTTGAAGCTGTAACCGATAAGTTACGCAAAATGACAGGCGTTATTATTGAAAGCGAAGAGTGGAATTTAGATCAGCTTGATAAGCATTTAAAAATGCACTTTGCAGTAGTTAATGACAATGGTGATGATATTGCCAAAGGTGACGACCTGCACGCGCTTAAACAGCAGTGTGCAGGGCAGGTGAAGCAAACCTTTGAGAAAGCCGCAACACCGGAATTAGAGCGAAATAACATCGAACAGTGGGATTTCGAAAGCTTGCCAGAAACCTTTGTGCAGAAAGTTGGTGGGTTTGAAGTTCAGGCGTTCCCGGCTCTGGTTCAAAAGGGCGATAAGGTAGATATTGCGCTAATTGAAGAAGCGGATAAAGCCCAAGTGCTGCACAAGCAAGGCGTGAATGTATTGATTAAAAACGCCATGCCGTCGCCCCTTAATTATTTGCAAAGCAAATTACCTAATAAAGCCAAACTGGGTTTGTATTTCAACCCATTTGGACAAGTGAAGGCGCTAATTGATGACTGTATTTTTGCGGGTATCGACGCCATTGTCAGTGATTACTGCAAAAGCAATAACACCGACATTCGCAGCAAAGCCGATTTTGAGGCCTGTTTAGAGATTGCTCGTGCAAACATTAATGACAGGGTGTTAGAAATTGCCACGCAAGTGGAGCAGGGGCTTACCCTTGCGCACCAGTGCCAAAAGCAAATGAAAGGTAATGTACCGCTGACGATGATAAACGCCCTAGGTGACTGTAAAGCCCACTTGGCATCGTTAGTTTTTCCTGGTTTTGTTTCTGAAATTGGCGAGAGCAGATTAGATGATTGGAATCGTTACATTAAAGGTTTAGCTCGTCGGCTAGAGAAGCTCCCCATTGATCCCAACAAAGACAGAATGCATCAGGTCACGGTAGAAAAGTCGATTAAAGAATGGGAAAAGGCGTGCAGCAAATACCCCAAAGGTAAAGTACCTCAAGCTCTTAATAATGTGCGCTGGATGATAGAAGAATTACGGGTTTCGTTGTTTGCGCAGCAGCTTGGGACGGCTTACCCGATTTCGGCTAAGCGTATCACTTTGCACCTCGCTGACTTTTAAAAAAGGGCGTTAGGTGTAAGGTAGCATCAATGAGCTAGGCTAGGGCATGAGGGCACATATTTGTTATCGCAAACAAAACAGCGGGCAGAAACGGCTGAGTCGCTGATTTAAGTGGGAAGGTAGTCGAAATTAGACCAAAGTACACTTTTAATAATTGTTGAATAAATATTATACAGTTCGATTGACAAGTTACCGGCATCGCCCTATAACATCAGATGTAGTCGTCAGCGTAACGCTAAAAATCAGGAGAAGTAGACATGTTGGGATACGACGATAAGCGAAATTTTTTCAGGATGATGGTAAATTCGCCTTGTCAGTTACAAATTACTGATGATGAGTCGAGCCGCACCATGCAGGCAATGTGTAGAGATATCAGTGCTACAGGTATGTCTTTGGAAGTCGATGAACCCTCAATTGAGGTGGGTACACAAGTGAGTGTTGCAATAGAGTCATCTAGTTCGCAAATCCCATCTTTGGCAGCATTAGCGACTGTTGTGCGCTGTGAACCTGAATCCGAGTCAAGCTGTATTATAGGCGTCGAAATTTCTCAGATGAAATAGTCTAATCTAATGTGTTAGGGCGGGGTAAAAGCTTCGCCTTTTCGTGTCTAACTAAAAAGCACAAAGCGTCAGGGTCTACAGCAATGACATCCTCGCGGTGTTGCTTCTTTCTTTACACTCCTATGTTGACCAGCCCGTTGTGGTTTGAAAACAGTCTTTCAGCTTTCATATACTAAACCGAATAGGCCGTTCAGTTTTTTCTATTTTAACTCTCAGTCTTAATTGCTAATAATTCTCATTAATGCGAAAGCAAACTGATTTAATATTTTGAGAGAGCGATGAATATGAAAAAGACGATGACCTTTGCAGTGATGCACTTTTCAGTGGCCTTTACGGTTGCCTACTTACTGACAGGAAGTGTGGTAGTAGGCGGTGCTGTAGCGTTGGTTGAGCCAGCCATTAATACCGTGGCGTTTTATTTTCACGAGATGGTGTGGAAGAAAGTTGAAGAAAAAGAGGGTGTTGTTAAGGAACAATCAGATGACAGTTCACAACAGTTATCAAGTAGCTTTTCTAACAATGAGATAACCTTTGCATCTTAAGGGAGTGGATTTACCTTCGTAAGCTTTTCGCACAACGTAATGTTAGCTCAATAGATTTCGTTAAGCGCCCTATACATCAACAAGGGCGCTTTTTTAATCGCTAGTCGTCGGTGACTTCACACACTAGACCTTTCAAGTAATAGCCTTCTGGATAGCTGCCAATGATAGGATGATCTGAGGCTTGATTAAGCCTTGCGATAATTTTGATAGTACGACCTGCATCAAGTGCAGCGTCTGCCACAACTTTCTGGAATAAATCTGCCGGCATAAGGCCAGAGCAGCTAAATGTAAGCAGCAGCCCACCAGATTTAACAGCATGTATGCCGTACATATTAATGTCTTTATAGCCGCGGGCAGCACGGTTTAATGTTGCCTTGCTGTCGACAAACTTTGGCGGGTCGAGTATCACCATATCAAACTGTTTGCCCTGCTCGTGATACTCCCTGAGTGCCTTAAACACGTCTTGGTTTACGTAATTGGCTTTGTTTTCGTCTAAACCATTGATGGCTACATGGTGCTTAGCCAAATCAAGAGCAGGCTGAGATACATCAACGTTAGTCACTGATTTAGCACCGCCAGCAAGTGCGTAGCAAGAAAACGTACCTGTGTAGCTAAAACAGTTGAGTACGTCGTCATCTTTCGCATAGTGTGCAGCCGCCGCGCGACTGTCTCGCTGATCTAGGTAAAAACCGGTTTTATGGCCGTTCTCGATATCAACCACTATGTTGATGCCGTTTTCTTTTACTGTAACTTGCATAGGTGGTTCACCATGCAGTACACCAGTTACAGGCTCTAAACCTTCTTTCTTGCGCACGTCCACGTCGCTTCGCTCGTATATGTGTACATTAGGCATTAGCTTAGTAATTGCCCACACTATCTTATCTCTGTGTTTTTCGCCGCCCGCGCTCAAAAGCTGAAGTACTGCAACATTGTCGTACAGGTCTATAGTGATCCCTGGAAGGCCATCACTTTCAGACGCTATCCAGCGAAACGCGTTGGTTTTGTTTGGGTCAAACAAGCGTTTGCGAAGGGCTAGTGCAGTTTCTAAACGGCGTAGGAAAAATCCGTTATCAATGCTTTCGTCTTTCTTGAATGTCCACATACGAACGCGAATTTTTGAATTTGGAGAGTAAGCGCCTCGCCCTAACCAGTCGCCTTCAGAGTCAAATACGTCTACCGTATCGCCAACTCGCGCGCGGCCCTTTAGTTCAGCCACAGCGCTTTCGAATACCCAAGGGTGTTTGCGGCGAAGTGATTTGTCTCTGGATGGCTGTAATATGACCTGTGCTGACATGAAGGCTCTCGTACTAATTTAATAAATGTGAAACAGAGTTAAGCGATTTTACTCGCTTATGAGAATGGTCGCGATTATACGCAATTTCATAAGTTCTGTGTTAATAATACCAATCTGCATAGATAATTACCCACTCAGCGAGAGTTAAAATGCTCTATCCGGACTGGTATAAACACAAAACAAACCCAAACTGTTTGATATAAAAGTACGTAGCCAAATTACGATTAAAATTTAAGACTAGGATTGGATGTAAATTATGCGATATGTCGATTTTGAAAAAGGATGCGGCCCAAGCGAACTTGTTGTAAAGGAATGTGAAGGGCTGTCGCTAGCACCAGGGAAAGTAAAAGTTGACGTAAAAGCGTTTGGGGTGAATCGTGCGGATACCTTGCAACGCCAGGGGAATTACCCACCTCCACCAGGCGAGAGCGGTATTCTTGGATTAGAGGTAGCTGGCGTGGTGTCAGAGGTTGCCAGTGACGTCACTGCATTTAAAGAAGGTGACGAAGTATTTGGTTTGGTTGCAGGTGGCGGCTATGCCACTGAAGTGATGGTTAATCCAGCCCATTTAATGCCCATTCCCAAAGGCATGCCGTTTTTTGAAGCCGCGGGTTTGGCCGAAGTGTTTCTTACGGCATTTCAGTGTTTGCGTACAATCGCGCATGTAAAGCCGGCTGAACGGGCGTTAATTCATGGCGGTGCAAGCGGTGTAGGGCTGGCTGCCACGCAACTTTGTCGATATTGGGGCGTACACAGTGCGGTAACGGCTTCAAGTCAAGATAAGCTTTCGTTGTGTGAAAGCAATGGCGCAGAGCATCTTATCAATTATAAGCAGCAACAGTTTGATGATGTGCTTAAAAAAGTCTGGCCTGAAGGGGTTGATATGGTGCTTGATATGGTAGGTGGCGACTACCTCAACCGTAACCTTAAAATACTGAAGCAAGATGGAAAAGTGGTTTACTTAGCGATGCTGGCAGGGAGATATGCTGATAACCTCGATATGGCTATGCTGTTAGGTAAAAGGGCGTCCATTATTGGCACGACACTTAGAAATCGAAGCGACGATTATAAAGCTGATCTAATTCGTGACTTTACTACCGTATGCTTGCCCGCTTTTGAGAATAAAGAGCTTAGGGTAAATATCGATACTCACTATAGCATTGAAGATATCGGCGAACCCCACGTGCGTTTGGAAAACAACGATACGCAGGGCAAGTTGGTTCTTTCTTGGTAAATGAGCTTTGCAGTAAGCTTATCTAATTGCCAACGAAGCCTTCGTCGGGTTTCGTTGGATTGGCTTCTGCCGCATTGCGGGCCAAGTCGTCACAGCGCTCATTTTCAGGGTGCCCCGAATGGCCTTTTACCCAATGCCAGTTTACCTGATGCTTTTTTACCGCTTCATCTAGTCGCTTCCACAAATCTGCGTTCTTGACGGGTTTTTTATCTGCCGTGCGCCAACCGTTCTTGCGCCAGTTATGGATCCACTGATTAATACCGTTTTTTACGTACTGGCTGTCGGTAGTTAATTCAACGTTGCACGGTTCGTTTAAACTATTAAGCGCTTCGATAGGGGCTAATAGTTCCATACGGTTATTAGTTGTGTGGGCAAAGCCGTCGCTCAACTCTTTTCTATGCTGCTTGTAAATCAGTACAGCTCCGTACCCGCCCGGTCCAGGGTTGCCTAAGCACGAGCCGTCGGTGTATATATGAATGGTCTTTTGAGCCACAGCGTTTCCTTTGATTTAACTGGCTTAATTTATATTGTCTTTTCCCTTAGCGGATTGCGAAGGGGTTGATATACTATCAAAAAATGAAAGTGTAATTATAGTAGAGGTTCCATGCGCCAAATTGTTCTCGATACTGAAACCACAGGTATTGACCCCAAAGAAGGCCACCGCATTATCGAAATAGGGTGTGTTGAAGTTGTTAACCGCCGATTGACGGGGAATCACTTTCACGTTTACATCAATCCGGGCCGTCACATTGAACAAGAGGCAATTGAAGTCCACGGTATAACCAATGAATTTCTTGCCGACAAGCCTACATTTTCTCAAGTGGCTCAGGAGTTTGTGAGCTTTATCAAAGGGGCACAGTTAGTCATTCACAACGCGCCCTTCGACGTTGGGTTTATGGATCACGAGTTTGGCATGGAAGCGTCTACCAAAGGCGTTATTACTAACCAAATTTGCGATGTTCTAGATACACTTACTCTTGCTCGCCAAATGCACCCAGGCCAAAAGAACAACCTTGATGCCTTGTGTAAGCGTTATGGTATAGACAATAGTCATCGTACCCTTCACGGCGCTTTGCTGGATGCGGAAATCCTGGCAGATGTTTACCTGTTGATGACCGGTGGGCAAACTAAGCTAAAATTGGCATCTAGTTCGGGCAGCGACGCAGACTCCACGGCAATTCGCAGGATTCAGCGAAGCGCAAATAAATTAAAGGTTATTAAAGCTACCGCCGATGAGATAACACAGCATGAGGCTCGCCTGGATATTGTTGAAAAGGCAGGAGGCAAATGCTTATGGCGCCCTCAACCTGAAGAGGTGTCTTAGCAGAACATAATCAAACAGAACTAAAATAGCCAAACAATGCAGGAGCAGCGTAGCGTGAGAGTGTGGTTTTATTGGGTAATTTTTTTATCATTGTTTATACACTTAAGCGCTGGCGCTCAGTCGCAAGAAGACGAACGCGACGCTGCAAGGCAGCTTGCTGATAGCGCTGTACAAAATGCTCAATCAAGCAACACAACAATAGATACATCTCCTCTTACAGAGCTTGGTGATGAATACACCAACTCCATTCAACTGTTACAAAACCGCTTTCGCGTTGACTATAACGTTAAAGAAATCACCATGGTTTTCTTTAGGGAGTACGGTTCTGCCCCTGTAGTGCTGGTTAGACCCGATGGTTCAAAGCTATTTCAAGGGCGCGTCGACGAAGAAAAGGTGCAGTGGTACGACGCTGATACCTTTGACATGATCACCATCAAAGATCCTGTGCCAGGGCCTTGGCAAGCTGTAGGTCAAGTATTACCGCAAAGCCGTGTAATGGTTTTGTCTAATGTTGAACTTCATGCTGAGCCGTTACCGAATGTGCTGTTTGCAGGCGAAATACTTAAATCCACAGCCTATTTAACCAACAACGGCAAGCCTATAGAAAACAAACAGTTCAGAGATGTCGTTGACTTAGAAATTGAGTTTAAGAGTACCAATAACCCTAACTACGGCAACTTTGGTACAAATGACCAGCGCATAGCGACATTTAAAGACGATGGGCGAGGGATGGATGAGCGACCAGCAGACGGCGTTTTTACTGGCCAGTTTAACTTGAAAATACCGGCTGGTGAATGGAAGCCTATTTTTCGCGTAAGCACACCAATGTACACCCGCGAGCAAATAGGCGAACTTATTGTCTTACATGAAAATCCCGTGTCTATTGATGTTGAAATGGATGGAGGCGGAGAGGGCTATCATAAAATTATTATTGATGTAGACCGTGAATTAGTCGACATCGAGTCACTGCTAGTCGATGGCAAAGTGAAGTTTCCTAATTCCGATATGCAGAATTTTTCGCTAACAGAAGGCGGTGTGGATCCTCGAGAGCACTTAATTGTCGCCTACGAAGAAGGAATTTTTAGGGTAAAACTCACTGCTTACGGCACGACAATGGATGGGCGCGATTTTATATTAGATGTCCCCGAATATAGTTTTGTGGCAGAGGGACCAGCCGAGCCTGAGGTTGAAGACCCTTTAATCAATGGAAAAGATCCTATCGTTGATGGCAGTGCACCCTTAATAACGCAATCTGAAGTGCCACAAGACGATATGCAGCCAAATTCGGTAGAAGATGAAATGGATGATGGGACGCTAACCCTCATTCTGGTGGCCGTAAATGGGTCTATAGTGCTCATCGGAGTAATCGCTGCTGCTGTAATTATTATTATGCGAAAAAAGGCGTCTGCGCCTAAGCAAGCAAATAGTACTGCAAAGCCATCGGGAGAAACCACCGATGCTGACCTTACTATGGAATCTGAACCTAAGGGGTTTAAAAAACTGCTAGGGCTATTCAAAAAGCGTGAAAAAGCTGACAAGGAATAGCAGGGAGACCAGCGCTTCAGTTTAAGGCGTCGCTAATTTGTTCAGTTTGAATTTTATTTCGACATAATGCCTATTTAACAGGCAAACAAACCGCAGATGACAATTTTATTAATAAAAAGCGTTGACTCCACATAGGGGAATACGTATTATCTGCGCCGCAGTCAGGGGACAGGGCAACAACAGTCAAGTCAACTCACTGATAACATTGAAGATGTGGAGCGGTAGTTCAGTTGGTTAGAATACCGGCCTGTCACGCCGGGGGTCGCGGGTTCGAGTCCCGTCCGCTCCGCCACTCTTTCAATGGTATAACTAAAAGGTCTTCGGAGCGGTAGTTCAGTTGGTTAGAATACCGGCCTGTCACGCCGGGGGTCGCGGGTTCGAGTCCCGTCCGCTCCGCCATTTAGTTATACAGCGCAATCTCGATTATGTGGAGCGGTAGTTCAGTTGGTTAGAATACCGGCCTGTCACGCCGGGGGTCGCGGGTTCGAGTCCCGTCCGCTCCGCCATTAATCGAATAAAGCGCGCTTCCCATTATGCGGAGCGGTAGTTCAGTTGGTTAGAATACCGGCCTGTCACGCCGGGGGTCGCGGGTTCGAGTCCCGTCCGCTCCGCCATTAATGATAAGCTTTTCTTCTTAGATAATTCCCCCTTCTGGGGACACTCAAAAAGTTCTTTTTTACTCTGCAGTTAAAATTGCTGTTCTCGCAATCGCACTTTATTTATTCTTACCCTCTTGTCAGTTAGCCATTCAAGAAATTGCTCCATTTCCCAATTGCACAATGTGACACTAGAAACATTATTCCTCTTCGATTAATAGTCTTCTATAAAGTAAAAAACACCCAACAAACAGTAACATGCCCTAAAGTCGTAGTGTCTTTTTTTTAATTTGTACTAAAGTTAGGTCGTTCACGCTAAAAAAACACGGAAATTATGAATAAAAGCGACCAAAAACAGTACTTTCTTGCTGATAATTTAAAAGCAATTGGTGTGTCATTGCTAAGCGTAGTGGGTGTGACCCTATTACTCGCTATCGTTATGTTTGTGTTTATTCGAGAACAAGAGGAGAGTCGCGCTACAGAAATACTAGATAATGTGCGCGTAGTATTTAGAGATGCAGAGATCACGCTCGATTACCTAAATGCGCTGCCGTATCAAACCTGTGAAATGGATAACTTAGCGGAAATGCGAAAAACCTTGTTTCGCTCTCGATTTGTAAAAGAGATAGGTTTTTATCAAAATAACGAGCTATTGTGCAGTACTTATTTGGGCATTCTAGAAGAGCCCATGAAAGAGGTTAAGCCTGATTTTTATACTCAGCTTGGCGACGCTTTTTGGATAAATACCCCTCTTCAGCTTTTCGATAAACAAGCTACCGGTACTATAGTACAGCGCGGACGTTACAACGCTGTATTGGATATGGATAGCGTCATTGGTTACAGCTACACGCAAGATTGGCAGCTGTTCTACAATGGCGATCAGTTTTATCATATGGCAGGTAATCCTAGCCTTGTCGGTTCTACCCTCAGCCAAGATGACATGGACGCACGCACTGGCTACTTTTCCTTACAATTTATCCAGTGTGATGAACGCTACAATCATACCTGCCTAAAAGTGAAATCTGATCACGGTCGCGTATTAGATTTGCACATGGGCAAGCTGGTGTTGTTTGTGTTTGCTATGTTAATGACAGCAGCGTTGACGCATATGCTTACCTTTAACTATTTAAGACGACGACGTTCACTTGAGTCTCGCGTCAGTAAAGGGCTAAAAGAACATAAGTTCTATTGCTTGTACCAACCTTTTGTAAACTTGGAATCGGGAAAGGTCATTGGGTGCGAAGTATTGAGTCGATTTGAGGATGAATTTGGGCCGATTTACCCTGACGAATTTATTCCTCAGGTAAAAGAGCAGGATATGACCTGGGAATTTACGGTTGATATGATTACCACCGCCATGAGAGAACTCAACGAAAACCCAGAGATCCCCGAAGGCTTTAAGGTATCGTTTAATCTATTCCCCTTCGATTTTACCCGCGAAGGTTGTTTGGACCTAGACTTTGTACTAGATATGAACGTAAAGAACTTCAAGTTAGTTTTAGAGATCACTGAAGATGAGCAAATCGCCACTCATAGTGCGGTGAAGCATATTAAGTCACTGAAGAGCAAAGGCTTCTTATTTGCAATTGACGACTTTGGAGTGGGTTATTCAAATTTAAGCCAGCTTAAAACGCTAAACTGTGATTACCTTAAAATTGACCGCAGCTTTGTTATGGATATGGAAGATAACAGCATTCGTTCATCACTCATCCCTCACATTGTGAGTATTGCCGAAGGACTTAATGTTGATTTGATTGCAGAAGGGGTTGAAAACATTGATCAATGCAATGAACTGAAAGGATTAACCATCGGCTTTGGTCAAGGGTGGTTATTTGGCAAGCCACAGTCTGCGGATGCGTTGGCCAAAAGCGTTCAAGGCACGCAATAATACAGATTGATATTTACGTTTTAGCGCTGTTATTTTTCAGTTGGTGTTGGTAGTGTTTAACGCTACCATTCACCGTCTGGAAATTAAAGAAGAATACTCGCATGCAGGACGTGCTAATTTGCCGCAATATTAATAAAACCTATCAAGATGGCAGTAATGCTACCCCCGTTTTACACGATGTCTCTCTTTCAATAAAAGCTGGCGAACATGTTGCTATTTTAGGTAGCTCCGGCTCAGGTAAAAGCACCCTTTTACATATTCTTGGAGGGTTAGATAAACCTTCTAGTGGTGAAGTCGAATTCAATGGAAAATCACTCGGTCAATTATCTGGAAATGCATTAGCAAAGCTTCGCAATGACGAAATGGGCTTTATCTATCAATTTCATCATTTACTCGGTGAATTCACAGCGTTAGAAAATGTAGCAATGCCGCTAAGAATTAGAGGGCTCTCGACCAAATTGGCCCACGGCAAGGCTCGTGAAATGTTAGATGAAGTTGGGCTTTCTCACCGCGTCGACCATTTACCATCGACCATGTCAGGCGGTGAACGACAGCGTGTGGCAATAGCACGAGCTTTAGTTACCGAGCCATCAGTGGTACTGGCCGACGAACCTACAGGAAATCTTGATGACTCGACGGGTGAGCAAATTTATAAACTGCTTACTAGCTTAAGTGATAAAAAAGGGACAGCGTTTGTTGTCGTTACCCATGATATTACCTTGGCCGGGAAAATGGACAGGGTACTGAAGATAAAGGACGGCAGATTAGCGAGCGATACGTTATTCAAGGAGAACCAAGATGCTCGCCTTTGAATTGGCCCAACGCTTCAGAAAAACACGTTCAGAACAGCGTTTCATCTCTTTTATTTCTATGTCATCCACCATTGGGATTGCCCTTGGTTGCTTTGTACTAATTGTGTTGCTGAGCGTAATGAACGGGTTTGAAAAAGAGCTTACAAGTCGTATTTTGAGTGTGGTCCCTCATGGTGAATTATATAGCAAGAGCGAAAGCGGAATAGAAAATTTAGACGCGCAGCTCTATCGTTTGTCTCAAGATAGCCGTATTGCCTCTGTCACGCCATACACAGGGATAACCGGAATGTTGCAGTCAAAGGGGGAGTTGAAGGCGATTAGCGTTACTGGTATTCCGGTAAACAGTGTTAGAGACAAATATGCTGAAAGAGTCACAAGTGACGATTGGCAACGTTTTTCGATGCAAAAAAATGGTCTCATCGTAGGAAAGGGTATTTTCGCTTCCATGGACCTTAATATTGGTGACATTGTTCAAATACTCATTCCCCAAACAACACAGGATCTAACCTTCAAAGCCCCACGTTCAATTACGCTTTCTATTTCTGGAGTGCTATCTGTTGGCGGTGAACTCGATAACCAACTGGGTTTAATGCACTTGGAAACAGCGTCTGAAGCTATTGGTATTTCATCTAAGTCACAAGGAATTCAGTTTACACTTAACGACCCATTTTCATCTTACGACACGATGCGAGATATAGGTTACAGCTACCCACAGGGTGTTTACATGTCTGACTGGACACGTACCCAGGGCCACTTATATAAAGATATTCAGCTAGTTAGAGCTGTGGTGTATATCGCCTTGACGCTGGTCATTGCCGTTGCTTGTTTTAACATTGTGTCGTCACTGGTTATGGCGGTTAGAGACAAACAGGCTGCCATCGCAATATTAAAAACCATGGGAGCGACGGATCGTTTAATTCGCAATACCTTCGTGTTGCAGGGCGTTATCAATGGCGTTATAGGCATTACTGTAGGTGTGGTTTTAGCGCTACTGGTAGCACCTAACCTCTCTGAGATTGTTCGCTTTATTGAGGTGGCGATAGGCATAGAAATTCTATCAGGCGATATATATTTCATCGATTTCCTACCATCTGATCTACATTGGCAAGACGTTGTTGTAACCGTGGTTGTTGCTATGTTCTTGAGTGTGGGCGCTACTATTTATCCAGCGCAAAAGGCAGCCAAAGTATCACCTTCATCAGCGCTTCACTAACTTTAAGCTCAATAGGGTAAGCAATACCAATCCGCATAGATCATTACCCACTCAGCGAGAGTTAAAATGTTCGTAATCGCGGCGTGTTACCGCAGGTATAGTGGTTCTACATCAAGGTGACACAACAAAGAGTACGGACATTTTAAACTCGCCCTTCGGGAAGCTTGCCAGCGCCTTCTGAGTGGGCAATTATCTATGCGGATTGGTATAACGGAGCAAGCAACTAACTAAAAAGGCCAGCAATTGATGCTGGCCTTTTTTAGTATGCGACTGCTTCTGTAAACTCATATGTAAATCGAGCTAAAGAAGCTTTTGTAGTCGTTATTTATTCTTTTCAAAATGTTCGAAATCCACATCTTCCTGCTTCAAACCGGCTTTAGGATCGTTATAAACGCTTTCGTCCAATGCTCCTTCGCTTTTAGCTACAATGCACGACACCATACAGTCGCCTGTAATGTTTACCGCAGTGCGTGTCATATCCAGCAGTCTGTCTACACCGATAATAAGTGCGATCCCTTCAACCGGTAGGTTCACTTGCTGCAATACCATAGCTAGCATGATAAGCCCCACACCTGGCACACCGGCGGTTCCGATAGAAGCAAGGGTGGCGGTAAGTACTACCATCATATAGTCGCCAAGGCTTAAATCGACAGCGTAAACCTGAGCAATAAAGACCGTGGCAACACCTTGCATTATGGCCGTGCCGTCCATGTTAATTGTTGCGCCTAGCGGCAGGGTGAACGACGATACCGAGTTACCTACGCCAAGCTTGTTTTTCGCCGTTTCCATAGTGACGGGCAAGGTAGCGCTACTGCTTGAGGTACTAAATGCGAATAGCGCAGCGTCACGCATTTTTTTCATTAAGATAACAGGGTTTAATCCCGATAAAGCTTTTAGCAGCACTGAGTAGGTTACCAGGCCGTGAAGGATTAACACGCCAAATACTAAGAAGAAATATTTCGCCAGGCTCAGAATTGTTTCGCCACCAATAGTGGAGAAGAGTTTCGCCATCAACACGTACACGCCGTATGGCGCTAAGTTCATGATGATGGTAACAAGACGCATGATTACCGTATTAATATCTTCAAAGATAGCGGTAAGACGCTTGCCCGCATCACCTGTCATCGCCATAGCTATACCAAACAGTACGGCAAACACAATGATCTGTAGCATGTTGCCCTGTGCCATTGAGTTAATTGGGTTGCTTGGGAACATGTTAACGATAACGTCAGACAGGCTAGGGGCCTCTTTCGCTTGGAAGGTAGTTTCTGTTGTTAGATTTAGCCCGTCACCCGGAGACACCACTAAAGCTATACTCATGGCTAGTGTTATGGCAATGGCGGTTGTGACAACATAGAGTCCGACTGACTTTGCGCCAAGTCTTCCCAATTTACTAGGGTCAGACAGTGTGCTGGTTCCGCAAATTAAGGAAACAAACACAAGAGGAACCACAAGCATTTTTAAGCTGGCAATAAATATTTGGCCGAGAGTGGAAAATATACCTTCTACAAGAATGTTATACGTTGAGAACTCTAAACCGAATATCGAAAAAGTAAAATCTCCGCTATCATCAAACAATAATTGGAGAAAGACACCAGTCAAGATACCGGCAGCCATGCCGATAAAGATGCGGGCGGTTAAACTATATTTATGTGCAGATGAAGACATTAATGTTCCCTGTGCATTTTTATATTTTTAATCTTTCGTAGTGTGCCAGATTCAGTTGATTTTTAAACATAAAAAACGACGCAATTGTCAATAAAAGAGGTTCAGGAACGAATTATGTCGACATTAGCGAAAACGCTAAGCCTAATTAGCGCATTATTTATGCTAACAGCATGTGGTGGGGGCGGTTCATCAGTCTCTCGAGATAACACGGATAACGGAAGCGGAGACGGCGGTACCACATCACCAACCTATTCAATCGCTTTAACACTGGAAAATGAAAGTGGAGCAAGCGACAACAGCCTTTCTGAAGACAATAGTCTGTTTGTTGTTGCGACCGTGTCAGATCAAGATGGCAATCCGCATGCAGACGCGTTACTAACCTTTACGCTAAGCAACGAACAACTAGCCGAGTTTGGCAACGACACGGGAACGGCGCGTACAAATTCAAATGGTGTAGCCCGATTACGCCTTAATGCCAGCACGGCTTCTGGAGATGGCGAAATTACCGCTGCGCTCGGTAGCGGCGAAACGGGAACTACCACGTTTTCAGCCACAGCGGTGACAAGCACCGACCCAACAACAATAAGTGTATCGCTAGCCCTACAAAATGCAGCTGGGGAAGCAGATAACAGCTTATCTTCTAGCAACGCATTGGTTGCGCTGGCAACCGTGACTAATTCTGAGGGTGAGCCTCAGGCCGATTTGCTCCTAACTTTCTCATTGAGCAATGATGATTTAGCGACGTTTTCTAACGATACTGCCACTGCACTGACTAATGCAGAAGGCGTAGCGTCGATCGGTATGTCGGTGGGAAGCGCATCAGGGGATGGTGAAGTAACGGCTACTTTGTCAACGGGTGAAGCGGATTCAACTACATTCAGCTCTACGGGCAGTACAACGGTAAGTGAAGAGCCCGCGTCACTGGAGCTTTATGCTAACAGCATTCAGCTCGCCTCAAGCGGTAGTGATGAAGTTGAGTTGATAGCACTGGTTAAAAATGAACAAAGTGTGCTGATGGAAGGGGTAGAAGTAAGCTTCTCTGCCGCATCAGGCGATGGGGTTGAACTTCAATTAACTCAACCAGAAACCGCCGCAGATGGTACAGCGCGCGCAATATTAACGTCTCAAAACGATGCGTCAAACCGCACCGTCACCATTACAGCAGGTGCAGGCAGCCTTACGCAAACAGTTGAAATTACCATTGCTGGTACAGAAGTCACCATCAACGGTGCATCGTCAGTTATTTTGAACGACAGCGTAGATTATACAATTCGTGTTCAGGACTCTGACGGAACATCAATTCTCAACCAAGACCTAGTGCTAAGTGCGGTTAACGGAACGCTTAGCAGCACGACTGTTAATACGGGCGCAAACGGACAAGCGACAGTGTCTTACACTGCATCAACGTCTGGCGAAGATACTATCACTGCGGCAGCACTTAACGCTGAGACAAGCTTTACGGTGCAAGTTCAGCAAGACGAATTTAACTTTGTCAACTTGCCTACAGAGGAAGTGCCGCTAGGGCAGCCTCAAACTATTACGGTCCAGTGGCGTCAAGACAACACGCCTGTGGTAGGTCAAAATGTTACCTTTAGCGCGTCACGTGGTGTTATTGCGGGCAACGCAACTGTAGTGACCGATGCAGAAGGGCAAGCGAGTATTGATATCAGTGCGAATAATGCTGGTATCTCTTCAATCACTGCATCAGCGAGTGACGGAAGTGGGAATGTGTTGGTTTCAGCACTCACTCAGATTGAGTTTATTGCTACCACACCTCACACACTGATTGCCGATGCATCACCTGATATCATTGGCCCTGACGGTCAAACCAGTACCATCAGTGCAGTTGTTCGCGACGTTGATGGAAACTTGGTGAAGAACAGTGTGGTTAACTTCTCTGTATCTGACGTATCGACCGGATTTGTATCACCTTCTCAGGCAACCACCGACAGCAAGGGGATAGCGACCACCGTCTTTACTTCAGGATCGGTATCGACTCAAGACGCGGTAGTGGTTACTGCTTTTGTTGCTGACGACCCAGCCATTGACGACGAGGTTGTGTTAACAGTGGGCGCACGTGCTTTTGATATCTCGCTAGGAACGGGTAATGAGCTAGAAGAAGCCACTTCGACTTCTTACCTAAAGCGCTTTGGTGTGTTTGTATCAGATTCTGCAGGTCAACCAGTCAGTGGCGTTAACCTGACTGCGTCAGTTGCGCCGGTAAAATACGTAAATGGCGGTGAGTATAGAACCGGCTTTTGGGTATTCGACGATGATGCTTCTCAATGGGTTGCAATAGTAAATCAAAACTGTGAAACCGAAGACGTTAACGACAATGGTATTTTGGATACAACACCAAGAGATGAAGATACTAATGAAGATGGTATGTTAACTCCTGGATTAATTGGGACCATCGCGTTTGCCAACGGTGCAGCGGTGACAGATGAGAATGGCTACGCGGAATTGGAATACCGTTATCCTCGCAGCTATGCAATCTGGTATGACGCTGTCATTTCAGTGTTCGGACAGTCTACAGGCAGTGAAGCAAGTGCGAAGATGCGTTACACCCTAAGTATCTCTGCTGACGACGTGACGGATGAAGGGGCGTCACCGCCGGCTAATCCATTCGGCGTAACTGATCAGTGTACGCTGGTCACACCATAAAGAGTTTATACTTAACAAGTAACAAAAAGCCGGCTTATAGCCGGCTTTCTTTTTCGCTTAATTTTAATCAGACTTAACTTACGACTGTTGGAATGGGTAAACCGAACCAATTTTAAGGATTTGTGTAAGCTCATCAAGCGCAGTACGAGATTCAATGAGAAGCTGCGGATCGCGCAAGTCATCTTCACCTAATTCATCGCGATAGTGCTTGTCGACCCAAGCGTTTAGGCGAGCGAACTGTGTATCGTTGATTAACGTATTTTGATTAACTGCGGCAAGTTCTTGGTCATTCATCGCAACGCGCAAACGCAAACATGCCGGACCACCGCCATTACGCATGCTTTGTTTAACATCAAAATAATTAACCGACTTAATGGGCGTACCCAGAGTTACCAGCTTGTCTAAATAGCGCTTAACGGCTTCATTTTCCTCACACTCAGTTGGCGCGATGATGGTCATATCACCACCTGGAAGCGTTATAATTTGCGTGTTGAACAAGTAGGTTTTTACTGCGTCTTGTACAGAGACTTCAGCAGTCGGTACTTCGATAAAGTGAAGCGGTTCGCTACCAAATTTAGCTTGAAGCTCTTTAAATCCAGCGTCTTTTTGATAAAACGCTTGCTCGTGGAAAAACAACACATTTTGGTTACCAACAGCGATCACATCGTTGTGGAATACGCCCTGGTCGATAACGTCTGGGTTTTGCTGCATGTAAACTACGCCATCGTCGTCTAGACCGTGTAAGCGAGCTACTGCTTGGCATGCTTCTAGCGTTTGGCGAGCAGGATATTTTTTCGGTGCTGGTTTGCTGGTATCAAATGCATGACGACCATAAACAAACAACTCTACGCCTGCCTGACCATAGTTGCGGCAAAGTCGCGTGTGGTTGGCTGCACCTTCGTCACCAAAATGCTCGTTATCTGGCAGGTGCTGGTGATGAGCAAAGTGCTTTTCATTGGCAAATGTACCGCGCAGGATATTGCCTGTAACCTGAGGCTCTAGTGAACGATGGAACTTATTAGTTAAGTTTGCAGGGGTAAAGTGAACGCGACCATCGGCAGTATCGGCACTAGGAGACACAGTGGCGGCATTTGCAGTCCACATGCTACTGGCAGAACAACAAGCAAGGAAAATCTCGCGAGATTGCTTTGCAGCGCTTTCTAGCACGCGAGCATCAGAGCCTGTGAAGCCTAAACGGCGCAGTGCGGCGATGTCAGGACGCTCTTGTGGGGCCAACACACCTTGAACCATTCCCATATCGGCCAACGCCTTTGCTTTGGCTAAGCCTTGCTTTGCAGCTTGTTTTGGACTGCTCTTTGCGTTTGCGTTGTTCAGGGAAGCGACATTGCCAAACGACAAACCGGCATAGTTATGGGTAGGTCCTACAAGACCATCAAAGTTAACTTCAAACTGCTTCATACTTTCCCTCATTCTTGGAGTTTTGGCGCTTGACCCTATATGTTACTTTTCCATACGCACTGCGATTAATTTAATAGCAGCGGCAACGCTTTCGTTCTTTTACAGGGGCAAACGATGCACTTCTTCACACCTGAACATGTTGTCAGGCTAGGTTGGAATGGCTGGCATTATACGGCTTTTAAGGCCAATGCCAATCGCGCTGTTTATTTATTGTACAGTTTTTGCGCGTGTTTAAAGCAAAGGAAAGAATAAGTATGAAGAAGATCTTGTTTTCCATTCACTTTGTAGATATATGTTAAAAAAGAGCGAGTACCCTATATATAGTGCAAGGTTGCTCCAATTTTCAGAATTTGACGTAAATAGTCATTAAAAATCAATAGGTTTAGTTCAATTATATGGCAAAATCACTGGTCATAGTCGAGTCACCAGCCAAAGCGAAAACGATAAATAAATATCTCGGTAAAAATTTTATCGTAAAAAGTTCGGTTGGCCACGTGCGAGATCTTCCGACGAAGGCTTTAGGCAAAGTAGAGCCTAAAAAACCGGCTAAAGAACTCAAAACTTTAAGCGAAGAAGAGCGTCAAGAATATCTTCGCCGTCACGAATATTTGAAGCTTGTAGACAGAATGGGTGTGGATCCAGAGAAAGACTGGAAAGCCCACTATCAAGTGCTACAGGGTAAAGAGAAAGTCGTTAACGAACTTAAAAAGCTTGCTAAAGATGCTGACACTATCTATCTCGCGACCGATTTGGACCGCGAAGGGGAAGCGATTGCATGGCATTTACAAGAGCTGCTAGGTAAAAAAGACAAAACTTACCAGCGAGTGGTGTTTAACGAAATTACTAAAAACGCGATTCAAGATGCGTTCTCAGATCCGGGCGAACTAAACATTTCTCGCGTCAACGCCCAGCAAGCTCGTCGATTCCTAGACCGTGTTGTAGGCTTCATGGTATCGCCACTTCTGTGGAAAAAAATTGCGCGAGGCCTCTCAGCAGGGCGCGTTCAATCGGTAGCGGTTAGGCTTGTTGTAGAGCGTGAGCGAGAAATTAAAGCGTTTGTACCTGAAGAGTTTTGGGACGTACACGCAGATTTAACTAGTCAGCAAAAAGCGGCACTACGCATGCTGGTAGCAAAGCACCAGGGCAATGCGTTCAAGCCTAAAAACAAGGCCGAAACTGATAAAGCGCTTGCTGACTTAGAAGGGGCTAACTACACGGTAGAAAGCCGCGAGTCAAAGCCTACGCAAAGTCGTCCTTCTGCACCATTTATTACCTCAACGCTACAACAAGCGGCAAGTACTCGATTGGGCTTTGGTGTTAAGAAAACCATGATGATGGCACAGCGCCTTTATGAAGCGGGCTACATCACCTATATGCGTACGGATTCAACCAATTTAAGCCAAGAGGCGTTGGACAGTGCTCGTGCGTATATTTCAGATAATTTTGGTGACAAGTACCTGCCTGATTCGCCAAATCGCTACGGCAGTAAAGAAGGTGCGCAAGAGGCGCACGAAGCGATCCGTCCTTCAAACGTGAGCATAAGTGCTGCAAGTTTGGGCGATATGGAGCGCGATGCACAGCGACTTTATGAGCTTATTTGGCGCCAGTTTGTGGCCTGTCAAATGACTCCAGCTAAGTACGATGCAACCACTATCAAAGTGGCGGCGGGTGATTACGAGCTGACGGCGAAAGGCCGCGTACTTAAGTTCGATGGTTGGACTCGCGTTCAACCTCAGCTTCGCAAAAAAGGCGAAGAAGAGCTCATGTTGCCTGATGTACAAAAAGGCGATGTGCTTGACTTAAAAGCGCTTGATCCTAAACAGCACTTCACCAAGCCTGTAGCGCGATTTAATGAAGCTTCGTTGGTAAAAGAGCTTGAAAAACGCGGTATTGGTCGTCCATCGACCTACGCCAGTATTATTTCGACGATTCAAGATCGCGGCTATGTGCGCTTAGAGAACAAGCGTTTTTATGCCGAGAAAATGGGCGAAATAGTAAACGATCGTCTGATGGAAAACTTTGACGATTTAATGAGCTATGACTTTACTGCCAACATGGAGCAGCATCTTGATGATATTGCTGAAGGCAAGAAAGATTGGAAGGACGTGCTCAACGACTTTTACAGCGGCTTCTACGGAAAACTGTTAAACGCTGAGAAAGACCCTGAAGAGGGCGGTATGCGCTTGAATCAGGCAGTGCCTGCAGGTGTTGAGTGCGATAAATGCGGCCGTGAAATGAACGTGAGAACCGCGTCAACTGGCGTATTCTTGGGCTGTTCAGGCTACAATTTACCGCCGAAAGAGCGCTGCACAAACACCATGAATTTAACGCCTGGTGACGAAGTCGTGAAAGTGGACGATGAAGAAGAGCTCGAAACAGAAGCGCTTCGTTCTAAAAAGCGTTGTCCTAAGTGCGGCACGGCGATGGACAGTTACTTGGTTGACGAAACCCGTAAACTTCATGTGTGTGGTAACACGCCAACATGTGATGGCACCTTAGTTGAAACAGGCACATTCAAGATAAAAGGCTATGACGGCCCCATTATTGAGTGTGACAAATGTGGCAGCGATATGGAGCTTAAAAACGGTCGATTTGGTAAATACTTCGGCTGCACCAACGAAGAGTGTAAGAATACTCGTAAGCTACTTAGAAACGGTGAAGCTGCGCCGCCAAAAGAAGATCCGGTAGATTTACCTGAGCTTCCGTGTGAAAAGTCTGACGCGCACTTTATGCTACGTGATGGCGCTTCGGGAATTTTCTTAGCGGCGCATAACTTTCCAAAGTCGCGTGAAACTCGTGCACCGAAAGTGGAAGAACTTGCTCGCTTTAGAGATAGAATTTCGCCGAAATTCTACTATCTTGCTGATGCGCCACAAACAGACCCTGATGGTAACCCTGCAATAGTTCGATACAGCAGGAAGACCAAACAGCAATACGTGATGTCTGAGAATGACAACGGTAAAGCAACAGGATGGTCTGCGTGGTACGACAATGGCAAATGGCAGGAGCAAGCCGCTAAAAAGCCAGCGACTAAAGCCAAGAAGAAGTAACGCCTTTAATTCGGAAAAGGTAAAAATAGACCTTTAATTGAAATTCACAAGCCCGACATTGCTCGGGCTTGTTACGTAGTTAAAAGACGGTAAACGTCTGCAAAGCGTATCAATAGAAACAGAGTAACAGAGAGTAATTATGGCCTCCTTACAAGACCAACTACTGAAAGCCGGTTTGGCCGATAAAGCGTCTGCAAAGCAAGCGCGTGCAGATAAACGCAAAAAACAAAAGCAAAAGAATAAGCAAAAACAACCTGTCGTTGATGAAGCGACTATTGCTGCTCAACAAGCAGCTGAAGAGAAAAAAGCGCGCTCACGCGAGCTAAACCAGCTTCAACAGCAGGAGCGAGAGAAGCGCTCAATTATTGCGCAGGTAAGGCAGCTTATTACGGTAAACAAACAACCGCGCAATGGCGAAACCTTACTTAACTTTACACACGACAACGTAGTAAAGCGTCTGTATGTGAGTGAAGAGATGCACAAGCAAGTGACAAAAGGTCGTTTGGCTGTTGTATTGCTAGATGACGCTTATGAACTAGTACCAGCCCCCGTTGCTGACAAAATTGCGCAGCGCGACGAGGCTTCAGTTATTTACCGTGCTGATTTAGATAAGAGCGGAGCCGACGGTAAAGATGAAGAAGAAGATGATTGGTACGCCGATTATGAAATTCCAGATGATTTAACCTGGTAGGCCCTCTAATTCATTCTCGCAGCCGCGCTCTGTATCACAGAGCGTGGTAAGCGGGAAAGTCGACGTAAAAAAGTTTCAATAATTCTCCCACTCCCAATACGTCATTGTGCCAATGGCGAACGACTCACCGTTAAGCATTCTCTGTTAAAAAATTCAACACGTTGATCTTTAGTAATTTTTACTTTTGCCGTTAACAAGCAATCTTTCTCATAACTACTTACGGTTTTCTCTACTATAGTTTTTTTAGTCCTTACCCTGTTGAGCTTTGAAATACAGCAAAGATAAACAGGCCTACGTTGCTCATTTTATTTGCATCGAACGTTTTTTCTTAGTTTTGGAGGGGTGCCATGGGTGTCTCAATTAAGTGGTTCTTCAGTGTTGTGGTGTCGTTGTGTGTGTCTTTTTCAGCAAATGCAGGACTATTCAAAATTTCTATTAACGATCTTGGTGGTTTAACACCTTCACAATCCAGCGCTTTTGATGATGCAATCGCTTATTGGGAGTCTTACCTAATAGGCGTTCAAAGCGAGTTTAATCACAATATTGTTATAGATGCGAGTGGCGTTGCACTTGATGGTGTGGGTGGCATATTGGGTAGTGCTGGCCCAACGGGTATCACTCAGCTACCAGACAGCACTTTTGTTTATGCAAATAAAGGCCGCATGCGTTTTGATACGGCAGACCTTGCTAGCTTAGAAAATCGCGGTACCCTTTTTGATGTCATCGTACACGAGATGGCCCATGTAATTGGATTTGGAACATTGTGGACGACCGACTTTTTTATTGCGGGCAGCCAATCTAACTACGTCAGCGGTTCAGGGCGTTACACCGGAGAGTACGCTTTGGAAATTTATCGCCGCGAGTTTGTGGAAAACGCCACATTTATTCCTGTAGAACTGGGGGGAGGAGCCGGCACTGCCAACAGTCACTGGGACGAACCTTGGCCTGGTGGTTCATCAGATTTAATGACAGGGTATTTGGGGCCATATCCAATTTCGTTAAGTGATACCACTGTAGCGTCGTTTGCTGATATTGGCTATTTGACTACGGTTACTCATGCAGTAAGTGAAGCCGCAACGGTATGGCTATTTCTATTTTCAATGGGACTTGTTGTAAGAAGGCATCATCAAAGGTCAACAGGCGCTAGTACACGTCGTCTACAAATTTTTCAGGCGATGTCGGTCTAGCAGCGTCGAAGCGCTTGCGCAGAACAAAATGCTAAATCTATGCTGGGCGAATAATCTTGAGTGATAGTTTCTATCAATCAGTATGTGCACATATTTTTGGGATTTTTGGCTTATTCTAAAAACATGCGTTTAATGTACTTACAAGTCAAGCATTCCATTGGTAGAATCATGATAGAAGCTATCTATCATGATTAAGGTATTGGTCTTTGGATATTCGTCAGCTCCGGTTTCTGGTCGCGTTAGATGAGACGCAGCACTTCGGTAAAGCGGCTAAGTCGTGCAATGTTACACAACCCACGCTTTCTTCACGTCTTCATAATTTAGAAGATGAGCTTGGCATTCAGTTGGTGGCTCGCAACCACAGATTCCAAGGCTTTACGCCGGAAGGTGAAAGAATTTTGGCATGGGCAAGGAATATCTTAGCGGCGTGTGACGGATTACAAGCGGAAGCTGCATCGTGCAAAGGTGCCTTAGTTGGCCGACTTCGGATCGGTGCCGTTCCTCTAGCGAGTGTCGATCCTATCGACATTATTGACACCCTCTCAAAACAGCACAGTGCACTACAGTTTTCCTTACAAACACATAGCAGTGAGTATATCGTTAACGCGCTACACCGTAACGAGCTTGACCTGGGTCTTTGTTACCTTGAAGGCATGAGCGCGCAACACTTCCATATTTTGCCGTTTAAAGCTACACCAATGGTGTTGCTGTATCACCCTAATCATTACTGCTTTGAGCAAGATACCCTAAGCTGGCAGTCTCTTTCATCACTGCCACTTGGGTTATTAACACCTTCAATGCATTTTAGGCAGTCAATCACGTTAAACATGGCAAATGTGGGCGTGAACAATGAGCCTGTTATTGAATCAGACTCGGTTCATTGTTTACTGCAAGCAGTGAAAAAGGGGATGTGTTGTACGATCCTTCCAACCAACGTCGCAAAGGCCAATGATGATTTAGGACTCGCCTATGTTACTGTTGACGATGGTAAAACCATTTCGCCTTTAGGGCTCATCATGCGAAAAGGCGAGCCCAGTTCTCCCATCGCCAAGCAATGCTTTGAGTTTTTAAAAGGATATGAGGAGATTTTCAATAAAGGAGGCATATGCAGTGAGTAAAGTGAATACGACACTCATCGGTTTAGTGCTTGCGGGTGGTCAATCGCGTAGAATGGGGCAAGATAAAGCACTTATGCGTTATCAGGGCCGTACTCTCATCGATAATGCTTCGTTACTTTTACAGTCTGCGAGTTGCGATAAAGTGTTAATTAGCCGCAACGCGCCAGGCTTTTTGAATGACAAAATTGAAGATGTAGGTCCGCTTAGCGGAGTACATGCTGTTTTAGACGCACTATCTCAATCTGATAATCACAATGGCAATCCTTGTGAACTACTTGTTCTTCCCGTTGACATGCCGCAGATGACGCCCGAGCTTTTGAGAATATTAGTTTCGCGAGGGCGAGAGGCTGAAAAGGCATGTTATGTGGAAAAACGCTTTTTGCCTTTCTATTTACCCGTTACTCAGGACACCAAAGCCCTCTTAGCCAACTATCTAGTTGAGCAAAGTAAAAGACGAGTGGTAGGATTTTTAGAAATTCTCAATGCAGTTTCTCTTAAAGAAGCCGGCCTCAAAAAAACAGCGCGTAAAGATGAAAGGGATAGCAAAATGCGTCTCGCAAATATGTCCAATGAAGATGGCGTAGAGTGGTTGAATGTAAATACTCCAGGTGATTGGCCACATGAAAAGTAATACTGAACTGCACGCATTAGTTTTAGATGCTACACCCTATACGCAAAAGTTTGCCCTTGCCGAAGAAGTCGCTTTAAGCATTAGTTATAACGGTATTAATTATGCCGTAATGCTGATAACCCCAAACGACATTGAAGATTTCATTGTGGGCTTCAGTTTAAGTAACGACATTATCGAACATCCCCGCCAGCTTTACGGTATTGAATTGACGCATCACAAAGAACACATCAATGCGGAAGTTGAAATTGCCAATCAGGCGTTCTGGAAGTTAAAGGAAAATAAACGGCAATTGGCGGGGGCGTCGGGCTGTGGGCTCTGCGGTGTTGAGGCATTAGACAACGCTTTGCCTCAATTGACGTCTATTGATGTATCGCCTTTGCCTGATGTGAGCTGGTTTAAAGGATTGCGAAGCCTTATATCTAATGCGCAAGCATTAGCTCAGCAGAGCGGTGCGGTGCATGGAGCGCTCTACATTGATGCTAAGCGCAATGTGCTGGCATGCCGAGAAGATATAGGAAGGCATAATGCTTTTGATAAATTAATTGGTGCTATCACCACCAAAAAACTCTTTCAACCTGAAGGTATTGTTGTGCTCACAAGCCGCTGCAGTTTAGAGTTGGTTCAAAAAGCGATAAGAGCTAAATTACCTTTGGTAGTAACGCTATCTGCTCCTACAGCCTTATCAGTAAAGTGGGCAAGCCGTTACGGTCTCACCCTGATCCATGTACCTAAGTATGACCCTCCAAGAGCTTACGCACCGCAAGAAAAGTAGTGCGCAGCGAACCAGTTAGAAACAAAGGGTCTGTACTGATAAGTACCTGATAAGCAGAGAAAAACTTACACCGCAGAGACTGCTATTCGGCCATCTGATTCAGATTTCGAAAGTTTGATCGCGATAAATTTCGATGTTGGTGTGAACGTGCCATCACCGTAACTTTCTAGTGGTACTAACGGATTGGTTTCGGGGTAATATGCTGCTGCTTGACCTTGCGGGATGTCGTAAGCCACCAACATAAACTGTTTAACTTGGCGTGTTTTGCCGTCGTTCCACATTGACGTAATGTCGACTTTATCGCCATCGTTAAAACCCAGCTTCTTAATGTCACGTTCATTGACAAACAGAACGTCCCGCGCGCCAAACACGTTTCTGTAGCGGTCATCCATACCATAAATAGTTGTGTTGTACTGATCATGAGAGCGCAGTGTTTGTAAAATGAGGTCCGGCTCTTCACCTTTCGCAACGAGGTCAGCATTTAACAGTGAATCAGGCAGGGCGTTAGCAGCAAACTCGGCTTTGCCCGATGGTGTTAACCAGCGTCTCTCACCTGCTGCATTACCTAAATGAAAACCACCTGGTTGAGCGAGTTTGGTGTTAAAGTCTTTAAAACCGTCTATGGTGTCGGCAATGAGCTCACGAATATTGTCGTAATCGCTTATTAAGAAGTCCCAGTCTACCGGCGTGTTGCCTAACGTCGCCTTCGCGATACCAGCAATAATAGCGGGTTCAGAGCGAAGTTCTGGAGAGCTTGGCGGAAGTTGGCCATAAGAAATATGGACCATAGAAAACGTATCTTCCACAGTCACGCCTTGTTGCCCGCTAGCCTGCATGTCAATTTCAGTACGTCCCAAGCAGGGTAATATAAGCGCGTCTTTACCTGTGGTTAGGTGAGAACGATTTAATTTGGTGGCGATATGAACGGTTAAGTCGCATTGTGACAGCGCAGCGTGAGTACGCGGCGTATCTGGCGTCGCCTGGGCGAAATTACCGCCTAGGCCGATGAAAACTTTGGATTCACCACTTTCCATAGCCTGGATAGCTTGAATCGTATTGTGACCTCTTTCTCGTGGAACGGCGAAGTTAAACTTGTTCTCTAGTGCGTCAAGCAATGCTTTGGGGGGGACTTCGTTAATACCCACAGTTCTATCCCCCTGCACATTGCTGTGGCCACGAACGGGAGAAAGCCCTGCACCAGGCTTGCCCACGTTTCCTCGTAGTAGTTGAACGTTCACTATTTCCTGAACCGTAGCTACTGAGTGCTTGTGCTGGGTGATCCCCATTGCCCAACACATGATCACCCGCTCTCCACGTTTGTACATGGTTGCCGCGTGACGTATTTCGTCTTTTGATAAACCGCTCTGCGCTTCAATATGCTCCCAGCTCGTCGCTTCAACAGTACTCAAATAGTCGTCCATTCCATTGGTATGTGCGTTAATAAAGTCGTGGTCGAATACGGGAGGAGCATTGTTTGCTTTGGCTTCTTGTTCCCAAGTTAACAGCCATTTTGCGATGCCGCGCATAACCGCCATGTCACCACCAAGAGCAGGCCTGAAATAGGCGGTATTAGTTGGCTCAGAGCCATTGGTAAGCATTTCAACGGGATGCTGCGGGTTTTGAAATCGTTCAAGGCCACGCTCTTTTAACGGGTTGAAGCATACCACTTGCGCCCCTCTTCGTACTGCTTCACGAAGAGGTTCTAGCATGCGAGGGTGGTTAGTTCCCGGATTTTGGCCGATAACAAAAATGGTGTCTGCTTTTGCAAAATCATTGAACGTAACTGTGCCTTTGCCCACGCCTATCGTAGGTTTCATACCTTGCCCCGACGCTTCGTGGCACATATTTGAACAATCGGGAAAATTATTTGTGCCAAATGCGCGCACGAATAACTGATATAAATAGGCGGCTTCATTACTCGCCCGCCCGGAGGTATAAAACTCCGCCTGATGAGGGGAATGTAAACCCTTCAAGTGTTTGGCAATAAGTGCGAAGGCATCGTCCCATGATACTGGTTCGTAATGGTCTGCTTGAGCATTGTAGCGCATAGGGTGGGTGAGTCTCCCTTGTGACTCAAGCCAGTAGTCGGTGTGCTTTTTCAGTGAGCCGACCGAATACTTTGAGAAAAATGTTGGGTCTACATAGCGACCGGTAGACTCCCAGTTCACTGCTTTAGCACCATTTTCACAAAACTTCACTAAACCACTTTCTGGTGATTCACCCCACGCACAGCCTGGGCAGTCAAAGCCTTTGTCTTGGTTCGTCTTGAGCATGGCTCGTAGATTCTTAAGTGGCTTTTCGCTTTGGATCCAGCTCTGGGTTACACTCTTTAGTGCTCCCCATCCGCCAGCGGGTTTGTTGTACGTTTTGATGTTACGCTTATCACTCATGTTCTGCCCCTGTGTCTACGCGGGCATTTGCCCTTGTCTACAAAACCTAACCAAGACTTTTTGTCTAAACAGCGTAACCATTCTGGTTACGGTATTCCAATTGATTACGCTAACTAGATGATAGGGTTCATCAATTAACCGCTTATTTCCAGTCGCCTGTCTTTAGTGCATAGGGGGACATGTCTGTGATCTCATGGGAGTAGGGATACACACCCGAAATATGTGTTACCGAGAGTACCGAAAGAGACACAAAGCGCTCTGCACCTTCAAATGCGGTTATATTCGATTCGAGGGATTCGATACTCGCCTTTGCTTTAATAAACAGAAGGTCACCTGTTTCATTATCCCAAAAACACAGACCGACGCGTGGGTCTAGCAAGATGTTGCCCAAGGTATTAAAGAATTTATTACCGCTAAAATCGGGAAAGATTAACGAATTCCCTTCCACTTTAACAAAGCCTGCTTTGCCCCCCCTGTGAGAAACGTCTAGCCCTTCATTCGCTGCATGGCCTAAAGATTTATGTCGTGAGGCAATAAAAAACGTTTCAGCCCTTGATATCAGCGAGCGTGCGCTTGGGGTGAGCACATTCGATGTTGAAGTAAAAAATGTAGAATCACCGGCACCTACTGTATTTTTCATTGGGGCAGTCTGAACGGCACGTTGTTTTTTGACTGTGGTTCGTTTGTGAATGTATTGGGGGCAGTTACCGAAACTTTGATCTACCAATACCGTAAGGTTTTCATTAGTTGCGTGACTTATCGTACCGTTCAACCGATTTCTTCGCCTTGTAGCGTATTCAATACCGACGATTCCAATTTTGCTGCCTGAAGTCACGTCGAGATTTAACGAGTGTTGCATCATATTCCAAACTTCTACTGGTAGGCTAAAGCGTAATTGGGTAGCAGAGGGACTTTCTATGAAATCTCCTTCTCCCCAAACAGGCGTGGCTACAGGGTGGCCTTTTTCGTCTACCAAGGCGAAAACAGTGAACGGACTGGATGTAAAGAACTGCCTGTGTTGTTCCGGCATAAAGCTACGGATAAAACCATTCGTCCGCTCACCGATTTCCCTGTCAATTTCCAGCTTTTTTTGCAGTGCAATTTCGCCTTGATGAAACGCTGGGTTCAAGGATGATAGCTTAGGTAGAGACATAACGACCTCAATTAACTATGCGGACAGGTATTGCGCGCTGGTGCGATGTCAGACGCTGGCATTGGGACAAAATTATCCAGACTCTCAACCGCATTTATCCAGGCATTGATAAGAGGAAACTTGGACAACGATATTCCTCCTTCAGGGGCATGAGCTATATACGAATACATGGCGATGTCTGCTGCGGTAACATGTTCGCCAACCAAAAAAGCACTTACCGTGTTTTCTAGATGAGCCTCCATGTTTGCAAGTAACGTCTCGCTGGTGGCTAGTACTGTGGGCACATGAATAGTTGCTCCAAATACGTATTCCAATCGCGCGGCGGCCGGCCCTTTAGCAAGTTCACCCGCTGAGACTGATAGCCAGCGTTGAATTAGCGCTTTTTCTTTGGCGTCCTTTCCTAGCCAATAGTCACTGTCTGCGTATGCGTGGATCAAATAAACCAGAATGGCATTGGAGTCAGCCAACGTGATATCACCGTCTGTTATCACGGGAACTTGTTTAAACACGTTAAGTGAGCTGAAGCGATCACTCTTGTGCTCGCCTTTGGCCATGTCAGGCTCAACGGTTGTGAAAGGGATGGCATTCAGTGCCATAAACAATGAAACCTTGTGGCAGTGGCCAGATTTAGGGTTTTGAATCAAAACAATAGGGCTTTTTGGCAATGTATTGCTTGTTGGATTTGTCATAAATTCATCCTCTCAATAGAAATGGTTAGTTGGGTGTTATTATCAACATTGTTTACAGCTCAAGCTCGGACAGTGTGGGAAAATCGTCAGGGCGTCGTTCGCCATCCCACGTGAACTTTCGGTCACTTTCTGAAATAGGATGTTCGTTGATACTGGCAATACGTTTTTCCATAAGGCCATCAAGGTTGAACTGCCAATTTTCATTACCGTAAGCTCTATACCATTGACCAGAATCGTCCTTGTACTCGTATGCAAAGCGCACTGCTATGCGGTTTGCGTTGAATGCCCATAGCTCTTTTACTAATTTATAGTTCAGCTCTTTGTTCCACTTTCTCGTCAAAAAACTCACTATTTGAGCACGTCCTTCAATAAATTCTGCTCGGTTGCGCCAACGGCAGTCAAAGGTATAAGCACCTGCAACTTTTACCGCATCTTTGGTGTTCCATGCGTCTTCAGCAAGGCGCACTTTTTGCGCTGCGGTTTCAGGTGAAAAGGGGGGAAGCGGTGGTCTCATAAATAACTCCTGTAGGCATTGGGCTGTAGTGTAAAAACGTTAACCTGAACGAAAACGTGTAAAAGCTGATAGCGATACTAGAACTTTCCTTTTATTTAATAATTAGCTATTTTTGAAATTTATAATTTCATTGAGTGAAATAATATGGACAAGCTTTTGTGCATGAGAGTGTTTGCAGAGGCTGCTAAGTCGGGAAGCTTTGTAGGAGCTGCAGACGCGATGTCGATGTCAGCGCCTGCGGTTACTCGGTGTATTGCGCATTTAGAGGCACAGTTAAATACTCGACTTTTTCATCGCACAACGCGGCAAGTGAAATTGAGTGAGGTTGGTGAACATTACCTTATTCATGTTTCACGTATACTGGCAGATATTGAGCAATGTGAAGCTGCTGTGTCTGGCATTGATTTAGTGCCCAAAGGTGAGCTTAATATCACGGCCCCCATTTTGTTCGGCGAACGTTATGTAACGCCAATAATATCCCAATTCCTTAAGGACTATCCCGACATTAGGGTTAACGGGCATTTTCACGACGATGTGGTGAATCTAATTGATAGCAATATGGATGTAGCAATACGTATAGGTAACCCGAAAGACTCCTCGCTTTACGGTGTTACGGTAGGATACGTACGGCGTGTAACCTGTGCGGCGCCTAGCTACTTGGCGAGTAGCCCGGCCATAAAAAAGCCAGAAGATTTAAAACGGCATAGTGTGCTTTATCCGACGCGCTTTAACGAGCCAGCGGTATGGACGTATCACAAAAACGGCAGACCTATTGCCATTAAGCTCACACCTCGTTTTCAATCCAACCAAAACAGAGCGGCTATTAACGCCGCCATTGCAGGCGTTGGGGTTGTTCGGTTGATGTCCTATCAGGTTGCAGAAGCACTTAGAAGTGGTGATTTGGTAAGTTTGTTAGAAGATGTGGAAGACAAAAAGTTGCCTATACAGGTGGTAAGTGTTGAAGGGCGTAGGAACCTTACTAAGGTTAAAATGTTCATTGACTATGTCAAGGCAGGGTTGGCGAACAACGAGTACCTTAACCCTAGGGCCTGAATAATCCAGAGTATCTTGGCCTACGCGTGTGGTGCTCAGGCTGCAGCATAAGTTGTGGGTAAAATGGGTTGCGTTACACTAAACCAATCGTTATCGTCGCAGAGATTTTAAAGTTAGCATTTTAAAATTGGCATCTTAAAATTTGTATTTTGACATCTATAACTTTAACAGGATCTGTTAAAGGCGCTACTCAAACGTTAATAATAAAAAATCATCGAGGCAACATGGTTTCCTGGCAATCACTTACATTTAATGAACTGACTAATCATCAACTCTTCGACTTGCTCAAGCTGCGTGTCGATGTTTTTGTCGTTGAGCAAAACTGTGCCTATCCGGAGCTTGACGAAAAAGACCGCCATCCAAAAACTCATCATTTAATGGGGTTTCAAGATAACAAATTGGTAGCGTGTGCACGATTACTTGGCGAAGGGGTTAGTTATCCATCGGTGAGTATCGGTCGAGTAGCTACCAGCGAAGCTTTCAGAGGTAAAGGGGCGGGCAGAGCACTTATGCGTGAAGCCATTGATCATTGTGAGGCGTTATGGCCAGGCTGTGATATTGAAATTGGCGCGCAAGAGTATTTAAAACGGTTTTATGAAGGTTTTGGGTTTGAAGCCACTTCGACTATGTACTTGGAAGACGATATTCCTCACATCGATATGAAAAGAGCAGGCACGGCAACAGCGTAGCTCCGTGCCTAGCTCGAAATATTGGTTTGCATGACCTTTTATGGCCCAGGCGTTTAACCTAGTAATTATGTTTACCCGTGCCAACCTTTAAGCTGTGCTTTTATGTGCACCTAGATACCATCAACCCTAACGCTTATTTGGCATCGGGTAATTGGGAGACTAATTCATCTAGTCCGCTTACCACCGTGTCAGGCGCTATTGCTAACGGGTAAAGTACCTTACCGGGGCGTGCAATGAACGCGGCTTGCCAGCCTGCCTGTTTAGCACCAGCAACATCCCAACCGTGGGCCGCCACTAACATAGCGTCTTCTGCTGCTATACCCATTTTTTCAATAGCCCACTCATACGTGCGTGTATCGGGCTTATATAAGTTAATGTCTTCTACACTTAGTCGCTCGTCGAAATAAGACAAAAGATCAGCATTCTTAAATTGAGTATATACGCCTTGATTAGACGAGTTGGTAAGGCTTACTAGTTTATAACCCTTGTTTTTAAGTGCCTGTAAGCCATCGCGCACGTCAGGATGGGGTGGTAGGCTTCGCAATGGCGTGACAATTGCCGTTTTCGCTTGCGCTTTGGTCAATTCAATACCTTCAATTTCAGCCACCATCAGCAAGGAGGCAACGCCAATTTCTCCAAAGGTATGAAAGCGGCCAGTCGTTGAATCAACCAGTGAATGATGCAGCATAGTAGAGAACCACAGTGGCAACAAATCATCTCGACCGCCCAAGGCTTCGCCTACCGAGCTGCGCATGGCGGTGAGGTCAAGTAAGGTCTCATTAACATCGAAAAAGATAACCTTTGGTGCTCGCAATTCCCGTGCAGACATTGCTGTATTCTTATCAGGCTGCGCGGCACCTCTGGTGTCTGTCTGAGCGAAGACTGGTGATGACAATAGACTAATGCCTACAGCGGTTGCGCAACAGAGCCTTGAGAGTAATGAAGAAGGTGAGCGAGCCATAATTATCCTTTATAAAATTTGAACGAGTGTTCAAATTAGGCGGGATAACACATGAATGCAATAGCTAATGAGACGAAACGACTATTTTCTGGTGGTCAACCGATAGCCGTTGCCTCTCAGAGTTTCAATAAATATGGCATCACTGCTGTGAAGCTTTTGTCGCAGCCTACTGATATACACATCAACAACATTAGTTAACGGATCGCTGTGACTTCGCCATACTCGACTTAATATGCGTTCTCGAGACAGCACTTTTTCAGCATTTTCTGCGAAGTAGTAGAGCATGTCGTATTCTAGTTTGGTGAGTGAAATCTCTTCCCCAGACAATGTCGCAATACGTGACTCGTCATCGATGTTTAACGGTCCGATGGTGAGGCCTAATTGGGCAACCGGTGTATTCGTCACTCTTCGGCTTAAGGCCGTTATGCGCGCAAGTAGTTCGTCAAAGTCAAATGGCTTGCACAAATAGTCATCCGCGCCTTGTTTTAAACCATTCACGCGCTCGCGTACTTCGTCCACCGCGGTTAGTAACAAAACCATAGGGGCATGGGGAAGCGACTTGATTGCGGGCAGCAGCTCTACGCTATCTTCATCACCAAACATGCGATCAAGTACAATAATAGCAGGGGCTTCATGACGAATGCGCGTGACTAAGTTGTGTAATGCCGACTCTTCGATGCACTCAAAACCTTCAGCGCTTAAGCCTCGTGATAGAAAGCGTAGCAAGGGGGCTTCGTCATCAGCAATAAGAATTTTCATTGTTGTTATGATCCTAGTCGTTCGAAGTTACTTAACGGTTGTTATTGGGGCCTGTTGACCGCTGTAAAAATGTACAGCAACGGTCATCAGGCCCTAGTCGCATGGTCTTGTAAAACTGGCAGCGTCAACGTGAACTGCGAGCCTTTACCTAATGTAGAATGCGCACTCAATGTACCGTGGTGGGCTTCTGCTATCGCTTTAGCGATAGACAAACCTAGCCCCATTCCATTGCCTTTGCGCTTTAACCTAACGAAGCGTTCAAAAACGTGCTGCAAATCACTTGAAGAAATGCCTTCACCGCTATCAATGACCGATACGTTGATATTCGGGCCTTCGCTCTCAACGCGCAGCACAATGGGCGTATCGGGATAAGAATATTTGTGCGCGTTTTCTATAAGGATGGTCAGTACCTGCACAATTCTGTCTTTGTCGATGAGCACTTGGACCTCATTATTGGCAAGCCATTTAAGATCTAAGTCTCTTGGCTTTGTGAGCTTTTGCCATAACGCCATATTTTGTGTAAGCAGGTTATGTAAGTCAGATTTAACCAGATCTACAGTAAATTCGTGCATCTCGGCACGCGCTAGCAGCAGCAAATCATCAACCAACTTACTTAAGTTCACGGCTTGCTCAAGTATGGTTTCTAGCGTTTCTTTATAAATCTCGTTGCTAGCCGCAGCCTGCCTAAGGGTTACCTGCGCTTCGCCACGAATAATGGTTAACGGCGTGCGCAATTCGTGACTTACATCAGCCATAAATTGTCGGCGCTTTGCGTCCAGCTGAGTGAGTTTATTGTTGGCTTCTTTTAAAGCCCGGGTTCGGCTCTCCACTTCAAACTCTAAGTGCTTACGATGGGCATCAGCCTGGTCTTCGTGTTCTTGTAGTCGCGCTATCATGGAATTTAGTGCTTTGACCAAGTCAGTAAATTCGCTATCCAGGGTTTCAGGCAATCGATAGTGGTAGTTTCCCGAGGCAATGGCATCGGTACCCGTGCGAATAACTGTAAGCGGCTGATACAGGGCATTAAATAGCCAATAACAACCCAGCAGAATGAAAGGACAGGTGATAAGGCCTAAACTGATAGTAAACCACACAATGCTGCTGTTTAGCGTTTCAATGCTAGCGTTAATGCGCGATACAACGCCTGTTTGGCGGTTTACTGCAGAGTTGATGGCCTCCCTAAACTGGTTGTCGATAGTTACTTCAAGTAATGTTTGAAGGCGCTGCTGTTGATTAAGTGGAGTACTGTCGTTACTTAGCGCAATAGCTCTAAACTCTTCCACGATGCCTTGAATCAGCGCTTCAAGTTCATCGGTATCTTCAACACTTCCTAGTGTTGCCTCAAGCCCTAGTGCTTCGCGTTGAGCAAGTTCCAGAGATTTTATACGGTTCAACGAGTTTTCTATCTGTTGTTGTTTGTTTCTCACTTTCGCTTGGTTCGCATTCTTGCCAAATATAAGCTCATCGGTTAGCTGTTTGAAAAGCCTGTAGGAAATACTTGATAACTGCTGGTGCTCTGACAGCAGGGATTGAGCGAGTTGAGCTTGCGCTAAGTTAGTGCGCGTTAAATGCGCAGATATGGCTGCACTGGCTAAAGCAATCAACAGAATAAAAGTGGAAAGTAGCCCAAAAAGGTAGAGTTTACGTTTGTACATTGGCAGCAGCGTTATGATTATCTGTCACTATATACGCTAAATGTAATTTAATGGTGCAGTTTCACGGCAATAAAATAGTAAGTCAGAGCAGATGGGCTACCAGCGACATGTCGTCTGAATTGGTGTAGAAATAGAACGTAAAAAAGGGCGCGAGAGAGAAAAAAAGCACGTTCATAAAAGTCGTGATCACTATGAAAACGCAATCGTTTAAGCCGTGCGCTCAAGAATAGACAAGGCAATATCTGTTTGATATTGGAGCTCTTCATCTATTTTCCAGTGTTCGGGGCTCCAACCCGCTAAGAACCGATAAAAGTCAGCGCAGGCGAAGGGGTACAGGTACTTCCATTCAGCAATGATAAGCGCAATATCAGCACGCTTGAAACAAGCCGAACTATCATTGTTAGCCAATCGAGTGTGTAGCGCATCTTCGAGCGCTTGAAAGTAGTTATCGAGCAATGCATCACGATGTTTCATGTGGGTTTGGGTTGATAGGGCACTGCCCAAAAAATACGCCACGTCCTTTATGCCTGCGCCATAACCCACGTACTGAAAGTCGACAGCTGCACAGTCAGAAAAATCTTCGGTAAAACAAAAGTTAGCCACTTTAGCATCGCCGTGCACCAAAGTGTGATAGTGAGCGTTGCCTAACGTGGTAGATATATCGACAGCATGTTGCTTTAGTAATCCATCCGACATGGCGTTGAACTCATCTTCACGGGTTGCCAAGTGCCAATAAGTGCCTTCAGGCCATAATTGTAAACTTCGGCTATCAAATTCATCTCTCTTATTGACAAAGCGTGCATGAAAGTTGGCAAGCCATTTTAGAACAGTGATGCATTGCGCAGCGGTAAGTGAAGAGGCCGTGCGAGAATAGCCGCTGTGTGCTAAGTCTTCCATAACAAGAAGGGAGGCTTCGCCCTGTTGGCTGTGCCCTAAGCATTTAGCTGTGCGGCACGACGCATCAGTTTGGACTTGAACGTCGCTATAAAAACAGTTCTCTACCTTAAAAGATTGGCACTTACGGTTGTGGCTAGCTTCACCATTCCAGCCTTTAGGGTGTGAGAGCCTGCGTGGCGGAGTGGCGCATTTCACGACTACTTTTAGCGCTGCTTCGTCTCCACCTTGTTGCGCGCCAAGTGGGTTTTGTTGAGCTTGGTGATACTGGCTTTCTTGGAAAGGGCTACTCTCGTCTTGGTTCTTTGAAAAAGTACTATTGGGATAGCCCAAAGTGGCACGAAAGCACGCACCGTAGCCACTCCAAAGAGGTTGAATCATTTGTGTGTCTAATACTTGCGCGCTACATACTTGGCTTAACCAATCTATATACTGCTGGTTTACCGTATCTGACATTTTATTCTCAACTCGGACTCGATGTTAAACGTACACTAGCAAACAAAAAAGCCGCTCGAAAGCGGCTTTTACATCAATTAGCTAGTAGCGCACTAGCGACTGAAAATTATTCAGCCACTGCTGCTACTTCGGCAACGTCATCTACCGACTGAGGAAGCGTTGTTACTGCTGATGCACGTGACGTTACGTGCGACATCGCTGCAGTTTTACCCGATACTGCGAGTGCAGGTCGTGTGTCGTCAGCTTTAGCGGTAAGCGCTACATCAACAAATGCGTCGTTTACTGCTGCAGGCAATGCCATAGGGTGCGATGCACCACGCTTTCCTTTGCCACTCGCTGCTAGGCTCGAAGAAGGCGCTGCTGTTGGTTCAGCTTCTTCTTTAGCCGCTGGCGTATCTGCTTTCGCTTCTTGCACCTGTGCTTCTGGTTCTGCAACTACAGGTGCGTCAGCCAAGTTTATTTCAACTTGCTCTGGCGATGCTGTTGCTTCGTCTTTAGCTTCTGGCGCCGTATCAGCTTGCGTTGTTTTAGCTTCAACTGCCGGTTCCGCTTGTGCTGCCGGAGCTGTTTCTTCAACGTTGCTTTCTTGCACTGAAGTTTGAGCTTCTTTAGCCGGTTTAGCTTCAGTTGTCGCGTTATCGTCTGCTGACGTTACTTCATCAGTTGAGTCTACAGCTTCCGAAGGTTTATCGTTCGCTGACGGCTCTGCATCCGCTGAAGGCTTATTTCCCGCTGAAGGCTCTGCATCCGCTGAAGGTTCTTTACTCGCTGAAGGCTCTGCATCCGCTGAAGGCTCTTTACCCGCTAAAGGCTCTGCATCAAACTGAAGTTCGTCCTGAACGGCTTCAACGTCAAGTTTTGCTTTCTCTTGCTTAGAAACAGGTTGCTCTTCAGCTGGCGCTAGTTGGCCAGGCTCTTTTGCTTGTGTTTCTTCGACAACAGGCGCATATGTCTTAGCTGTCGCTTCAACTTCTGCTCCTGGCTGCTGCGGTGACAACTCACCAGGCTGTTTAGCTTGCGTGTCTGAATCGTCAACTTGCTGCGACTCTTTCTTACGACGTTGACCAGCCGCACGAACGTGACGTGGAGAGCGGCGTGAACGGCCACGGCCTTCACGTTTTTGACCATGCTCTTCACTGTTAGCGTCGGTATTTGCATCAGTGCCGTCAACGGCATCACTAGTTACCGCTGATGAGTCATCTTCACCCTTAACAGCATCCGATACTGGCTTCGCTTCAGCAGGTTTATCCGCTGGCTTTTGCGCGGCTTTGGCTGCTGGCTTTTGCTCATCCTTCTTCTGTTCAGCAGTGTTTTCAACCGGTGACTCTGCTTTCGGCGCTTTAGGCTTGGCGTCAGCTTTAGCTTTGTGCTGCGATGGCGCTTCTTTAACTACTGGCGCAGCCTGGGCTTCGTTTTGTTCAACAGTAGTTGCCCCGTTGTCATCTTTCTTCACACGGACGCTGCGGCGCTTGTCACGACGTTTTCTGCGTTCAGCAACTTCACGCTTCTTCTGCGCTTGGTTTTCTTGCTGCTCGCCGTCTTGCTTCTCGTGCTTAGGCTTTTGTTGCTCATCGCGAGGTTGTTGTGCCTTACGAGGCTTACGACCTTTGTTATTGCGCTTATCATCTTGATCTTGGCGCTGGTCTCGCTGCTGATCGCCGCGCGGTTTGCGATTATCATTCTGCTCACCATCGCGATTTTGGTCTTTACCTTGGTCTCTGTTTTGAGACTGATTGCCACGACGATTGTTCTTGTTGCGCGGCTTGCGGCGACGATCGTCGTTATTGCGGCTGCGGTTGTTTCTATTTTTATTACCAGACTGTGGCTTCTTGTCTTTATTGGTTTCTTCTTCGCTTTCGCTACCGAATAAATCACTAATCCATTTGCCAAATCGGGCAAATAGTGAAGGCACATCGTCGGCTTTCTTTGCTGTTTCTTTTTTTGGCGCAACTACAGGTGCAGCCGTTGGTGCAACAAGGCCTTTCAGTGCTGGCTCTTCACGCTTAACCGGTGCAGAAGTCGTTGTTTCCGTCTCAGCTTCTACCGCAGGCATTAACTCTACGTCGTAACTCGCTTCAGATATAACGTCATCTGGACGTCTGCGTAATACCTGGTAGTGCGGTGTATCTAGGTTTGCATTAGGAATAAGCAGTAAATCTACGCCGTGACGCTTTTCGAGAAGCTGAATTGACTTACGCTTTTCGTTAAGTAGATAGGTCGCAACTGGAACAGGCAACTGCGCTTCAATTTGCCCCGTGTTTTCTTTAATGCTCTCTTCTTCCAAAATACGAAGAATAGACAGTGCCAAAGACTCAGTGCCACGAATGGTACCGTGACCAGAACAGCGAGGACACACGTGATGCGCTGATTCGCCTAAAGAAGGGCGTAAACGCTGGCGAGACATTTCCAAAAGGCCAAAGCGAGAAATACGACCCAATTGTACTCGTGCTCTGTCGCTTCTCACCGCGTCTTTCATGCGGTTTTCAACTTCACGTTGGTGACGTACTGGCGTCATATCAATGAAGTCGATTACAACCAATCCACCTAGGTCACGAAGACGCAGTTGACGGGCAATCTCGTCTGCCGCTTCTAGGTTTGTGTTAAGCGCTGTCTCTTCAATATCACCACCTTTTGTTGCACGGGCAGAGTTAATATCTATAGAGGTTAGTGCTTCTGTTGGGTCGATAACAATTGAGCCGCCAGAAGGCAAACGCACTTCGCGTTGGAATGCAGACTCAATTTGGCTTTCGATTTGGTAGTGACTAAATAACGGCACTTCACCACGATAGAGCTTTACGCGGTTTGCAAAGTCAGGGCGCACTAATTGAATGTGCTGTAAAGCTTGCTCATAAATACTGGTTTTATCGATAAGGATTTCGCCAATATCGCGACGTAGGTAGTCGCGGATAGCACGAACAATTACGTTACTTTCCTGGTGAATCAAGAAAGGGGCTTCACGTTCTTCAGCAACGCTAGAGATAGCTTCCCAATGGGTAAGCAAGACTTTTAAATCCCATTCTAGCTCTTCGTAAGATTTGCCAACGCCCGCAGTGCGAACAATCAAACCCATACCTTCAGGAAGGTCCAATTTGCTTAGTGACTCTTTAAGCTCTGTACGCTCGTCGCCCTCTATTCGGCGTGAAATACCGCCAGCGCGAGGGTTGTTTGGCATAAGTACTAGGTAACTGCCTGCAAGCGATAAGAATGTAGTTAATGCAGCGCCTTTTTGGCCGCGCTCTTCTTTATCAATTTGAACAATTACTTCTTGGCCTTCTTTAATCACATCTTTGATGTTAGGGCGGCCTTCGAATTTGTAACCTTTAGGGAAGTAAGTGCGGGCAATTTCTTTGAGGGGTAGGAAGCCATGGCGCTCTGCACCGTAGTCAACAAAAGCAGCTTCTAAGCTGGGTTCAACGCGGGTAATTTTACCTTTGTAGATGTTCGCTTTTTTCTGCTCGTGTCCTGGACTTTCTATATCTAAATCATACAACCGTTGCCCATCGACAAGAGCAACGCGCAACTCTTCTTGCTGAGTTGCATTAATTAACATTCTTTTCATTGTATCTAACTCTGTTTTCGTACAGCCGTTAAGACACAAAATTAAAGTGACATGTGCAAACCCTCACCGCGCAACCTCACGGCTGGACGGGGACCTTGTTGTAACGTCGCATTATCCCTGGTGGGCAAACACTCACGCGAATAAACAAGCGCCTTTATCTTAAGCGCAAACCCATACGATCGTGAATTGACACGTATAATCGTACAGATGCATTCATGTTCACACTGCTTTAAGGATGTCGGGAGCGACTAGCCCTTATTACTCATTTCATTTTTTCAAGCGGCATCATTTTTGCCACTCAATTGTCATTTAATTCTGTTAGCTAAACGGCAAACTTATTTTATGTTCGCAAGCATGGCCTCGCTTTTTACGGCAGTGTAGTCGTTGCCTCTCTCGCGGGGTCGGTATGAATGTGTTATTTCATCGAACACTTATCATTGCTGATGTCACCGACGCTCAAACCATGCTTTTATCGTTTACAAGTTAAAACAACACACTCAGATGCGTGCTGATTTTCGGTCTTGTTGTTGTTTTTATAACGCTGTGTTTCACATTGTTAAAGTGCGGCAACGAAATGCCTGTTCCACACCTTTTTTTTTACGTGAATTTCATCGTGTTAAAAACATCGATAATTATCGCACTAAAAGTCAAATTTTAGCAAGGAAAGCGAATGAATAAATCCCATAAATTGAGATGTTAAATACAGAAAACATGCGCTTTGGATAAAAAGTATGCGCAAAGGTGGGTTTTCTAAGTCCTAGCTAAGCGCTGATATAATAATTATTTAGTAAAACGTAACTTTCAGTATGTTGGGCACTTTGCAATAGGGTATAATGCTTCTATGAAAGAAGAAGCTCCCCAAAAAGTACGTTTTGTAACGGTTGAAGCCGACTTGGCTGGTCAACGTATCGATAATTTTTTGCGCACCCAGCTAAAAGGTGTGCCGAAAAGCATGATTTATCGCATTTTACGCAAAGGTGAAGTGCGGGTGAATAAAGGTCGTGTTAAGCCTGAATATAAGTTACAAGCCGACGATTTAATCAGAATTCCACCGGTTCGCGTGTCGGAAGGTGCGCCTGCGCCATCGCCAAAGCTCGATAAAATTGCATCATTAGAGTCGCATATCCTTTTCGAGGACGACCGTATACTTGTTATCAACAAGCCATCGGGAATGGCAGTTCACGGAGGAAGTGGCTTGAGTTTTGGTTTAATCGAAGGCTTAAGAGCCTTGCGTCCCGATGCCAAATTTATGGAATTGGTACACCGATTAGACCGTGACACGTCGGGCTGCATTTTAATTGCTAAAAAACGTTCTGCCCTTCGCCACATGCATGAGCAGCTTCGCACTGGCAAAATGGACAAGCGATATAATGCGCTAGTTGCAGGTGAGTGGCCTAAAACTCGATTTAAAGTTAAAGCGCCGCTTCGTAAAAATGTGCTGCAATCGGGTGAGCGCATGGTAAGTGTAAGCGACGATGGTAAACCGTCAGAAACTCGCTATCGCATATTAGAGGAATACGCGGGTGCAACCTTGGTTGAAGCGTCGCCTATTACAGGTAGAACCCACCAAATTCGCGTTCACTGTTTGCATGCGGGTCATCCTATTGCTTGTGACCCAAAATACGGTGATGCGGATTTCGACGCGGCAATGCGCCAAAAAGGACTGAACAGACTGTTCCTTCACGCTCGCAGTATTTCACTGCTGCACCCAGCGACTGAAGAGCGCGTAACATTTACCGCGCCATTAGACGACACTCTCTCAAATACACTTAAAGCGCTGTAAGTTATGCATTCAAAAAAACAGGCTGTGGAAACACAGCCTTTCATTTCGTTAGATAAAACACTGCCTAAGTACAAACTTGTTATCTTCGATTGGGATGGCACGCTCATGGATTCGGCGGCAAAAATTGTTAGCTGCATGCAGCTTGCTGCAAAGCAGTGTGATATGCCTGTTCCTACCTACGACGAAGTAGGTCACATTATTGGTATAAGTTTAAAGCCTGCCATTAAACAGCTTTTTAATATCAAAGACGATGAGTTAGCCGAGCGTTTAGTCGCCGCCTATAAAGAGGCATTTGTCACTCGCGATATAACGCCGTGTCCTTTGTTTGATGGCGTTGAACAGTTACTTAGCAATTTGAAAGAAGCGGGATGCACATTGGCCGTTGCGACAGGTAAAGCGCGCCGCGGTCTTGATCGAGCGTGGGCACAAACAGGGACGGGACCTTTCTTTAGTGCGTCACGTACCGCCGATGAGGCAGAATCAAAGCCTTCGCCCGACATGCTGCTACAGTTACTTGATGAACTTAGTGTAAAAATAGAAGACGCCGTGATGATTGGTGACACAACCTACGACATGCAAATGGCGAAAACGATTGGTATGGATAGGATAGGTGTGTCATATGGCGTTCACGCGCAGGTTCATTTAGAAGCGTTGTTACCTGTAGCACTTGTACACTCTATAAGTGAACTAGAAACAGCGCTATTCAAATAGCGCTGGTTTGTAGCACTGCTTTGATACAACTGCTCTGACAGAATTAGTGGCTTACTGTGCAGCCATTGCTAATAAATCGACATCGAAGTGTGCGCTCAGTAATTCATTTAGCAGCATTATCGGAAGACCGATTAAACTGTTAGGGTCGCGGCTTTCTATTTTATCGAACAGTAATACACCCAAACCTTCGCTTTTAAAACTGCCGGCGCAATCGAGTGGTTGCTCTTTATCTACATAGGCGCGAATGGCAGTTTCACTGTTATGCCGAAAGAAAACGCGTGTTTCATCTACCTGCGTTATCGTTTTATTGGCGCTAGGTTGGTGAAGGCAAAGTGCAGTATAAAATGACACTTGCTTACCTTGGCATGCCATTAGCTGGTTTACTGCATTTTCAAACGTGCCAGGCTTGCCAAGTAGCTGCGGGCCCGCATCGGCTTGGACCAAAGCTACTTGATCACTACCTATAATAATGGTGTCGTTAATTACCTTTTCTAATTCAGCGGCAACCTTGTGCGCCTTTTGTTCGGCTAAACGTAAACTCAATGCAGTAGGGCTTTCGTTCGCAAAGGGCGTTTCGTCAATATCTGGTGCGTGGGTGTCTACCTGAATACCAATGTTGGCGAGCAACATTTTTCGGTATTGCGATGATGAGGCAAGAACAAGGGAGGCCACAATTACTCCTTTTATAAAATCAATATGTTGCGTACTTTCAGTTAGTAGTACAATGTTACATTATCACTGCGTACCACATACAGAGTTTTATTGTAGGTTAAAACGCAATTTTGCTTTGACAGGAAGGGGTTGACCCTATATCATGCGCGCCCTATGCAGAAAGTGAAACTCCCTCATTCGGTTGAACCGACTAAAAGTGCCATGAAACGTTCCGATTACCGGGGCGTGATTGCGTCTAAAGATATGGAACGATTGAGTGAAGCAGTTGTCCGATGCAATGACTATGTGGACGCAGAAGTACAGTTCGAAAAAGACGCGCAGGGTCTTACTGTCTTTCACGGCCATCTAGCCACGCAGGTAACACTTATCTGTCAAAGGTGTAATGGTGAACTCGATTATCCCGTGGAAGCGGAATTCTGTTTTACTCCAGTGCAGGGAGACGAACAGGAAAGCGATGACATCATTCCCGAGGCTTACGAACCGGTAGAGGTCAACGACCACGGAGAAGTTAATCTGCTTCAAATTTTTGAAGACGAGCTACTGTTATCTTTGCCAATTGTGCCCCTTCATGCAGAGTCGGAGTGTACAGTGAAGCAGGACGATATGTCGTTTGGAAAGATTGAACCGGAACAAGAGCGACAAAACCCTTTCGCGGTTTTGAAAGAACTTAAGCGAGACCAGGAGTAAGTTATGGCAGTACAACAAAATCGTAAAACGCGTTCTAAGCGCGGTATGCGTCGCTCACACGATGCATTGACAGGCGCGACTTTGTCTGTCGATTCAACGTCGGGCGAAACTCACCGTCGTCACCACGTGACCGCTGACGGTTATTACAAAGGCAAGAAAGTAATCGGCGCGTAATACGGCGACTACATTTTGTCTAAACTAACCATCGCGTTAGATATCATGGGGGGCGATCATGGTCCCCCTGTTATCCTTCCCGCAGCCGTAAAGGCTATTCAACTTCACCCAGACGTGCACTTCACGCTATGCGGTGATGAAGATACCATCAAAGCAGGTATACAGCCCCTTACTGATTCTGAGCGCAACCGCGTTACTATTGTGCATTGCTCACAAGTCGTTGAGATGGGCGAAGCGCCTACGTCAGCGCTACGAAATAAGAAAGATTCTTCCATGCGTCGCGTTATTGAGCTTGTCGAAAGTGGCGAGGCTAACGCGTGTGTAAGCGCAGGTAATACCGGTGCATTGCTTACCTTATCGTTCTATTTGCTTAAAACCTTATCAGGTATTGATAGGCCCGCACTTATTAATATGATGCCTACGACAGGGCACCATAACGTTTTTCTTTTGGATTTAGGCGCAAACGTGAACTGTACGCCTGAAATACTTTTCCAGTACGGTGTTATGGGTTCAGTGCTTGCGCAAGAGGTGGCGGGCATAGCATCGCCACGGGTTGCCTTGTTGAACGTAGGCGAAGAAGATATTAAAGGTAACGCGCAGGTAAAATCTGCCGACCAGCTTTTTAAAGACGCGCCAGGCATAAACTATATTGGTTATGTAGAAGGCGATGACATTTTCACCGATCATGCCGATGTAGTGGTAACAGACGGTTTTACCGGAAATGTAGCGCTTAAATCGAGCGAAGGGCTGGCTAAGTTAGTGATAAACGAAGTAAAACGCCAGTCACAGAAGAACTTTTATACCCGATTATTGGCAAAAATTGCCTTCCCATTACTGAAATCTATCTATAACAGCGTGAACCCCGACCAGTATAACGGTGCGAGTCTGATAGGATTGCGCGGCATTGTTATCAAGAGTCACGGAAATGCACAAAAAGACGCCTTTTATTACGCCATCGTGCAAGCAATGAAAGAAGCAAAGATGCATTTACCTGAAAAGATAAAGACAAAGATAGAAACGGTATTGTTGGAGCAGCTTTGAGCAAATATTCACGCTTTATAGGAACAGGTAGCTATTATCCCAGCGACGTGCGTACAAACGCAGATTTAGAGCAAATGGTGGACACCAGTGACGAATGGATCACTGACCGTACCGGGATAAAAGAGCGACGTATTATTGGAGCAGATGAAACCGCTGCTACCATGGGGGCAGAAGCCAGTAAGAAAGCCATTGAGATGGCTGGCATTGACCCGAAATCTATCGACATGATTGTGTGTGCCACCACGAGTGGTCGCTATGCGCTTCCAAGCACAGCATGTGAAATTCAACGCATTCTTGATATTGACGGTATCCCTGCATTTGATGTAGCTGCTGCATGTGCAGGCTATTGCTACGCATTAAGTGTTGCCGATCAATACATTAAGTCTGGCATGGCGAAACGTATTCTTGTAGTCGGTACCGACTGTTTGAGCCGCTTGATAAACCCTGAAGACAGAACCATGGTTATCTTATTTGGCGATGCAGCAGGCGCGACGATTATTGAAGCAAGTGATGAACCTGGCATTCTTTCCACACATATCAACGCATCAGGCTCTCATGGCGATTTGCTGTACGTGGGTAATCCAACCCGTGGTGACGAGCAGTCGGTTCACGAGAACTGGGGTGTGATGCGTGGTAATGAAGTCTTTAAGGTTGCGGTAACCAAGCTTTCAGAAGTGGTAGAACAAACCCTTGCTGCCAACGGTATGCAAAAATCTGATCTTGACTGGTTAGTACCTCACCAAGCAAACTTTAGAATTATTAAAGCGACAGCTAAAAAGCTGAATATGTCTCTTGATCAAGTAGTGCTTACGTTAGAGCAGTATGGTAATACCTCTGCTGCTACTGTGCCTACAGCGCTTGATACAGCTATCAGAGACGGGCGCATTCAACGCGGACAGCATTTATTACTAGAAGCATTCGGAGGCGGATTTGCTTGGGCATCGGCGCTTGTACGCTATTAGCCTTGCAGATATTTGCCTCGTTAAGGGGCACTCCAACTCCGACGTTTTCTCGCTTCTAGTAAATTAAAAATAATAAGGAATCGACATGACAAAGACAGCCTGTGTATTTCCAGGACAAGGTTCTCAAAGCGTAGGTATGCTAAAGGAACTTGCTGAGACTTCTCCGATTATCGAAGCAACGTTTAAAGAAGCCTCTGACGCGCTCGGCTACGATCTGTGGGATTTAGTCCAAAATGATACAGACGGTAAACTTAACGAAACCCATATCACTCAACCAGCGTTGCTTGCTGCTAGCGTAGCAATTTGGCGTGTTATTCGCGAGCAGGGCATAGACGTAGATTACCTAGCGGGTCACAGCCTTGGTGAGTACTCAGCATTAGTATGTGGCGGCGCCATGGATTTTGCTGATGCTATCAAGCTTGTGGAAGCCCGTGGTAAATACATGCAAGAAGCTGTACCAGCAGGTGCGGGTGCCATGTATGCCATTATCGGATTAGACGATGCCGCCATTGCGGATATTTGTCAGCAAACTGCTATTGCTACAGGCGATGTGGTTGCACCAGTTAACTTCAACTCTCCAGGCCAAGTGGTTATTGCAGGGGAAAAGAACGCCGCCGAGCAAGCTGCTAATGCGTGTAAAGAAGCGGGCGCTAAGCGCGCACTTCCTCTTGCGGTAAGCGTTCCTTCACACTGTGAGTTAATGCGTCCTGCAGCAGACAAGTTAGAAGACGCGTTATCGTCATTGAACGTTAATGAGCCTGCAATCAATATCGTGAATAATGTTGATGTCACTATTGAAACCCAAGGTGATGCAATCAAGAACGCATTAGTGAGACAACTATATTGCCCCGTTCAATGGACGCGTACTGTTGAATACTTGGCGGCAGCGGGCGTTGAGCGCGTTATTGAAGTAGGTCCTGGTAAAGTACTTACTGGATTGAACAAACGTATCGACAAGAGCCTAGAATCTCTTGCAGTTAATACACCTGATGGTGTTGAAGCATTAAAACAATAAGGAAACGCAATGAGTCAATTAGACGGTAAAATTGCGCTTGTTACCGGCGCAAGCCGAGGTATAGGCAAAGCGATTGCTACGCAGCTTGCACAGCAAGGTGCTACGGTTATCGGCACAGCAACCAGTGAAAATGGTGCACAAGCAATTAGCGATTATCTTTCTGAATTCGGCGGCAAGGGCTTTGCGCTAAATGTCACCGACAAAGAAAGCGTAGATACCACGATTAAAGCGATCAATGAAGCACATGGTGGTATCGATATCTTGGTCAATAATGCCGGTATCACACGTGATAATCTGCTAATGCGCATGAAAGATGACGAGTGGCAGGATATTATCGACACTAACTTAACCTCAATTTTCACACTGTCAAAAGCGGTACTTCGCGGTATGATGAAGAAGCGTTTTGGTCGCATCGTGAACATTGGTTCAGTGGTGGGCAGTGCAGGTAATGCCGGACAGGCAAACTACGCTGCAGCGAAAGCAGGGGTCATTGGTTTTTCTAAATCTATGGCGCGTGAAGTGGCTTCTCGTGGTATTACCATCAACGTTGTAGCGCCTGGTTTTATCGATACCGATATGACAAAAGCGCTGACGGATGACCAAAAAGAAGCCATTTTCAAAGATATTCCGGCTAACCGATTAGGCGAGCCTGATGAAATTGCAGCCACTGTTGCCTTTTTAGTAAGCGATGGTGCAGCCTATATTACAGGCGAAACTATCCATGTAAATGGTGGTATGTATATGGGGTAAATTCGCAAAAATTGCGAATTTTCCTTAGTTTGGGGTGGTATTTACCCGAACTTGGATGTAAAAATAGTATTTTACGAATTTCGAATGTCGCTGGTTTGACCAGAAAATTTGTTTAAACTGGTGCTTGCAAGGATGCACCTTGCAAAATAAACTAGCGGCACTTTTATTATCTAGTGACGTTTAAGGGAAACCTAGAATTATGAGTAACATTGAAGAACGCGTTAAGAAAATCATCGTTGAACAACTTGGCGTGAAAGAAGAAGAAGTAAAAGCAGAAGCTTCATTCGTTGACGATTTAGGCGCTGATTCACTTGACACTGTTGAGCTAGTAATGGCTTTGGAAGAAGAATTCGATACTGAAATTCCTGACGAAGAAGCAGAAAAAATTACTACTGTTCAATCAGCAATTGATTACATCAACGCTAACAAAGACGCTTAAGTCTTAAGTAGCGACAAAACGGCTCTTCTAACAGAGCCGTTTTTGTATCTCCTACCTTAGTTCCAAAGCGAGGGCTTTTTGTGACAAAACGTCGCGTAGTGGTTACTGGTCTTGGAATGCTTTCACCATTAGGTCTTAATAGCGAAGACACATGGCGCAAATTGCTCGCGGGCGAAAGCGGCATCGGTGAAATCACCCATTTCGATTGTAGTAACTATTCAACCCGTTTCGCAGGTCAAATTAATGATTTTGATCCGCAGGAATACATTGAAAAGAAAGAAACCAAGAAAATGGACCGCTTTATCCAGCTGGGTATAGCAGCAGGCAAGCAAGCCTTGGTCGATTCTGGTTTAACTATTTCACAAGATAATGCGCATCGTGTAGGTGTAGCTATTGGTTCAGGTATTGGTGGTTTAGAACAAATTGAACAAAACCATTTGAAACTGACAAATAGCGGTCCTAAGCGCGTATCGCCATTTTTTGTACCTTCAACCATTACCAACATGATCTCAGGCTTTTTGTCTATCATGGAAGGGTTGAAAGGACCGAATTTAAACGTTGTGACTGCTTGTACAACAGGCGTTCATAACATTGGTATTGCCGCAAGAACAATTGCTTATGGCGATGCTGATGCCATGTTGGCCGGAGGCGCAGAAGCGTCTATTACTCCGCTAGGCATGGCTGGTTTTGCCGCAGCACGTGCGTTGTCATCTCGCAACGACAACCCACAAGCAGCAAGCCGCCCATGGGATAAAGACCGCGATGGTTTTGTCATGGGTGAGGGCGCTGGCGTGGTAATGCTAGAAGAATACGAAGCTGCAAAAGCGCGTGGCGCGACCATTTATGCAGAACTGGTTGGTTTTGGCATGAGCGGCGACGCATACCACATGACTTCTCCACCTGAAGATGGCGAAGGTGCGGCAGCGTCTATGCAAAACGCGATAAATGATGCGAAGTTGGATGCAAGCGAAATCGGCTATGTTAACGCACATGGTACGTCTACGCCTGCAGGTGACATTGCGGAAGTGGCAGCAGTAAAACGCGTGTTCAATGACCATGCTCACAAGCTACTTGTTAGCTCTACCAAGTCAATGACAGGCCATTTGCTAGGGGCCGCCGGTTCAGTTGAGGCAATTTTCACTATTTTGGCACTGCGTGACAAAATGGCGCCGCCAACCATTAACTTGGATGAACCAGGTGAAGGCTGCGACTTAGACTTTGTTGCACACAAAGCGAAAGCATTCAATGAAGACTACGCACTGTGTAACTCATTCGGGTTTGGCGGTACGAACGGCTCATTGATTTTCAAGCGTATCTAATACGGCGTATCTAATATAGCGTGATTATCGCTGATTAAGTGAACTTCACACAAAGTTAAAAGGCAGCTTCGGCTGCCTTTTGTTGTTTATACAGTTAAATCTCGCAGTAAATATCATAAAACTCAGGTCTCTTTGAGCACAGCTACAGCCAAATCAATTCAGCTAGACGTTGTCTGACCAACGCAAGTTGGTATACTTCCAACAACCACAATAACGGCGAACAAGAGTAGGCAGTGAGAATTATTCCTAGCGCTACGCCTATTTCATCAAGTGACAGGGCGTTTAATTATGGCGACGGTGTGTTTACCACATTGTTGGTAAGTGAACATCAAGTAGAATTATTGCCTTATCATATTTCACGTTTAGAGCACGATGCGGCAGCCATCAAGCTCAATATTGATATCCGCGCGCTTGAAGCCGCAATTGCTGAACAGGTTAAGACGATAAAGAGCGGTTCAGGTGATAACGCTTCTCCAAAATATGTGCTAAAAGTTCACGTGTCGGGAGGTCAAGCCGGAAGGGGGTATGCGCGAAGCGAAGACAGTGAAGCATTAGTCAGATTTAGCCAGCACCCTTACCCTGTCCATTACGATAGTCTTGCGAAGGAAGGTGCAACGGTAATATGCGCACAAACGCGGTTAGCCATTCAACCATTGCTTGCGGGTGTAAAGCATATGAACAGGCTAGAACAAGTCTTAATTAAGCACGAAGTAGACGACGCTGGCGTACACGATGCTATTGTTTGCGATACCCAAGATAACATTATTGAAGCGAGTGCTGGCAATGTATTTTTCTACCTCAATGAACAATGGTATACCCCGTCTTTGAAGGGAAGCGGTGTCAATGGCGTAGTCAGGCAGTGTCTTATTGATTCGCTGTTAAACGACAATTGTTCGCTTCACGTGGGGGAATATGACCTTTCTTATTTGCGAAAAGCGAGTGCAGTGGTAATTACCAATGCACTAATGGGCGTAATGCCGGTACAGAAAATACAAATGCCGGATTTCTCTTATGTCGATTTTGATGTAAGAAGCGATGCGATTGTAGCGCTAAAGACACGGCTTCAGACTGCGCTTCAAAATTAACTAAAACGCACTTCTCACAACGGGGTTCGTCAACGTTTTACGAGCTTCACCAGATTAGTAGTAAAAAGAAATAAAATGGAATGTAAAGCAATGAAGAAAGGGGAAGTTCAAGCATGAAGCGGGTAATTGTTATTCTATTATCTCTTTTCATGCTTGCCGTTGTTGGGGCAGCCTCTGGCGTAATGTATGTCTCGAGCAAGGTTACCGATGAACTAGCATTAAAAAGTGAAACCTTATTTACGATAGAGAGCGGCAGTAACGCTTATCGTACGGTGAAACACTTGCGTAAAATAGGCATGACCGATGTGTCGCCCTTTGTTGCTAAGGTGTGGCTCAAATTCTTTGCAGGCAGTACGTCTGTTAAGTCTGGCACCTACATGCTGCGCCCAGGGCAGTCACTAGTAGATGTGTTTACCTTGTTTACTGAGGGCGATGAGCATCTCTTCGCAGTGAGTCTAGTTGAAGGGCTAACTCTTGCACAGTGGCTTGAGGCGCTTAAACAAAACACAGATTTGGTGTTTGATTTAAATGAAGGGAAATTAAACCAGCTCACTCAGGATAATAGTGTAGATTGGTGTTGCGAAAACGTTTCGCAGACAGAGGGCGTATATTTGGCTGATACGTATTTCTTTACCAAAGGCACAACCGCAAGCGAGGTATTGAAAAGAGCACACCGCGCGCTAATTGACTTTGTCTCTAGCGAATGGGAATTACGGGATGCCGAACTGCCGTTAGCCACACCTTACGAGGCTCTTATCTTAGCGAGTATCATTGAAAAAGAAACGGCTGTGCCTGCGGAACGTGACATGATTTCAGGCGTTTTCGTCAATAGGCTAAACAGAAATATGCGTCTTCAAACTGATCCCACCGTGATTTATGGTATCGGTCCTACGTTTGACGGAAACATTACCCGTAAGCACTTGCGAACAGCAACGCCTTACAATACCTATGTTATTAAAGGGCTCCCACCTACGCCTATCGCGATGGCAGGCAAGGCCGCCATTCACGCTGCGTTGCACCCACTGACAACGGATGCACTCTATTTTGTGGCGAAGGGCGATGGCAGCCATCAATTTTCTACGACACTAGCTGAACACAATGCAGCTGTGCGAAAATACCAGTTAAAACGATAGCCGTATTGATGCAGACAACCGATACGTTATAGCTAAATAAAAACAGAGTTTAAAAAGTAATGCGCGGAAAGTTTATTGTAGTTGAAGGCCTTGAAGGGGCAGGAAAAAGCTCAGTGATTGGGCTGATTGTTCAAGCATTAAAAGGTGCAGGAAAGCGCGTTGAGCAAACTCGTGAGCCAGGCGGCACACCGATGGCAGAAGCCATTCGAGAATGTGTAAAACACGACTGGGATGAGACCGTGAGTGAGGAGACTGAACTACTTCTTATGTATGCGGCGCGTGTGCAATTACTTACCAATAAAATCTTACCATCACTTGATGCTGGTGCGTGGGTGGTAGGTGACAGACACGACCTGTCATCTCAAGCCTATCAAGGCGGTGGTCGGGGCGTCAGTGGAAAAACAATGTCGGCCATCAGCGATATCGCCCTTAAAGGGTTTAAGCCAGATTTAACTTTATATCTGGATGTCGAGCCTGCGGTTGGACTAGAGCGCGCCCGCGGGCGAGGGGAGCTTGACCGCATTGAGCAAGCGGGGCTCGCCTTTTTCGAACGAACTCGTGCAAAATACTTGTCTCTTGCTAAGCAAGATGAATCTATCGTCGTGGTCAGTGCAATGCAGCCTATGGAAAAGGTTCATCAAGACGTGATTGCGATTATCAATGACTATGTGAAGAACACAAGTAGCGAAAGCCAGCAGGGGAAAGGTTAATGCAAGTAATGCCTTGGTTTGCTACAACGTTCTCGACGTTACTGTCGCGATATATGGCAAAGAAACTACACCATGGTTTATTGCTGACAGGGCCAAAGGGAATTGGAAAATACCAACTCGCGTTAGGGTTAAGCAATGCGCTATTGTGTAAGCAGCCAAGCATAAATGGGCCATGTGAACAGTGTCAAAGTTGCCATTTGAGGCAAGCTGGAAACCACCCAGACTTTCATGTTTTAGAAAGTGAAAAGCAGTTAGGTGTGGATAAAATTCGCGAGGGCATTGGTAAGCTATCAGGTACTGCGCAAATGGGGGGCAATAAAGTGTTGTTGATTCCCCGTGCCGATACCATGACGGAAGCGGCAGCTAATGCACTGTTGAAAACCTTAGAAGAACCCACAAATAATACCTTCTTGCTGCTGATCACTGACAGTATCAATAAAATTATGCCGACCATATTAAGTCGATGTGAACGGCAGATACTCTCACTCCCGTCAGTGTCAGATAGTTTGAACTACTTAAACGCTAAGGGCGTAGAAGATGCAAGCGAAGCGTTACTGGCAGCTTATGGCTATGCTCCTCTTCGCGTAGAAGAGGCCCTCAGTGGTGAAGAAGACATTAGCTATCGCAATTTTAGCGATGGTATGCAAGCGCTCTTAGCAGGCGATGCAAATTTGCAAGTACAAACGCTTGCGAATAAGTGGCAGGACAATGCGCCTCAAATCGCATTGTGGTGTCAACAGATGGCCCATGACGAATACATAAAACGTCAACAGGCTGTTGATTTTAAACGCTATGAAGCGTGTGTTGATGCGGTAAGAACGCTGCAGCACGCAGGTGTTAACAAATCAATGGTACTTTTTGGGTTACTAAAGCAATTTCAACGTTAATAGGCAAACGCTGGCTTGTCGAAGCCCTTTTGTCTAACAGCAATTTTTTAAAACAGGTGTAGTTTGTTCGTAGATTCTCATTGTCACTTAGACCGACTTAAGCAAGGGCCAGAAGAGCTGGCTGAAACCTTAAATTTCGCAAGAACCCGAGGTGTTGAACACTTCCTTTGTGTGTGCGTATCTGTTGGTGATTACGACAGCATGTTAGCAGCTGTAAGTCAGTTTGAAGATGTATCAGTATCTTGTGGTGTGCACCCACTACATCAAGATGAAGCGTGTAGCTATGAAGAACTGTTAGAGAAGGCGCAGCGTGAAGAAGTGGTAGCCATTGGCGAAACTGGGCTGGACTATTTTTATAGTCCGGAAAGTAAAGAAGTCCAGCTAACGTCTTTCGTCGACCACATCAAAGTAGCTAACGAAACTAAAAAGCCGTTAATTATTCATACGCGGGATGCACGGGAAGACACCATTAACTTACTCCGCCAACACAAAGCTGCGCACACTAAAGGTGTTTTGCATTGCTTTACTGAGTCATTAGACATGGCGCTGGCAGCAATAGAGATGGACTTCTATATCTCTATTTCAGGCATCGTAACCTTTAATTCAGCAGATGAATTGCGTGAAGTGGTAAAAGCGATCCCTTTAGAGCGACTACTTATTGAAACTGACTCACCATGGCTTGCGCCAGTTCCTCATCGAGGTAAACAAAACCAGCCAGGTTACGTGGTAGAAGTGGCAGAATTTATTGCTGAGCTTAAAGGCGTGACGGTAAAAGAATTAGCTGAAATTACCACGCAAAACTTCTACACGCTGTTTTCTTTAGCTGCGAAGAAGAAAGCCGCGTTGCGGTAAGTATAGGCGATTTTACTCTCGGAGGTGGTTATGCCCCAGTGGCGACAAGGGTTGACAAAGAGTCTTCACCAAACTCGCAGTATGCCAGAAAGTCGTTACTTTCAGTTAGCTACTGTGGACGGTAGTGGTGTACCGTACTGCCGTACCGTGGTTTTTAGAGGGATCACCGACGACAACCAACTGGTGGTTATTTCTGACACCCGCTCAGATAAATATGACCAGCTTGGCCAGAATCCTCACTCGCAGGTTTGTTGGTATTTTTCTAAAACCAGGGAGCAATATCGCTTCTCTTGTACTGCAACAATAAAAACGTTACATCAAGATGCTGACTTAGTTACTCAGCACTGGAATAAATTGTCAGATGCAGGCAAAAAGCAGTTTTTGTGGGGCGAGCCCGGCACGCCAAGAAACGATGGTTCGGCACTACAGGTTGAAGGGGATTTTGGTGTAGTTCCACCTTACTTTTGCGTGATCATGCTAGCTATTGATAGCGTAGATTACCTGAATTTGAGAGGTAACCCTCAAAGTCGAGAGTGGCATCAAAAAGACGGAAATGGCAACTGGGTTAGCCAGTCATTGATACCGTAGGTAACCACCTCTAGTCTCTAAGTAGGCACATATTGAGTGCATGATACTGCCTATTCTGGGCACCACCTAAGTCAGCAGTATACAAACCGGCGACCTAAGCAAAAAGTAAGCCCTCTCTAGCTTGAATAGACGCGATAACGCGTTGGCAAATGAGAGGGCGTCGATCACCTAGAAAAGTCGCTCACCTAGAAAATATGGGAAATTGGTGTATCACCTTTAAATAAATAGGTGATCAAGTCAGCATTACTTTCTCTTGCAACGCTTTCGACAATAGCTGTCGCTACATCTTCTCTTGGTATTACAGCATCGTCCCTATTGCTTGGCATATCGGTTCGTACTAAATGCGTGCCCGGTTCATTTAATAAAGTGCCAGGTCGAAGAATTACGTGATGTAAGCCGCTATTAATTAAATGCTCGTCGGCCATGTGTTTGGCAACCAAATATGGTTTTATTGCTGACTCCACGGCGTCAGGATCGTCTGCACCAATAGAACTAACCATAACAAATTTGGGTGTCCCCGCCGCTTTTGCATAGTTAACCGCGTTGCGGGCCGCCCAAAGATCAATCATAAGTGTTTTATCTGCGCCAGTGCTACCGCCTGAACCTGCTGTGAATACCGCAACGTCCACACCTTCAAAGTGTGCTGAAAAATCTTTTTCTAAATCCTGCTCAACCACTGTGAGGTTGGCATTTTGGATATCTGACAGTTTGTCTGGGCTTCTTACTGGCGCTACGACTTTGTGACCAGCATCCAACAATTTCACTGTTGCTTGCTTACCAATTTGGCCTGAAGCGCCGATTACTAATACATTTGCCATGTTTTCATCCTCCTTGTGGGTGATTTCGCTCATCTTAAGCTACTTAAGAATTCACAATACATAGGCGGGTAAAAAGGAAAGCGATCAATTACTGCGATAAAATGCATGACAAAACGTTTGCCTGCATGCATTGCCATTTAAACGGCAATGCAATGGGGGGAAGAGAAACTAAAGGGTACGTTGATCAGCCAGCGGCTATTTTATCACCGCATTTCGGCCTGATTCTTTGCCGACATATAGCTTTTTATCGATGGCGTGGATGCAAGCCTCGACGCTATCGTAATCTCGTATATCCGCTACACCACAGGTTATGGTAGCCGATACAGAGTAGGGGGGAGCATCGATTTCGTAATCCGCGACAGTTTTACGTAGCTTTTCTGCCACCCAAAACGCTTCTTGTACCTTTAATGAAGGCAGCAATATAAGAAACTCCTCACCGCCCCATCGCGCAATAACATCACTTTCTCTTAAACTATCTTCCAGGATCCTAGCTATTTTGACCAGTACTGTGTCACCCACATGATGACCGTATTCATCGTTAATACGCTTAAAGAAATCAATATCAACAATTAGCAAGGAGAAAGTATGATTGTGGCGTTTATAATTTTGCCATGCTGCCTTGGCTCTTTGTGTAAAGTAGCGACGATTTTTGAGACCCGTCAATGCGTCCTGAGTTGAAAGCTGCGTCAACTTTTCTACGACCGCTTCTAAGTCTCGGGTTTTTTCCTCAACTTTTAGTGCAAGTTCAGCAGAGCGCTTTTTCAACGATGCTATCCTCAGCCACACCATCGATGAAATCAACAGCATGCCTAGCAGGGTAATCGCCACACGCCATATAGGCTTATCCCACCACGGTGGAACTACAACTATTTCAAGTTGCGCTGCATTGGTGCTCCATTCATTCTCTTGATTTATAGCTTTAACAGTGAAGCGGTAGCGTCCTGGGTCCAAGTTGGTGTAGGTGGCCGTTCTTGTCTTGTAGTCAGTAAAGCGCCAGCTGTTCTCAAAGTCTGCGAGTTTATAGGCATACCTAAGTTCGTTTGCATTCATATAATCAGTGGCGGCAAATTCTATAGTGAGTGCAATATCGTTATGTTTAAGTTCGATTACCTCGTCTAGGCGCTGTCTTTGCTGATAGGTTGTTCCGTTTTGCTCGTTCCTACTCACCGTTTCAACGTTTGTGAGGTGCACTCCAGGTGACCACTTTACATTTGCCACTTGTGAAGGGGTAAATTGTGTTACGCCTTCCGCTCCACCAAACATTATTGTGTTATTTTCAGTTACGGTAACAGAGCCAATATAGTAACCCGTAGACAGTGCGCCGTTTTCTGCACCGAAATAAGAAAGGGTAGACAAGTCAGGTGCTAAATACGCAATCCCCTCAATTGTAGAGATCCAAAGCCCATATTCATCATCTTCAACAATTGCCCCGATGGATACATTGCTCAATCGACTTTCAGGCTTAATTTGTGTCACTTTAATCGTTGACAAATCACTGCCTTCTTTAGACATAAAGAAGAGTCCAGCTGCTTGCGTTCCTATCCAATAACCACCGCGTTTCGACTGAGAAATCCACGTCACTACAGTTTGATCTGAAATCTTGTCCGTAAACTCACTGACGCTGGTTAAGTCTCCAGTCAGTTTATTCGCAACAAATAAACCGGATACCGTACTTAACCATGCGTTTTCATTGTCGTCCAAAACAATTCTCGTTGTCAGCGACAATGGCCATTGCTTTATTACCCTATCTTCTGACGGGCGATATACAAACAATCCATCGCTGTAGCCGCCATACCAAATGTCTCCGTCATCATCGATATTAATGCTGTAACCTGACTTACCATTCAGCGCAACAAATTCTAGGTTTCTGGTCTGGGGGTTCAGTTTGGCGAGGCCTGTGCGTGTGGTTACCCATAATGCATCGCTCTTTGTATGATAAAACACGCTCAACAGCTTATCGTTAGTGTCTTCGCTACTCGCAAATGCACCATTGGAAGTAAATGGGCCTTCTTGAGTTTTACTTATCGTGTCGTAAAGCCAAAGGCCCTTTTCGTTCGCTACCCATACTTGGTTTTCTTTGTAATTCGATAAAGAGGAGATGATTCGTCCTTCGCCTATTTCCTGAGAGTAGAAGTTGCTAAGCAGAGGGTTACTGATCGCGAACCCATCGTCTCTGGTGCCAACGACAACCAGCCCAGCTTTCGTTTGATAAAGGCTTGAAATTCTCTCTTTGGCCGCATCTTTCTCGTTAATCGGTGCACGCAGCACAGAGTTAGGGTTATGTGACGTTAAAATATTCAGCCCACGCTGAGTAGAAACCCATATATCACCGTTGTCCTTTAATAAGATGTCTGTAACGTAGTTATCAGATAATCCGTGAGTTTCAGAGGTACAGCTTTTGTCGATGATAGTGCTTTGCTCGTCGGGATTGAACAAACATGCGCCGTGGGTAGCGGTACCCAACCAGAATTGAGATTTTTCTGCTGCCACCAGTCGAGTAAAGTTCATGTTTTCAAAAGCCACTAACTCAAGAGACTTCTTAAACGGATCAAGTTTATACAGGCCCGAGGTGGAAGTGACATAAAGCGTGTTACCGATAAGTTCTATGTCTGTCAGCGTACTCGTGGTACTGGGAAGGTAGCTGACCAGCTCTACACTGTCTGAGTCTGGAGAGTAAGTGTAAAGGTTTCGTTCAGAGACAATCCAAAGCTGGCCATTGTGGGTGGTCTTGATCCTATTAATTACCTGTTTATTGAAAGGCTCTGACGCTGGTAACGTGTAGTGCTTGAACGACTCAGTATCAACATCTATACGGCTCAGCCCGCTATATGTCCCCACCCAAAGGTATTGACCGTCTAAGCTTGCCTCTATCTGGAGGGCGAACAGGGTCTGGAGGCCTGTTGACTTGTCTTCTCCCCACAAGCCGAAGTTTCGAAATGTATAGCCGTCAAATTTATCGACACCAGACTGTGATGCCAACCACAGAAAACCATACTTATCTTCCGCAATATCTGAAATGGATACGTGGGCGATACCACTATCCATATTGTAGGAGTGAAACGCTGGGGCAATAGGTTTCGCGCGTGCAGGTAGGCTGCAAGTTGCAGTAAAAACTATGAAAAGCGAAAGTACCAACAAGGTGCGCATAATATAATCAAAAATTACATAAAATTTATACACTAACGTTACGCTAATCTACCGCTCTTACAATGGTACAAAAGTTTAAATTCAACAAAAAAAGCCTCGAAATTCGAGGCTTTTTGGACTGCATGAATTATGTTAGCCAGTGGCTAATCATAACGGATATAGTTACCAGCCACACTGGCGTGTAGCATTTTGCTCATCTAACCACGTTTTTAGTGGCGCAAAGTAGTCAGCGATAGTACTGGCATCCATTTGCGGTGAGCCTGTCAGTGTTTCTAACGCATTTTGCCAAGGTTGGCTCATACCCATCTCTAGCATTTCGTTAAGTGCTTTACCGGCTTCTTCACTGCCGTAGATAGAACAACGGTTAAGCGGGCCCTCATCACCTGCAATGTCACACAGTGCTTTATGGAACTGGAATTGAAGGATATGCGCTAGAAAATAGCGTGTATAAGGTACGTTAGCAGGCACGTGATATTTTGCACCCGGATCAAATGCGTCGGCGCTGCGCTCAACAGGCGCCATCACACCCTGATACTTTTCTCTCAATTCCCACCATAGTTGATTGTATTGTTCAGGTGTTACTTCACCTGACATCACTTTCCAGCGCCATTGGTCAACCATCAGACCAAAGGGAATGAAGGCAATCTTGTCTAACGCAACTTGCATTAACATACCGATATCGTTTGATGCGTCTGGGATCTCATCAATTAACTCGATTTGCTTAAGGTACTTAGGTGTTATTGATAAAGCGATGGTGTCGCCAATAGCCTCGTGGAAGCCGTCGTTTGCCGAACCACGGTAAAGAAGTGGTTGGTCTTTATAAGCGCGTTGATAGTAGTTGTGACCTAATTCGTGGTGAATAACGTTAAATTCTTCGCCAGTCTTTTGAATACACATCTTTATACGAAGATCGTCTTTGTCATCTAAATCCCACGCAGAGGCATGACACTGAACGTCACGGCCTTCAGGCTTTTGAAACATAGAGCGTTCCCAAAAGGTATCTGGAAGTTCTTCAAAGCCAAGTGATGAGAAAAATGACTCTGCTTGTTTAACCATGGCGATTTCGTCATACCCCTGTTCAGCTAATGCGCCTGTAACATCAGGAACTTTCATTTCTTGCTGAGGTTTAACGATATCGTAAATATTCCCCCACGACTGTGCCCACATGTTACCTAATAAATGGGCTGGGATTGGTTTGTCTTGAGGTACTACGTCTTCGCCATAGTGTTCACCTAGCTTAGCGCGCACATGGCAATGTAGTGACTCGTAGAAAGGCTCTACTTGCGTCCATAAGCGATCCAATTCCTTGGGAAATTCATCTGCTGGCATATCGTACTTTCCACGCCACAAGGCGCTGACGTTTTCAAAACCTAGCTCTGCAGCGCCTTCATTGGCAAGCGATACTTGTTCTGCATAGAGTCCTGCCATTGGTTTAGATACTTCACGCCAGCCTGTCCAATATTCTAGTAGCTTGTCAGCATCGCGTAGGGTGGCCATTTCAGAGCTCATTTCAACCAAGCTTTTGCACGTACCATCTTCGCTGCAATACTCACCAGAGCCGTACATGGCACTTAAGTCAGAACCAATTTTTGCAAGCCGCTCTGCTTTTTCGGCATCTGCCGGCGGCGGCATTGTTAAACTGTTTTTAAGTAGATCAAGCTGTCTGCGGGTGTCGGCATCTACGTCTACATCGTTAAATTTCGCCGCTTCTTTAGCTAACTTTGCAACCTTGGTAGAAAGCACTTCATTAAAGTAAGCACTGACTGCTGCTGTATCGAAATTGATATTCGTGGCGTAGCTCCACTCGGCGTGCGCGGCAGGAACTTGCATTTTTGCAATATCATTTTGCGCCTGTGTTAAAAACTGCTTGGCGTCTTGTGCAGTGAGTTGTGGTTTAGTTTCTGTCTGTGTTGTACTTTCGCCACACCCCATAAGCGAAACGCTTACCAATGCTGCTATCAGAGTACGTTTGTGATTGAGCATACTTTGTCCTTTAATTATTGTGTTTTTTACGTGAATCGACGTTCACATAGACATGCTCTAGCATTGTGTAACGCTGTGTTGCTTTTGTAAAACAAATTCGATATTACTCTCACAAAAGCACTGGCTTTTTTAGGCAATTTATAACTAGAAATGCGAACGGTTGGGGCCTGTTTTTAAATTTGCCTCAACACCTGACGAAAAGTTTTTTAATAATGGGTCAAAGTAATGCAAAACAATGACAATGTAACGTCTGCTACACCTGATTTAGAAAGGTTGTTTATTTACGGAAGCCTTGCTCCTAATTGCCCAAATCACCATATCGTCGCCCATATTGATGGCCAGTGGCAGTCTGGTACGGTAGAAGGGCACTTAGTTCAACAAGGGTGGGGAGCAGCTATGGGGTTTCCAGGAATTGTTATTTCTGATCTAACTGAAGCAAAAGAAGAGGTGAAGGGCATGATGCTAACGTCTACTCAACTTGCCGAAAACTGGGCCATGCTGGATGAGTTTGAAGGAGATCAATATGAGCGGGTCATTGTTTCTGTTAAGCTTGATGCCGGTCACACTGAAAACGCCTATATTTATCAAATCAAACCAACGCAATAAAAAGGACCATTATGTCAACGGAAGAACCACTCTACTGGGGCTTGAACGCTCGAAGCTACTGTACACTCATTCATGTTTCTCAGTTATCCAGTTTCATTATACCTGGCTTAGGTATCATATTGCCTATCGTGCTATGGATTGCTCACAAAGATCAAAACGAAGACATCAATCAGCACGGCAGGGTGACAGCGAATTGGTTAATAAGCTTGCTCATTTACTCTGTTATTTGTTTTGTCTTGACGCTGATTATCATAGGAGCCCTAGGCTTCATCGCTCTTGGATTAATGAACATCGTCTTTGCTATCGTGGCAGCAGTCAAAGCGAACAAAGGGGAGTTGTGGGTGTACCCGCTAAGCTTTGAGTTTTTTAAACGTTAACCTAAAGAATCCTACGTCAAGTCTAGCAAAAAACACTGCGACTTAAGATCGCTTTCGAAGGGCATTTCCATGTTGAAACGCCTTCGTGCTTATCACATTGCAGATACTGCAATTGCCAGCGTGAACAATAACGCGATGTGTTTTGGTTTTAAAAGCATGTTCACCTCTTTCCTATGACTTCTTCTACCTGTGGTAATCTTGAAAATAGTTTTCAAATAGGTGTCGCGCTATTCACAATTAGTATAATTAACTCATATGTCGCTAATGTCATTACGAGGGCGTTGCTTTTTCAAAAGCGCTATGTCGTCGGTTAGCACTTATCTATGCGGATTGGTATAAATATTTGATTCGTAGAATACTATTGCTGCGTGTGCGATAGAGTAAAAAAGAATAATAAACGCAAAGAATGGCTTTAAATAAAGGATTAACCCGATAGACGAGTACTCGCCTAAAAATTACTTAGCGCTGAAGCGGTGACTTGGCAGTGCGCTATGAATAAGGTATTGGCTTTTGGATTGTTTGGTGGTTTGAAGCGAAACATCAGTACCGCGCTTCACCGTGCTTAGTGCTAGCGGTTTATTTTGACGTTGCTTCTTTAATAGTTGCGAAGAAGGCACTTCCTTCATATTTACAAGCGTAGATTGGGCTTCTTGCGCAATACTAACGTTAATCAACGAATAGGTTATACAAAGTGTGGTAGCTAAAAAAATGTTTTTACTTGGCTTTTTCATCACATTTTTCTCTTTTTGTTCAACTTAATCGCTAAATAAAATTATTGGGTTTTACTTGATAGGGGTTCGATTGCAGAGGCGGTTGCACTCGCCTCATTCATCGATTTTGTTTGTTCCTCCTCATTACACCTAAAGTAGAACGAAAGAGAAACATGATGAGTCATACAAAGGTATATCAAAAAATACCTTTGCATGTATTTCGAAACTGCGAGATAAAAATTACCACGCTGTAACACCACCATCTACTGCTATGGTTTGCCCGTTCATGTAAGAGTTGCCAGGGGAAAGCATCAGCATCATGGTGTTAACGATTTCTTGCGGTTCGCCTAGACGTTTCATAGGACTTCCCATGCCTAGTTGCTCGCGCGCTTCAGGGGTGTTGTACCCGTCTACGTTCAAAATATTGGTAGGACTATAGAATGGGCAAATTGCATTAACGCGAACATTTTTTCGGCCGTATTCCACCGCGGCTGTGCGGGTTATCCCCGAAACCGCGTGTTTTGCTGCAGCATAAGCACCGCCTTTAGGGGCTCCACCTAGTCCCGCAAGTGAGCTTACATTTAAAACGTGCCCTTGCTTTTGTGCAAGCATAACGGGTATTTGGTACTTCATTCCAAACATAACGCCTTTTACATTCACAGCGAACTGCGAGTCCATGATTTCCTCTGTCATTTGATGAATTGGTGCAGGGTTATGCGCTATGCCTGCATTATTTACGGCTATATCCAGTTTGCCAAAGGTTTCAATGGCTGTTTCAACCAGCGCCTTATTAAGCGACTCGCTAGCAATATTACCCGCTAGCACCACGACATCACTGAGTGCTTTTACATCCTTTTTCGTTTCCTCAAGGGCGGTTTCGTTAATGTCTGAAAGAACGAGTTTTGCTCCTCGGTTGGCAAGACCTAGCGATAACAAGCGGCCAAAACCACTGCCTGCGCCGGTAATTAATACAACTTGCCCTGAAAAGTCGAGTAGAGCATCCATGGTAATCTCCTATTAGTAACTGTTTAATGTTTTTTGAAACGTGGCTATTTCAGCTGCGTTTGGTTTATAAATTGAATGAGTAATTTGGCTAGCATTTCCCCTTGATCTTCTTGGATAAAGTGACCACCGTTTTCTACAAGGGTATGAGCCATACCGCTGCTACCAGGAACGAGCTTTTGAAATACCTTATCGCCACCTTTAGTGACAGGGTCGCTATCACCGAAAGCCGTAACAAAAGGTTTGTCATATTGCTTTAGCTTTTCCCATGCCTGTCTATTCGCCTGTGCCTCAGCATTGTCTGGGCTTGTAGGAACAAGAATAGGGAACATACGTGCACCTGCTTTAAAGCTTTCGTCTGGAAAAGGGGCGTCGTAAGCTGCAAGCGTCGCCTCGTCTAGAACAGTGGTTGTGGCGTTTTGAATGATCAAAGATGTGGGAAATACGGCGACATCCTGTGAGAATCGGCGCCATTTGATGAAAGCATCACTTGGCGGGTGGTCGCCAGTGGGCAAACCGGTATTAGACACCATTACACCCGAAAAACGCTCAGGCATATCGGCGACAAGTCGCAGGCCTAGTAAACCTCCCCAGTCTTGACAAAATAGTGTAACGGGGCCTTTAGTAGCCTGTGAAAACCAGTCTTTTAGCCATATCACATGACGAGCGTAGGAGTAGTCCTCTTTTCTTACTGGTTTATCTGAGCGCCCAAAACCAATGAGATCCGGCGCGATGACATTGAATCCCGCATCAGCCAATATGGGCATCATCTTGCGGTACAAATAAGCCCACGTCGGTTCGCCGTGTATTAATAGCACGGTATGTCCATCTTTCGGTCCACATTGATAATGGGCCATTGTTATTTCACTGCTTACTGTGTCTGTTACTTCAGTGAAACAGGGGGAGTAGGGAAAGTCAGTGATCGTGTCGAAGGCGCTTTCCGGTGTTTTAAGCACTTGCATAGCCAATCATCCTTTTGTAAATAAAATGTAATTACAAGTGTTGCTCGATTAACAAAAACACCGGTTTTATTTTCTGTCAAATAAACCTTAGGCAAGGTAGGACAGGCTCTGCGCAGAGAAATGAATTCACAAAGGGGCTGGCGGTCAATATTAAATATTATGATAAATGTCTATAACACCAATAAACTTGGATGATTGACAACACTGCAATAACATCCAGTTAACGTGATAAACAGGACATGGTTATGACTGAGATGGAAAATAAAGCCGTAGAATATGCAGTACAACAGGGTGTTGCCACGCTGACAATGCAAAGTGCGCCCGTTAATGCGCTGTCACGCGCTATCAGAGTAGGGTTGATAGAAGGCATAAACAATGCACTAGATGACGACAGCGTACGTGCCATTGTTATTACTTCTTCACTACCTATTTTTTCGGGTGGAGCTGACATCAGCGAATTCTCTGGTGGCGATTTGTCTCCCATGCTGCCTGAGGTACTAGACAAGATTGAAAATGCGTCTAAGCCGGTTGTTGCTGTTCTCCCTGGACCAGCATTCGGCGGTGGCTTAGAAGTGGCGTTAGCTTGCCATCATCGCATCACCTTTGCCGACAATAAGGTGGGTCTTCCAGAGGTAAATCTAGGTATATTACCGGGCGCAGGCGGTACTCAGCGCCTTCCTCGTTTAGCCGACGCACAAACATCGTTAGAAATGATCGTAACAGGCAAGCCTACGTCGGTGGTCAAACTTCCAGGTGTCTTCGACAAAATTTCTGATAAGCCTGAGCATTTACTTGAAGATACAAAAGCGTATTTACAAGCATTAACGCCAGATAAAGCGATTAAACGCACCAGTGATATCACGCTGTCCATGTCTGACGAAACGCAGGCGGTGTTTGATGCAGTAACTGCACAAACTAAAAAAGCGACTCGTGGTTTCTTTGCTCCATTAAAATGTATCGAAGCGGTACGCGGCGCTTACACGCTCGCTTTTGAAGATGGCCTTAAAAATGAAGGCAAGCTTTTCATGGAGTGTATGAATACGCCACAGGCGCGTGCCCAGCAGCATTTCTTTTTTGCTGAACGCGCAGCAGGTCATGTGAGCGATTTCGACAAAAATACTCCTGAGCGCAACATTGATAAAGTTGCGATTATCGGCGCCGGAACAATGGGCGGTGGTATCGCTATGAACTTCGCCAATGCCGGCATTCCAGTCACAATGCTTGAGCTCAAAGAAGAAGCGCTAGAGAAGGGATTAGCGCTTATTAGAAAGAACTACGAAAACTCAGCGAAAAAAGGCAAGTTAACCCAAGAGCAGGTAGAGAGCCGCATGGCACTGCTTTCAGGTACCACGTCGTATGACGACTTAGCTGATGTTGATCTCGTCATCGAAGCCGTTTTCGAGAAGATGGAAGTAAAGAAAACCGTATTCTCGACGCTGGATAAAGTGTGTAAGCCAGGCGCCATTTTGGCCTCAAATACGTCAACACTGGATATAGACGAAATAGCGACAGCCACATCCCGTCCTGAAGATGTGATTGGTCTTCACTTCTTCTCGCCAGCGAATGTGATGAGACTGCTAGAAGTGGTTAAAGCAGAGAAGACATCTGCTGAAGTCATTAAAACCTGCATGAAGATGGCTAAACGCATCAAGAAAGTAGCGGTGTTGGTAGGCGTTTGCTTCGGATTCGTAGGTAACCGCATGATTGAGCCTTACGGCCGTGAAGCTAACCGCTTACTGCTTGAAGGAGCAACACCTGAGCAAGTTGATCGTGTTTTAACCGAGTTTGGCATGCCAATGGGGCCGTTCACTATGGGTGATATGGCTGGATTAGATATTGGTTACTATGTACGACAGTCTCGACAAGAGCACATTGCACACGACCCCGCTTACGGTGCAGTGGCAGATCGCTTGGTAGAAAAGGGGCGCAACGGACTCAAAACCGGACGCGGAGCTTACAACTATGAACCTGGCAGTCGAGTTCCTGTCCCAGATCCAGAAGTACTAGAAATTGCCAAGCAAGAAGCAGAACGTTTAGGCGTGGTTCAGCGTTCAGACATTAGCGATGAGGAAATTCTAGTTCGCGTCATGTACTCATTGATCAACGAAGGTGCTGCCATCTTAGAAGAAGGCATTGCAGCTAAATCTAGCGATATCGACGTGATTTATGTTTACGGTTATGGCTTCCCTGTGTATCGCGGCGGCCCTATGCAATATGCCGACGAAGTAGGGCTAGGCACTATTTTAGATAAGCTGACTACCTATCGTGATCAATTGGGTGATTACGGAAAGATGTGGCTTGAACCAAGTGATTTGTTGGTGAAATTGGCCCAAAGCGGCGGCACGTTTAAAAGCTATAAAGCGAAGTAGACAAAGCTCTCGTTAGCGAGAGTTAATCGACGGTGAGAGCTAGCGATAGCTCTCGTTACCCGACATCCGAATTTGGTAAAGCTAGGTAACTTCGAGAGGAAGCACATAGGCCTAGCTAAACTTTGGCTGAACTTTCAGCCCAACTGAAAGGAATATGAAAATGCGCGATGCAGTTATCGTAAGTACAGCACGTACGCCAATCGGGCGCGCTTATAAAGGTGCACTGAACAATTTACCAGCCCCTTCATTAGGTGGCCATGCTATTCAAAACGCAGTAGCACGCGCAGGGATCGACCCTGCCAGTGTCGACGACGTGGTAATGGGCGCAGCGTTAACCCAAGGCAGTGGCGGCATGAATATTGGCCGCTTGGCTGGTTTAGCGGGTGGTTTACCGGTCACCGTAGCGGGCATGACACTCGACCGCCAATGCAGTTCTGGCATGTATGCCATTGCTACCGCAGCGAATTCAATTCGTACAGGCGATACCAACATTATGGTTGCGGGTGGCTTAGATTCTATCTCTTTAGTGCAAAACAAAAATATGAATATGTTTCGTGCAGTAGACCCTGCACTGGTTGCTAAGCACAAAGATATTTATATGCCAATGCTTCAAACTGCGGAAGTGGTGGGTAAGCGCTACAACATTAGCCGTGACGTACAAGACGAATACGGTTACCAAAGCCAAATGCGCACAGCAGCGGCTCAAGAAGCGGGCAAGTTTGATGATGAGATTGTACCTATCACAGCAACGCAAGCCTTATTTAATAAAGAAACAGGTGAAACCTCTGAGCGTGAAGTGACCTTGTCGAAAGACGAAGGAAATCGCCCAGAAACAACGCTAGAGGGGCTTAAAGCGCTTAACCCAGTGATAGAAGGTGGTTGTATTACCGCAGGTAATGCAAGCCAGCTTTCTGATGGTGCCAGCGCGACAGTGATTATGGATGAGCACTCAGCGGCAAAAGGCAATGCTCAACCTCTTGGTATTTATCGCGGTATTGCAGTGGCAGGCTGTGAGCCAGATGAAATGGGAATTGGCCCAGTGTTCGCAATTCCTAAGCTATTAAAGCAGCATGGATTGACCATGGACGATATCGGTCTATGGGAGCTTAATGAAGCGTTTGCGGTACAGGTACTTTATTGCCGCGATAAGTTAGGCATTCCAGACGAATTATTAAACGTAAACGGTGGTGCCATTTCTATTGGTCACCCATACGGCATGAGCGGTGCTCGCATGGTGGGTCATGCACTCATCGAAGGTAAACGACGCGGTGCGAAATATGTTGTTTGCACCATGTGTATCGGTGGCGGCATGGGCGCTGCTGGTCTATTTGAAGTAATATAGGTATTGGGTATGGAAGGTTATAAAGCTCCACAACGTGACGCCATGTTTGTAACACATGAGCTACTAAATTATCAAAATCACTATCAAAAGCTAGGTTTCGACGAAGCATCTGAAGATCTGGTGTCGGCGATTTTCGCTGAAGCTGCAAAGTTTTCAGAGAACGTACTGGCACCCATCAATGCATCAGGCGATGAAGAAGGGTGTAAGTGGGTTGATGGTGAAGTAACAACGCCTAAAGGTTTTAAAGAAGCTTATCAAACGTATGTTGAGGGCGGATGGCCAGGAATGTCTCACCCTGAGGAATTTGGCGGTCAGGCATTACCATATTCATTGTCATCTATCATTGCTGAGTGGTTCTCAGGCGCAAACCATTCTTGGGCGATGTACCCAGGTCTAAGCCAGGGCTGTATGGCAACAATAAAAGCCCATGGCTCTGAATTGCTACAAAAAATGTTCCTTGAAAAACTGGTTAGCGGTGAGTGGACAGGTACTATGTGTTTGACCGAAGCACACTGCGGTTCAGACCTTGGCATGTTGAAATGTCGCGCGGAACCTCAAGAAGATGGTACCTACAGCTTAACAGGAACGAAGATTTTTATTTCGGCAGGTGAACACGACTTGTCTGAAAATATCGTACACATTGTGTTAGCTCGATTGCCAGATGCGCCAGAGGGTACCAAGGGTATTTCACTATTTGTTGTGCCTAAGTTTAACGTGTCTGAAGATGGCGAAAAGCAAGATAGAAACGCAGTAGGCTGCGGAAGCATTGAACATAAAATGGGTATCAAAGCCAGCGCAACCTGTGTGATCAACTTTGATGGTGCAAAGGGTTATTTGATTGGGCCACCAAACCGCGGCCTAAACTGCATGTTTACGTTCATGAATACCGCACGTGTTGGCACTGGTCTAGAAGGCTTGGCATCATCTGAAGCAGCATTCCAAGGTGCGCTTCGCTACGCAAAAGACCGCATTCAGTTCCGTTCATTAACAGGGCGTAAAAATCCTGATGGCCCAGCTGATCCTATTATTGTGCACCCTGATGTACGTCGTATGCTGTTAACGCAGAAAGCGTTCGCGGAAGGCAACCGAGCGCTTGCCGCTTACTGTATGCAGTTAGTTGACGTTACTTTGTATGGTAGCGACGAGGCTGAGAAGCAACTTGCGGATGCAAAACTTGCATTCTTAACGCCTATCGTAAAAGCCTTTTTAACTGAAACCGCGCAAGAAGCCACGAGTTACGGTATGCAGGTTTATGGCGGCCACGGCTTTATCAAAGAATGGGGTATGGAGCAGCTAGCTCGCGATACCCGTATCTGCACCATGTATGAAGGTACTACAGGTATTCAAGCCGTTGACCTATTAGGTCGTAAAGTAATGGGCTCTAATGGCGAATTGCTTAATGTGTTTGTTCAAGAAGTGCGCGACTACTGTAATTCATTGCGCGATAACGCTCAGTTTAGTGCTTGGACTAACGCGCTAAACTCTCATCTTGACGAGTGGCAGCAGATCACTATGGATATCGGTAAGGCAGCAGCATCGAACCCAGATGAAATTGGTGCAGCGTCTGTCGATTACTTAATGTATTCAGGTTATGTCACCGTTGCTTACTTCTGGCTAAAAATGGCAGTGAAAGCACAAGAACAGCTTGATGCAGGCAGCACCGAAACCGAGTTTTATAAGAGTAAAATCTTAACAACGGGCTTCTACTTTGACCGTTTGTTAACCCGTACTCGCTCACTGGTTTCGGCAATGCAATCAGGCGCAGACAACTTGATGTCTATGCCAGAGAGTATGTTCGCTATCGAGTAACGACATAAAAGTAATACACGTGCGTTACTAAAAGACGTACGAAAGGCCGAGAAAATAATGTAGCCGAGAAAATGATTTAACCAAATAATCATTTGGATACGTTATTTTGTTCGGCTTTTTTGTTTCTTAAAAACAACATAGAGGAAGTGAGCACAGTGGTTGTGTCAAAGTACGTGAATGTTGAGGGAGCCAGCCTTCATTATTTATCCCGAGAAGAAGAGAGCGCAGAGAACCCTCTGCTTATCATGTTTCATGGCTTCCCAGAAAATGCGCACACATGGGAAGCGTTAATGGCGATACTCCCCACATCACTTGACATCATTGCCCAAGATTTGCCCGGTTATCATTTATCGAGTCCACTACCCAGTGAAACGGACTACCAAGTTCCATCATTGATAAGTCGAATGGCCGCCTTCATCGAGAAAGTTCAAAAAGGCCGAAAAGTTATTTTGTTGGGACACGATTGGGGTGGGGCAATAGCGTGGCCCCTAGCAGCCTTTCACCAAACATTAATTAGCAAACTTATTATTGTTAATGCTGCTCATCCTTCTTGTTTTACACGGGCAATAAAGACCTCTTCTACGCAAAGAGCAAAAAGCCAGTATATCTCTGCGCTTATTGATAAGGGGGCAGAGCGGACCCTTACAAATACAAGCTTTACGTTATTGAAAAATATGTTAGGCAACGGCTTTTTTGAGAAAGAAACCAGCTATTCAAGGACTCTACTTAACGACTGGGGTAAACCTGAAACCCTCAGTGCGATGCTCAATTACTATCGGCAAATGCCTCAACAAGTGCCACAAAAGAATGTATCTGAGAAAGTGTTGGATGATATTCGTGTACCCGAAATATTCATTCACTGCCCAACTCTATTATTGTGGGGTGAGCAGGATGATGCGTTTGATCTAAGTGTACTAGATAAAATCGAACACTATGTTCCATTGATAATTAAGCGGTTTAATCCGCACGCGTCGCACTGGTTACACAGGGAAAAGCCTGAATGGGTACAAAAAGAAGTGATAAATTTTATAGGGCTCTAGAAAGGGGTGAGGCCCCTAAAAGGGGCCTCCAGTGCGGCGTCCTGCCGCTACCATGTTGAATCGTTACATCACATGGTGTGATTAATTAGTTATATTAGATTCTGCCGTTAAGCTCTGTTGAAATAGGAGAGCTTTGAAGACCTTGTTCAGCAATCCACGCTTGAAGTGTCTTACCGTCTGACTCAGGCTCTGCTAAGTCTTTGCTTGGCATTTTCTTAACCAGTAGAGTACCTACTTCAACCGCATTGCTAGTAAGAGCAGTGCGAATTAGGCTTTGGCCGTTACAAGAAATGCCAGAGTAGTAATCGCGAAGCTTAAGTTTGTAGTCTGACTGAACGCTACGCATTTTCTTACGTAGTTCGCCCTTGTCATCTGCTTGAACAATTGTGCAAATGTTTGCAAGTGCTTCGTTGATGTCATTAGCCTGAGCTGCGTTAGAAAAAGCTAAAGTTGATGCTGCAATTACTAGAGAAGTTTTAACGATTTTCAACATGGTTAAATTCCTTCGGTTGTTGTTATTAAGATTGTGTTCGTTCGTTGAGATGCATTAAACCCGAATCTAACTATTTGAAAAACATGTTGTAAAATAACATGGTATGTCAATCCATACCTAAAGTGTGAGCTTGCGTTACGAGCTCACGCATACCGTAGCTTGATTACCTAAGTCACTGGGTTGAAGAACGTGAAAATTTAAAGAGACAGAAAGTAAAAAGGCCCCGTAGCGGGGCCTTTCATTGCAGCTGACGCTGCAACCATGTTGAATCGACTCACATGGCTATGTGAATTAGTGCTTAGATTCTATCGTTAAGCTCAGCAGAAATTGGCGAGCTCTGTAAGCCTTGCTCTGCTATCCACGCTTGAAGTGTTTTGCCGTCTGATTCGGGCTCAGAAAGGTCTTTGCTTGGCATTTTCTTAACAAGCAGTGTACCTACCTCAACTGCGTTGTTCGTTAAAGCCGTGCGGATAAGGCTTTGACCACCGCATGAAACACCTGAGTAATAATCACGTAACTTTAATTTGAAGTCAGACTGTACGCGACGCATCTTCTTACGCAATTCGCCTTTGTCGTCAGCCTGAACAATAGTACAGATGTTTGCTAGTGCCTCGTTTACGTCATTTGCTTGTGCTGCGTTTGAAAAAGCTAATGTTGATGCTGCGATGACTAGAGAAGTTTTAACGATTTTCAACATGGTTAAATTTCCTTCGTTATATTTGTTTAATTAATCGGTTTGTCTGTTCGGGATTAATTAAAAAACAATCAGATCGAATGAAAAACATTCATTCAAATAACAAGGTATATCGAATAATACGTTAGACTAAAGATGTAAGAGGTATGAAATGCGCTGTAGCCTTTAGTATTAAAGGGCGCAGGCAAACTAAGTTGAATTGCAATCGGAGATCAATAAATAGCCAAATAAAGTGCAAAAAAACAACGTTAATGCTGTTTTTTTGCTTTTTGTTGAAGTTAATGCGTATTAAAAATGTACGCAATAGGCATTGTATTAATAAGAAAAGAACGAAATTAAGAAGTGAGCAGTGCTGAGGCAGTACGTTCTGTCGTGATGAGCCCATTGAGCAATTTCGATCGCAGAGCGCCTCTTATAGCGTGCAGTTTGTTGTCGCCCGCTGCAACACCCACTACAGGCTTTTCTGGCGTTGCTTTCAACTTAAAGCTCGTTACTCTCTCGTTAATATCGCAACTAATCAGCGCACCTTCTTCATTAAAGATCCAGCTTATGATTTCGCCACTTGCACCAGATTCAGCGAGGGTTGCTAATTGATCATCGTCGATAAATCCGTCTTTATACAATGGAGACACGCTGCCTAAGTTACCAATGCCTACGAAGCTAATATCCGCTTGTTCGGCAAGCGTGTGAATTCTAGATATGTGTTGTTGCTGTTGCCAAATTTCCCGTTCTAGTTTACTAGATGCTATTACAGGGATAGGCATAGGATAATGCTGTGCTTTAACTCTGTCGGCTACGTGAACAGCCACGTCATAACGCGTCGCCTCTCCGTTATCAGCAATATTACCAACAAGGGAAACAATTTTATGCTGAGGACAGTGAAGTATTGACAATTCATCAGCACAGGCACGCAGTACACGGCCAGTACCAAACGCGATGGTTTGTGGAGCGTCGAATTTTAAAGCTCTTTCTATTGCTGCTGCACCCGCTTGACCAAGACCAAGTGTTGAATTGGGATCGTCATCAACACTGGGCACGACTTCACAGAAAGTTAATCCGAATTTTTTCTTTATGCCTTGCGCTAATTCCATACATCTAGCAATCGGGTGTTCTAAGCGCACTTTCACAAGACCTTCCGACATGGATAACGCCACTAAGCGTTGTGCGCTTTGGCGTGATGTTTTGAGCGTTTTAGCGATCTCATCTTGTGTCTTACCACCAACATAGTACATCCATCCTGCTCTGGCGGCCTCGTCGAGTTTATTGAGTTCGTTTTGTGCTTTCTTACTCATTTAATTTTTCTCATGTCAAAAATGTCAGGGATTCGAGAGTAAAACTCGTCCCATGAATTAATGGTGTTGTCCGATGTCACAATACAATTCTGTAGATGTGCGCCACCTGTATAGTGGAAGTAGCGCATGTCTGCGGCTTTAGCGGCAGCGATCCCCGGCTGAGAGTCTTCAATAACTAGGCAGTTTTTAGGAGCAATGTTGAGAGCATTTGCCGCATATAAAAATAAATCTGGTGCTGGCTTGCCTTTATTTACGAGTGCTCGCGTGAAAATGCGGCCTTCAAAATAAGAAAGAAGCCCTGTACTGGTTAACGCCTTTGTTGTTCTTTCAGGTGAACTGCTTGTGGCGACACAAAATGGAATACCTAGTGAGTTAAGTGCAGAAAGTACAGAGGTGATACCGGTAGTCTTTTGTAAATGGCACTCGAAGCTGTCGAACAATAATCCATGGAATTTGTTTTTCATGGACGTGGTAAGTGTGAGCGCAAAGTTATCTTTTAACTTACCCTGAACGTGCTCCATGCTCTTGCCAAGAAAATGCTCTATAAAATATTGTTTCGATAATGCAATATCGAAACTAGACAGAAGTGCTTGCCACGCCTGCATCGACAGCACTTCACTGTCAATCAGTACGCCATCACAATCAAAAATCACCAGTTCCACGTTGTGTGTCTGCAAGAGTCACCTTCACTTTAAGTATTAACATTTAACCAACGTCCCCTTGCCAATTCCGTATTCGTAAACCAAAGGTCAACAGGCCCTAATTATATGAACATTTGCCTAAGTGTAAGGTAATTGATGGCGTTTGTTCTACCTTAACAAGCAGTTCTTGAGTCATACGACTACATACGCGGTTTTCGGCCTCAAATTTCGTCTCTAAAATTTCTTCATAGTATCAATTGGATAGATTATATCGCGTTTATTTTGATTGGTTAAATGTGCATTTTTATTGTGTTAATTAAATAAACAAGCCTCCATTTATTTTGTTAATGGCTGTTTACAAAGTAGAGGGTATATGCAAATATTTACAAAAATTGAGATATATCCCAGTACCTGGGCAAATGCTCTTGATGTATTTTGAAACCAGTGGGAAATACACCTACAACACGAGATTTGAAGATGAAGTCGACGTCTAGTGATATTGATATTTCACAAGTTAGTGACGAGCAACTCCCCGTCGCTAAACATAAACTGAAAGGCTGGAAGCATTTCATGGGCTTGTACGCCGGTGAACATGTGGCGGCAACTGAATTCGTATTTGGTGCAACCTTTGTTGCGCTAGGCGCCACCATGACCGACATTCTGTTGGGTTTATTAATTGGTAATCTACTTGCTGTCCTAAGCTGGACACTTATCACTACGCCTATCGCTGTAGATACCCGTTTGAGCTTGTACTCGTATCTTCAGAAAATAGCTGGCGACTCTATGACCAAGCTCTATAACTGGGCGAATGTAATCATATTTACAGTGATATCGGCCGCTATGATTACGGTGTCGGCAACCGCCGTGCGTTTTGCATTGAACATTCCGGCGCAGTTAAATTGGTATCCGACTAATTTAGCTTTTGTTGCCGTCGTGCTTGCAGTCGGTGTGATAGTTGTCTTTGTCGCTATGTATGGCTTTAACGCCGTTTCCAATTTTTCTCGTATTTGTGCGCCTTGGTTGTTCACCATGTTCATTTGCGGTCCACTTATTCTAATGCCTGCACTCGCTGAATCTGTAATTGGGCAAACGTTTCTTACATCGTGGAATGACTTTATTCATATCGGTAGTACATCGGTGTGGACGGGCTTCACCCAAAGTGGTGAGCCTGGTATTGGTTTATTAGAAGTGATTGGCTTTTCGTGGGCAGCGAACACGATAACGCATTTCGGCCTTATTGATATGGCATTACTGCGTTTTGCCAAGCGTAAACGTTACGGTTTATGTACGTCGGCGGGTATGTTATTTGGTCATTATATAGCATGGATTTCAGCCGGTATTATGGGCGCAGGAACAGCGGTTATTGTTCAAAAGTCCATTGGTGAATTAGACCCGGGCGATGTGGCTTTCCATGCATTAGGTCTTTCTGGACTCGTTATTGTTATCGTTGCAGGTTGGACTACAGCAAACGCGAATCTCTATCGCGCTGGACTTGCCGCGCAAGCCATTTTTAAAGATAAATCACGTACCACAACGACCGCGGTCGTCGGTATGGTCACCGTTGCAATTGCGTGTTTCCCGTTCGTGTTTACTAAATTACTGCCACTGTTAACGTATGCTGGATTACTTGTTGTTCCTGTAGGAGCAATTGTGTTCGCAGAGCACATGATTTTTCCGCGTATTGGATTCACACGTTATTGGGCACATTATCAAAGCCTTACTCACAGCACGCCAGCGGTAGCGAGTTGGGGTTTGGGGCTTGTGTTTGGCTTTGGTTTAAACGTCTTAGACGTCATGTCTTTCTACTATCTATTCATACCCACGTGGTTCTTCACCATAGCTGTCTATACAGCACTGGCCGCAAAGTATGGTGCAAAACAAGCTTATCCTGAGCAAGAAGCACAAGTAGATGCTTTCAATGCACGTGTTGAAGCTCATCAGCAGCAAGAAGCGGCGTTAGAAAACGAACACGTTGAAGACGTTACTGCCGTATCTAAATTACTGCGTCTTACTTCGCTAGCGAGTTTGTTGGTGTCCATAGCATTGGCAATCAAAACTTTTTCTCTTAGTGACACGGTTGCCGCTTACGAATTGAACCGAGACCTATTCTTTAATGTTGGGTTCGCGTGCACCGTTATCTATTTCGTTACTGCGTATTGGGCGATGCGTCGCCACAAAGCGTTACAAAGCTAATAAGGTTCTTATGCAATCTCAAACGTCTATTTTATTGAACAGAGCGAACTTATCGTCGTTGCCAAATGACATAAGGCGTCCAGCTTATGATGTGGAGAACGTTCAAACGGGTATTGTTCACATTGGTGTGGGTGGTTTTCATCGGGCACATGAAGCCATGTATGTAGACAGATTAATGGCAAAAACCAGCGATCTATCGTGGGGCATTTGTGGTGTGGGTCTTCGCGAGAACGACCGTGCGATGAAAAAAGTGTTCGACGAACAAGATAACTTATATACCTTGGTTGAAAAGCACAATGACGGTTCCCGCAGTGCATCAGTTATCGGTGCAATGACGGGGTTTTTGATGGCGCCGGACGATCCTCAAGCAGTCATTGATAAAATGGCTGAGCCCGAAGTACGCATCGTATCGTTAACCATTACCGAAGGTGGCTATAATTTTGATGCTTCCTCAGGGGAATTTATTACCACTAACCCTGATGTCATTCACGATATCGAAAACCCCAAAACGCCTAAACTGGTTTTCGGCTATTTAGTTGCAGCGCTTAAAAAACGCAAAGAAAACAACGTTAGGCCTTTTACCGTTATGTCATGTGACAATATTCAGCACAATGGCCATGTGTTAAAGAAAATGCTGCTTGCGTATATTGAACTGTTTGACCAAGCGTTTGCTACTTGGGTTGACGAAAACGTGAGTTTCCCTAATTCAATGGTAGACAGAATAACGCCTGCAACCACAAATGAAGATATCGCAACGTTAAGGGCTCAGGGCGTAGAAGATGCTTGGCCTGTAGTGTGTGAGCCTTTTGACCAGTGGGTTATTGAAGATGACTTTTGCAATACCAAGCCGTGTTTAGATTTAGTGGGCGCGCAGTTTGTAAGCGATGTGGCACCGTACGAAAAGCTTAAGCTTCGTATGCTTAATGCGGGCCATTCAGTACTTGGGTTAGTTGGTTCTGTAGCAGGGCTTGAAACTATCCATGAAAGCGTTGAAGCGAAACAGTTAAAGCGTCTTCTATCAATCTTTATGGAACAAGAGGTTATGCCAACACTCGACCCAGTAGAGGGGATTGACGTGTATGAATACAGAGATACGCTGCTATCTCGTTTCTCCAATCCTTTCATTAAAGATACGCTAGCGCGAATTTGCCTTGAAAGTTCGGCTAAGCTTCCGGTGTTTTTATTGCCCACCGTACGAGATAATTTGGCGGCCAACAGAGACACCGATATAAGTGCTTTAGTTGTTGCTTGCTGGGCCTTCTATTCAGACAGGCATGCCTCTCAAGACGGGAAGTCACTTGAAATCAACGATGTGTTAGCTGATAAGTTACACAACGCGGCTAGTAATAACCAAATACACAGCCTTAGTTTTTTAATGCTAGAAGAAGTATTTGGTAAGCTGGTTGATGAAGCGCGTTTTACCGCTAGTTTCCAGGGCTTTGTAGAGCGCTTGTATCAACAAGAGCCGGTGTTGCTGATTAGCGAAAAGGTAGCAAACAATAAACTCGAGCTTGCCAGAGCTTGTTAGATTGTATTGGTAATCTGCATTAGTACGAAGGGGAGTAGGGAATACTCTCCTTTTTTATGCATTGAATTTTATCAACTGATAAAAAAGAAAAAAGCGACCCGAGGGTCGCTTTCTAAAGTGCAGATTTCTCTGCAACCATGTTGAACTGGTTCACATGGTGTGAAACTGTTTTATAGGCGGTCGTTGATAACCGCAGCAATTGGGTTGTCTTGCAGACCGTTTTCCGCAACCCAAGCTTGAAGTGTTTTTCCATCAGCTTCAGGTGCTTCTAAATCACTTTTTGGCATTTTCTTAACAAGTAACTCGCCAGCTTCTAAAGCATTGTTTAGCAGTGCTGTACGAATTAGGCTGTTACCGCCACAGCTAATTGCTGAGTAGTAGTCTTTAAGTTTCATGCGGTAGTCTGATTCGACTGAACGCATTTTCTTACGTAGTTCGCCTTTATCGTCCGCTTGAACGATAGTGCAAATATTCGCTAGTGCTTCGTTAACATCAGCCTGTGCTACGCCCGACACACCTAATGTCGCTGCGATAACAAGAGAAGTTTTAACAATTTTCAACATGGTTAATTCCTCAAGTACTTCTATAGATTGTTTGTTTGTTCGGGAGGATTAAACGACAAAAATGAAATCTTGAAAACGTTCTAAGCGATACTTAGGTATGTGGTTTCATAAGTATAGTAAGGTAATTGAATTAAGCCTCTGTCGTTCGCATCGAGGCTTGAACCACTCTTTTACAAAAACAATTCTTTAGTGCCTTTTTGTGGTGCAGGGCTGACAATAATTACTTGAAAGTGATATGTTATAATGTAGCACTTAAGGTGCGTGATTAATCGCTTTGGGTTGTGAACGACATGCCATTTAATGTCACAGGAAATCGTAATTTTGACGCTAGGGTTATATGAATCGACGGTTTGTAAATTTACTTGCGGTAGCAAAGGATAAATGCGACTCGGACGGTTTGCGCTTAACAGAAAAACGCAAAAGAGTATTGAACTTATTAATAGATGCCCAAGCTCCGCTTTCCGCTTACGAGATAAAGGATTTGTTCACTACGAGGTATTCTGAAGATGTAAAGCCTATGACGATATATCGCGCACTAGAGTTTCTCACTGAGACTGATTTAGTACACAAACTGAATTTGAACAACAAGTTTGTCGCGTGTTCTCAAGCAAAATGTTGCGAGCATCACGGGTACTCACAGTTTTTAATTTGTGTTCAATGTGGCTCTGTTGAAGAAGTTGCGATAGACCCAACCATATCTGAAAATCTTGTTAAGCAAGCTAAAAATCTAGGGTGCGATATTGTAACGCCACACCTTGAAGTGGCGTGTATCTGCAAGCACTGCAAGTAATGCAGCGCTACTTTTTTAATCTACTCATATCTTTAGTGTCATGAAACTAATTATAAATAATGCCTCTACCTCGTCACGGTTATTAGGCAAAAATGAAGATGAAATAACGTCTGTTTCACTATTAATTGATGGCGGAAAAATAGCTGCTCTTTCGGAAACCCCCATCACTATAAAGTCGGTAAAGACCATAGATGCGAAAGGCTTGTTTTTATCGCCTGGCCTTCTTGATCCCCAAGTACATTTCAGGGAACCGGGGATGGAATACAAAGAAGACATAGAATCGGGTAGTAAAGCCGCGGTTAAAGGTGGGTTTACAGCAGTAGTTTCAATGCCTAATACAACGCCTACAGCTGATAATGCAGATACTGTACGTTTCATGGTAGAAACAGCAGCTAAAAAAGGCTTGTGTAAAGTCTACCCAACGGGCGCGTAGAAGGAAAGTCCATGACTGACTTCAGCGCCTTAACAAGCGCTGGTGCAGTGGCAATTACCGATGACGGTAAAGGCGTTCAAAACAATGCGTTATTTAAGCAAGCTCTCGTTAGTGCTAAGCACCTAGGGGTTCCAGTTCTCGATCACAGTGAAGACGAGACTTTATCAAATGGGGGAGCAATACATGAAGGCGAAATTTCAAAAAAATTCAATGTGAAGGGTATAAAGTCAGCCTCTGAATCTGTGCACGTCGAACGTGGTTGTGACTATAGTTTGGAAACCGGTGGTCATTATCACGTATTGCATGTTTCCACATCGGCTTCTATTGAAGCGGTAAAGCAAGCAAAAGAACGTGGCGCCAACGTTACTGTAGAAGTTTCTCCTCATCACTTGTTGTTATGTGACGAAGATATCGCCATAAAATCTGATGGGACTTTAGATGCGAATTGGAAAATGAATCCACCACTTCGTTCTAGAGAAGATATGCTGGCGTGTCAAAATGCCCTTGTTGAGGGTGTAATAGACGCTATAGCAACGGATCATGCACCTCACTCGCCTGAGGAAAAAAAGCAACCTATTGAACAGGCACCGTTTGGGATTATTGGTCTTGAAACTGCGTTTCCTCTGATCTTCACCCATTTCGTAAAAACCGAAAAGCTAACGCTTGGTCATGCCATCGATTTAATGAGTAAAAATGCAGGTGACATTTTCGGCATACGATGTGGAAGAATTGAACAAGGCGAAGTGGCAGATCTTGTGCTGTTCGACTTAAATAACGCGTTTACGGTAACGCCATCCTTTTTCGCCTCTAAGTCTCAGAACTCGCCATTTATAGGAGAAACGCTGTATGGAGAAACGCATACAACCATAGTTGCAGGCAACATTGTGTATTCACGAGGTAGTATTTAGACAAATACACCACCTCTAATTTCAATAACACTGCGGCGGCGCTTCTCTCTTTGGTGCCGCGTGATAGCCTCGCGCTGTTACTGCGTCAAATGTTATAAAAAGACTGCCTTGATGCTAAAAATTATTGCACTAGTAAACCGAAAGACACTTAGTGAGCTCTTCATCCCATATAGGGTTAAGTTCAATAGCGATAATTTCAATTTTAGTTTCACTACACTCACTTAATTCGGCTTCGGTAACCTCGTTGTCAACAACGTTATAGCTGAAGACACCGTCACTTGTTATGACAACTGCTTTAAGCCTTTCAACGTTAAGGTTGTGCATCCATTTTAATAGTGCAATGCGGTCAAACTCCTTGGAAGGTGAGAAACGCCACCCGACAGCTTTAAAACCTTCGCCTTTATTCTCTACTCTCAATACACCTGAGTCAGGAAAAGGCTGTTCATTGATTGAAGACGTATTGGTAGTTTTGTGGCCGTGCAATTTTTGTGCTTTGATATGAGTAAGTGCACTTGAGCTTCCCTTTAATACGCTAATTGGGAACTCTCCCTTTTCGCACAGTAAGACGGGCGTGCTTGGCTTGGTACGTTGGACAACATAGGTTTCCAATGCTTCGGCATCTGAATGAGTGTAAAGGTCTTGTTTGTTCCCCACAACCACGTCAGCAATGGCGATTTGCTGATTGAAGGTATCATGAGAGGTATAGCGAGGATCAGCGAGCTTTCTTGCGTCAACCAAAGTTACCGTTTTTTGTATGTCGAGAATTTCTTGATAATGCTCGGCAGCTAGTGTTTGTAGTACTTCTATAGGATGCCCCAAACCAGTAGGCTCAATAAGCAAACGGTCTGGTTTAGATTCGGCCAACAGCTGATTAAGAGCAATCTGCATTGGCAGCCCCGCGGCACAGCACATACATCCACCTGGCACTTCTTTAATAAATACCCGCTTTTCACCGCTGGCGTCATTGTTAGGTGCTTTATTTCGCGAGCCGTTTACCAATGAGCCATCGATACCAATCTCACCAAACTCATTGATTAGTATTGCCCAGCGTTCATTTGCAGGTTTTTGTTTTAATAAATGTAATAGCGAGGATGTTTTACCCACACCCAAAAAGCCAGTAATGATGTTAGTAGGTACAGCTTTTATCATTGTGAATGTCTTCGTTGAAAGTCATATGAAAATATCAAAACTCTCACACAAGGCTATCATAGCAGGGAGTACATCCCTATTAATTAATCATGATATGTTATATTATAACATTTAGGCGGGGTGTATACCGCGATATACGCTTAAGGTAAGAAAATTTCGCAGTAACAAAATCTCCCTCATTTTTAACATAGGAAAATCAACAAGTGACTCTTCCCGCGTTGACGGTCGAATCCAATCTAGCCGCACAATATAAAGCATTTGTAGAGCGCCTAAAGATGAGTGCCTTCACCGGTGATATCGAAACGGCCTATAGTGCTCGCATCGCGCATGCTACTGACAACTCAGTCTATTACAAAGTCCCGCAGGCCATTATCTACCCAAAATCTACTGAAGATTGTCAGTGTATAGGTAAATTAGCCACCCACTTCCCAGATGTCGCATTTTCTGCCCGTGGTGGTGGCACTGGTACTAATGGGCAGAGTTTAACCGATGGTATCGTTGTCGATATCCGTCGTTATCTAAATGAGATCATTGAACTGAACCTGGAAGAAGGGTGGGTTAGGGTTCAAGCGGGTATAGTCAAAGATTCACTCAACGACGCATTGCGCCCGCACGGCCTGTTCTTTTCCCCTGATCTATCAACCAGCAATCGCGCTACGCTTGGCGGTATGATAAGCACTGATGCGTCGGGGCAGGGGTCATTAGTGTATGGTAAAACCAGCGACCACGTCATCGGACTCAAAGCAGTGCTTGCGAATGGCGAGATAATTGAAACCGCAAAAATTTCGCGGGATGAAGCTTTACTTAAAGCAAGTGGCTGTACGTCAGAAGCCGCAATTTATCAACAAGCAATGCGTACCTGTATTCAACATCGAGAGGGCATTTTAAAAACATTTCCCCGCTTAAACCGCTTTTTGACGGGGTACGATTTAGAACACGTAGTTGACGGTGATAACATTGACATTGGTAGGCTAATCACAGGTGCAGAGGGCTCACTTGCGTTTGTTACGGAAGCGACGTTAACACTTGATAAAATAGCGCCACTGAAAGCGCTTGTTAACATATCCTACCGTTCATTTGACGCGGCGCTTCGACATGCGCCAGTGTTGGTAAAAGCCAAAGCAACCAGTGTTGAAACCATCGATAGCACGGTACTTAACTTTGCGAAAACCGACATTGTGTGGCATTCCATTCATCATTTAATAGCAGATGTTCCAGATAACGAGTTGTTGGGTTTAAATCTTGTAGAGTTCAACGCCGATTCTGCAGAAGAAATGAAAGTTCATATTGAACAGTTAGAAGTGGCAATTACACAAGAGATAGGACGAGATGGCAGCAGTATAACAGGCTATAGCGTCACCTATGACAAGCCCGATATTCAGCGCATCTATGCCATGCGGAAAAAAGCCGTTGGGCTGCTTTGTAAGGTAAAGGGCAATCAAAAGCCCATTGCATTTGCCGAAGATACCGCTGTGCCGCCGGAAAACTTGGCCGACTTCATTGGTGAGTTTCGAGCATTATTAGACAGCCATAATTTAAAATATGGCATGTTCGGTCACGTTGATGCTGGTGTTTTGCACGTGAGGCCGGCACTAGATTTATCAGAACCACAGCAAGAAGCACTGATGCATACGCTTTCTGATGAGGTAGTGGCTCTTGTTGCTAAGTACGGTGGATTGATGTGGGGAGAGCATGGCAAGGGATTTCGAAGTGAATACGGCCCCGCATTTTTTGGCGAAACACTGTTCAATGAAATGCGCAAGATCAAAGCCGTATTTGACCCCCATAACCAGATGAACCCCGGCAAAATCTGCACACCGATAGAGAGTGATGATAAATTAGTCTCGGTGAAAGATATTAAAAGAGCAGGGATTGAGCGGGTTATTCCCGTCAGCATAAAACAAGATGTGTTTCCTGCTTTTGAATGTAACGGCAATGGACTGTGTTTCAACTACGAGCCTACATCACCTATGTGCCCGTCTAGCAAGGTTACCCACGATAGGCGGCACACACCGAAAGGGCGCGCAAGCATGCTAAGAGAGTGGACGCGGCTATTATCGCTTAGTACTGAATTCGACACTACGTTAAAAAATGATGGATTGTCGTATAAGCAGTTCAAAAGCAACTTTCTATCTCGGTTTAAGAACTCCATTTTAAGTAACAAGCCAGACTTTTCACACGAAGTCAAAGAGGTCATGGATGGGTGTTTGGCGTGCAAATCATGTACACATCAATGCCCGGTGAATATTGATGTGCCGCACTTCAGGTCAATATTTTTGTCTATTTACTATCGACGGTATTTGCGACCTTTAAAAGATATGCTGGTTGCTAATATAGAAACGATTGCTCCATTGAGCGCGCGTGCGCCTAAACTTCATAATGCCCTAATAGAGCTAAAATGGGTGAAGCGCTTCTTGGAGAAGCAAGTAGGGTATAAAGATGCTCCTCAGCTTTCTTATCCAACGTTAACTAGCCGAGTAAAAGCACAAACAGTGCCGTTTGATTTACAACGCCTTTCCCAAATGAATACAGAAGAGCGAAAAAATTATATCGCTGTCGTTCAAGATCCCTTTACCAGTTATTACGATGCGGCTAGCGTCGAGAAGCTGATAAGTGTGATCTATAAGCTTGGCTTTAAACCCATGGTAGTGCCGTATACGCCCAATGGAAAACCTGCTCACGTAAAAGGCTTTCTGGATAAGTTTGAAAAACAAGCGATAAAGACCGCTAACTTACTAAATCAACTCCATGCACTAGACATAACTATGGTAGGCACTGATGCGTCGCTAGTGTTGTGTTACAGAGATGAATACAAGAAGTATTTGCGTGATAAAAGAGGTAACTTCTTTGTGCATACCATCGATGAATGGCTAGATTTGGTTTTAACTGAAAAGCACATAGTAAAGGCGATGATTAAAAAGCGATTCAGTTTGCTTGCACACTGTAGTGAAAAAACGGCTATGCCGTCGCTGACAACCCGCTGGCAAAGCATTTTTGAGAAACTTGGTGCTAATTTAACAGTGCTGCCCTCAGGATGTTGCGGTATGGCTGGAACCTATGGTCACGAAGCTTCACATTATAAAAATTCAAAAGCGCTTTACGAATTAAGTTGGTCAGGTGTGTTCAAGCAATGTAGCACACAGCATGAAGTGCTTGTAAGCGGCTTTTCATGTCGAAGCCAAGTTGCAAGGTTTGAAGGTAAAAAGCCACGTCACCCTATCGCGGTGGTAAATGAATTAATCCAATAACAAAAAAGGACAGAAAATGAAGGTGGTAATGCGCAGCATTATGCTGGTGGTACTTTTGTTAACAACAACGTATGCATTCAGTGAACAAAGTGAAACCGATGCTAGGGAAGCCTATATAAGGGCAAACTACACGAAATACGAATACCAAATTCCAATGCGTGATGGCGTAAAACTGTTTACGTCAGTCTATGTGCCAAACGATAGAACAGACGCTTACCCTTTTATGATGCAGCGTACGCCTTATCGCGTTGCTCCTTATGGTGTAAGTAAGTATAAAAGGCGATTGGGGCCGAGCGAAGCTTTCGAAAAGGAAGGCTTTATTTTTGTGTTCCAAGATGTGCGTGGCAAATTCATGTCTGAAGGAGAGTTTGTCAATATGCGTCCTCAAGACGCTTATAAGCGCGGTAAAGATGCGACGGATGATGCTACTGATACCTATGACACTATCGAGTGGCTCGTAAAAAATGTTGAAGGCAATAACGGTAAAGTGGGGATGTGGGGCACATCGTATCCTGGCTATTACACGTCAGTCGCCTCTATAAATAGCCACCCCGCGCTAAAGGCTATTTCTCCACAAGCTCCAATTGCAGATTGGTTTTTTGATGACTTCCATCGAAATGGGGCGTTTGTGACCCCTATGGCGTTTATATTTTTCGACACGTTTGATAAGCAGCGTGATGGTACGTTTGCGTATTGGCCTGAAGGAATGAAGTCAGAAACACCAGATGGCTATCAATTTTTTAAAAATTTAGGCCCGCTTTCCAATGTCAACGACAAGTACTTTCACGGTGAACGACCATTTTGGAATGAAGTTATTCAACACCCTAATTATGACGACTATTGGAAGTCACGAGATGTATTGCAACATTTATCTAAGACAAAGCCTGCGACGCTGGTTGTCGGCGGTTGGTACGACACCGAAGACTTATATGGCCCGCTTTACACCTACCAAACCATGTCACATAACAACAAAAAGGATCATGTAAAGCTGGTGATGGGTCCTTGGTATCACGGTCAATGGCAGAGTGAAAAAGGTGGAACGGAACTCGGCGAAGCGCATTTCGGATTTGACACCAGCGCTTGGTTTCAAAAAGACGTGTTATTGCCGTTCTTCAAGCAACACTTGAAAGGGGTCAATGATGCAAACATTGCCACTGCAACTATGTTTGAAACGGGGAGTAATCGTTGGCGTCACTTTGATGTCTGGCCACCCAAAGATACATCTCAAAAAACGTTGTTCTTAGCAGGAAAGGAAAAGCTGGTTGAAAATGCAAATAACATCGGAAGCAGCGAATATGTGAGCGATCCGAACAAACCCGTTCCACACTCTGCAAAAATTAGCCGCGGGTGGGATAGACCCTATATGGTCGAAGATCAGAGGTTTGCAGCGAGAAGACCTGATGTGCTGGTATTCGAAACAGAAATACTAGAAAACGACCTCACTATCGCTGGCGCCATAGACCTAAATTTGTGGTTTTCAACAAACAAATCTGCTGCCGATGTAGTCGTAAAACTGGTCGATGTTTTTCCGTCTGTAGATGACAATGTCAATAAGGCGGATATGGAGAAAGGTAATCGCCATGAGTTGGTGCGTTGGGGCGTGTTACGCGGTCGTTTTAGAGAAAATATGAGCAAACCGAAAGCGTTTGTCCCAAATCAACCTACGGAAATTGGTTTTGAACTTTACGATGTATTACATACATTTAAACGAGGTCATAAGCTACAAATTCAAATACAAAGTAGCATGTTTCCGTTCCTTGATTTAAACCCGCAGAATTATGTTGAAAACATTTTTAACGCTAAAGAGAGCGATTTCACCAGAGCATTCCACACGATTTATCACAATGATGAGCATCAGAGTTCGATAAGCTTCAACGTGCTGTAAGTTTAATTTATTCAAAAGTAAAAAAAGCCCTGTTTAAACAGGGCTTTGTCTATGTTAATGAGGTTTATAGTTGCTCGCTACTTCCATTATTTGTTCACGCATCCACATATGAGCGTGATCATGGTCGGCGCTTACATGCCAATAAAGGAAATACTCTACAGGCGGTAAATCAAAAGGAACCTCGTACAACGCAAGATCGTAATGTTTAGCAAGGTGATACGGCAAGCACGCGATTAGGTCTGTCTTTACTATCGTACTTGGTACGGTTAAAAAATGTTGACCTCGCATAACTTCCTTGCGTCTTTTGCCCATTTTATCTAACGCAATATCTATTGGGCCCACACCAGATTTACGCTGTGACACATTAATATGGCCTAATCGTAGAAAGGTATCTAAGTTAAGCCCGTTTTTGAGCGCAGGATGATTTTTACGTGCTAACACAACAAGTCTGTCTTGGGCGATTTTTTCTTTACACAAATGAGGGTCTGTAAATGTCGATGCATCTGAGTAAAAGTCCAACGTGCCCGATGCCATCGCCGAAACAACTTGGCTTCTAGGAATCTCGTAGTTGGTTAACCCGATATTTGGCGCCAAATTCTGCAAACGTGAAATGAGTCGAGGCATAATGCTTACTTCAAGCAAATCACGGCTGGCAAAATTAAAGGACTTCTCGGCTGTGAGAGGGTCGAATGTATGACTTTCTTGCACACTTCTGCGTAGTAAGGCTAAGGCTTGTCGAGCTGGAACAATAATATTTTGCGCTACGGGGGTAGGCGTCATACTGTGGCCGGTACGAACAAACAGCGGGTCGTTAAGCATTTCCCTTAGTCTCGCTAAAGAGTTACTTACCGCTGGTTGAGTAATGCATAAGACATCTGCTGCCTTGGTTAAGCTTCCTGCCGTGTAAATGGCGTCGAATACTGCAAAAAGGTTCAAATCGATTCTATTGAGATTCATAACTAATCCTTTAAGAGCGAGTGCCCTGAAAAAAGCCAATAGATGAAGAGGCGCTAGTTTGTATCACGGTGCGTTTAATAGAAAACTGTGATCCAATGCTACATAGCATCTACGAATAATTTACGTTAGTGTAACAAGAATATTTATAAATACCTATTATTAAAAGTTAATTGAAACATTCAAGGTAATAATAGTAGTTTTATCGTCAATAAATGGAGATTGGACTGAAAAATGAGAACACTTTTAGACTTAGCAGTGGGAGATACCCTTGAACAACCTGAATGGCTGACGGTTACGCAGGACATGATCAATCAGTTTGCAGACGCCACGGGCGATCACCAGTGGATACATTTAGATGCTGCGCGCTGTGAAAAAGAAAGTCCCTTTAAAACAACAATTGCTCACGGCTTCTTGACTGCCAGTCTCATGCCTAAAGCATTTGCTGAAGTGATTGCGCCAGACGAACGTATCGCGTCTATGATTAATTATGGCATTGATAAGTTACGTTTTCTTGAACCAGTAAAAAGTAATGACGCCGTTAAATACCAATTCAAACTTGTCGAAATCACTGAGAAGGCACAAGGGAAGCTTTATAAAGTAGAGGCAAGTTGCCTGCTTAAATCGAATGGGAACCCTGCGCTAATAGGTGGCTTTCTCATGCTCGCGGTGCTTAAGCCTTGATAGATTGTTGTTGTACGCGGTAAAAGTGGCTGTACAGACTAGTACGGCATATTGCCAAATGCGTATTACGATGCGTGTACTACGTCGTTGTCTAGTTGATATGTCGCATCGTGTATTTCAGAATCATAATGCCACAAAATAAAAAAGCCTGAGATGCTGGCGTTTGTTGACCTTTGATATATAGCAAAGGTCAACAGGACCTAGTTTAGCAATCGTCAGGCTTTTACCTACACAGTCGTACTTTATCGGCAAGACCGATGTTGACAGAAACGAGTTAGTTAGACGCTTCCTCGGCACCTTCTTCAATGGCTTCTCCAGCACTTTGAATATCTTTACCGGCCCCTTCAACTGTTGCACAACCGCCTAAACTCCCAAAACTGGCTGCGAGTATAAGTACTAAAAAAGCGTGTTTAAGTGTTTTTGAATTTAACATTTCCATTTGCATCTCCGTTAGTTTCATTCTTCTGCGGGTTGCTCAGGGTTATCACCCGCTTTCACATCAGACTGCTCAGTTGATGAATTTGTATTACCTTTACTTGGACTTCTCTCATCCTGCTTTTTAAGCATGCTATTAAGCTTATCTCCCCCTTTGGCATTGAAATCCAATGTTCTGATAGGGAAAGGAATAAGAATATCGTTTTCTTCTAATACCGTTTTTACTGTACTGATCGCGTCGTGGCGTACGACCATAAATCCAGGCTCTCCTGGATATCGAATCCAAAACCACAGTAATAGGTTGATACTTGAATCGCCAAAAGACTCTGCGTATACCGCGGTCTCTTCTTTTTTGATGACATAATCTTTTTCATTCATAGCATCCGTAATAACTTTAGCGGCTTCTTCTATATCATCAGCGTAAGAAATGCCTACAGGGACCTCTATTCTTCGATAACCAAGATATGAATAATTGGTCAATATATTTCGGAAAAGTATCTTGTTGGGTATAACTTCAAGTTGACCATAAAAGGTTTCAACCAAGGTGTTTCTAAGGTTTATTTCCTTTACGTTACCAAATACACCTTCTGCCTCAATGACGTCGCCAATTTCAAAGGGTTTTCTAATTCCCATGGCCACACCGGCAATGAAGTTTTCCGTCATGTCCTGAAACGCAAAACCAATGGCCAACCCGACAATACCTGCGCCTGCAAGTAAAGAGGTAACAGTACCTTTGAGGCCAACAAAGTCTAGCGCAATGAAAATTCCCGCTATTAAAACAATAGATTTGATTATGGAGGTGAGGAGGCTTGCAATTTGTCGAGACTCAAACGTTCTGCGCATAATCTTGCCAGCAACGTTGCCGATCACTTTGGCGATAATGCCAAAGGCTATTGCAATAAAAAATGCGACAACAATGTTAGGAAGAAGCGTAATGCCGCCCTCTACCCAAGACTCTAGCTTTTCGCTGAGTAATTTATAAACCTCATCTATTTTTGGAAACTCCATAGACCTCGTGCACCTTCATATAAAGTGTTCCTGATGTTTCAAGAATCATTCCTTTCAAAATAATCTTGTAACGTATTGAAAGTTAGAGGGTATGCCTGATTTTTGAGGTGCGCGATCAATCAAGCTTAATGAATAAATTTCCCATATTGGGAAACATATTCTCAATTGGGATATGGCTAAATTCAGTGGAGAGGCTTCAATTTATCCTAAAGGATATCTGGTCAGACCATGCGTAAAATTAATGTAAACATATTATTTACAATAAATTTACAAAGGTGAAATTCAAGCATAGTATCAATTGCGTAGGTCAATATTTGTTCATGGCCTCAGACAATAACAACACGAAATCGAACAGCCTGTCGCTAGCGGAAAGTGTGGGTAGTAATGCCGGTAGTGATAAGCCCAGATTTGGAATCACACTATGAAATTTAAAACGCGTAAGACAGCAGTGGCGGCAATGGTCGGTACTGCTTTATTTTGCTCTCCTTATATCGCATCAGCCCAAGAAGCAGACGTTGAAAGTGAGCAAGAAGCTAAGAAAGACGTTGAACTCATTTTGGTTACCGGTAGTTTTGTTCGCCGTAGCGAAAACTTCGAATCTCCTTCTCCACTAGCCGTGGTAGATAGCGTGGCTATCGACGCGATTGGCGCAAAGAATATTGCGGATATTACACAAACACTCACTATTAACACGGGTGCTGAAAACAACCCAGATGCTTTTACGCAAAACGCAACAGCGGGTACGTCGAATATTAACCTTCGTGGTTTAGGCGTAGCGTCTACTCTGGTTTTACTTAACAACAAGCGTCAGGTCGTTACAGCGCAACCAACGAACGAAGGCCTGAACTTCGTCGATACCAGTTCTCTTGTACCGATGATTGCCATTGATCGTATGGAAGTGGTTAAAGATGGTGCGTCGGCTCTGTATGGTTCTGATGCCGTTGCAGGTGTCGTTAACTTTATCACCAAACGCAATTATGACGGAGCAATGGTAAGCCTTGACTATCAAGATGGTGCGCATGGCGACAACAAAGAATACATTTTACAAGGTTTATGGGGCGCAACCGGAGATAACGGAAGCGTACTAGCGGCGATAAGCTATACCAACCGTTCGCCGCTTTTTCTCAGCGATAGACGACTAAGTCGTCCCCAAGACGATACAAGTGCTCTGGGTAACCCAGGCTCTTTCTTCTTAAATATTCCAGGTGCAGGGGCACTGCCCATTATCGACCCGTACGGATGTGAGGAGTTTGGTGGTGCACCCAATTTACTTGCGCCAAGTGGTACAGTGCCAGGTTTAGAAATTGGTTTTTGTGGTTTTGATTTCGGTAAATTCTATTCATATGTTGCCGATGAGAGCCGAACAAATGCTTATGTGCGTGCAGACTACGAGTTCGATAACGATATTACATGGTCGGCTGAATTCAGTTTAGCGAGAAACCGTGCTGAACGTGGTGGAGCACCGAGCTTCCCAATTTTAACTTCTCCAATTGTTCCTGATTATCATCCGCAGAATCCATTTGGTCAGCCTGTCGCTTTCTTCGGCCGCGCTGAAGGTAACGGCTTCCCTGGTGACCCAGCGAATACCGAATCAGATACCTTTCGCTTTAGCACCAGTTTACAAGGTGTGACAGACACTGGGTTCTGGGAAGTAAGCTATACACGTGCGGTTAACGATTTTGTATTTAGGGTTCCTGACGTACTAAATACCGAGTTTCAGCTTGCGCTATACGGTCTAGGTGGCTCTAATTGTGACCCTATCGCTGGAACGCCAGGGGTAGGGGATTGCGAATTCTTCAACCCATTTGCAACGTCTTACACAACGGCACCTAACTCTGATTACGTGGTTAGCTCTTTTACGGGAACCGAAGTGATTGACTCTAAAGCTGACCTTGAAGTTTTCGAAGCGTTTACATCGTTTGATGTGTTCGAAATGGGCGGTGGCTTTGCGGCGTTAGCATTGGGTGTTCAATATCGTGAAAACCAGCTTAGCCAAGATTACGATGACCTTGCTAACCAAGACAGTTTCACATTCGTTATCGGCAACCCTGATATTGATGGTAGCCAAGATGTATGGGCAGCGTTCGGTGAACTTGCATTACCAATTAATGACGAATTAGATGTTCAGCTAGCGGTTCGTTATGAAGATTACGGCGGTACCATTGGAAGTACGGTGGATCCAAAGTTAGCGATTTCGTGGCGTGCGACTGATGAGTTTTCACTTCGGGGCTCGATATCTACGTCGTTTAGAGCGCCAACAGTGTTCTTAGCACAAGGTGGTGCAACGTCGTTGCAACAGCTTATTGACCCCGTTCAAGGTGCTACGGCATTTGTGGCTGTTAGAACATCGGGTAATGAAGAGCTAAAACCTGAAGAGTCGACAGCCTATAACATTGGCTTCTCATACGAGCCTTTCAGAGACTTTTCTGTTGAAGTTGATTATTGGAATTTCGAGTTTGAAGACTTGATCATTCAAGAGAACGCGCAGGCGGTACTAAATGATGATCCGACTAACCCAGACCGCGTCATCCGTGCTGGAGACCCGCTGACTGGGCCTGTTCTTCAAGTAAATAACACGTATGTTAACGCGAGTTCTTTGGAAACATCGGGTCTTGATTTTGTAACCAGTTATAAAATAGAGACAGACTTCGGTAACTTTACACCTACGTTGAATGCGACCTACATCACTAAGTATGACTTGATGGACCCACAGGCAGGGAACATTGATGGTGCGGGACGCCGTAACTTCAATAACATTGGTGTGTCTTCTCCTGAATTGCGCGCGAACTTGGGGCTGGCTTGGCAAAACGATATCCATGCAGCCAATATCTTCCTTCGCTACATCTCATCATATGATGATGATCAAAATTGCGCGGACGGTACTGCAAACGTGGGTGGTTGTTCAGGTGGCTTTTACGAAGTGGATAGTCACTTGACGGTAGATGCTCAATACAACATCGACTTAGGCGGCTTATATGATACAGAACAAAGTTATGTGTTGACGTTAGGCGCAATTAACATGTTCGACGAAGAGCCTCCACAGCTATTCACTAACAGCGGGTTTGACTCTAAGGTTCACGATCCACGAGGTCGTCAAATCTATGCGCGCTTAGCTATCGAGTTCTAATCGGTTAATAAGGTAGAAGTATAGCCACCCTTTGACTATAAAAGTTGAAGGGTGGCTTTTTTGTAAACCTTAGCCTCCACTCCTCTTTGTGATTTTGTCTCCAGTCTCTTCTAATGTTAAACCAATCGATTAAAGTACCTCGTAGTAGGTAAGACTTTTACGTAATCATCAGTGATTGAAGGAGATAAGAATGGCGACGAAGCTGTCTGATAATGAAATTAACGAAAAATTGAAAGCGCTCAATGAACTGGTTTCCGATGACACACCATGGGAGCAAAGTGGAGACACTATCAAAAAGACGTTTATGTTTAAGAGCTTTATCCGAGCTTTTGGGTGGATGTCTCAAATTGCGATTTGGGCGGAAAAGCTAAAACATCATCCAGAGTGGTTCAATGTTTATAATAAAGTAGAGGTAACATTGACTACGCACGACGCTGGTGGGCTAACAGAATTAGATTTCTCGTTGGCTGAAAAAATGGAAAAGTTTAAATAGCTTGGATCAACGTGTGTAAATAGGAACCGAAAATCGGTTAATTCGTATTAACTTTGTTCATGTTGGTCAATTAAACCGCTAACAGTCAGAAAAATGAAATATTTCGCATGCTGGTACTTGTGTTGCGAAAGTCCCTATGTATAATACGCACCACGTTGAAGCGAGGCATTAAATGAAGCGCTTACAACAATAATTTTCTGGCGCGGGATGGAGCAGTCTGGTAGCTCGTCGGGCTCATAACCCGAAGGTCGTAGGTTCAAATCCTGCTCCCGCAACCACAAAAAATAACCAGAATTTCAAAGCATTGCAAAGGCAAGCTTTACCGTACAAGCGCGGGATGGAGCAGTCTGGTAGCTCGTCGGGCTCATAACCCGAAGGTCGTAGGTTCAAATCCTGCTCCCGCAACCAATTTGAAAACCAGTATTACAAAGCATTGCAATCGCAAGCTATACCGTACAGTCGCGGGATGGAGCAGTCTGGTAGCTCGTCGGGCTCATAACCCGAAGGTCGTAGGTTCAAATCCTGCTCCCGCAACCACATTTAAAACCCAGCTTTTGCTGGGTTTTTTCTTTTTATACGGCAAAACATAATAGCGTTCCTTGATTTACACGATAATTTTGAATTAATTACTACACTGTGTAAATGAGTGTGCTAAGTTAACCTCACGCCACCATTGAAAATTAAACTAATAGGTAGTATGGCCGCGTTATGATATCCCGTTTTTTTACTTTTGAAGAACACGCCACCTTAATAGAAGGTGCTTATCATTTTCCTTTGGTTATTCTATCGCTTATGGTGGCTGTATTTGCCTCATTTATGGCGTTTAATGTGGCAGGACAAGCCGCGATCACCGAAGACAAACTTCGACGAAATACCTTATTAGGCACCGGCAGCGTTGCTTTAGGCGGTGGTATTTGGTCTATGCATTTCTTGGGGATGACCGCTTTTGATTTATGTCTGCCCGTTGACTATGATCCTCTGATTACCGGGCTCTCTGCCGTTCCCGGGATTGCCGCTGCTTGGGTGGCGCTTCACCTTTTAACTAAGTCCCGTATTAGCCTCGCTGAAATAATATTAGGTGGTGTACTGGTAGGTGCTGGTATTGGCACTATGCACTACAGTGGTATGGCCGCTATGGAAATGGCACCGCTTCTTCGTTACGACCTTGGTACGTTTGCCCTTTCTATTGTGGTAGCTGTGTGTTTAGCCATGCTGTCGCTGTGGATTAAATTCGGCATTACAGCTGCTACGAAAAGTAAAAAGCTGTTAGGAAAACATGTATTACTTGCAAGTATCGTCATGGGACTGGCTATTTCTGGTATGCACTATACGGGGATGGCGGCAGCAAGATTCGTATTGCCACCAGGAATGGAAACGTCGGGTCAGTCTTCAGATATTGCTGTTTATCTAGCAATTTCGATTGCTATCGTTACGTTAATATTAATTACCATGGTATTAGGCATTAGCCTTCTGTTTAAATATCGCGATGTAATGGTACGCGCCATTGAAAGTGAGCGAATTCAAAGTGCTATTACCGATACCGCCGTCGACGCCATCCTGACCGTTGATGACAAAGGCATCATAAAAACCGCTAACCCCGCTGTTGAGCGCATCTATGGCTATACTCAGCAAGAAATAATCGGTATGCACGCAGCTGAGGTAGTAACTCCTGAAAGACGTCATTTATACGGTGATGACTTTTTCAGTCAGCGAGTAGTACCAACTGAGCAAATTATTGGTACAGGAAGAGAAGTAGAAGTACTTCGCAAAGATGGTGAGCGCATACCAGTGCGCCTAGGTGTCGGCTACACAAAAATTGATGGGAAACCCGTTTTTGTCTCTTTCGCTTCTGATTTACGCAAACGCAAGGAAATGGAAGATGCATTGCGTGAGAGCGAAGCTAAGTTTAGAAGCCTTATCTCTAACATTCCTGGTATGGCTTATCGCTGTTTAAATATGCCAGGGTGGCCCATGGTATTTATTAGTGATGCTGTAATAGAAGTAACCGGATACCCGCCTGAAGATTTTACCTTGCCCAACCCGAAGCGCTCTTTCACCGATCTTTACCATCCTGATGATGTTGAACGCCTATCATCTATTAGTCCTGAGGTGGGCGAATTCTCATATGAATATAGAATTGTCGCGAAATCTGGCGAGGTGAAGTGGGTTATCGAGCATGGAGTGCAGGTTATGGACGATGATGGCATGGTGCTCTATGTAGACGGCTTCATATCTGACATAACACATCGGAAAGTGATGGAGAATGAATTAAAAGCGGCAAAGGAAAAAGCAGAGCAAGCTGCCGCTGCGCGTACCGCATTTCTTGCTAATATGAGTCATGAAATCCGTACGCCTATGAATGCAATAATAGGCTTTAGCGACCTCATGTTAGGAGAAGCCTTACGCGAAGAGCAAAAATCTCACTTAACCACGATAAACCGTTCCGCACGTTCATTGCTCCATCTTCTTAACGACATACTTGATAGCGCGAAGTTAGATAAAGGTAAGCTTGATTTAGATTATCGCGATTTCCTTATTCGCGAAGAGTTGGATTTGGTTATTTCAACATTTTGGTTAGAAGCCAAACGCAAAAAAGTTGGACTTGTACTTAATGTCGATGATTCGGTAGCTAACGGATACAGAGGTGTACCGGAGCGAATGCGACAGGTACTTAATAATCTTATAGGCAACGCCGTTAAATTCACTCACGAGGGTGAAGTGACTATCAATGTCAAAAGTGATGAAAAGTTTGTGTATTTTGACGTGACAGATACCGGCATTGGTATGACGCAAGAGCAAGTAGAAAGAGTATTCGATCCGTTCTCTCAAGCAGATGCATCGATGAGTCGAAAGTACGGCGGCACGGGGCTGGGTACAACTATTTCCAAGCAGTTAGTTGAACTGATGGGCGGCAATATATGTGCAACTAGTGAAAAAGGTAAAGGAACGACCTTTACTTTCAGACTTCCTCTAGAAGTTGTAGAAATTGATGATTACGTATCTAGTGAGCTCTCCTCTAAGGCAGCACGTATTGAAACCTCGTTAACCGTACTGGTTGTTGATGATGTGCAGCAAAACCTTGAGTTGCTTTCGTTGCTGCTAAAACGCGCTGGCCACAGTGTAGAAACGGCAACAGATGGACAGATTGCATTAGATAAAATGCGCGCTAAGTCGTTTGACGTGGTACTGATGGATTTACAGATGCCTAAGTTAGATGGCCTAGAGGCAGCCAAACAGCGTCGAGAGTTTGAAAAAGAAAATAGCTTACCACCTACGCCCATTATTGCGCTGACTGCTAGCGTGTTAGTACAGGACAAACATGCCGCGCAGCAGGCGGGAATGGAAGGGTTCGCCAACAAGCCCGTCGATTTCCCTCAATTGATGGACGAGATTGCTCGCGTGCTTAACCTAGATACGTTTCAGGTCGACTCGGTACCAGACACATTAGAAGTAAATGCTCCAGCATCTGCGCTTAAAGTTGATAAAAACGTGTTGGATTTGAAGAAGGCCATCGATTTATGGGGGAGTGAAGAGGCCGTCCTACAAGAGGTGGATAAATTCTCTACTACCTGCAGGGATAAAGTCGACGACTTAATGGGGGCGGCAATTCGTGAAGACTATAAAGCGGTTGCCACACTTTCACACGGTTTAAAAGGTACATCGGGTAATCTTTGCTTAACCACCTTCTATCATACGACCAGGGAAATTGAAGCTCAGGCTCTAAAATCAGAGGTGAATATTGAAGACGTTAACCGTCTTCGTGATGCCTTAGATAAAATCGAGTTGATGCTTAGCGAATCGCCACTGTATGCCGAAAATGCCATTAATGAAAGTATCGATAATGCATTGCTGCTGAGTCATTTGGAGGCTATGCTCGATAGTGTAGAGCAAAACATGGTAGATGAAGATGAATTGTCATTTTTACGCGAAGTTGGGTGTTCTAGTCACAAAGAACAAATAACTCAAATTCTCTTAGATATCGATGATTTTGAGTTCGAGTTGGCGCATGAGCGCATCTCTACATTGATACAAGAATTAAAGTAGCCAAGAGACGCGGCATGTTAAACATTGAAATCACAAAACCTACTTTATTACTCGTTGACGATGAGCCAGTAAACCTAAGGGTTTTAAAGCAACTTCTCGCTAATGATTATCAGCTTATTTTTGCAAGAAATGGCGAAGAAGCGTTAAAGCTCACTGAGACTAGACAGCCAAATTTGATATTGCTTGACGTTATGATGCCAGGACTGACGGGTTTTGAAGTATGCCGCCAGCTCAAACAGCAAGCAGATACAAGACACATTCCCGTTATATTCGTCACCGCCTTAAATGATGAACACGAAGAAACGGAAGGCTTCGAAGCGGGCGCTGTGGACTACATTACTAAGCCTATATCTCCGGCCATCGTAAAAGCGCGGGTTAAAACCCACCTCAGTTTGGTGCAAGCTGACGAGTTACTTGATAGCCGTTTACAAGTTGTACAGCGTTTAGGTAGAGCGGCGGAATATAAAGACAATGAGACGGGCATGCATGTCATGCGCATGAGCCATTATTCGAAAGAACTTGCGCTTGCCTATGGACTTACAGATAAACAGGCTGAAATTCTGCTTCATGCTGCACCGATGCACGACATCGGCAAAATTGGTATTGCTGATAGTATAATGTTGAAACCAGGGAAGCTGACAGACGAAGAGTTTGCCACCATGAAAAACCACCCTGAGATTGGTGCGGAAATCATTGGTGATTGCGGCGATTCTTTGTTGTTGAAAGTTGCAAAGTCTGTTTCGCTAACCCACCATGAGAAATGGGACGGGTCAGGCTATCCTAAAGGGCTTGCGGGTGAAGATATTCCCATTGAGGGGCGTATTTGCGCCATTGCAGACGTGTTTGATGCCTTAACCAGCAAACGTCCTTATAAAGACGCCTGGAGTATTGAAAAAACGGTAGATTTTCTTCAAAGCCAAAAGGGAAAGCATTTCGAACCCAGACTTGTCGATTTGATGATAGAAATTATGCCTAAAATTCTTGATATTAAAGCGACATTTAAAGACGAAGACTAAGTCTGCTGGACTAAACCGCAATTAAAATACTTTCATGCAGGCCGAATTTTACACAGAAAAAATCGACACCCTCCAGTGTCTGCGCCTATTGGCTGTTGCTTAATGCGACGGCTATACGTATAATGTGATCATTAAGTGATGAGAGCGGGCTCCCTCAGTACAGGAAAGTAACGCACTTATCATTAGCAAGCTATCACCTAACGGTGGTTTTACCCATAGGTTTGCAACTGCCCTTGTTGGCAGGTATGGGTTCAGAATTTTAATAAAAGCCCCGCTAGTCCGGGGCTTTTTGTTGTATTAAAACCTGGAGTCAGCCTCGCTGAGCCGGGTGATGACAGGTGGGCTTTAGGCCCTTTTTTCGTTTTTGGAGGTTTGCATTGGCAAAACTTGAAGAGAAACTAACCGAAATGCTAGAGCCAGGTGTTGAAGCACTGGGTTTTGAGTTGGTTGGGATCGAGTTTGTACGAGCGGGGAAGCATTCTATTCTTCGCGTTTTTATTGATCATGAAAACGGTATTACCGTTGATGATTGTGCAGATGTAAGTCATCAGGTTAGCGCAATTTTGGACGTTGAAGATCCAATTAGCACTGAATACAACTTGGAAGTGTCATCACCGGGTATGGACAGACCGCTTTTCAAAGAGAAGCACTATATCGAGTCTGTGGGTGAAGTGGTTCAAATTCGTTTGTCTATGCCAATGGATGACAGACGTAATTTTAAAGGCAAAGTACTCGCGTGCGAAAATGGCATCGTAAGTATTGAAGTGGATGGCCAGCAGTTCCAGTTAGCTGTGGCGAATATCGAAAAAGGTAACGTTGTTCCCACGTTCGATTAACGGAACAGCTCTGCTTTCATCGACGAAAGCAAAAGAGAGGCGAAAATGAATAAAGAAATTTTGTTAGTGGCGGAAGCCGTTTCAAATGAAAAACAAGTGCCTAGAGAGAAAATTTTTGAAGCGCTAGAGTTTGCGATCGCTAGTGCAACAAAAAAGAAAAACGAAGGCGAAATTGAAGTTCGTGTAAGCATCGACAGAACGTCTGGTGACTTTGATACATTCCGTCGCTGGTTGGTTATCCCTGATGATCAAGAACAGGAAAACCCATTTGCTGAAATTACGATTTCTGCTGCACAAATCGACGAACCAGAGATACAACTCGGCGATTATGTGGAAGAACAGATTGAATCTATTAAATTCGACCGCATAACTACGCAGACCGCAAAGCAAGTGATTGTACAAAAAGTACGTGAAGCTGAGCGTCAGCAAATGATTGCTGAGTACGAAGACAAAGTAGGTGAGCTGGTTACAGGTACGGTTAAGAAAGTAAACCGCGACAACATCATCATCGACTTAGGTAACAACGCTGAAGGTGTTATCTACCGCGATGACATGCTTCCTCGTGAAACTTTCCGTCCGGGCGACCGTGTACGTGGCCTTCTTTACGTTATTCGTCCAGAAGCACGTGGCGCACAGCTATTTATTAGCCGTACGCACCCAGACATGCTAGTTGAGCTTTTCCGTCTGGAAGTACCAGAAATTGCGGAAGAGACACTAGAAATTAAATCTGCAGCGCGTGACCCAGGTTCTCGTGCAAAGATTGCGGTTAAAACTAACGACAAGCGCTTAGACCCGGTTGGTGCGTGTGTTGGTATGCGTGGTTCACGTGTACAAGCCGTATCAGGGGAACTTGGCGGTGAACGTGTTGATATCGTGTTATGGGACGAAAACCCAGCGCAATTCGTTATCAATGCTATGGCTCCCGCCGAAGTGGCGTCAATCGTTGTTGATGAAGACAGCAACAGCATGGACGTAGCGGTTGAAGCAGACAACCTAGCACAGGCAATTGGCCGTAGTGGTCAAAACGTTCGCCTAGCTAGCCAGCTTACAGGCTGGGAACTTAACGTGATGACGGTTGAAGATCTCAACAAGAAGCACGAAGAAGAAAACGCGAAGGTACTTGATCTATTTACTGCTGGTTTGGACATTGACGAAGAATTCGCGTCTGTCTTGGTAGATGAAGGCTTTACAACGTTAGAAGAAGTGGCATACGTGCCTGCAAGTGAGCTTCTAGCGGTTGAAGGGTTAGATGAAGAAATGGTTGAAGAGCTGCGCAACAGAGCGCGCGCTTTCCTAACCACGCGTGCACTGGCGAACGAAGAATCGCTTGAAGGTGCAGAGCCTACAGAAGCCTTATTAAATCTTGAAGGTATGAGTAAACACGTGGCCTATGTGTTGGCCAGCCGCGGTGTTACTGACCTGGAAGAATTAGCAGAACAAGGTACCGATGATATCAGTGATATCGATGAACTAGACGAAGAGAAAGCCGGTGCGTTAATCATGGCGGCTCGTAATATCGTATGGTTCAGTGAAGAAGAGTAAGGTCAACAGGGGGAAAATTACGTAATGGCAGATGTATCTATTGAAAAGCTCGCCAGCGACATTGGTACGACCGTTGACCGATTGGTTGGCCAGTTTAAAGACGCGGGTATCACTAAGAATGCCGGCGATCAGGTAAACGAAGACGAGAAACAAAAACTATTGGATCATTTAAGTAAGCAACACGGCAGCGCAGCTGAACCGACACGTATGACACTTAAGCGTAAGACAACCAGCACGCTAAGTGTTGGTAAGTCTAAAGAAGTGAAAGTAGAAGTACGTAAAAAGCGCACTTACGTTAAGCGTAGCGATGTTGAAGAACAGCAGCGTCAAGCGGAAGAAGAGGCGAAGCGTCTTGAAGAAGAAGCACGTCTGAAGCGCGAAGCGGAAGAAAAAGCAGCAGCTGAAGCGAAAAAAGCCGCTGAAGAGAAAGCACGTAAAGCTGAAGAAGCGAAGAAAGCTGCTGAAGAAGAGCGTGCTCGTCGTGCAGAACAAGCGAAAAAAGAAGCTGAAGCACGTAAGGCCGACGAACCTGAGCTAACTGAAGCTGAAAAAGCGGAAGCTGAAGCGGCTCGTCAGGAAGAAGAACGTCTGCGCAAAGCGCAAGAAGAAGAAGCGCAGAAGAAGCTTGAAGAAGACGCGAAGAAAGCGGCTGATGAAGCGCGCAAACTTGCTGAAGAGAACGAGCGTCGCTGGAAGGAAGAAGAAGAGCGTCGTAAGAAAGAAGAAGCTGAAGAAGTTCACTTGCACTCTAACCGCTATGCTCAAGAAGCTGAAGACGAAGAAGACATGCAGGTTGAGCGTTCATCACGCCGTCGTCGTAAGTCGAAGAAAAATGCGGGTGAGCATCTTAAGCAAGGCTTTAACAAGCCAGCTGCACCTGTAGAGCGTGTAGTTAAGCTTGGCGCAACCATCACAGTTGGCGAACTTGCAAGTAAACTTGCAATTAAGTCTAACGAAGTTATCAAAACGATGATGAAGATGGGCGAAATGGCAACCATTAACCAAGTACTAGACCAAGATACAGCGGTACTAGTAATTGAAGAAATGGGTCATAAGTACGAGCTTGTTAACGACAACGCACTTGAAGATGAGTTGTTGGCAGATGGCACTGGCGGTGAAAAAACCACACGTGCACCTGTTGTAACCATCATGGGTCACGTTGACCACGGTAAAACGTCATTGCTTGACTACATTCGTCGCGCGAAAGTTGCAGACGGTGAAGCCGGTGGTATTACCCAGCACATTGGTGCATATAAAGTAGAAACAGAAAATGGCGAAATCACGTTCCTAGATACACCTGGACACGCCGCATTTACCGCAATGCGTGCTCGTGGTGCTACGGCGACGGATATCGTTATTCTTGTTGTTGCTGCAGATGATGGCGTAATGCCTCAAACGAAAGAAGCGGTACAGCACGCTCGCGCTGCTGGCGTACCTCTTATCGTTGCAGTAAACAAAATGGATAAAGAAACTGCAGACCCTGATCGCGTTAAAACTGAGCTATCTCAACTAGAAGTTATCTCAGAAGAGTGGGGCGGTGAGCACCAGTTCTGTAACGTTTCTGCGAAAACAGGTATGGGCGTAGACGAACTGCTTGAAGCTATCGTTCTACAAGCTGAAGTTCTAGACCTTAAAGCAGTAGCTGAAGGCCCAGGTCGCGGTATTGTTATTGAATCTCGCCTTGATAAAGGCCGTGGTCCAGTAGCATCTGTATTGGTTCAAGAAGGCCAATTACGCGCTGGTGACATTCTACTTTGTGGTGAAGAATACGGCCGTGTTCGTGCAATGCGTGACGAAAACGGTAATGAAATTAAGATTGCTGGTCCTTCTACGCCTGTGGAAGTACTTGGTCTGTCTGGTGTTCCGGTAGCGGGTGAAGACGCAGCCGTTGTTAAAGACGAGCGTAAAGCGCGTGAAGTAGCAGCGAAACGTCATCAGAAGAAACGTGAACTTAAACTTGCTCGTCAGCAGAAAGCGAAACTTGAAAACATGTTTGCGAACATGGAATCAGGTGACGTTAGCGAACTTAACATCGTACTTAAAGCTGACGTACAGGGTTCTGTAGAAGCAATTTCTGAATCACTTGTTAAGCTTTCTACTTCTGAAGTAAAAGTGAACATTGTAGGTAGTGGTGTAGGTGGTATCACTGAGACTGACGCAACCCTTGCGGCTGCATCAGGCGCTATCGTACTAGGCTTTAACGTTCGTGCCGATGCAACAGCGCGTCGCGTACTAGAAGCTGAAGAAATTGATTTACGTTACTACAGCGTTATCTATAACCTAATTGACGAAGTGAAAGCGGCCATGAGTGGTATGCTTGCACCAGAATTCAAGCAGGAAATCATTGGTCTTGCAGAAGTACGTGACGTATTTAAGTCACCGAAACTGGGCGCAATTGCGGGCTGTATGGTTACTGAAGGTAACGTTAAGCGTAGCAACCCAATCCGTGTACTTCGCGACAACGTAGTAATTTACGAAGGTGAACTAGAGTCACTGCGTCGCTTTAAAGATGACGTACAAGAAGTACGTAACGGTATGGAATGTGGTATCGGCGTTAAGAACTACAACGACGTGAAAGTAGGCGACCAAATCGAGGTCTTCGAAATCGTTGAGGTTAAGCGCGAAATTTAACTGCCTTAGTTAATTCGGCATGTGAGAAACGGGGGCCGAGTGCTCCCGTTTTTGTCTGTATACAACAAACAGACCTCGCGCATGCTCAGCGTTAAATAAGGAAAGGAGAGTATAATGGCCCGTGAATTTTCACGTACCGACAGAGTCGCTCAGCAAGTCCATAAAGAAGTGGCGAGCATTCTGCAAAATGAATACAAGCACCGCGTTGGCGACATGCCCTTGATCACGGTTTCTGACGTAGATGTGTCGCGCGACCTAGCACATGCAAAAATCTTTGTGACTATCTACAACAGCACCGAAGAAGAAGGTAAAGCGCAAATTAAACAACTGGCAGAATACAAAAAGTTTATCCGCAGTATTCTAGCTAAACGTATTCGCATGCGCTCAGTGCCTGATCTTCACTTCTTTGAAGATAAGTCGATTGTTGAAGGTATGCGTATCTCTAATCTTGTGTCTCAGACCATCGCAAAAGATGAGTCAAAGCGCGATAAAGACGATCCACAAGAGCAGGAGTAAATGGCAAGACGTCGTAAAGGCCGTGAGATTAACGGCATAGTATTGCTTGATAAACCGCTTGGTGGGTCATCTAACCAACTGCTTCAAAAAGTGCGCTGGCTGTACAAAGCTGCGAAGGCTGGGCATACAGGCGCACTTGATCCACTTGCCAGTGGCATGTTGCCGCTGTGCTTGGGTGAAGCTACGAAGTTTTCTCAGTTTCTTCTGGATGCAGAAAAGACCTACGAGGTAACTGCTCAACTAGGTGTTCGCACCACTACGTCTGACGCCGATGGCGAAGTGGTTGAAGAAAAGCCTGTTGATGTAAGCGAAGAACAAGTACGTGATGCGTGCTTGGCGTTTCTAGGTAAGAGTAAACAAATCCCGTCCATGTTTTCAGCGCTTAAACATCAAGGTAAGCCACTTTATCACTATGCACGTCAAGGTATAGAGATTGAGCGTGAACCCCGCGATATTGAAGTGTATGAATTAGATGTACTGCGTATTGAACTGCCGTTTGTAGAAATGCGCATTAAATGCAGCAAGGGCACTTATATTCGCTCTATCGTAGATGATTTAGGTCAGAACCTTGGCTGTGGCGCCTACGTGACTCGCTTACACCGTACGGAAGTAGCAGACTATCCTACGGATAAAATGGTCTCGCTGGATAAGTTAATTGAAATTCAGGAATCACTGGAAGAAGGTGACTTTAAAGCGCTGGATGACTTATTGATTCCTATGGATACCGCTGTAAGTCGTTTGCCCTTTGTGACCATTAACGACGCTGAAAGAAACCGTTTTGATAACGGCCAATCTGTAAAAGGGATTTGTAGCGAAGCGCTGGGTGAAGGCGTGTCTTACCGCGTTTACCATGGCGACGATACCAGTGGTATTTTCTTAGGCGTAGGGGAAGGGGTTCTTGACCCGAAAGACCAAGGTATCCCTAACCAAGAAGTGTTTGTTAACCCAAAACGTCGAGTTGTTTATCCATTGTAGCTGCGCCGGTAAATAAAGACGGTTTATGGCTTGCTAAGTCTGTAAACGTCATTATAATACGGCGCTCATTCCGCTTTGCTGAATTAGTGATCGGCGAAGCATTAATATTAGGAGAATGATATGTCACTAACTAAAGCAGAAACCGCAAAAATCATTGCTGAGTACGGCGTTAAAGAAGGCGACACTGGTTCACCAGAAGTTCAAGTTGCTTTGCTTACTCACAACATCAACAAGCTTCAAGGTCACTTTGCTGATCACAAGAAAGATCACCACTCACGTCGTGGTCTTCTACGTATGGTTAGCCAACGTCGTAAGCTTCTAGACTACCTTAAAGGCAAGAACGCAGAGCGTTACCTTGACCTTATCAAGCGTCTAGGTCTACGTCGATAAGACTAGGTTTCAAGAAAAGCGCCCAATGGGCGCTTTTTTTGCAACAATGTACAGCAAAGTGCAATACGCCCTAGTACATGTATAAAGCCAGCCAATTAACCTTGTGTTTGTACTACGCGTTAGTTCGACGGTATGTTTTGCTTTTTATCTTCAAACATCCGCTCATCTGCAATGTAAATTAACTCTTCTAGCGTCTTACCTTCTTCTGGATAGCTCGCGTGACCTATGCTAACGCCAACGCTGAACGCGCCTTGTGTGGTAGTAATAGGCTGTGTAAGCTTTTTAGCAAGTCGGGCTTTAAGTGTCTCTACATTGTATTCAGTGCTTAGCTCGGTGATTACTACGATAAACTCATCACCACCAACCCGTGATGCAATATCGTACACGCGACACATGGATTGAAGCCTTTGTGCAAGCTCAACAAGAACTTCGTCACCGATTGTATGGCCGTATTCGTCATTAATGGGCTTAAATCGATTGAGATCCAGATAAAGTAGCGTACACACCTTATTGTTTCTCTCTAATCGAGGAAGCTCATTTCGCATATAGGTAGATAGGGCAAGCCTATTCGCTAAACCTGTTAGCGTATCGCTATTTGCCAGTTTTCTAATTTTCTGTTCTGCTTCGACTTGCTCGGTGATATCAACATTAATACCAAACATCTTGTTGCCTTCAATGCGACCATAACCGCTAACATGACGATATTTGTCGCCAGCGGCTTTCACTCTAAAAATTGCGTTAAATCCTGAGCTATCTTTTATTGATTGCTCTATCTTTTGCTTCACATTGGCAATATCGTCATCGTGAACTGTGTATTCCCAGTCACTAAATTGACCACTAAACCCAGCTTTGGAGACATTGTAGATTTTATGCATCCACTCATCCCAAATGAGCTCGTTAGTAGCGATATCCCACTCCCATACACCTATGTGTGCTGCGTCAGCGGCCATAGACATGCGGCGGTTTAACGTTTTAAGCGTCTGTTGAGCTTCCCGCCATTTTGTTACGTCTTCAGACAGTGCCAATATGTATTGAGGGGTGCCGTAGTTGTCATCAATGACAATCTTTTTGGTCTCAAAAAAGCGCGTCACACCACCTATATTGAGTTTGAATTCGTTAACGATTTGCTTTTCAGAACTTGAAAGTAATTGCTTGTCGTCAGATATAAATTTCTTGGCCTCCGCCTCGTCGAATATATCAAAGTCAGATAGCCCCACAAGTGACGCTTTGTCGGTGCCCAATATTTTACTTCCCGCATCATTTACATGGGTAATCGAAAGGCTGTCGGCACGCTTTACAATCAACATATTGGGCAGTGCGTCAAACACCGTTTGTGCAAAAACTTCTTGGTTCTTGACGTCAGACAAATCTTTTACCGTACACACATATGAAATATGGTTTCCCGGCAGCGAATTAATGCGAAGTGTTAAAGGAAAAACCTTTCCGCTTTTCCGAATACCGTCCAAAGTTAAAGGCACGTTGTGCGCTGCACTATTCTTTGCCGCTTTTTTTAATCCTATCAGGAGTGGCTCATGGGCATGCTCAGAAGGGCTCACAAGCTCGCGTATGTGAATGGTCTGAGGAGAAAAACTGTCGAGACCAAACATGCTTAACGCGACAGGGTTGGCAAATTCAACCATGCCGGCACTGTCGAAAGTCAATACGCCTTCTTGTACTGTATTTAACACCGCGTTATAGCGCTCTAGCAGTAACGTACGTGCTCGCAGCTCGATAAAAATAAGAATAGTAAACGCGAAAAGCATCACCATTAGCATGACCAAATAAGCGAGGTTTTTGGTTTCTGGCTCTTGTAGTATTTGCGTAGAAGGCAGTGCATATACGTGCATAGACAGCATGCCGGTGTAATGCATACCGGAAATAGCGCTGCCCATTATAATGGCGGGAACAATTTGTTTGATTATTCGCAGTTGCGACGTGGTGACATATTCATGGGTTTTTAAAGCAATACCTGCTAGACCGACGGCAACCACAATAGACAAAGAGAAGTACCAGCCATCGTACGCCATGATGGCATTCATCTGCATTGCCATCATGCCGATGTAGTGCATGCTGCCAATGCCAAGCCCCATATACAAACTGCGAAGCAAAAGCGAGTTAGCTTTATGAGGCAGTTTACTCATCACAACAATACTCGCAAGAATCGCGGGTAACACAGAGAGTAGGGTTATGAAAGGGTCGTACGAAACCTCAAGAGGGAGCTGATAGGCAAGCATCCCAACAAAATGCATCGCCCAAATGCCAAAACCAAGAAAGCACGCTGATGCCAGCGACCAAAATGCTCGCTCATTTTGTAACTCTGTTTGCGACATCTTCGCAGAAAGAACGAAAGAGATAAGGGAAGCAGATATCGCAATAACAACAGAAGCCACCACGAAAAATACATCGTAGTTAGCCAATATTTCAGCACTAGGGGGAAAATCCTTTACCGAAAAAAAATGATAATGTCCGTTTTTCAAAATCTTAAATTGTCTTATCAATAAACTACTACTAAATGTAGTAGTTTCATTTATTTACGCAACTCAACTTTGCTCGCTGTTTTTGTAGAAGAGCGAACTGCATTTTGCATAATAGTTAGTTCACGGCTTGTTAGGTTACGCCACTGGCCAGGTTTTAGTGAGCCGAGTTCAAGGTGCATGATTCGGGTTCGTTTTAGTTTGGTGACCTCGTACCCTAAAAACTCACACATTCTGCGGATTTGTCGATTAAGACCCTGAGTTAGAATAATGGTAAATGTATTTTTGCCCGTGGGTTTAACTACACAAGGCTTCGTCACCGTCCCTAAAATTGGTACTCCCCGAGACATACGGTTGACGAAGCGCTCACTGATTGGTTGGTTAACCGTAACTTCGTATTCTTTGTCATGAGCATTTTCAGCGCGCAGGATCTTGTTCACGATGTCCCCATCGCTGGTTAAAATGATTAAGCCTTCCGATGGTTTATCTAACCTTCCTACGGGGAAAATACGTTCCTTGTGACCGATAGCGTCAATAATGTTGCCTTTGACATGACGCTCAGTCGTACAGGTGATACCAATGGGTTTGTTATAGACAATATATACGCGATCTGACTTGTCTGAGGCAACGGCACCTACAACTTTACCGTCTACCTTTACAGTGTCACCAGGCCCCACTTTCGTACCCAGTTCAGGTGGTTGGTTATTAACGGTAACGCGATTTTGCTCAATGAGTTTATCCGCTTCACGGCGAGAACACAGGCCAGTGTCGCTAATATATTTATTTAAACGTTTGGGCGCTTGCTCACTCATTGCGCATTAGGTCCTATAGATTTCAAAAGAGGGCAATATTATCACGGCAAAAAGAAAGGGGCGATTCGCCCCTTTCTTTTTTATGCGTTAAACCGTGGTTTTTATTCTCGGTTGTATACTATTGCAACAGATTTAATCTGGTTTACTGGTTACCTGCAGCTGAAGGAGCCGAACCACTTCCACCCGTTGAACCACCGCTAGATACTACTTTGGTTGCTATATCGCGAATTTCGTTTTCCAAACTGGTAATGCGGCCAGATAAGGTCGTATTGCGTTGCTCTAACACAGACAGTTTGTCGGTTAAATTACGTACGCTTTGCTGAGCGCTTTGTTTATCGCTTGCTGCTTGCTCAAGTTGAACATTAACAGCGAGCAGTTCATCAGCTAACGAAGCAAGTTGATTCTTAACCGAGCCAATGGCCGCTGCTTGCGATTTTACATTTTCTGAAACTGAGTTGATGTTCTTATTCAAGGCGTTTTGAACGTTACCTACGCGGTCGCCAAGATCAGCAATCTCTTGTTGATTACGACGCCAAGCTGACGCCCACAACTTATCCATTTGTTCCCAAAGCTCGTTTGTCTTGTTGGTTAGCTCAGTAACTTTAACTTGCAGGGCAACAGTAGATTCACCAATTTCTTCACCTGTAGCAGATAACTTGTTTTCTAACTGTAATATGCGCTGCTCCGCTTGCTCAGCAACCACTTTTTGTTGCTCAAGCATGGTGTACAGGTAATAGCAACCACCACAGGCGGCTAAGGCGATGACGGCAACGAATACAACCCAGATTCCATTACCGTTTCCACCACCAGAGGGTTGGCGGTTTGCTGATGGGGCAGATGAAGGTGGAGGCGTTGCTTTTGTTGGCGCCGCCTGACGTTTTGTTTGGTAATCACGACGGTCTTCTTCATCCAATCTAATGGTTGGAAACTCATCGTTTTTCGAATTATTTGCCATAGTAAATTTTTAATCTCGTTATGTAGTACTATCTTCGTCGCATTTAGATGCTTTAACTCAATAAGAAGACAGCACATTTATATTTGCGCGCTAAAGCATGTTATCGCTAAATTAAAGGAAATTCTACGGCTTATGCTCAATGTCAATTATACATAAGCCATAAAATCCGAGAATTTCCTTAAAGCGTAGCGCTACTGCTTATCGCCGATCCATTCAACGCGATACAAATCTCGTCTTCTATCAAGATAATTCCGCACAGAGCCTTCATTTTGAAGCTTAGTGAGTTTATCCAAATCCAAATCAACAATGAGCGTCATTTCTGTGTTTGGCGTGGTCTCAGAGACAATTGCGTCATGTGGGAACGCGAAATCACTTGGCGAGAAAACCGCGGTTTGCCCATATTGAATATCTACGTTGTCCACTTTGGGTAAGTTACCTACGCTACCTGCAATTGCCACGTAGCATTCGTTTTCAATAGCGCGGGCCTGCGCACAGCGTCGCACGCGCAAATAACCGTTTTTGGTATCTGTCCAGAAGGGGACAAACAAAATTTGCATTTCCTGATCGGCAAGAATACGTGCAAGCTCTGGAAACTCAACGTCATAGCAGATCAAAACGCCGATTTTGCCGAAGTCGGTATCAAATGTCTTAAGGCTGTTTCCGCCTTTCATTATCCAATCTTCTTTTTCGTGAGGTGTTGGATGAAGCTTATACTGGCTTTCAATCGTACCGTCGCGTTTGCAAATGTAGCTGACGTTATAGAGCTCTTCCTCTTCTACCACAGGCATAGAACCTGCGATAATCGTAATATTGTACGATACGGCCAAATGAGACACGGCAGTTAAAATCTCATCGGTATAGGTCGCTAAATGCCAAATTGCATCAATTGATGAATCTGACGGGCTCAGGCCCATTAATGGCGCGTTGAAAAACTCGGGGAACAGGGCAACGTCGCAAGAATAGTCAGACAAGGCATCGACGAAGTACTCTACTTGTTGTAAAAGCTCTTCTACATTATTGAAGTAACGCATTTGCCATTGAATACATCCGATTCGTGCGCTGGTCTTCCTGCTGGCGATGAGGGAAGGCGTGCCCGGTTCATAATAAATATTGTGCCACTGAAGTAGCGTCGCATAACCCTGTGAGGCTTCATCCTCTGGAAGGTAAGCCGACATGACTTGCTTGACTTCAAATCCATTTGAAAGTTGAAAAGTTAAAATGGGGTCGTAGATGTCTTTGAGCTTTACTTGCTCAATGTATTCATAAGGCGACAGCTCATGCGCATGGTTCTTATAGTTCGGGATTCGACCGCCCGCCATGATGGATTTTAGATTCAAATTACGACAGAGCTCTTTACGCGCTTCGTAGAGACGACGACCAAGGCGTAGACCTCGATACTCGGGTGAAACAATTACCTCAACACCATAAAGCACATCACCGTTAGGATCGTGTGTGGTCAAATAAGCATCACCCGTAATTTCATCGTAGCTGTGTTTATCCCCAAACTGGTCATAATCTACAATCACTGATATGGCGAAAGCGACCACTTTGCCTTTATCTTCAATACATATTTGCCCATCGGGAAATGTAGTAACTTGGGCTTTATAGTTAGAGTAAGGCCATGCGCCTCCAACGTTGGCGTATACCTCATCCATTAACGCTTTAACATCGTTGTAGTCGTCCAGCCTCAAGTTTCTTAAGTCTAGATGATGTTCCGTTTCTTCTATTTGTGTTTGATCTTGACTCATGGGTTACTCTTTTTGCTAAAAATTTTAATACGTACATTGCGTATATCTTTACTAAACCGCCTTGCCATGCGTTTTTCAACTGTTAATTACAATCCGTATGTGCAGACGTAATGGCAACGGAAATAAGGGCAGAAGAAAAGTCTCTCAATCAACCCTCTTAAAATATACGCCTCGGTTTACTTATTGATTTAGTTTACCTTTACCGTCATTTGTTCACTTTAAAATTGATAATAAATAAGCAAGAAGCGTGCGACTTCTTAACGACAAATAATTTTTCTTTTATCGATAAAAAAATAGCGCGGAAAATGCGTGGTGATGCAATTGCTATAGGATTCAACCCCGCGTATAAGTTCGCTAGTTTTTTAACGTACACAACCCGCTCCTAACTTCACGATTAGTTAACCGCTCAAAGGTAGAAATGCTCTGATGAATAGAGAACAACTTGCGTCGTATCAGCCTCTTCACGTTTTCGATGAAGCCATATTTGAAAATATCGTCGATGACTTAGTCACGAAAGGCTTTTCTATTCAAGAGCATGGTTTACCTGATTTCATTACACAAGCACTTTTGGCCTGCCAGCGTTCAATCTCTGAAGCTGAGTATCAAGCGGCAGGTATTGGTCGCGCAGAGAATTATCAAAAAGCTGAAAAAGTTAGAGGGGACGAGATTTGCTGGATTACAGGTTCATCTAGCGAAGGCGCTTTGTGGCTTTCATGGTGTGAAGCCATGCAGCAATATGTAAATCGTTCGCTTTTTATGGGGCTTTTTTCTTTTGAAAGTCATTTTGCCTGCTATGAGCCGGGTAAATTTTACAAACGCCATGTAGATGCGTTTAAAGGTCAGGGCAATCGCGTGTTGTCTTTAGTCGCCTATTTGAATGACGACTGGACTTCAGATGATGGGGGAGAACTCGTGCTCTACGCTGATGAAAGTGATCTAATTGGAACAAGGGTGCTGCCAACGAAAGGTACTTTCGTTGTCTTTTTGAGCGAGCAATTCCCTCATGAAGTATTACCTGCTGCCCGCAGCCGTCACTCGGTTGCAGGTTGGTTTAGGGTTAACGGAAGCGTTAACGACGCGATTGATCCGCCTCGATAAAAGCACTAATCACGTTGTGAAACGCACGTGTATCTAAAAACCAAGACTTATGTATAATAAGTTTAGGCTGTATGCGCGCTATTATTAAAAAAACTGGTTTGAATTATGGGCCAGCTCCTCTCGCGCACAGCTCGCGCAACATTGTGCCGTCGCAATAGCAAGTATTCTATTACGACGCTTAGGGAAAAGACGTTAGAAGTGATTGGTAAATGCTGGAAAAAATACCTGCCCCAACCCCAAGAGAAGAATTACATGTGCTGGTTATCGATAACCAGGGGCTTGTACATGATGTAGTGTCATCAGCTTTGCATGAAATTGGAATAAAAAACGTAAGCAGTGCTTTTAATGCCTTTCACGCGAAAAGGTTGTGTGCTGCAAGACAATACGACTTTGTTTTACTGGCGTTTAACGTCAGTCACGACAAGGATGGCTTTCACCTTTTTGAAGAATTAAAGCACCTCAATCACATCAACGACACCACCACGGTCATTTTTCTCAGTGCAGAGACATCGCCTGAATTGGTTAATTGTATTGTTGAATTGCAACCGGATGACTTTTGGGTCAAACCTCTTCAGCGCAACAAAATTGAGCTGCGTTTGGAATACCTTATCCAAATAAGGTTAAAGCTACATAAAATGCTTCATTGTATGCAGGTCGGGGACTATTCCACCGCTATGTACTATGCAGAGCGCCAGTTAAAAGATCCTTCGCTATCGGAGTATCACACCAGAATTAAACGCTTAATTGGTGATTGCTTATTGCAGCTTCGCGATTATCAAACTGCGGAAGACTACTTTAGAAGCTTATTGCAGAGCATGGATCATGCGTGGGTTCACATTGGTTTAACCCGGTCGTTGCTTCGACAAGATGAATTAGAAGAAGCCCAGCTACTGGTTGATGACTTATTGCAGCGCCACGACACGCGATTCTTAACCTTTGACTTGCTTGCTCAGTATTTTATTGAGAAAGAGCAGTTCGATATTGCCTACGAACAAATGAAAGAGGCGAGTAGGCTAGCACCTCGCAATATTGAGCGTAACAAACGGTTATGGGACCTTGCTCGATTGAACCACGATAAGGCAGGACAACTTTCAGCCGTTCAAAATATGGCAAAGTTTGCTAAAAATTCTATCCATGACTCACCTCAGCTAACGCTCAATGTTATTCGTTCAACCATTGATTTAGCCACAAGCCTTGGCAGTACAGAAGGCGAACGCTATATGAAACGCGCAGAATCTGAACTGGAAGAATTGAAACAACAAAAGGGCATGCAGTCTCAGCTCGGCGAGCAGATTGACGTCGTAAAAGCGCGTGTCTTGTGCTTGCGAGACGACAAAAAAGGGGCTGAAAAGTTGATGAAGGATCGTTCGGCATCTACCGACGGACTCTCGATGGAAGATAGCCTCGATAAAATGAAAGCATTTCACGAGTTAGGAATGCGTGAACACTGTGTGAGTATTTTAGATAAGCTTAGAAAGCAAATTGAAGGGGACACGTTTACTTCTCAAGTGGTAAATGAATACCTGAATCAAGAGTCGATTGAACGTACTGAAATTCAATTTACCACAAAAGAGCTTAAGCAAATGGCTGCGGTTAACTACAAAGAGAATCGGTTGTCGCCAGCCTTCAACAATTTACGCCAGGCACTAACACTGTCCCCTAAAGACAAACAAGTTGCACTGAGCTTGTTAAAAGTTATTACTCAAATCCACTTAGGGGATAATTTAACAGACGAGCAGATGGAAGCGGCCCATAAAGCGGCGAAGCTTCTTTTAAGTAGTGACTTGTCGCCAACCCAGGCTGAAAAGCGCGATCAGTATATAAGCCGAATCGGCATTGAGGTGGATGACAGTAACGCTGCTGACTTAGTTGGTGTGGTGGCTGTTAAAGCATAACGGTTACTACACAGACTGTTATTGAAAAGAGTACCAATAAAAAAGCTGCCTCCATTGAGGCAGCTTTTTTTATGTGAATGAAGCACACCCGTTAAGCGTGTACTTCATTCTTTCACTTTTTACTTCTTAACAGTAGTCGAACGACGACGAAAGCCAATCGCTGCAGCTAGCAGGGCAAGAATTCCTCCCATTGCTCCACCTGAGCTATCATTGTTTTCTTCTTCTTCCTCTTCAACTACGTCTGCTTGTAGGTCAAAGGTTGCGATGAATGGGTCGTGATCTGAGCTTCTAAATGGACCAACATCAGTAAAGGCGTAACCGTCTTCATCTGGGTAATAACGAAGCGCTTGATCGTACTGCAACTGGTAAGCTTCAACTGAGTTGATGTTCCAGTGAGCACCGTCAATGGCGTCTTCAAGCATGGCTTCACTTGCTAGTACGTGATCTAAACTACCCACCTGTTCAGTTCCGTAGAACCAATATGAGAAGCCTTCTGCATCAAACTCTTCAGCCAAGTTGTGATAGCCGAAGCTAGACTCTACGTCCACTGACGAGCCTTCATCCATACCTGTATTGACCGCAGTCGTAATAGTGTATCCACGAGACTCAGGTGTGTAATCGGTAAGTACAGCTACTGGATCTTCAGCGCTATACGCGTTTAAGTCGCCTAAGATAACCTTGCGCTCAGGCAGGCTCTCATCACTTAGCGCGTTGCCTAATGTGATAGCTGCCGATACACGAAGTGCGTTACAGCTACCCTGAATCGTGGTGATTTCAGACGGCGCTTCTGCCACATCTTCTGCACACTGTGAACCTTTTGATTTAAAGTGATTCACGGCAACAAGGAACGATTTGCTGCTTTCAGTGTGTACAAACGATTGAAGAAGGCTTGGGCGCATGCGTGCCAGGCTATCTTCATCAATTTGTTGCTCTGGCATAGCAACTACCATGGCATCATTTTCTGGCGTCACTACTGTAGCTTTGTATAACAAGCCTACAGTAATCGCATCCGTACCAATTTCACTACCATCACTGGTTGCGATGAATGAGTATTGCTCGGTTTCACCAAGTTCGGCGTTTATAGCATTAACTAGAGATTGGATAGCACTATCTTCGCCAAAACCATCGTTTTCGATTTCCATCAAACCGACAACGTCTGCGTTAAGGTTAACGATAGCTTCAACGATACGACCCTCTTGCAATTCAAACGCCACTTCATCGTCTGCGCCGCGGTTTTCGTCATAATCGAAAGTTACGTCGCCATTTGCATCTACTTCACCATTAAAGTAGTTAAGCACGTTGAACGTAGCAATAGATAGGTTGCCTTCTGTAACCACTGGGTTTGCTTCGCGAGAAGACGTTACTTCGATAACGTCGCTTGGATTAATTCTGTAAGTGCCAAAACTGTAGTTTAGTGGGCCAGCAGCAGAAACCGAATCACCAATGCGAATAGCATTAGCGTAGCTGAAAGTAGGGTAGTAATTAAGAGCGTCTGGGTACTGCGAGCTGCTGTTATCTTCGATTGTAAGAAGGCTTGTCTCGCTCGCTTCTTCTGCCGCAGTATATGCTTCTGACAGAGGCGCAGCTACGTCGCTTGGTTGGCGTTTAATTGTATCGCTAACAACGATTTCACCAAAACGCCACAGGTTGTTTGTACTCGTCACTGTTGCATCAGTCACGCTAACAACCATACCTTCAACGGTTTCAAGGTCAAGTTCGTACGGCATAGAAAGTTCTACCGCTGCTACAGCATCCGCTGTACCACAATCAAGTGCAGCCACATCACTATCCATAGCAAGTGTGGTCATACCGTAGTTTTCTTCTACTTCACCGTAAAGGCGAACCAGGTTACCTGTTTCAACGTCAACAGAACCTTCTACAAATAAGCCTTCAGACGTGGCGTCGTCAGCGTCGTAATCAGACGCTTCTTCTTGGACAAAGAAGCCGCCAGCACGTGTGCCAGTTACAATAGCTTCAATTATAACGTTATTGCCAACTTCAGCAGAGCTGCTTTCACTGCCCTGTATAGCACTAATAAGTGTCGCGTCTGCACCGCAAATACCTAGCTCAACAGCAGGCTCTTCTGGAACTTCTACAACGTCACCGCCACCTTCAGTGGTAAATGTACCCGCTGGAAACGGCGTTGCAGCGTCAGTGTTAGTGGTCGAGCCATCAAGCGCGTCAACACCACTGTAAGTCCAGTTAGATGCTTCGAAACTGCCGCCATTTGCTGTTTGACCTGACGTCCGGTATGCCCAACCGTCTAGGTACTCCCACGTGGTGCCACTACCGTCGGTGTTGATATCGCCAAACGTGTCAATAACGCTGCCATCTTTAAAAAGCTCAATAGCGTCGTCACCATTAATACCCATTGATGAAGTATCGTAGTCTGGTGCAGAACCGAAAAACGCAGTAAATCCATCAATTTCTGATGCTACGTAGATATAAGTACCAGCGCTTGCAGACGCACCAGCTGGAAACGTAAACTCTTCGCCATCAGTACCGCCGCCGTTGTTTGCAGTTCCAAGGGCATAGGTAGATAAATCTGCTATGTCATTGACTACGAAAAGTTCAACTGCTTTTGGAACACCACCGCTTAACGGTCCATCGATAACACCACTAATGACTAAATCGTTAGCTTGGATGGCGGTTGAAGAAAGTGCAGAAATGATTCCTGCAGATAGTAAAGTTAATGATGTTTTCACGTCATTTTCCCTTTGTAGTTTTCATTATTTTTAATTCACATAATTACTGTTTCTGCTTTTGCCGAAATAGAAAAAACAGAGTGATATGTGAAGCGCAATTTTCTTATTGCTTGAACTACACTAAGGGCATTTGTAATGGATAGGAATGACTTAACCTTATTCAAGCTGTTTTTAAAATATTGCTTAAATATCATGATCTTATCATCTACAGGTAAGTTTACTCATACCTTTAACTCTTAACCAAAAGCTAATATAGGTGTTAAGTAATGCTAACGACATGTCTATGACAACTGTTCGCCTGGTAAAAAATACGCTTTTTATTGATATCTTTATTTCAGCGCACGAGTGAACAGCGCATGATCATCAACTACTTGTTCTGTATAAAGATTTGCTATTTTTACGAGCAGGCTTTTTACTTGAGAAAAAGATGTTGATGCTGACGACGCGAATCGTGTACTTCTTCTATCGCCTCGGCAGTGAGCTAGCGCAAGGCTATATCCGCACAATTCGGCAAAATACTCAAAGCCACCATTTATCGCTTTATTTCCCATTGCAATATCTTGTGGGTCGATTCCCACTTTAGCGTGATGTCGGGAGCGAACCAGGTAATGCGCATTTTCAAACTTAACTTCATCAAGCACTAAGTCGGGTTTTCTTTGCATTCTTCGTTGGCATCGAGCTGTAAGGTGTGCCGCATTTAGGCGATTAACCGGGTTAAAATCTGGAAAATAATAAATAGGCGCCGCAACACGTTGTTGCTTAACCTCTACAATATGACAATGCGCAAAGCTTGCTGAATTATGTGGTTTTGCTGGTCCTACTAAAAAGTAGTAGCGCGCCATATTTACCGACCCGGTGCCCGCGTCCAGGCGTTTCACTATATCGACTACCGCATCGTCCATGTAGGGAGCAAAAGCTTCTAGTAGCGTGGCGTATTCTTGTGGGCTTAGGGTAGAAAATTTCTCACTGTTGGCCCTAAACCCCAAGGTCTTGCCATCAAAATGAACGGCTTTAGCCAGCGCACTTTTAACCGTGAAGTCTTCTCCTCCTGCGCTGCGAGCTTTGGCTTTTTTATATAGTTTGGTCAGCTTGCTTGGCACGGCATCTGGGCAGTAGTCTACGGCTTCATTAATCACCATGGCGTTTTCTACTACTTGGCTACAGGTTTCTACATAACGCTCAATAAATGCGTATTGCGCATTAATAACCTGCTGGTGGCTGACAACAGGTTTAGTGATGTCGATGCTATCGCACGCATACTTTCCATCAACGGCGCCTAGGCAATGTATCTGGGCAAGGTGCAATGAAGTGAGATAACGAAGCACATCCCAATGTGCTTTGCCGACACACGCATCATCAAAGTCGTTGGGTGAGAAGATCACTGTATCTCCGTGAGAGCCTTCTTCTGTGAGAAAGCCAAAATTGGAAGTATGACAGTCTCCCATCACGCTGGTGAGGGGAACTGTCTCGCATTCTTTAGGAAAATTGATAAGGCCAGCTTTTATGTCAGCGTAAAACAGCTGCGCACTGCCTCTGTAGAAAACAAAGGGGCTGGCCTCCATTTTTGCATGCTTTGCCAAAGTGCGAGATGGCGCGTGTCCATCGATTAGCATTATTTCGTGGGAGATGCGCTGTAGTCGGGAATGGGTCATAGTTTTCTCATTCAGCAGAATTTAGCCGGTGAAACCGTATTGCAAAACAATCAATCTATTTTGGCTCAATTTTCATCGTTCAATTCAATAACCTGATTAAGCGATTCATTTTTACCAATTAGTTTTTTGTGATTGTGCGCGCTATTCTTATCACCAGTTTCGAGAGACATGAATTTCGCGTTAAGTGAATATCTTCACAAAACTGCAAAACCATGTCGACACAATAAACGTAAAGTTTGTATTCGTATGTGTTTAACGTGCGAAAATAATTTAAACCAAATGGAGAATTAAACATGGCATTGATTAATACTGCTATCAAACCTTTTAAAGCAACTGCATTTAAAGACGGCGAATTCGTAGACGTAAGCAGCGAAGACATCAAAGGTAAATGGGCAGTTTTCGTATTTTACCCAGCTGACTTCACATTTGTTTGTCCAACTGAGCTTGGCGACATCGCTGACAAGTACGAAGAACTTCAGTCACGTGGCGTAGAAGTATTTTCAGTATCTACTGACACTCACTTCACTCACAAAGCATGGCACGATTCTTCTGACACGATCAACAAGATCAAATTTGCAATGATTGGCGACCCAACAGGCGAAATCACTCGTAACTTCGATTGTATGCGTGAAACTATGGGTCTTGCTGACCGCGCTACATTTGTTGTTGACCCAGAAGGCATCATCCAAGCGATGGAAATCACTTCTGAAGGTATCGGCCGTGACGCAGATGACCTAGTACGTAAAGTTAAAGCCGCTCAGTACGTTGCAAACAACCCAGGTGAAGTTTGCCCAGCTAAGTGGAAAGAAGGCGAAGCAACACTAGCACCTTCACTTGACCTAGTAGGCAAAATCTAAGCAGCACGCTTAGCGCTTAATATTTGAAAGCTCAGCGCTTTGTGCACTGCACAGTATTAAGCAAATAATTTGTAGGGGGTGGGTCTCCACTCCCTGATATTAATTTCCAATTTCCGCTTATGTTGTTGACCCTTCAAAAGGTTGGCGGGGATCGGCGTGTCGAAAATAAGGCAGAATAACCGTGTTAACTAAAGAAATTTTACAAGCATTGAAATCATATGCAGAGTCAATGCAAAAAAACGTAACCTTTGTCGTACAGACCGGTGAACATAGCAAGCGTGAAGAGCTTGTGACGTTTCTGTCCGACATTGCTTCAGTAAGCGAAAAATTAAACGTAGAAGAGCGTGACACAAATGGTGAGTTGCGCAGTGCAATCAGCTTTTTATTGGAAGCTGACGGCGAAGATACGGGAATTCGTTTTTCTGGTATCCCTGGCGGTCACGAGTTTAACTCGCTTGTACTTGCCATGCTGCATGCAGCGGGTACTGAACTTAAGCTAGACGATAGCGTTAAGTCGATGGTGAAAGCGGTGAATGAACCACTTAATTTTGAAGTGTTCATTAGCTTAAGCTGTCACAACTGCCCTGAAGTCGTACAGGCACTTAATCAATTTGCTTTGATTAATCCTAACATCAAGACCGAAATGATCGACGGCGGGTTATATCAAAATCTAATTCAAGAGCGCGACATCCAAGGTGTTCCTAGCGTATACCTTAATGGCGAGCTATTCGCGAATGGTAAAGTTGATGCCTCTGTGCTTATCAACAAGTTAATTGAACGCGACCCTAGCCTTAAAGAAGCAAACAAAGGCGATGCGTTACCACTTCAAGACGTAACGGTTATCGGTGGTGGTCCAGCAGGCGTTGCTTCGGCGATTTACAGTGCCCGTAAAGGCCTTAAAGTTGCCATTGTTGCTGAAACTTTTGGCGGCCAAGTTAAAGATACCATGGGTATCGAGAACCTTATCTCAGTACCTAAAACAACGGGCCCTGAGCTTGTTGGTAACTTGATGGAGCACGTACGCGATTACGACATTACGCTCAAAGAGCACGTACGCGTTGATAGCATTGAGAAAGGCAATATTAAAACCATTACGCTTTCTTCTGGCGAACAGATCCGCACTCGTACGGTCATTGTTGCGACAGGCGCCCGCTGGAGAGAACTTGGTGTTCCGGGCGAAAAAGAGAACATCGGTAATGGTGTTGCGTACTGCCCACACTGCGACGGCCCTTTCTTCAAAGGTAAAGACGTAGCGGTCATTGGCGGTGGTAACTCAGGTATTGAAGCGGCACTTGATCTTGCAGGCATTGTAAAATCGGTGACGGTATTTGAATTTATGCCAGAACTAAAAGCGGATAAGGTACTTATCGATCAAGCTCAAAAGCGCGATAATATTACCATTATCAAGAACGCGGCAACGCGCCAAATTACTGCTGAAAATGGCAAAGTGAACGCAATTGAATACCAAGATCGCTCAACTAACGAAGTGCACACCCGTGAACTTGCAGGTGTATTTGTTCAAATTGGACTTGTGCCTAACAGTCAGTTTATGAAGGGCACGGTAGACATGACACAGTATGGCGAAATTATCGTTGATACTAAGTGTCATACATCTGAGCCGGGTATATTTGCAGCCGGTGACGTAACAACAGTACCGTATAAGCAAATTGTTATTTCGATGGGCGAGGGCGCGAAAGCATCGCTTGCTGCATTTGAATACTTGTTAAGCCATGAAGTGGTTGAGTCTGAACAGGAAAGTGAAGCGGCATAGTCATTAGCCTTTCACTTCTCATGAGAGTTAAAGCCGAGCTAACGCTGTTAGTTCGGCTTTTTTGTATGCGCGTATCTTTATGTTACTTAACAACCTCGGTTAACGCGTTTTCTGTTACTTATTGATGTTAATGTGAATGATACTGGTTATCATTTGTGTAAATTTTTGCTAAATTAGACGAAAGTACTAATGCAGCCTTCAGTTCACTTCATTCTTGTAATAGGCGAATTGATGGGTCTTAAAAATTAATAACAGAAAACACACAACATGAATAAGAAATTACTCAGCTTGTCGGTAGCGGCTATCTTAGTGTCTCACGCACATGCTCAGGAAGATGAAAGTGGCACTGGCTTAGCTATAGATAAGCGAGAAGCAACAGCGGAAAAAGCAGAAGCGAATGCAGTAGAAAAGATTGAAGTAGTGGGCATGCGTTCTCCGTTTGGCGCAACAAAAACAAATACACCGATTGTTGAGCTCGCCCGTACAATTTCCATTGAAACCGCATTAGATTTAAAGCAAAAAGGTGTGTTAAATCTTTCTCAGTCTGCCACTTATATGGCGGGTGTGACGGGGGAGTCATACGGATACGCCACCCGAGTCGATTCAATCTCTTCCAGAGGATTAAGTATTCCGCGCTATCGCGACTCAATTCAAGAGTTGTTTGGCAGCTATAATTCTACGCGAGCTGAAATTTACACAATGGAACAGGTTGAGCTGCTCAAGGGGCCTGCCTCTGTACTTTACGGTCAGGGCTCTCCCGGTGGCATAATGAACTATGTGTCAAAAACGCCGACGTTAGGCAAAGGAAGCGAAGTGGTGTTGTCCTACGGAAGCTTCGACCGCGCGCAAGTTGGGGTGGATGTAAACGGCAGCCTGTCTGAAGATGATAAGTGGATGGGGCGTTTTGTTGGTATATATCGTAATGCTGACTCTCAGGTTGATTACGTTAGCGATGACACCCAAGTATTCATGCCGTCACTTTCCTTCATGCCTTCTGACGATACAACGCTAACGCTAATCGGGTTATTCCAAGATACTGATAGTGATACAGCAGCGCAGTTTATTCCTGTGGAAGGCACATTATTGCCTTTGGCTGACGGCACTTATTTACCCGACCAAGATGTTTACGCAGGTGAACCAGGGTTTAATAAATTTGATACTAAGTCGAACCAAGTTACTTTGCTTGGCGAGCACTTGATTAACGATACAACGTCACTTTCATTTACTGCCTTATGGCGAGATGGTGAGGCAGACTACCACCAAGCGTGGCCCACTTTTACGGGCGGTACTCGCTATCTAAACGCTTTTGTAGGGGCACCGGTCGCGCCTACCGATACCTTTGTGCCGAGAACGTTTTATCAAGCAGACAATACGTTTAATCAACACGCTTTTGATATTCGTGTAAACAAGGGCTTTGTAACAGGCGCTTTCGAACACGAGTTATTAGCGGGTGTACAATATCAACATGTTAAGACTGACGCCAACTCTGCTTACTATGCTGGTGGTGGGGTATTACAAGGTGATTTTAGGTACATTCTGGACTTGGCTGACCCTGAGTACACAGGCGCACCAGAGCAAGCCATTTTCGACGCAATCTACAACGATGCACCTGAACAGACAGTCACGGACACGGGGTTATACCTGTCTGATCAAATTTCCTATGAAAACTGGCGGGTAACGCTAGGCCTACGTCACGACCGCGTTGATAATGATACAGGCGTAACTGAGCAGAATGACAGGCAAACATCATACTCAGCTGGAATTTTGTATCGCTTTGACAACGGCATTTCTCCCTACCTTAGTTACGCTGAGTCGTTCGAGACGGTAGTGGGACTAGATAATAATAACAACCAGCTTAAGCCAGAAGAAGGCCGTCAATACGAGGCAGGGATTAAGTATGAACTCTCGTCAGTTCCTGGTTTTATCACGCTGGCGTATTACGATATTGAAGTTTCAAACCTTCCTAATCCTAACGGATTACCAGACGAAGCGGCGCAACAGCAAGGCGTAACGACCATTGAAGGGATTGAGCTAGAAGGGCGCGTAGACTTTGGCCAGATAACAGCGCAGTTCGCTGCATCGGTCATGGACGCTGAAGATCCTAACGGTTTCTCGTTGTCAGCACAGCCAGATAGCAATGCATCCCTATGGATAAATTATTCTCCACTTGAGCTTGAAGCGCTGACGGTAGGAGCTGGTATTCGCTACGTAGGAGAATCAGTTTCTGAGAATGGTGTCATCAGATACGACACACCTAGCTACACCCTTGGTGACCTGATGGTGTCGTACGAGCTAGCAGATAATTTGAATTTGCAGCTGAATGTAAGAAATGTGACCGATAAAAAATATCTCACGTCTTGCTTATTCAGAGGTGACTGTTTCCCAGGTGTACGCAGAACAGTGAACGCGTCGCTAACCTATTCGTTTTAAGGATTTATCATGCTTTCAGTTGCAGCGGGTGGTTTAACACTTGCAGCCTTAGGTGTTATTTATAAAAGTTGGCGCGCTCAAGCGTCAACGTATCTTTATTTGGGTCTTGTCGTATGGCTGGTTGCAGCAGTGTGCTGGTCTTATGCTCAGGGGTGGGAGTTTGGCGTGCTATATGCGCTGTGTATTCCTTCCATTTTAGTGTGGCCTTTTATTGCGTTTAACCAAACGCATTTACCTCAGCCAAAAAATGTACCTCAGCCGAGGAGCTTTGATTTCTCGCGACGTACAGTTCTAGGGAACATCGCAAACTACATCGTGGTGCTGGTTGTTTTATTGGTTGTGAGCGTGTTATTGACGCTAGGACTATGTGCGCTACTACCATTCTCAATAGCAGGGAAGTTGGCTGCAGGTATCGTGCTGTTGCCAATTTTGTGGGGTCTTATTGTTTATCACTACCTTGCTACCGCCCACAAAATTAAAGTTGTTGTTGCTTACGCAGTTTTGGCTGCGCTTTGCCTACCAATACTTATTTTCCTCCCCATGTAGGTGAATATCGATGGATAAAATAACAAAACAAAATGCATTAAATGCACATACTTGGGTAGGCGTTTTTCTAAGTGTACTTCTCTTTTTGGTGTGCTTATCTGGGACCGTTGCGGTTTTTCACTTAGAGTTTGAAAGGTGGGAACAGCCGCATATTGAAGAAATGGAGAATGTTTCTCCTGATGTTGTTGAAAAGGCGATGGACACCTTTTTGGCTCAGAATACGCAAGAGTCTCACCATCTTTATGTGGTTTTCCCTACATCAGATATCCCTCGGTTGGTGGTAGAAAACGATCATGCTGCTTACTTTGCCGACAGTGAAGGTAACTTATTAGAGCAAGAAAGCGTGTCTTTTACCGAAATGCTTGTGAACTTGCACTTGTATCTCAATTTGCCACAAAGTTGGGGAATGATTTTGGTCAGCGCTTTGGGCGCTATCATCTGTACCCTTGTCGTCACTGGAATTATTGCTCACAAACGAATAGCAAAAGATGCTTTTAAACTTCGACGGGGTGGCAACGGTCAGCAAGCACAAATTGATTTGCACAACCGTTTTGGACTATGGGCAGCGCCTTTTCATTTAGTTATAGGTATAACAGGCGCATATTTTGGTATGGCAGGGATCATTTTGGTGGTTGTAGCCTCACTAAATTACGAAGGCGATCGCGACGCGGTTATCCAGAAAATTTTTACGCCAGACCCTGTATTAGCGCCACAGGAAGGTAAACCGGCTATTGGTAGGGCGTTTGCACAAATGGAAACGCTAGCGCCAGAAAAGTCGCCAATATTTTTAACGGTACACGAAGTCGGTGAACCAGAGCAGTTCATCGAAATATATGCCAAGGCACCCAATAGAATGATCTACGCAGAAGGCTATCGATTCGATACGGCGGGTAACTTTATCGGTGTGGCCGGCTATGAATTCGGTGAATGGGGTAAGCAGTTGGTATGGGCGATGTACCGTTTGCACTTCGGTGACTTCGCCGGCCTTACCAGCAAATGGCTGTACTTTGTTCTTGGTGTGATGCTGACCATGCTTTGCGTGTCGGGTATGGAGATTTGGCTGTCTAAGAAGGCGCATCCGCCGTTAGCAAGCAGGCTTTGGTACAGCACGGTGTGGGGTAGTGTGAGTGCACTCGCATTAACTGCTGTAGCAGATATGTTTTTTACAGGCTCGCTCATCGCCGTTTTTTGGTGCCTTATGCTATTTAATACCGGCATTACAGTGGGAGTTAAATCACTCACAAAGCCGATATGGTTGCTTATATCAGGCCTAAGCGTAATGGTGTTACTCATAGCCTATGCGGCTGTGCACCAAAGCGCGACGCTATCGGTTGCGTCACTTCAGCTTAATATACCTATGGCGGTGTACGTGGTGTGGAGTGTTTATCGTGCTAATACGCTGATTAAGCGAGCTAAAAATGCAGAAACTCAGATTGAAGCCGACGCGAGTAACAACGCGCCTCAATCAGCGCAAGAAAAAAGAGTGAATGCGTAAATCTTATCGTAACTATTAGGGGCTCACAGGAAGCCCCTTAGTTACGCTTCTTTCTTTTCCACGTACCGCCATACATATAGCCATTGCTGGCCTTTGCTCGTTCTTGACAAGCTTTGCATACTATACGCCACGTGTCTTCATCACCACATCGAATACGAAACTGTGTGTCGGCATTGATACCGCAGTTGTCACAGGGTTTTGGTAGCCGAACTCTGTCCTTTTTTCCCACTCTAAAAGCGTCTCTTTTTTTTCAATTAATAAATTCTCTGATGCCTATTTTTTATCACAGGTCACTGCGCATAAGCTCGAAAACTTAAATCACTTTTGCGATTGCAACGGCAATAGAAGAGCCTTTTTCAACGGCTGCGCCCCATAATTTCATTAATAACGACGGCCTTTTCGTCATTAGGAGCAGCGCTTCATCTCTGTGATGTTGTTCATCTGATTGGCATTGTCTAAACCGATTTATCACGTTTGAAGGGGGGATGGCTAACGCAGAAATGCGCTTACATTGTTCTTCGTAATGCGAATCTACGAACTGCTCTACTCGATAAATGGTGTAGTAAAAGCAATTTATACCGCAAAGTCTTGGAATAAAGCCGGTGATAAACCCAGAAGCTATCCATAAAGGTAAAATAAAACTTCCCCTGAAAAGCGGCATTTCGTTTTCAAAGACGGCGAGGTGTCGTCTTTCCGTTTTAAGGTGCTCATGTATGAAGGGGTGTGCCTCGCTTTTTGTGCCAGAAAGATTAACCAGTTTTAAAACACATTCGGCGAATAGAGCACCACGGTATATCCAAACGGCTCCCGTCTCTCCCGCGTGGCTCGCACGTAGTTCTTTGTCTACTTGCTTAGCGTGATTATCTCCGAGTGTTTTTGCATAAAATGGCATGACGTACCTCTGTAGCATTTTATAAACAAACGATCTGAAGGGGGGAATGGATGCTACCTAACGAATTTGTAATGCATATTCAAATATGCGCTATTTAGAAAGCTCTGGATGATAGTGTTCTATTTATAAACGAAAGCAGAGTATCGGAGGGTTGCTTGCTATGGTTGATAGATACACAACATGCGTTGCTTGTAGGAGAGCATAAATGAAGGTATTCGGTGGCGTTGTCATTCTGGTTTTAGGGTATTTACTATTGTGGCCAGTTCCCATTGCGCCAATAGGCTGGCAAGCACCGAGCAGTAGCGGATTTTCGGGGGAGTTTATTGAAAACAACCGTTTGGCGGGCCTCTCGTTTATTGAATTAGGCGAAGATAAAGGGCCGGAGGATTTTGCGATAAACGCTGCGGGAACTATTGCAACCGCTACTCATTCTGGTGCGGTATTACTCAAGAAAAAAGGTGAGGCAGCATTTACTCCATGGATTAACACTGGTGGACGCCCGCTCGGTATCGAGTTCGATACCAACGGCAACTTATTAATCGCCGATGCACATCGCGGATTGCTAATTGCAGACCCTGAAGGTGAGCTAACGGTATTGGTTAACCAAGTAGAAAACACTAACGTTGTATATGCGGACGATGTGGATGTTGCCGACAACGGCAATATTTACTTCACTGACGCAACCACCAAGTTCTCCGCCAAAGAGTATGGGGGAACGCTGCAAGCGAGCCTGCTAGAAATTTTGGAACATAGAGGCAATGGCAGGCTTATAGAGTACGACCCAGTACGTAGAACGAGTAATGTACTGATGGATGGTTTGGTTTTTGCGAATGGTGTCGCAATAAGCCATGATCAAAATTCAGTGTTGGTCAACGAAACCGGTAAATATCGCGTGTTGCGCTATTGGCTAGTTGGGCCCAAACAGGGTCAAGTGGAGGTCGTGATTGATAATTTGCCGGGATTCCCAGACAACATCAGCCAGGCAACTAGCGGCGCGTACTTTCTGGGTCTTGCTTCGCCTCGCTCCGCTCCCGTTGACGCTCTATCTGACAAGCCTTTCATTCGCAAAATTGTACAGCGTCTGCCACAGTTCATGCGCCCGCAAGGTCAAGCATACGGGCATCTTGTTAAAATAAGTGAAAGCGGAGAGGTTTTACAAAGTTACCAAGACCCTAGTGGTGGCTTTCCATTTGTTACAGGCGCAATACAGACAGATGAAGGTGTATATGTGAGTAGCTTAACTGCACGAGCAGTAGGTGTGTTGCAGTTAAACTAGAGACGATATTAAGCATATTGTTACGGCAGAATAAGTAGTCTTCTTTTCTACCGCGATGGAGCGATACGCGTCACGAATGAAACTTACTCATCAACTCTGCAACACGTTTTCTTACATTTCGAAACATTTTAAACTTTTGCTATGTAGTTACGCTCAGAAGGATATGTCACTATCGGCTATGCTAATAAAAGTTGTTTTTAGCACAAGTTTAATAGTTTTGGGCTAGCCGTTTTAAAAGGATATTTTCTAAATCATGAAAGCGTATACGTATTCTTCTGTTGCACTTGCAGTCACGATTTCTCTTCTAGCTGGATGTGGAGGCGGCTCAGGCTCGTCTAATCCCCCTCCCGTGGTGACAACGCCTACCACGCCAACGACACCTGTAACAACAGAGCCAGAGTGGGAAGCGGGAGTGTATGAACCGCAATCTCAATATCTAGCGAAATGTGAGACTCCTAGAAGTGGTATTGACCCTTTTACTAATAGGGCATACCCAGATACACAAGGTACCGCCATGGATGAAAAGCTGTGGCTACGTACTTGGACTAATGACACTTACTTGTGGTACGACGAAGTAGATGACAATGACCCTGCAAATTTCTCAGTGTTGGGATATTTTGATCAGCTTAAAACCAATGAGCTAACGCCAAGCGGTACGCCAAAAGATAACTTCCACTTTTCACAAGACACTGCCGAATATAACGAACTGTCTCAATCGGGGATTTCATCGGGCTATGGGTTTGATTGGGAATTTGGTTCGACAACCGTGCCGAGAGTACTAACAGTGCGATTCACTGAGCCGGGTTCACCTGCAGCTACTGCTGGCGTGCCTCGCGGTGCAACCCTTTCGCGTATAAACGGCGTCGACTTTGTCAATGACAACACGCAGCAGGGCGTCAACGCGATTAATGCTGCTCTGTTTCCGGAAGACGCAGGTACGGTTACAAGCTTTGAGTTTGAGCAGGTTGATGGTTCAACTCTCTCAGTAGACATCACCTCCGGCGATATCAGCGTAACGCCGGTTCAAAACGCAAAGGTACTCGATACCGAAAACGGCAAAACGGGCTACTTCCAATTCAATACCTTTATCGTTACCGCGCAAGAAGGATTAATTGATGCGTTCGATATGTTTGTTGAAGAAAATGTGACCGAGCTCGTTATTGACCTTCGCTACAACGGCGGAGGACGTTTGGCGCTAGCTTCACAGCTTTCCTATATGATAGCGGGTCCGAACCAAACCAATAACGCAACCTTTGAAACATTGCGTTTTAACGATAAAAACCCAAACACCAACCCTGTCACCGGAGAGACTATTCGTCCAACACCGTTTTACCGCAATGTTATTGACTATAACGCAGGGCAACTTACCGACACGCTTCTGCCTAGCCTTTCGCTGACGAAGGTTTACGTTTTAGCCACGGGTGCAACATGTTCAGCAAGTGAAGCGGTAATGAATGCACTTCGTGGTATTGATGTAGAAGTAGTGCAAATTGGCTCTACTACTTGTGGTAAGCCGTATGGGTTCTACCCAACAGACAATTGTGGTGAGACTTACTTTACTATCCAGTTCCAAGGGGTGAATAACAAAGGGTTTGGTGATTATGCTGATGGTTTCATGCCTACCACCACGCCTAATTTCGATTTTGAGTTGCCGGGGTGTGAAGTTGAAGATGACTTTACCGCAAGCTTGGGTGATCCAAATGAAGGGATGCTGTCAGCTGCATTGGAATATGCTGCTACAGGCTCATGTCCCGAAGTTGTCACGTCAAACGGCGTGGCGGATGTCAAAGCACTGCGCAGTAACCAAAGTGCGTTAGGGGGCGAAAAGCTCATTCCTATCGACAAGCCTGAACAACGCAAAGAGAACTTTATTTTACACAACAAAATAAATCAGCCTGTTATTCAGGAGCGCAAGTAATGTCGCTTCCTAATAAAAAAGGAAAACTGCTAAAAGGAAGACTGCTAGCTGCACCTCTCGCGATACTTTTGCTCTCGGCGAGCGGATGCGCGACAACGCAGGAGGCTGAGTTACACGAGGCAGTAACCAAATCCATCAGTGTGAGTCAAAAGCAAGCTATTGAAAGTAAGATCAGCAACTGGTTTGGTGGTCTAAACATAACGATAGCCGAGGATGCATTCAGTCAAACCGCGAGCATTACGATTGAGCGTAAAGCAAAGGTTGATAGTAGGGGATTACCTATTGACGGAAGGCACGACAACCCTGTTTATAGTTTTACGTTGCTAAGTGATGGTGAACAGTGCGTGTTGCGTAACGACCAAAGTGGGGAACTTACCAAGCTTGAAAATGTGACCTGTTATATAGTGGACGAGGCATAAGTCGGGATAAATCGACGAAAGCGCAATGTCATCGTTGACAATAGGCCTTAAAAAAACGCCCAGAGTCTACAAGCTCTGGGCGTTTTTGCTGCTATCGTTTGTGCATGCTTGGCTGCTTTTGCGTGCGGCCGCGACTGTTGCCGCCGCTATTATTTCCTTTCGATGCGTTGCCTCTATTCTTATTCCCGCCGGTTTCGTTACGCTGCTGTGCTGTGTTTCCATGACCTTGCTTGTTAGCGTTGGAATTACGTCGGCTCTTATTTACGCCGTTACCGCCTTTGCTGCTCTTGCCCTGAAAGGTAGGAGGAAGCCCAGTATGTTTAGTCAGTGCGCGTTCACCACGACGGCCTTTTTGCGCTTTTTGGCGTTTTTCATCTGCCGTTTCTGGCGGAACAAGGTGTTGAGGACCACGGCCTATTAAGTCTTCACGCCCCATACGCGTAAGGGCTTCGCGAATTTGCGCAAAGTTTTTCGGGTCGTGATAACGCAACATCGCCTTGTGTAATCGACGGTGAATTTCACCTTTTGCAGAAGGCACCTCTTCACTGTCTTTAGTGACTTTGCGAAGGGAATTTACCTCGGTATGGTACATGGTGGTAGCTGTTGCCATTGGCGACGGATAGAAGTTCTGTACCTGATCGAGCTTAAATTTGTTTTCTTTAAGCCAAATCGCAAGGCTTAGCATGTCTTCGTCGGTGGTACCCGGATGCGATGCAATAAAGTAAGGAATAAGGTACTGCTTTTTACCTGCTTCTTGTGAGTACTTATCAAATAGCTCTTTGAAGCGGTAGTAGCTGCCCATGCCCGGTTTCATCATTTTTGAAAGAGGACCATCTTCGGTGTGTTCTGGAGCGATCTTTAAGTAGCCGCCTACGTGGTGAAGGGCCAGCTCTTTCACGTATTCCGGGTCTTCTACTGCTAGGTCGTAACGTACGCCTGAAGCAATCAATATCTTTTTAATTCCAGGCAACTCACGAGCACGGCGGTATAAGTCGATAGTTGGCTTATGGTCCGTATCCATGTGCGCACAAATGCTAGGGTACACACAAGACGGGCGACGACATGTAGCTTCTGCTTTCGGGCTCTTACAGCGCAGGCGATACATGTTCGCCGTCGGGCCGCCTAAGTCTGAAATAACACCAGTGAAGCCCGGTACCGTATCGCGTATTTGCTCAATTTCTCGAATAATAGAGTCTTCAGAACGGCTTTGAATAATACGCCCTTCGTGTTCAGTAATAGAGCAGAAGGTACAGCCGCCGTAGCATCCGCGCATAATATTAATACTGAAGCGGATCATATCGTATGCGGGGATTTTAGCATCGCCATAGACAGGGTGAGGCACACGCTGATAGGGTAAATCAAATACCGCGTCCATCTCTTCGGTTTCAAGCGGCATGGCCGGTGGGTTAATCCAAATGTGTCTGTCGCCGTGGCGCTGCATTAGCGCACGCGCACAACCAGGATTGGTTTCTTGGTGCAAAATACGCGACGTATGTGCGTATAACACCTTGTTGTCTTTCACCGTCTCGTACGCAGGTAGCTTAACGTACACGTTTTCCCAAGGCTTACGCTTTTCTTTCTCTTTTTGCGCAGGCTGAATCACAATGGGGGCGGCTTCTGGCGCTTCACTGCTTTTGGCGTCTTTATCCTGCGAATCGCACTCGGGCTCCATCTGGTAGGGGCTTGGAATGGCGTCTATCTTGCCCGGCCTGTCTAGAGAGGTCGAGTCAACACCTTGCCACTCTGGTAAGGCTTCTTTAACGATAATCGCAGTACCGCGAATGTCTCGCAAATCGGCAATATCTTCACCTGCCGCTAAGCGATGAGTGACTTCAACAAGAGGACGTTCGGCGTTACCGAAAAAGAGCATGTCCGCTTTGGAATCGAACAGTACAGAGCGGCGTACTTTTTCACTCCAATAGTCGTAGTGCGCAATGCGACGTAAGCTGGCTTCTATGCCACCAACAATAACAGGCACACCTTTAAACGCTTCACGGCAGCGCTGTGAATACACGGTAACCGCACGATCAGGGCGCTTGCCACCTACATTGCCTGGCGTGTAAGCGTCATCGTGACGAAGCTTTTTGTCAGACGTGTAACGGTTGATCATAGAGTCCATATTGCCGGCTGTTACGCCGAAATACAGGTTGGGTTTACCCAACATCATGAAATCGTCTTTGCTGGTCCAGTCTGGCTGAGAAATAATACCCACGCGAAAACCATGCGCTTCAAGTACTCGGCCAATCACCGCCATACCAAAACTAGGGTGATCTACATACGCATCGCCCGTTACCAAAATAACGTCACAGCTGTCCCAGCCAAGGGCATCCATTTCTTCCTTCGACATGGGGAGAAACGGCGCAGTACCCAGGCAGTGTGGCCAATATTTAGGGTAAGAAAACAGACCGCGATCGGCCTTAATGGTGGCTTGCATAGTAATCACATCTAGATAAATCAGAGAGTTGCTGAGCTTAAATTAGGCTGTAGCTCAGAATAAGTGCGTAATTATAGCAGTGTTGGCCAAGCTAAGGTATAGCACTGTCATTAAATTAAAGAGCTTTGTATACTCACTTAAATCAACAAGCTGTAAAGCTAGCCATGAGCGCAGGTTTTTATAAGCGCTTCAAATGCCCGGATTTAGCGAATGACAGGCTTGTCTATTTACAACGAAGAGAATTAACAACGACTATGGCGTATTGGCTATTTAAAACAGAACCTGATGCATTTTCAATCGATGACTTGGCAAATCGCCCAGAACAAACGGAACCGTGGGACGGCGTAAGAAATTACCAGGCGCGTAACTTTTTACGAGACGGCGTTAAACAGGGTGACAAAGTATTTATCTATCACTCAAGTTGCAAGCTGGTGGGCATTGCAGGTGTTGCTGAAGTGGCAAGAGACGGCTACCCGGACACCACGCAGTTTAACCCTGAATCAAAATATTACGACCCTAAATCAAGTCAGGATAACCCCCGCTGGTATCGCGTTGACGTGAAATTTGTAGAGAAATTTTCAAGCGTTCTGCCGCTTTCAGTGATTAAAACGATGGACGGTATTACTGAACTGCCATTGGTCAAAAAAGGTGGAAGACTGTCAATCATGCCTGTAGAAGAGGCTGAATGGCAGCAACTGTATGCTGCTGCCAAACAGTAAGTTAAATGCTATAAAGCGTAGCCGTCATATCTTGTTAGCTTACTAAAGCTAAATATAAGGGCTATCGCTATGCGCTAACTTTCTAGCGTGCGGTGTATCTAGCGGTATTATCTAGCGTGATTAGCTAACGAATAGCTGCTACTTGCCAAAGGCAAATTTAGTATCGGCATCGCGCAATAGGAAAAGTGCAAAGCACGCGCCCCACATTGGCCATGCAGCAAAAAACAGCAGGTGATTAAAGGCATCTAGATACTGCGGGAATGAAGACAGAGTAGACCCACCGTGAAGAATAAAAATAAGACCGTAGGTGTATTTTTTCGCAAGTCCCGCTAAGAACGCCAAAACCAGCGCAAGCTGCAGTGCGCCCATAACGTAAACGGCCATTTCAGGCACGCCGCCGATACCATAGAACTTTTCAAAAATGGCCATGCCGTGGGCTGGGTTAACAAACTTATCGAGTGTCCATACGAACATAACGATAAATATTGTTACGCGAAGAGAAAGTAGCGACCATTGTAGTCGGTTTTGAATATCGGTGTTGTTTTGCATACATGCTCCAAAAGTATAATAGTGCAAGCATACTAGAACGACCGTTCAAAATAAAAATTTCAATTAATTTTGTGTTTTTTAATATTTTTTTGAAAATTAAATGTACTGAAATTTTTTGTGACGCGTATCGGTCTTGTCGAACAAGAATTAAAAATACGGATCTGTTAATGAAAAAAGTAATCGGCCTAGCCGTTAGCACACTCGCACTTGCCGTCAGTCAATCGCTCTATGCCCAACAAGTGGCAGACATTGAAGTAGTTGAGGTAACCGGAAACCAGCAGAGTTTAGATACGCTAAATCCTAGCGATAACACACTTAAAGGCATTTTCGGTAGCGGTTTAAGTGCAGCTGAGACACCTAGAGCGGTGACGTCACTGTCGGCACAAGCGATAGAGGCACTTAACATTAACGATTTACACGACATCGTAAAAGCGGCGCCTAACGCGTACGCCTCTAGCGGTTTTGGCACGCCAAGCCTGCCCAGTATACGCGGCCAATTAGGTGAGCTTTTTCAAGATGGTATAAGACGTCAAGCGGGCAACAATGGCTTTGGTTTGCCTTTGTCGTTCAATAGCGTTGAGCAAATTGACGTGGTGAAAGGGCCGTCGCCAGTGTTGTTTGGTAGTACGCAGCGCAATGGTGGCTTTGTAAACCTTCAAACTAAGGTTGCGCCTACGACAGAAAGCAAGGGGAAAGTCACCCTTCGCGCCGGGCGCTGGGATCAGTATTCAGCGCAAGTGGATTACGGCACAGCTATAGAAGAAGGTAAAAGTGGTATTCGCTTTAGTGCAGAGTACTTAGACCATGGCAGTTTCTACGATTTTGCCGAGCGCGATAGCACGAACCTGTTTGTAGCCTATCGCTATACGCCAAGCGATGTACTGACGTGGGATATCAGCGCGGAGTATTATGACACAGACTATCCAGACAACGCAGGTATCAACCGCCCAACGCAAGACCTTATCGATAACGGTATTTATATTACTGGGCAAGGCACTCAGCCGAATGGCAGTACAGTACCGGGGGCAGGTGCTATCATTTCTCCTACCGGAGAAGTGGTTATTCCTCGCAACCGCGTATTCACAAATCCTGACGACATTAACGGTGCTGAAACTACGGTTATTCGAAGCAGTGTCGAATACAAAATGACTGATAACGTGGCGCTTCGCAACATTACTTATTATCAATATCTTGAACGTGAAGAAATAGCGCAAAATAGCTTTGTTGAGATCATTGACGGGGCTGACACGTTCGAAAACCGTACTGAGCTAGATTATAAGTGGAACGACAGCCAAACCACGACTGTAGGGTTAGCGCTACGCTACAACGACGTGTTGGGCTATAGCCAGTTTACCACTGAGGCCGATAATCCGATTGATTTAACCGGGTCTATCTCAAACCGCGTTATTCCGCTTACCGATGCCCAAAAAGCCCGATTAGTTGAGCTGCGTCCTGGCGTATATGTTTCACCGGGGGCGCAATACGACGTAGACGGTGATGGTAACGGCGATTTTAACTTGTCAGACACCACCGACTCTACCGCATGGCAAACAGGCCTGGCGCTTCAGCAGCGCTCGACGTGGACCGACAAATTTTCAACGATTGCTGGCTTACGTGTTGATTACTATGACGTAGACGCGCGTGACCCACTAGCGCCGATTGGTGTTGAAGCAGCTTCAGATTCGTACAGCGATACATTAACCAGCTACCAGTTAAGTGCAGTATACAAATTAACGGGTGATGTAAATGTTTACGCGGCGTTTTCAGAAAACGACGCAACATCGAACAGCATGGCGGGTGGAACGGTGTTAGGCGGTAATAACGAGATTAACCCGCTTAACTTTGCTACTGAAAATACGCTGTACGAAGTGGGTGTAAAATATGCGCCAAACAGCAGCTGGTATGCAGAGGCCGCTGTGTTTGACCAAACCCGAAGCCTACGTAACCGTGATGGCAGTAACAGTGGTGTGAAAACACAAGGTTTCGAACTACAAATGTTCTATCAAGCAGACGATGTTTGGATCAATGCCGCCTATAGCTACTTAGACGCGCGTTTTGATGATTCAGCGGCGTTTCAAGGTACGGCGCAGGTTATTGATGCGTTTGATAATAGTCGCCCTGATATTATTGAAGGTACAGGAGTAGGCTCACCTTCTTTTGCCGCGTTCCCTGCATCAGACAGTCGAGTTCAGGGGATCCCGCCACAAATTGCTTCTATTAACGCTGGCTGGCAAATTACGGATGACTTGCAAGTGGGTGCAAGTGCACTCTATACCAAGTCATTCCCACTAGAATTTCTGCAAACGGTGCATATTCGCGACCAATATACGGTTGATGTAAATGCAGACTATCAAGTAACAGATGACCTTCGATTGCGTTTAGATATCATTAACGTGACCGATGAAGAAAACTGGCAGCCGCTGTTTGAAGGTGGGTATTTCGGTGCGACACTTGTCATGCCAAACGTACCTCGTCACGCTCAAGTTACCATGCAATACGCGTTTTAAGCGCTAAGGATATTTATGTTTAAGAAAATAGCGCTTTTAGGGGTTATTGTTGCCGCCATATTTAGCTTTTTTTATTTTGATTTAAATAGCTATCTAACCCTTCAAGGTATGAAGGATTCACTCGATACGTTTCAATCGCAGATTGCTCAAAACCCGGTATTAAGTATAGGTGTGTTCTTTGCCATTTATGTTGCCGTAACTGCACTTTCTTTGCCGGGAGCAGCTATTTTGACCCTGGCAGCAGGGGCTTTGTTTGGCCTGGTTCAAGGCTTAGTTATTGTATCGTTTGCCTCTAGCGTAGGGGCAACGCTGGCGTTCTTAGTTTCTCGCTTTATTTTGCGCGACACCGTGCGAAACAAGTTTAAAGAAAAGCTTAAAAAGATTGATGAGGGCGTGGAAAAGCAAGGTGCATTTTACTTATTTACCCTGCGCTTAGTGCCAGTATTCCCGTTTTTCCTTATCAACCTGTTGATGGGGCTAACGTCGCTTAAAACCTGGACATTCTACTGGGTAAGCCAAGTGGGCATGCTTGCGGGCACCGCGGTATATGTAAATGCGGGTACTCAACTTGCCCAAATAGACAGTTTGTCTGGCATTGTCTCACCTGGGCTTATCTTTTCATTTGTACTTTTAGGCATATTCCCTTGGATAGCTAAAGCTATCGTAGCAGTGGTCAATCGCCGTCGCGTGTACAAAGGCTACAGCAAGCCAAAGAAGTTTGATCGCAACTTAGTGGTTATTGGAGCGGGTGCAGGTGGTTTGGTTACCAGCTATATTGCTGCTGCGGTGAAAGCAAAAGTCACGCTGGTAGAAGCTGGCGAAATGGGCGGCGACTGTCTTAACTACGGCTGCGTACCGAGCAAAGCCATTATAAAAACGGCAAAAGTGGCCAATCAAATGCGCCATGCCGATAGCTATGGTTTAGAGCCGGTAACACCCGCTATGTCGTTTAAAAGGGTGATGGCACGTGTGCACGAAGTGATTGCGGCAATCGCGCCTAATGACAGTGTAGAGCGTTACACTAGCTTGGGTGTTGATGTTGTAAAAGGCTATGCGAAAATTATCGACCCTTGGACAGTTGAAATAAAAAAGAACGATGGCGGTACCCAAACACTAACCACAAAAAATATTGTGGTTGCTACAGGTGCAGCACCATTTATTCCCGAATTACCAGGCATTGAGCAAAGCGGCTATGTCACCTCTGATACCTTGTGGACCAAGTTTGCTGAACTTGAAGACGCGCCAAAACGTTTAATCGTATTAGGTGGCGGACCTATTGGTTGTGAGCTCGCCCAAGCCTTTTCACGCCTTGGCAGTGACGTAACGCAAGTTGAGCGTGCCCCGCGTTTAATGGGCCGAGAAGATGCGGATGTGGCGGAGTATGCTGAGTCTGTGCTTAGAGAGAGCGGCGTAAACGTATTGACGTCCCATGATGCGCTTCGCTTTGAACAACAAAACGGTGAAAAAGTACTTGTTGTAGCGAAAGAGGGTGTTGAATCTACTATAGCCTACGACGAAGTCATTGTGGCTGTGGGACGAAAAGCCCGTTTACATGGTTTTGGTCTGGAAGACTTAGGTATTCAATTTGATAGAACAATTGAAACAGACGAATACTTGCAAACCCTGATGCCTAATATCTTTGCCGCTGGCGATGTAGTAGGGCCTTATCAATTTACCCACGTGGCCGCCCACCAGGCATGGTACGCTGCAGTCAACGCACTTTTCGGCACGTTTAAAAAATTCAAAGTTGATTATCGCGTTATCCCATGGACAACCTTCATCGATCCGGAAGTAGCGCGCGTGGGCATTAACGAGCGTGACGCTGCCGAGCAAGACATGGACGTTGAAGTAACGCGATACGAGTTTGCAGAGTTAGATCGTGCTGTTGCGGAAAGTGCTAGAAAAGGGTTTATTAAAGTACTCACGCCACCGGGTAAAGACAAGATACTGGGCGTTACTATCGTCTCGGAACACGCAGGAGACTTACTGGCTGAGTTTGTTATTGCGATGAAGCACGATCTAGGGTTAAACAAGATCCTTGGCACTATCCACGCTTACCCAACATGGGCTGAAGGCGCAAAGTATGCAGCAGGGAATTGGAAGCGCGCAAACGCACCTGAAAAATTGCTCAGATATGTAGAGAAATTCCACACGTGGCGCAGAGGGTAGTTAATGTGAAAAAAGCATTAGCGGTGACAAAAGGCTTAGCGGTGAAAAACGCATTGGTGATGGCGAGAGAACAAGTAATGACAAGAGTAATCGCGATGTCCAGACGAATCACTATTAGAAAATTTGGTCGATTGGCAGTAAGCAGCATCATGCTGCTTGCTGCAAGCGTAAGCTTTTCTGCTCTCTCTGATGAAGCGGTGCCAAAGCAATTGAACAGGCTACACGAACCGTTTAGTGCGTTGCTAAGCGAGCATGTGAAAACCATAGACAATGGTGCCAGCACGCAAGTTGATTACCATGGGTTTAAACAAGATAGGGAACGTTTAACTCAGTATTTAAATAGCTTAGCTAAGGTAGAAAAAAGTACCTTTGACGGCTGGAGCAAGGCCGACCAACTGGCATTTCTTATCAATGCATACAATGCTTATACCGTTGAGCTAATCCTCACCGAATTCCCAGACATAGACTCTATTCGCGATTTAGGCAGCTTTTTCTCGTCGCCATGGAAAAAGGAAATTGCGCCGCTACTTGGTAAAACCCGTACGCTGGATGAAATAGAGCACGAACTTATTCGCGGACAAAATAAAACCACGGAAGGATATAACGAACCTCGAATTCATTTCGCCGTAAACTGTGCCAGTATTGGTTGCCCTGCGCTGCGAGAAGAAGCGTATGTTGGCGCAAGGCTAGATAGCCAGCTTGACGCACAAACCAAGCGTTTTTTAGCCGATACGTCTCGCAACAGAATGGACGGTAACACCTTGAAGCTTTCAAAAATATTCGACTGGTACAGCGAAGATTTTGAAAAAAACACCAATCGGGAAAGTGAAAGTTGGCAAGGTATTAAAAACGTAAACACGGAAAATCTCAGCCAATTTTTGCTGTTATACAAAGATGCATTAAACCTATCGAGTCAGCAGGTTTCAGTGCTTGAGCAAGATAACGCAGAGCTAGAATTCTTAGATTACGACTGGGCACTCAATGCCACGCAATAGCGCTTCAGTTAGCACGAAAGCGGCTTGTTTACGCCGCTTTGGCAAGTTTAGTCGCCTCATTAAGGGGCTGGCACTGGCGTCAGCTGTTTTCAGTTCTCAGCTAATCACGGCTTCTCATTCATTTGCGGTACCGTTTGATATTCCCAGTGTTGATGTTTCTGGCAATGAAATACAGAGCCAGCATCAATCGCCAGTACGTGCGTCAACGGTGCTCAAGCGCACCTCAGCGCAATCGCCTAAAGACGACACACAAAGCAAACCTCTGGTACGTTTTCATGCATGGGGGGGAAGCGCTCAAGTAAATGGTTATTTGCAATGGGTCGCCGCGCAAGTTAGCCAGCGTTTTAACATTGAACTGCAGCACGTTAAGCTTGCTGATACCAGTGACGCCGTGTCACGCGTATTAGCAGAAAAAGCGGCCGGTAATCACGATAACGGCAGCGTAGATTTAATATGGATAAATGGCGAAAACTTTACGGCAATGAAAAAGCATGGCTTGCTCGCTAAAGACTGGGTTAAAGAACTTGATCATTTCGCGCTAACCCGCCCGGAAAAGAACTCTGCCATGGTAACTGACTTTGGTGAACCCACGCTTGGTATGGAAGCACCGTGGGGGAAAGCGTCCATGGTGTTTTATTATCGCAGCGCGCACATGAAAGCGCTAGGCACTACGCCTGGGCAAACCATTAATGAACTGCTTCGGTTCTCTCAAAAAGCGCCAGGACGCTTCACCTATCCAGTGCCGAGCGATTATTTAGGCATTAGCTTTATAAAATACGCAGCAATTGCTCTTAACGGCGATAAGCAGTCTTTGTTTTACCAACCCGTTACTGAATCGTCTCTTCAGGCTGTATTGCCCGCGCTTTGGGCTTATTTGGACCAATTGCATCCCACTATGTGGCAGCAAGGGAAGTATATGCTTCGCCAAGCCTCACAACTTCAACGCTTGGTTGGCACAGGTGAGCTAACACTCGCGTTTTCATTTACCGCCGCTGAAATTCCATCAGCCGTAAATCGTTTTGATTTACCCGATGATGTTCGCACCTATGCCATGCAAGACGGTAGCCTTGCTAATGTCCATTTTGTGGGGCTGACCTACAATTCGAAAAACAAAACAGCAGCAAAGACAGTAGTAAATTTTTTGCTTTCGCCAGAAGCACAGGCCGAGAAGCAAAAGCTGGAAGTGTGGGGTGACGATACGGTTCTTGATATGGCATCGCTGACACAAGCACAAGCTATGCTGTTTAAAGACGAGGCTGTGCACAAATCTGCCCTCGACAAACCTCAGTCAGCGGTGCTGTTGGCCGAGCCCCATGCAAGCTGGACTGATAAATTGCGCGAAGCCTGGTATAAACGTTACGGGGCACGCTACTAATGTTTACTCACATTACACTTGTTGCACGCTGGTGCTTGCTGCTTTTACTTTGTATTCCCGTATTGGCAGGGCTGGTAGGGGTAATATTTCCTGCGTTAGGTTACTTCCCAGCTATCGGCGCAAACGCCTTTTCAACGCAAGTGTTTGCGACGCTATTCGGTCTTCCAGACATTTGGCAAATGATGTGGTTGTCGCTTTTTACGGGCATAGGCTCAACCCTTTTAGCCGTAATAGCAGCGTTTTGTATTCTCGCCACGTTTTACCAATCTTCCCTGCTAGGCAAAATCCAGGGTGTGTTAAGCCCGTTTCTGGTGTTTCCCCACGCGGCTGCGGCCATTTCCCTTTTATTTGTAGTTAGCCCTTCTGGTATCTTTGCAGCAGTCACCACGCGCTTGAATGCGTATTTTAGTCATGCTTTCACAACCCCCTTTGTTAATGAAATCAGCGAAATGGCATTGCCCGCTGCGAATGATGGAACGCTACTTTATGACAGTCTAGGACTAAGTATACTTATCGCGCTTAGCCTGAAAGAGCTGCCGTTTATTTTGTTAATGACGCTAAGCGTTATGTCTCAGCCGCTGGTGAAAAAGAAACTCACGGGGTATGTAAAGGTGGGGACAGCGTTAGGTTATTCGCCTACTGCGAGCTTTTTTAAACTGGTGCTGCCGACAATTTTTTCCCAGATAAAGTTACCGCTTTTAGCAGTACTAGTTTTCGCCACTTCAAATGTAGAAATTCCACTTATTCTAGGCCCAAATAACCCGAGCACTTTGGCTGTCGCCATTATGCACTGGTTTAATCATATTGATTTGTCCATGCGACTGCTTGCAAGTAGCGCTGCTGTGGTTCAGGTGGCAGTTTCAGCCGTGGCGGTACTGTTGTTTTTTGGTATAGAGCGATTAGTGACTTACACCGGTAAGCGCAGCCTTTCAGGTGGAAATCGATATTTTGCCGATGCAGTGTTACGCGCGTGTGGCTTTGTCATCATGGCGTTTTACATTATCTTGATTTGCACAGTGGTATACACGGTTGTTGTGTACTCCTTTGCTAAGCAATGGCATTTCCCGCTGCTATTGCCAGAGGGGCTAACACTGCTGCATTGGAATACGGCAACAAGTGCGCTGACAACACCGCTTATTAATACCTTATTACTTGGCGTGCTGGTGAGTACAACTTCATTGGTACTTGTTTTATTTACGCTGGAAAGCGAACAGTTAAAGCCAGCGCGTGCTGTTGCTGAGAATGCATTTTCTGTCTCTCTATTTTTGCCTCTATTGGTACCTGGCGTAGCTTTCCTATATGGTCTGGTCTGGTTCCAGCAGCTTGTTTTTCAAAACGCCGTATGGTTTCACACCTATGTAGCGCACATGGTTTATGTTTTGCCTTACGTGTTTTTATCGATGGCGGTGGCGTATAGGAAGTTCGACAACCGATACGCCATGGTGGCGCAGAGCTTGGGCAAAACGCCGTGGCAGGTGTTTTATCATGTTAAGCTGCCTTCGTTGTTCAGCGCCATTATGGTGGCATGGGCGTTGGGGCTGGCAATTAGTTTTAGCCAGTATTTACCTACCTTGCTGGCGTCTGGCGGGACGCTCCCTACTGTTACTACCGAGGCGGTAGCGTCGGTATCGGGGAGCAGTACGCGACTTACTGCGGTGTATGTCATTATTCAAGCGGTAATGCCGTTAATTGGCTTTATGATCGCTTGGTACATGCCTGCAGTTGCAACGAGAAGACGAAGTAGGCAAATGCTGGTATCAGATACTCACAGCAATCGTTCCGCAGACCCGGTGCAGTAAAAGCGCATGGCTAACACAAAAACAAGAACAAAAACTACAAGGGCGTAATTTATAGTGCTTAGTTTAGAAAACATCGTTATTTATCGCGATGACAAGCCGCTGCTTCAGTTAAGTGCTGAGGTAGCAAAGGGAGAAGTGCTGACCGTTATGGGACCTAGCGGCGCAGGTAAGTCTACTTTACTTCAAGCCATCGCCGGACAGCTTCAGGCCCCCTTTAGCGTTACTGGACAAATTAAAATTAACCACGTGGTGATAAACGAAATCGATGCGCACCTTCGCAAAGTGGGTATTATGTTTCAAGATGCGCTTTTATTTGAACACATGACCGTGGGCGAAAACATTGCGTTCGCTATGCCTGATAAGGCATATAAAAACAAGCAATTGAAACACGACGTCATAAACGCGTTATTAGTGGCCGTCGAACTTGACGGCATCGCTGACCGGACTGTGAATACGCTCTCTGGTGGTCAGCAGGCCAGAGTAAGCCTTATCAGAACGTTAGCTTCTGAGCCTGATGTGGTATTGCTTGACGAGCCGTTCAGCAAACTAGATGTAGCCCTTCGAAGTCAAATTCGCAGCTGGACGTTTTCGCAGCTAAAAGCACGTAATATTCCCGCAGTATTAGTGACACACGATAAAGATGATGCGCTAGCCGCAGGCGGCAACGTCATAGAAATTTTATAGCGGTATTACATAGGTGCTGTCGAAGGTAGTACTGAAATAGTAAAAAAATACTGCAGAGCGAGTAAAGAGACATGTCATGTTAGATGCCAAAGTTACCCCTTTTATAAAGCCACTTTTAAAACCGTTGATAAAAGCGCTAGACAGCAAGGGCGTTACCCCAAATCAGGTTACGCTTGCTGGGTTTGTCATCGGTGTTCTTGCGCTTCCCTTTATTATTCTTAACTGGTGGAATATGGCGCTAGCCTGCATCATATTGAATCGTGTTTTTGATGGAATTGACGGTGAATTGGCGCGCTATCAGCAAAGTAGCAGTAGTGCGGGTGGTTTTTTAGATATTTGCTTAGATTTTCTATTCTACGCTTCTATTCCTTTGGCGTTTGGCATTGCTAACCCTCAAGAGTGGGGCATACCAGCAATGGTGCTGTTAGCTACCTTTATTGGCACTGGCAGCAGTTTTTTAGCCTTTGCCATTGCAGCAGAGAAGTTTCAAATAGATAGGCCCCAGTTTGCTAACAAAAGCTTTTATTATATGCAGGGGTTAACCGAAGGCACTGAAACCATTTTGGTGTTTTTGGCGTTCTGTATTTGGCCGCAGTATTTTGCAACGCTTGCCTATGTGTTCGCTGCAGCCTGTGCCGTAACAGTCATTACTCGCATAGTAGGGGGCTTTTCTACGCTTCATAGGGTAGAGCGCGACGCTGCTAAGTCAGAACGTACAGTGCCTTCTTCAGGTTATGAATGATGGTGAAAGTTCTCGTAGCAGTAAAAGTAATCTGAATTTTGAAAGTAATTAACGTGATAAAGGTAATTTGCTTTGGATAATACCGCGGTTATTCGCTTAAGTGTATTTCTTGGCGTTTTTGTGCTTATGGCAGTACTTGAAGCACTGTTGCCAGCGCGTGAAGCCGTGCTTAGTAGGAAAACACGCTGGTTGGGTAACTTGTCCATGGTGGTAATGGGGGCGCTGGTATCGCGTATTTTGCTTCCGGCCACACTCGTTGGTGTGTCTTTATGGGCGCAGCAGAAAGGCATAGGTGTTTTCAACGTTTTACTGGATGCCGTGCCGGCTGACGCTTCAAGCTCCAATCAACTGCTAAACAGTGGTGAGCCTCTCAATAATTCATCAACGTATCTTGTTCATATAGCCATCGTAACGTTAAGTGTTTTACTACTTGATATGCTTATCTATTGGCAGCACCGACTTTTTCATACCGTACCTATGTTGTGGCGCTTTCATAAAATGCATCATGCCGATAGTCATGTCGACACCACTACAGGTCTTCGCTTTCATCCAGTTGAAATTGCTATGAGTTTAGGTATTAAAGCCGCGGCGGTGGTGATGCTGGGCGTGCCTGCTATTGCTATTGTTATCTTTGAAGTGGCGCTAAATGGCTTTGCCCTTTTTAATCATGCCAATGTTAGGCTGCCACAAAAGTGGGATGATAGAATTGGGCTTGTGCTAATCACCCAGCGCTTACATCGCATTCACCATAGCCAGGCTAAAAGTGAGTCTAATTCGAACTACGGGTTTAGCGTATCGTGGTGGGATAGGCTGTTTAATAGTTTTACGCCTCGTGCTGCGTTTAGCGACGAAACATTGCCCATTGGTCAAAAAGACGTGCCAGCCACTAAGAAGAACGCAAGTATCATTGCCCTTTTACAGCAGCCATTTAAGAAGAAGTAGGCATCCCTGCCTTTTTAGATGGGTTATTAACAGCCGAGCGCAGCGGTTAAGCCTCCTAATCCCCCTTCAACAGCATTTTCTTTATAGCTTGGTAGTGACGGCATAATATTTAGACCTGTTCTGGATTCAACTTCATTAACCGTTACCTCAGTTGCGCAAAAGTTATCATTGCGAGCTGCATTTTGCTCTAGGATGAAAGCAGAGGCTTCCACCCAGCCGTTAACATCGGTAATGACGACTTTAAAATATCCACAAGGAATGCTGTGCGACTCATCTGCCTCTGGCAGAGTAGCGAAATACCACTCATATAACGGCCCAGAAACCACATAAACGTCTTGCCCAGTTCTCACTACATCACGCACCGCATTTTCTAGATCCACCCAAGGACCTTGGTTTAGGTCTGAATCTTGAGGTGTAATGTTTGATAAATAATTTAGCATTTGCCAATCGACTGTGTTGCTGAACGAAGCAAGAGGAACTTGATGGCCGCGGTCAGTGCCAATTATAGCCCATGCTCCGCTGTAATCATTCGGCTCTAAAGTATTCGCAGAGTTAATTGAAGGGTCAGCTTTCCAATTACGACTTCTTGATGGGCCGTCAATAGTGCTTGGGGTTACATGATAGGCCACCCAGTTGGCGAACTTTGTTTGTGCATTATTGTTTAGGGTGTAAATGGAGCGGGTAATGGTTTGTCCAGATTGACCAGTGGGGCAGTTATAAACACAGTTATCAGCAAACGCGTTAAATGCGCAAATTGTTAGTGTGAACGCGATGAGCTTTTTCATTATATTTCCTTTTGTTTTTAGACGCCTGCGTTTTACAGGCTGTACCAAAGTACAGGTCTAAAATGTCAGGAAATAGTACCTAATGTTACAAAGAGTACAAAAACAAATACCTATGTTTGAAAACGCGATTAGCAGTGGCTTTTCTTATAATGCCCTGGCTTGTTGAACAAGCCGACGAAGCACGTTATCGCGCAAGATATGCTGGCAGAAAATTATGCTCAGTTGTGTAAGAGTTAGTGTTAAGAGCTTCGCCAAGCATTTACTCGGCGAAGCTCATAGGAGCGCCCGTCGTCAAAGGACTTTGGTTTATGTTCTTTCGGGCATATCGACGTTATTTGGGCTGTAACGTCAATACCATCTTACCAATGTGTTTTTTCTGCTCAAATTCTTGCTGCGCTTGGTGTATTTCACTTAGTGGGAATGTGCTCGATACAAGTGGTTTGATATTGCCTGCTTCGATGTGTTTTACTAAGTTGGCAAATACATCATGTCCTAAAATAGTGCAGCCTAATAGGGTTAAATCTTTCAAATACAGAGTCCGTACATCCAAAGAAACGTCGTGACCAGCAATTGCGCCCGACGTAGCATAGCGGCCAAACGGTTTTAGGATCTCAAGTAGCTCAGGCCATCGTGGGCCCGCAACAAGGTCGATAACAACATCGAACGGCTCGCTTTCTGCCATGTGTTGCCAATCTTCATCACGCAAAACGGTCTTGTCGGCGCCTAATGCTTGTATGGCTGATTGCTTTTGTTCGCTGGTTACGGCAACAACATAGGCACCACGTGCTTTAGCGAGTTGTACGGCAGCAGAGCCTACGCCACCCGAGGCACCGGTTATAAATACTCGCTCACCTGTTTTTACGTTTGCTCTGTGCAGCATGTTTTCGGCTGTAGAGTAAGAGCAGGGGAACGAGGCTAGTTCCACATCTGTCATCGTTGAATCTATTGCATGGGCGTGGCGCGATGCGACTTTAGTAAACTGTGCGAAACCTCCATTGCATTCCGAGCCGAAGTACCAAGGGGTACTTAGCGGTTTACTGTCAACTTCTACCAAGCAAGGCTCAATGATGACGCGTTCACCAATACGTTCTTTGCTCACGTTATTACCCACAGCGGTAATATAGCCACATACGTCGGCGCCTTGAATTAGAGGTAGGTTTAACGCATTGCCGGCCCACCCAGCATCTTCTGCATTGTTGTCGCCTTTGGAATACCAACCTTTTCGCGTATTTAAGTCGGTGTTGTTTACCCCCGCAGCGCGTACTTCAATAAGTACATCGTTGTCGCTGAGTGTAGGCAAAGGTATGTTTTCGTTAAATGTAAGTGCGTCGAGATCGCCATGTTTGGTTAACTGCACGCCGTACATTTCATTTGGCAATGATTTCATATTGTCCTCCAGAATTTTTGCTTTAGACGAGAAAGGTAATGGTTGATGCAAGTGCTAAGAAGGGCTAATCAAGTAGCACTGTTAGCGCGCCTTTCGCTGCGGTTAATGCTTTATCACCAATCGTTGGCCATGCTGATGACATGCCCTCATGTAGCAGGAACACGCTGTTTGAAAGGGCTGGGTCTTCGAGCTTTTCACTCAGCCACGTTAGCACCGCGTGTTTGTGGTTGTTAACAGCGGTTTCAATTTGAAGATTATTGGGGTAACTCGCCAAAGCCTGCAATGACATGCAACCTCTGGGAGCGAATGTCGTTAGCCACACCGACAAGCGTTCAAATATGTGGTTAATTGCTTCGTTACGCGTCGAGGGACAGTTTTCTTCCAGAAACGCGATGTAGCGGCTGTGACGATAGTCGAGCGCGCCAATAATCATGTCTTCTTTTGAAGGGAAGTATTTGTACAAGGTTTTTAGTGTGGTGCCAGTGTAGTCCTTGAGTTTAGCCACATTAGGCTCTGCGAATCCGTAAAGGGCAAAAGCTTGCTCTAGTTTCGAAGCTAACTCAGATTGTTTGGGCGCGGTCATACCGGGTCTCCTCGAAAACGTTTGTTATTTTCGTCTACTTGGCACATCGCTTGTTAACCAATTAAACAGATTTTAAGTAGAATACTTATTCTACTCTAGGGTAGAATAAGTATTCTACTTAATCAACAGCCGCTATGAGTTCTTTGTTATATTTGGCTTTCCGTTACGCAATTTAGTCACATGTGGCTTTGTGATTAATAATAATCACATTTTGCTGTGTGATTGTTTTTGAATTTGAGGTAGTAGCGTGTCATAGTGGACCCCTGAACGGAAAAAAGTGTCTATTGAAAGTAGAAAAGACAACGCGGCGCATAGTGAAATGACAAGAAAGAGTGCTTTAACAAGCAATACAAAAAAGCGCGCTGGTGTGATTACCGGTGACGTCTCCAACTCTCAGTCTTATTCTGATGCTGAATTCAGAGAGATAATTGCTACGCTGAGAGAGCGTTTAACATACTACGCCGAGTACTACGGTGGAGACTTTGATATTTATCGAGGAGACGCATTCCAGCTAGTTGTTGCACAACCACAGCATAGCATTGCAGCCGCAGTTGGATTGCGGCTAGCACTTAAGGCGCACGCTTCAGGCGTAGACGTGCGAATGAGTGTTGCTGTGGGAGAAGCGCAATTTCGCCCTTCAGAAGTAAAAACTGGGACTGGAGACGCATTTGTGTTGTCAGGACGAGGGTTAGATAACATAAAGCCGCACCATCTTACTTTTTGTAGCGGTGAACAAACACTCGACGACAAAACGCAGCTCTTAACACGTTTTGCCGACGCGCATATCAATGGACTGACACAAACCCAGTCGCAAACCTTACTCGCGTATCTTGAAGCCACGGATAAGAGCCATGAAAGTGTAGCGGCCATACTAGATAAAAATCGCAGTAATGTAAGTCGAATCCTCAATGCCAGTAACTATAAACTGATAGCAGAATATCTCGACTATATGGAGAGAGCGCTCATGTTATGGGTTCAAGGTGGAACCTCATTAAAAACGGAACAATTGACCAAGGAAGACTAACGTGATGACGGGTTATGCAAAAAACATAATGCTTGTGACTGGAGAACCAAATGCTTGCTGAACCTCAACTGCTGGTGGCACTCGTGTTAGCGCATCTATTAGCAGACTTTTATTTTCAACCGTTTACCTGGGTACAGCAAAGAAACGAACGTCACGCACTGGCTTTGCCTTTATACCTACACGCAATCATACACGGTATACTCGCGGCAGCAGCAATGTTCTTGTTTTCATCAACGATAAGTATCGCAAGTATAGGTGTTGGTGCAATCGTAGTCGCCGTTTCTCACTTCAAAATTGACGTGATTAAATCGTATTGTAAGCAAAACACTACGTCTTTTGTTGTCGATCAAATAGCGCACATTGTCGTGATCTTAGGCGTATTTTTGTATGCCACCAATCAGTGGCGCGAGGCAGTGGGACTACTTCAGAAGGTAGGTACAACGCACCTATTAGTGGTCTTAGCCTATTTGGCGGTACTCAAGCCCAGTTCAGTTATTATTAAACAGCTGCTGTCGCCTTGGAGCGATGAAGTATTAGCTAATAAAATGCCGTCTTCTCACCCCAATGACCCGCCCACAATAAGTACAGAGGCACAACAAACTTTATCACTGGCAGGTCAACGAATTGGCTATTTAGAGCGCGTACTCATGCTTACCTTTGTATTGCTAAATCAATTTTCTGCTATAGGTTTTCTTATTGCGGCTAAATCAATATTTCGCTTTGGCGACCTCACTAAACACCAAGACAGAAAGCTAACTGAATATGTACTTTTGGGCACCTTCACCAGTGTGGCGATGACCTTTGCCATTGGCTTGGCATGCGCAGCGGCATTAGGGCAGTTACCTATAAAGTCTTAGCAAGGGCTTTATTGAGTAGGTAGTGTCCAAAGTAGTTTATTCTACGTGCTGTATTGTTTAATGAATTGGCTTGGGGTAATGCCTTCGTGATTTTTGAAAACACGACTGAAGTGAGATTGATCATTGAATCCCAATGATAACGCGATGTCGCTCATGGACTGAATATTCGCGAGTAAGTATTTTTTACTTTGCTCAACACGGTATTGGGTAATAAATTGGTACGGTGTTTCCCCAACACTCTTTTTAAACTCTCTTAAAAAGTGGAACTTGCTGCAAAAAACGAGTTCGGCCAGCGCATCTACGCTAATGGTACTGCCGATATTATCTTTAATGTATTGCTCAATCTTATCTATCTGTGACTTGCCTATTTTGACACTCTTTGCTGAGGAATCTTGAAGGTCGCGGTAATTTGAATAATTTTGGATATAATGAGCAGAAAGTGCAGACAATAAGTTACTTAAATAGGCTTTCCCATTACGACCCTTTGCTTGTGTCTCTAATAACAGAAGCTCAATTAGCCCCTTTATGGTCTCGTCTTCCACATTGTAGTTGTTCAGAAACTGCAGCTGTTCTTGTTCTACCTTAAACGGACATGCGTCTAAAAATACACGCTCTTCAACCGCTAAAATAACAAAATAACAAGGCTCGGATATGTCGTGTGTAAATGGCGTTTTAGGTGGATTAATCCAAATGTTTCCCGGACTGGTTTTTAAAGAAACCATACTTCCATTCGCTTCTATGTTCCAATTCAGATCGCTTTCAAGGGCGAGTGCGAAATAGAAATAAGGGGTATACACATTTTGAGGGTAAAAGTGAGGCGACTTTCCTTTCTCTAAAATGATGCCTTTCCAATCGAGACCGTCGTTTGAAAACGCAATATCTAGTACGTCTTTGCACGATGAAGGTTGATGTGTCGCATGATCAAAAAAGGCTAAACGTGACTTCAAGCTTTATGTTTCCTTTAGCAATAACCTACAAATAATTAGCATTAATGTGCAATAACTAAGGCGCACTATTTCATATCCTGTGCTCATTGATTACCCACTTAAAGAGCACAGCCAAATGCTTAAAACTACCATAACAGTAATTGCACAGTCACTTTTGATATCGCCACTGGTCATATTACAACCGGGCATATCACACGCTCAACAACCATCGCAAACAGACGCGTTAAACCAAGCCCGAGCAGGCATTGAACAACTAAGCGCTAATCACGCGCAGTTAAGCAGTGAAAACAAAAATAGTCATCGTCAATACAACCAGCAAGGATTTCAAATGGAAAATATCACGTTAAACACAGAAGTGGGCAACTTGGCTGCAAATTTATACCTGCCAAAAGGTATTACTAATCCACCAGTGGTCGTTGTTACAGGTGCATGGACATCAGTAAAAGAGCAAATGCCAGCTGTTTATGCAAAGGCACTAGCCGAGCGAGGCTACGCTGCTGTTACATTTGATTTTAGAGGTTGGGGAGCGTCAAGAGATACTGATGACAACCAAACCGCGTACCTTGAAGATCCTGTTCGTAAAACGCAAGATATACAGGCTGTTATCAAAGCGCTATCAAACGTCGCGCAGGTGGACAACAGCCGTATTGCTGGCTTGGCCATTTGTGCCTCAGCGGGCTATATGCTTGATGCTGCGGTTCAAAATACTCAATCAAGCCAAAATACACGGTTAGGTGCGGTGGCAGTAGTGGCCCCCTGGTTACACGATGAAGCAATGGCAACAGCTATTTATGGCGGTGAAGAAAATCGCAATCAATTACTTGCGTTAGCAGCGGCAGAGAAAGACAAATCCGAGCCATTAGTTATTGAAGCGGCAAGTTTAACAAATGAAAACGCCTTGATGTATAACGCACCTTACTACACTGAGCAATCACGAGGTTTGTTGCCTGCCTACGACAACAAATTCAACGTGACGTCATGGAGCGGTTGGCTTAATTATAATGCGCAGTTAAGTGCATCAAAACAGACTATACCGGTTTTAATGGTTGCATCAGAAGCGATGGCGCTGCCACAAGGTGCACATCAGTATTTGGAAAACGCGACTGATTCGGTAAATGCAATTTGGCTAGATAACATCAATCAATTTGACTTCTACGACCAACCTGAAGCCGTTGAAAAAGCCGTTAACGCCGCAGTTTCTCACTTCGACAGCTCATTGTAGGGCGAGTGTTTACCTATTAAAGGCTCAGAAATGAAATTTAAAGCCATAATTTGTGTCATGTTAGTTGGAGTTTTTACTATGGGCCATGCCGCCACATCCCATTCGAACCGTGATAAAGACATTGCAAGTATTCACAGCAACCTTAATAGCTTTTCAGCATTAGCTGACAACAATGCTTATGAATACTTAACCTTACTGTTTGCCCCACATGTAACAACAGACTACACCAGTTTGTTTGGGGGCGAAGCGGTAACCCAAAAACGTGAGATCTTAATGCAAAACTGGGCGGCTTTCTTGCCTGGCTTTGACAAAACATTCCACAACTTGGGAAACCCAAGTATTAATCGAAAAGAAGATATAGCGTTTGCTAACGTGCCATTTACTGCCAGTCATTGGCTAGGGCATGATGGTTTTTGGCAAGTTTCGGGCATCTACCACTTCACTTTTAGAAAGATAGAAGGGCAATGGCTGATTACTTCAGTGACACTAGAAAAGAGAGAGGAGGCGGGCAGTCGCGATATTTTAGCGATTGCGCCAGAAAATGCGAAAGACCGCTTGGCGGATCTGCAGCAAGTTAAAAACGATACCCTAGCGCACTGAAAGCAAACAAGTTACTAACGCCTGTTGAGATTTGATGCACAGTAAAAACCAACAGGCGCTAGCGTAAAACTGCGTGTTTTTCTTCAAGAAAGTCGATTAAGGCCCTAATTCTTTGGGCCTTTTGACTATGTTGCTGAAAATACATAAATAGCCCTGAATAAGGAAACCAGTTCTCTTTAAGTACGGGAACAAGCTCGCCAGTTTCAAATAATTCATCCACCATAGGTTCAACAATTCTTCCTATACCTAACCCTTTTTTGGCAGCATCAATCATCAAATCTGTATCGTTGACTACCATAGCAATCGGCATTGAAACACTCACAGCTTGCTGGTTTTGCCACAGATGAAGTGGCGCAAGTTTGTTAGAGGTAATAAAACGATATTGAATGAGCTTGTGTTTCTGAAGGCTATCAATAGCCGAGGGAAGGCCATACTTTTTAGCGTAGTGGGGTGAGCAGAACAAACATTCTTTAGTGGCTTTAGTTAATCGCTTTGCCACCATGCCTTCTTCTATCCTATCACCAAAGCGAATACCCACATCCATCCCATCGGTAATCAAATTTACGGCTGCATCGTTTATCGATACCTCAAGCTTTAAGTCTGGATAGCGCTCGCAAAACTCTTGGTAATAAGGCGCCAAAAGCTGTTGGAAGGCGAAGCGGGGGGTGGTAATACGAACCGTGCCCCTAGGGGTATAGCTAAGGGCGTTGACCTCTTCAAATGCAATATCTAACGTGTCGATAGCATGATGAGTTTGCTGCTTAAGTAACTTTCCCGCATCGGTTAATTCGACTCTACGCGTGGTTCGATTGAACAAAGGAACGCCCACACTTGCTTCTAGAGATTTAAGCGCGTGGCTTACAGACGGCGGTGCCATTTCTAACTGACGAGCAGCGCCACTAATACTGCCTTCATCGGCAATAGCATGAAAAACAATAAGTTGTTGAAATGTGGTGCCGTTCACTTATAGCGCCTCTTGAAAGTCTAAGTGACAAATTGGTCGAAGGGTTTCAAGCCCAAAATTATGTCTAGAATTTAATTGTTAGTTTTAAACTAATAATCTTTGAGTTAATCATCATCTAAAACTAAAGGTTGTTCAAGCATAAACTTCTATCTGTTCACTTTGAACCAACCATAAAATTATCACGCAAAGGTAGAAGTAATGAGTAAAGTATTAGTTATCTCCGGCCATCCTAATTTAGACCAGTCCAATGCTAATAGCGCTATTTTGCAAAGCCTGACTAAGCGCATAGACGACATTGAAGTTAGACGTTTGGACACCCTTTATTCTAACAACCCAATTGATGTAGAGGCAGAGCAAAAAGCCTTGCTTGACGCTGAGGTGATTGTACTGCAGTTTCCTTTCCACTGGTATTCTGTACCAGCTTTACTTAAGCGCTGGATTGACCAAGTATTTACTTATAATTTTGCGTTTGGCCCTGAAGGAGACAAGCTGGCGAATAAGCACTTTTTACTGTCCATTTCGGTAGGTGGCCCAAAAGAGTCTTATGGACCGCTAGGCTATAACCATTTCAGTGTGGAAGAATTCTTACGCCCGCTAGAACAGCTCGCTTACCTTGCAAAAATGCAGTACCACAAGCCAATTTACAGCCATCGCATGGTGTACATTGAAGGTGTTTACAACACGCTTTCAGACGTTCAGGCCCGTGGTGATCAACATGGTAAGCGGGTAGCCGATGCTATTGATGTTTTGATGAACTCACCAGAATTGCGTATTAAACAGTTTGTAACGACGTGGTTTGGGCAGTTCGATCAATTACCAGCGTCAAGTGAAGCGTTTCTACCGAATCTCAGCGAGGAGGTTGTCTGGCAAGCGCCAGAGGGGCGATTTCAAGGCCATGCTGGATTCAACGACTGGTACGCGTGGGCACGCAAGACGTTTAAACCTAACTGTGAGCACCGTGTAGATCAAATTGATATCAAACCCGATGCTGATTCAGCGAAGCCCAATGGATTTACAGTAGACCTTCGAATTAACCTTAGCGCTGACACATTTGAGTCGTCTGACTTTAAAGGGGAATCGGTTGAGGTACAGGTAAAAGAGCGCTGGCATGTGCATATTGATACCGAAGGTAAAGTAATCATCGACAGTTACGTTGTTAGTCCTTTGTAGAGATTAACAACGTGCTAAAAACTCAAAACCAGAATTTAAAACCAGGACAAAAAGCATTTAAAAAGTTAGGCGAGACAATGAATAAACCTATCCTGTTTACAAGAAAAACCAGCCAGTCTCTGGCGTTAATTGTGCTCTCTGGCATGGGCATTACCGCTTCGTTTAGCGAAGCCGTGGCAAACGAAGCAATCGGGGCGCTTTATTCAAGTAAGTTTGAAAGCAACATAAATCAGAACCTAACACCGCTGCACAAAGCAGTGTGGGATAACGATATACAACGTGTTAAGGCACTTATAGACAGCGGCGAAGATGTTAACGGACTCGATAGATTAATGGGGGTAGCGCCGCTTCATCTGGCTGTTCAAGGAAGGAACTTAGACCTTGTTAAACTGCTTGTGAAAGAGGGAGCATTCGTAAACTTGCAGTCAGTACGCCTGGGCGGAACGCCACTGTTATTGGCCGTGTGGCACAGAAATATTCCCGCGGTGGAATATTTATTAAGTTTGCCCGACATCGATACCACCGTTATTTCAGCGGCAGGCGCTACAGCCCTTGGGTTTAATCGAAGCGGTACAAAAGCAAACGATAAAGCGTTAAATGAAGATGTTGCCACTATTAACGCGCTATTTGCGGCTCATAAAGAGAAAACGCTGCAGCAAGCGCAAGAAAAAGCAGCCATTTATATGGTTGTTGCCAACCAAGCGCTGTCTGAAGAAGAAATGGTAGCTGAAATAAAAGTGCTGCTAGAAAAAGGGTATGACGTTAATGCGGTTGCGCCCGTATTGAAACAAGGCAGTGATTTTCATAGCGCGCTGCTGCTTGCAGCGATGAAAGGCTACCTGAAAGTAGCAAAGCTGTTGCTAGATAACGGCGCAGATCAAACGCTTACCGGCGCCTACATGGCCGCAATTGCTTTACACAAAGCCGCATATTTTGGGCGTGCAGACATGCTGACGTTACTTAGTCAATATCCTGGCTTTCAGGAAGTGCTTAACGCGCAAGGTCCTAACAACGGGTATACACCGCTTCATGACGCAGTGTGGCATGGGCATTTAGAGGCAGCGAAAGTATTGGTGGAAGCAGGAGCTAGGTTAGATTTGAAAGGTTATGATGGCAATACACCAGAGCAGCTTGCAAGGCAAAACGGTTATTCTATGATTGCTGAATACCTAGCAAATAAGCGGAGCAAGAGGGGAAATGCCCCGCGTACGTGAGCTGAAAAAAACGTACTAATGCCTATCGCTTTTAATTAACGAGTCGCCATACGAAACAAGCGGTTAGACAGAGTGCTGCAGAATCTCAATTGATTGCTTTTTATTCAATATATTTGCTTAGTTGAATTATCTAGCTTACATTTAAAAGTAACATTAGACAGAAGGACTTAGGTATGAGATTACTACTGGCAGCGTCAGTTATTTTATTAGCGGCATGTGACACAACGGAAATCGCTCAGCAGCAACCAGAAGTTAACAGCGGTGCGATTGCACTTTATGACGAACGGGGTAATTTCGTTAGGGAGTATCGTGATGTCCAAGACTGTCATGCCGCTGCTATACGTTATAATTTACGCAACGTAAAAGAAAACTCTGAAAGCAGTAACACTTACAGACGCGCTGGCACTATTGAGCCTAGAGTAACTTCATCGTGTCGAGAAGTGTAACAGCACTTGTGTTATAAACCTGCTTTAGCAAAACGCCCTTAAATGGGCGTTTTTTATGCTTAACATTTCTTATCACTTGGAATCTGTCACGTGATAAGGTGATGTTGCACGAACGTATACGATTGAAGGCTTGTTACCTTCGTTTTCAATGCGTGAGTGTGCACCTTTAGACAGAGTAAAATAGCTACCTGGATCAAGCGTTTTAACGTTGTCATATTTCAAGCTCCCACTGATTACGACTGCTTTGAATTCGTCAGATTTCGCTACTATCTCACCTTCAAAGCCTTGGGGCAGTTTAACAAACGAGCCATAAAGTGAATGTGTATCTCCCCACAGGTAGGCTGAAGAAACACCTGTTGCCGAAATATTTGCGGTATCTGTTTCGTGCAGCCACACCATATTGTCTGCGTGAACGTTGATGGGCCTTTCACCGTTGTCAAAATGTTCTTTTGATGGCTTTACAAGGTATGGGCCTTCATCAATTTCCAGGTAAATCAGGTTGGTTTTGTCGTTTGCCGCAGTGGTGTGATTTTCACCTGCTGGCTGGGTCCAAAACGAACCTGTTGGCATCCACATCTTTGCTGCGTTTGGATCGTCATTGTGCATTTTACCTTCAATCACAATACCTCTATAGGTTATGTTGTGAATGTGCGGTGGTGATTCAAAGCCTTTGTTAAATCGCACTAACATCCCCGTTGCCGTGTCTTTTGTTCGGTCTCCCCACAAGTCTGCTGCCCCGGGGCTTTTGTCGCCACGGGCTGGGTTCAAGTAACCCCACTCTACATCCTTGGCTGCAATAACTTTGTCTTGTGCTTGTGCGCCGGGTACAAGAAGAAAACAGGTGCTCAATAATAGCGATGCTACTGTCAGCTTGTTTCGTTTCGTTGGTTTCATTCAAACCTCCTAATTGTTGGTCGTAGGTTTTATTTAACAGACAGGCACAGTCTATTATTTCGAATAAGTCTCATAAACGACCAAAATCAATAAAGACTTTCCTGAAAATGTGGATAATAGAGGTGATCCATTTTGCTTTGTCTTTTCCGCCTTGAAATCAAAAGAGTGAAATAAACGTTGAGGGAAGTATGAAAACCGAAGACCTGTCTGTGTTCGTAAAGGTGGCTGAAGTGGGCTCGATAACCACTGCTGCGATAAAACTTGATATTAGCTCATCTGCTGCAAGTATGGCGGTTAAACGTCTAGAAGAGCAGCTTGGCGTAGCGCTATTCGTGCGAAGTACACGCAAAATTCGATTGTCACCTGAAGGAGAGCAGTATTTGCCTATGGCAAAGCAGGCACTCGACACCTTACAGCAGGGCCTTGCATTAGTAACAGAGCAGAAGCAGAGTATTCATGGTGAGCTTCGCATGGCGATGTCTTCGGAAATGGGTCGCAACTTAATGCGTGAACTGCTAAATAAAGTGCAACGCGAAAATCCAGAACTTTCATTGCGATTACATGTGAGCGACAGTCGGGTGGACTTCTACCGCGATGGTGTAGATGTAGCACTTAGAGCCATGACAAAAGAAGCGGTTAAAGAATCGCAGATGTATGGTTTTAAAGTGTGCAATATTCCGCATGTGATTTGCGCGTCTCCCGATTATTTAGAAAGAAACGGTGAGCCTACAACTTTGACTGATTTAGCGCAGCACAACGCACTTCTTTATAAGCTCTACGACCAAACCCACAATACGTGGGAACTTATCAACGAGGGCGAGAGAGTTAAAGTGAAAGTGAACAGTAATCGCGCTGTGAATGACGGTGATATTGTTCGGCGCTGGTGCGTAGATGGAGAGGGGATAGCTAAAAAGTCATGTATAGACGTTGCGGGGGATTTACTGAGCACAAAGCTGCAGCGTATTTTGACTGGTTACCACGTACCGCTAACTGAAATGTGGCTCATGCTGCCTAGCCGGCATCTTATTACGCCAGCGGTAAGATTAATTAGAGATGAATTAAAACAGGTTATTGAAAGTAAGCGTCAACGTCTTATTCAAAATCAAATATTAAAAGAGAGTGAATGGCCGCCGTGTGACAACGCCTAATTTAGTTAAAACAACACCTGAACATCATAAACGGAGAGGCTTTAAAAGCCTCTCCTTAAACCTTAAAAGCGATAGGCGGCGGTAAGCCTAAAGCGCTGAGGCGCGCCAGGTTCAACCCACACATCTGCGAAAGAGTTAGTATAAAACTCTTCATCAAACAGGTTATCTACTGCAACTTTAACTGACAAGTTTTCTATAGGCTCTATTTCAGCAAACGCACGAACCGTGGTGTAGCTTGGTAAGTAGAAGTCGGTAGCGGTTTGACCTAAGCGCTCATCAACATACAACAGCCCTGAACCGATACGTACTGGCATATCAGCAAATGTAAGTCCCTTGCTCAACTGAATGCTCAATTGGTTTTCTGGAACGTTAATTAAAGGATCGCCAGATTCAATGGCTGCAACAAAGTTAGCATCCGCCGCATCGTTTGTACTTTCAGCATCTACGAAGGTGTACGACACCCAAAGCGAAATATCATTTTCAAATTCAGCGTTAATGTCTAACTCAACACCACGGCTACGGGCTTCGCCAGCAGGGGTTAAGAAGAAGCCGTCAGACGCCTCAGGGCTATCATCATAAACAAGGATGTTACTTTGCTCGATATTAAACACGGCGAAGGTGATATCACCCCGTATATTATTAAACATTGATGTGAGGTCGGCTTTAACACCAATTTCCGCAGATTTCGATTCGTTAGGTTCAAACGGGTTTCCGGCGAAATCCGACCCCGTCAGCTGACGGAAACCTTCACCGTAAGTTGCGTACACACTTGTGGTGTCATCAAACAGATAAACAGCACCCACTTGTGGAGAAAAGCGTGTGTCGTCTTGTGAAGTGGTACTTACAGGTGACGCCAGGCGATTATCAATTTCCTGCTCGAACTTATCGAAGCGACCACCCAGCCTAACTTGGAAATTATCAGTGATGTTGATTTGGTCTTGGAAATAGATACCCCACGCTTCCTGAACTTCAAAACGGTCCAAGTTATCAGACAATTCCACATCTGGAAGTGGTGAGTAATCCGGATTAAAAATATCGACCACTAAGTACTGTTCTAAGTCCAAGTCGTTAATGTCAGTATCGCTTGAAAAGAATGGCGGGCGATAGCGCAGAATAATCTGGTCATTTTCAAACTTATCGTAGTCAGCACCAATAATCACGCGATGTGATAGCGACCCAGTATCGAATTGTCCCGCTATTTCGCCGCGTAAAACGAAGTAATCGGTTTGGAAATTACGGTAGCGCTTAAAACGAGACAACAAGGCTTGATTAGGATCGATAAATAACGTTTGGCGACCACCAAAGTTGTTTTCTAATGCATTACCCTCGAAAGTAGTATCGCGTAAGCCAGCACCCAAAAGCAGGTTCCATTCGTCAGCAAGTTTATGAGAAATCTCAATTTGATGACCAACCACTTCCGTATCGATGGTGTCGCCATTAGGATCGCCAGTAAAGGTTTCAATTGGCTGATGGCCCAACTTACCATCGATGGCCACTACGCCACGGTCGAAAGGAATTTTTTGCTCGGTGTATTCGAGTTCGTACGTAACCGTGGTGTCTGCTGATGCTTCCCACGTAACCGATGGATAAAAGCCAAAACGCTCAGTTTCTACTGTATCGCGGAAACTTTCAGCATCTTCATAAAAGCCTACTAAGCGTACACCTACATTTTCAGTACTGCCTGCAACCGATTGTACATCAGCCTCAATGCGCTTCTGCGACCAGCTTCCGTAAGTTGCTTTAATTTCACCACCTTGACGAAACTGGGGGCGCTTTGTAACAAGGTTTACCGCTCCACCTGGTTCACCGCGACCAAACAGCGCAGCTTTAGGGCCTTTTAATACTTCAACATGATCAATGCCAGAGAGATCACGAGGTCCGCCAAATCCGCGTCCTGCATTAAAACCGTTTACCAGAAACCCGCTAGGTAAGTTTTCGTCACCTGAAAAACCACGAATAGCAAAGCTGTTCCAAAGGCCACCAAAGTTATTTTGCCTTGCTACCGAAGCGGACAGGTCTAAAGCGTCGTTAAGGTTTATAGCGCCTGCATCATTGATGAGACCAAGGTCGATATCCTGCGCTGCTGCCGGCACTTCTTTATATTCAAATGCCCCTTGATACGCACGGTGCATACCATGCACCGTAATTTTCTCTACATCCGCTTCCGATTGAATATCAGTATTTTGCGCATTTGCAGGCGCATTCAAAAGCGTTGCGATAGAAAGGGCGAGGGTAGATTTTACCCAACTAGTCTTCATTAGTGTTTTCCTGTGTCTTTCTTATTTTTGGTGAAAATTGAGGTAGCTGTTTAAAACTGGCCGATGAAAACTCCGGGGCTTCAAACAAGTGATGATAGTAGAATTTGCGCAACGACGCATGAAACTCGCGAACATTATTTTCGTAGTTAACCATGGCTTTAACATCGGTATCAGCAGCACTCGTTAATAAGCGTTGCGTTAACAAAGACGGGGATAGCAGAGCAACATAGCTTGCAATTTTATCTTTGCGTAAGGTGGCGGCTTGATAAGCCTCTGAAAGTTCCTTTGCCGTTTGGTCGCCAACTTGTTGAAATGCGTAATACCACTTCCAATTAAATGAACTGTCTCGTTGTGGATCAAAGTCGGTTTTATCCGCCCACTGTGGGTGAGTTTCAATAAACGCTTCCCATGTTTGTTCAACAGGTTTGTCCCATGCACTATTAACGGCTTCTCGCTGCGTGAGCACAATGTCGCCGCCCTCAGGTGTATCGACCGACGCATTAATTATGGTGTGCCCGGTAACTGGCACAATAACCGTTGTGACAAGCCATACGCCTAACATGATTGAAGCTAGGTGCGTGGCGCTGAAATTGGCAAAACGCTTAGCAGCACCTATAGCAAGCACAATAGCGCTCCAAACAATTATGCTGCCAATGACGATGGTACAAACCGTTACTGTTTGAAACACAGACGCGCCATTCACTACACTAAAGGCAATAAACGGAATAAGTGTAACTAGTGCCAAGGGCACCAGGGTTACCAATACGCGTGATGACCAAATAGCATGCGAATTGCGTGCGGTTACATTAAGTAAGTCAAAACGGCGGGCTTCGCGTTCCTTCGCTTTTAAGTCGTAAAGGAGCAAAATGATAAACAGAGGCAACAGCACACTGGTAACGAAAGCAAAGTCAAAACGCCCTAGGAAAGCAAGCTCCGGATTGTCTGTATCGCTTTCATAAATCTGACCTTCTAGCGCTAGCATTCTAATACGGTGCTTCCACGGAAACACATCGCGCTCTCCTACGGCAGCAAACGCCAACGGCGAGGGCGGGGCATAGGTCAAATGAAAGGCGTAATAGGCTACCATGCCATAATTAGATTGGTGAGTAAGGACAGCGTTGCGCTCTGTTTCATCTTTATCTAACAAGCGCTCTATAGTGGCTTGCTGCTCTTGCATTTCCGAATAGCCAGACCACAACGACACCGAGCTTAAAAGAAACACGACCAAAAGCGTTAGTTTTATCTGACGATGGCCAAATACGAAACCCGCTTCTCGTTTAATATCATTAAAACGGATCATGGATTTAATCTCCTAACTGCAGCTTGAAGAAGTAGTGCGGTAAGTCCCATCCAAAGCAACAGCTGAATAAAATAAATCAACGCGTTACTAATGCGTGTGCTTCCTGCTTCTGGTTTAAAATCAAACTCTGCTAAGATCGCCCAGTTATCTGCGCCAACTACAGCTTTGTCTGCTGCTTCTTCACTGGCGTTGCGGTTCATATCTAACTTGTAATCGAGTTTTTCAGCGTGAACCTTGTTCAAAGCCTGAACAAACTCAAGTCTTAGCGTTTCCGCTTCCCTTAAAAAGCGGTGGTGTGTCTCGAGGCTAGTTCCCGCAAGGATTGTAGAAATAGAGCGCACCGCAACCGTCGGCGAAAGCCAGCCAAACTGCCGTGCTATTTGGGCTTGTTCCAACTCTTCAGTCATGCGGGTTTCAGCAAACTCATTAAGCACTTTGGCTTGTCGACCTTCGGAGTACTGGGCAACAATGCCCCTGAAATTAACGGGTAAGTCGTCAACTGAATCTACATTGTATTTCGCTAGTAAATCTTCTTTTAGCTTCTTGAATGCAGGATCGTTAACGTCATGACCGTCACCTAAACTTCTAAGTTTTTCTTCCACTTTGAAATCGGCTTCAAGTTTTCCCATTGAAGGGGCAATGTTTGTGGCAACGCTGCTCCCTAAACGAGGAAGCAACACACAAGCGCTCATCCAAATGACAACAAGAACGGTGAAGCTAACGCTGCTTTTTTCAAATATGGCCGAGCACGCAGTGACTACCGCAGCCCACAGTAAAAAATAAACCACATAACTAAGGCAAAAGAGTATTACAACAAGCGCACTTTCGTTTGAAAACGCGACATAAAGACAGGCAAGCAGTAGCGGGAGTAAAAATAGGCTGCTAGCGGTTACGAGCGCCAGAAGCTTTCCTAAGAGCAATTGCCAACGGGTGGTGCCTTGAGAAAGTAATAAGGTTAGCGTGCCGGCTTCGCGTTCACGTGACACGCTGCCGTAGCCAATTAGAATGATAAATAAAGGTGCAAGAACCAAAGCTAAAAAGCTGGGTGTTAAACTACTAAAGCGTGTAAGCCCTGCGGATTGGCGCTGCTCGGCGAATATCGCACTATTTTGGCGGTGCCCTTCTAAAAATATAGCGTTCCCCGTGTAGGTATCGACACCCGGTTCAATTACGCTCAGTGGAGTGGGGGCACGAAATACATAATGACCATAATGCACCATGCGATGAGGGTGCTTATCGGGCTGTGCCTCAAAGCGTTGTTCAGCTTCTGTTTGAAGGTGGTCTCTGGTGTGGGCAGCCTCATCGATGTGAAAGGCGTTAACTACCAGTGCAGCTATGGTAAGCATAGCGCCTAGCAATAAAACGGTCGCTGCTACTTTTGTTCGCATCCAATAGCGCCACTGTTCTGCACAAATGATTTTAGCAACATTCAGTATCATACATTACGCCCTGCAAATGCTGCGTGAACGGCTTCAGTATCTATTGGCGTATCGCCTGCACGCTCGAAAGAACCGGTTAATTTGCCATTACTTAAAAGCACAATTCGATGGGCAACTTGGCAGGCACCGTACACGTCGTGGGTAACCATAAAAATAGTAGCGCCACCCGCTGCCAGCTCTGACACTAGCGCGTTAAATTCGTCGATGGCTGCTGGATCTAGCCCTGATGTGGGTTCGTCTAAGAACAGTACAGGCGCATTGCGCAGTAGCGCCAAAGCAATTGCGGTCTTCTGACGCATGCCTTTTGAATAATTAGATAGCGCCTTATTCCACGAGTCTTCTTGAAGTGCGACCTTGCGAAGTGCGGCGAACATATCGTCGTCAGACTTATCGACTCCAGCTACTGACAAGAAATAACGAATGTTTTCTACGCCAGAAAGATGGCCATATAAGGTGACAGATTCGGGTAAGTAGGCAACAGACTTTTGAACTTGGTTTGGCTGGGTAGAGGCATTATGCCCTAATACAGTGGCGCTACCGCTACTTGCCTTCATAAGCCCTAAAAAAGTTTTAAGGGTGGTGGATTTACCTGCGCCATTTCCACCTAAAAGTGCAAATACTTCGCCTTTTCCTACATTAAAATTGAGATTGTCTAAAAGCGTGCGATCGTCAACACACACGGTAAGCGCATCCGCGCATATCACTGAATTTGTTTGCATTGTTTGGAGAAGCTATACATTAGAATTGTACTGCAATGTTATAATATAACCATCTAAATGGGAATAGCTTTTATTTAGGTAGTGTGTGTTTTGTTTTAATTAGAACAATTTACAAATTTCGGACGCTGGAACGAAAAAGGCTTGCCGAGTGGCAAGCCTTTGGAATTGGTGGAGCTGGCGGGAGTCTACGACAATCGCCCTTGAAGCTCTTTAAGCGCCTATATTCACGGGGTTATGAATCTCTAGGGGGTCCAAAAAAGGGGTCCAAAATAGGCTCTCGCTTATAGTTCTTTTGGCTCCGGTTCAACTCTTATTTGGGAACTGAATCCGCGTCCTTATGACACGCCTCGAGAGCTTCCTCAATGCTTCTAAGCTCATCCTCCGGGACGTTATGATCGAGAGCTTGTCCAACGAACCGGACGGCGTCTATAACCACTTCACAAAGCGTATGTATGACCATATCGAGATCTTCGAGGTGAGGTTCGTTTTTGAACTCCTTAACGGTTCCGTCATCGTTAAGTTCGAAGTGTCCGTCCTCAAGAGACTTCGCATCAGAATGAACCGCCGCGCTCCCCATCCGATAAAGTAAGTCGTACCTATCCAGCCGATCCGCTTTTCTTGCGTATTGTTCCGTTGTTACTGAGAACCTCTTGAGAGCCTCCTTTTCGGAGCGTCCTACAAATAACTCCGGGCGATGAGACTTAAGCCGTTCGATTAGTTCTGCTTCCATTGTATTACAAGACGCTTCGACCTGCTTTATTAGTGCCTTGTCTTTAGGTTTCCTTCGGCTTAAATAAGAGGCAAAAGCCCGACCTTGCCTAACACGGTCCTTACGTTCTGCGAGTTCATAGTCGATGATAAATTGCTCGTCGTTCGTTACGGCTCCGAGCTTAAAGAGCGTCTCGAGGGCGCATCGTTGTTGTGTGTCCGCTTGGACTCTCATTCCTTTAGTTGCAAGCATTATGGCGGCCTGAACGAAGTTAAGGGACCTAGCATAAAGAATTGCGCACCATGCGCGGCGAATATCTTTCTCAGGCTTGGGGATACTCATCTCGTATTGGAGAGACCACGCGAGCTTATTAAGTCGATAGAAGACCTCTAGAAATTCGCCGTAAGTGTTGTTTACGTACGTAAAAACTCCGAGAGATGAAACCTCGAGGAAGCCCTCTCGGTCGAAATCCGTTAAGTCGTCCATGTTAGGTCCTTGTTAAACTACGTTATACGTGAGATGGGGTCTTCACTGCTTAATACAACTAGCGAATAGTAAGAAGGTCCCTCGAGACCTCCTTCTTCAAGTTCTCCCCGATAGTCCCAAGGATAACGAACCCGGGGGCCTCCCGTCTCGACTCACGGAAGAACGTCTCCCGGCGTCGTTGGACTCGCTTCTTTGCGGTGTACTTTTGGTTCATGGTCTCACCTTCGCGAGTTGCTCTCGAAGTTTGTTCTTACGTTCCTCACTCAGCGGTTTCCGTTGTGGCTTCTTCTTGATTCCGAAGGCTTCGGCGACCTTGTGGACGTCCTTAGACTCAAACACAAGGAAGCCCCCGTCGTCGGTCGAAGATTTCTCCCATTCTCCGTCAAGTTTATCGGCCAATTTAAGGCGATTGTTAAAAAGACGGACTGACCCCTTAGTCATGGTCAAAAGAAGTCTTTTAGCCTCTATATCGTAACTTTCTATGTGGACTTGCGCTTTGTCGTGTGAATGTCCTCTAAGAACTTTCCAAGCGGCATGATTAACAAGGACGTAAATCCCGTCTGTGTTCTTTTGGACGTAATAGCGGTCTGAGTAGACCTTCATTAGTTCGTTGTATTGCTTATCACTCATCGTTAAGTTCCTCGGCCTCCTTTAAGGCTCTCTCGTGTAGTTCAGTTAGAAGAATGTCGATCTCGTCTTCGAGAACTTCCTTAACGCGGTCCTCGTGCATTTCCCCAACGATAAGAGGGGCGACTCGACGCGGAAGGTTAAGAAGTTGGGCGCGAAGGTTGGCGATCTCGTTGGCGAACCCTTGGACCACTTCCTCTACTAGAACGACGAGCTTCTTCTTCTCGGCGAGTTCTATTCGACGCTTGTCTCTCTCAAGTTCCGAGATCTCCGTCTCTGCTTCGAGCTTCCTTTGTTTAAGGTCTGATGGTGAGCCGTTGGACGCTCCTTCGGGCGTTCCTTGGGGATTGTCCTTTGAGATTTGGTTCTTAACGTGCCAGTCGATAACGTCGGACGTCTCGAACTCGTACGACTTGCCTTCGCGGCCTTTACGTTCGACGGGGAGACCTCTCGCTATCCTGTTGTCGATCGTAACGACGGAGACCCCGAGGACGTCCGCGAGTTCTGCTCTGTTAACAATCATGCTATATATTCCTTTTGGTTATAGATAAACGTAAATGTATTCTTTTATGGCTCCGAGAAATGAATAACCGCAGCGCGAATGACCCTCGGTGTAGAGCCTAGAAAGGACCCATAAGAACGCGCCTAGGCGACGCCCTGAGCGGATTTCTCGGAGACTTCGCGCGAATACCTTAACGACTCGCTTCGCGGCTCTGAGGCGCTCTGAGGGGCTTTAACGCGGGGCTATTTTTGACGCTTCCCGGGGATAATCTTTCCGGGTTGGCGTGGGACATCCATTCGAGGGCTATCATCTAGCCGGGGCCTATTGACCGGGGGCCATTCGCGAACAACCTCCTCGACGTCTCCGTTCCGAACCTTCGTAAGGTTTGACACTGTGGAACGCGTGAGCCTTCTTCGTGGTGTTCGTAAGGGCTGAGACGTGAGGAGTTTCTCGGAGGTAAACGGAAGCGGTTCTCTCGGTCGGTCGTGTGGGCCATGCTTTGAGAACAAGGGCCAAGAGGAACGACCGAGGGATTAAATCGAGAGGGGCTTCTTTTCGTCTACCCCCGGGGGAGGGGGAGCATTTAAGAACCCCAACGAAACGGATTCGAGGTCCAGCGTTGGCGAGTTCCGGGAATAAAGTTCTCGTTCCCTGTTTCATCTTTATGGGCTTTCTTTTGGATGTGTTGTCTCGCTCTTGCCATAAGTGTTCGGAAGATCTTATCCGTTTCTATATCGCTCATGTTGTAGGAATTTTTAAGCCATTCTTTCGACGCTTTGGTTAAGATAAACGACTGATAGTCTCCAAATGCGCTAACCATGATCCGGACCCCGTGGTCTCCTATCTTGAAGTCGCTCTCCGGGTCTCCGGGGCGGGTCGAGATAATGCATCCCTTTGCCTCTTCAAGAGCGAGTTTATAGTCCGATTTATTTCCTCTTTTAAATATTTTCATTGTTTGTTCTCCTTGGTGGTAGGTTGCCCCGAGGAAAGGACCCCCGGGGGGTATTCTTTAAGGCGGAGTCGTTAAGCGATTCCCGTAACCTTGACGAAGCTCTCTTGATTCAAGACTTTAGCGTCTACGTCGAACAATGAGCGGATTCGGGTCGCTCCGGTCTCTGGTTGTCCGGCGGGTGTGTATGTATGCGCTAAGAACTGAATTTCAGAACTTGTGACGGCCTGATAGTCGCTATAACGTCCGGCGATAAGGGTTCCCGTCGGCATGAACTTCGAGACCAACATTCGATTAGTCGGTAAACTTAAAGCGGGGTGCGACTTGGCTCCGGTCTCTTGTCTCATCTTTTTAGCGACGTCCGGTGACATAACGACTGATAGAGCGTCTTTATCCAGACCGTTACCTTCTAATACTTCGATTGCTTCGCTAAGGATAACGAGTCCCGTCTTTGAGGCTCCGGCCAAGGTTTGTCCGGTGACTTGCTTAACGAGGCCGTCGGGTTGGTTCGCATTGATCGCTGAGTCCCCGGCGATAAGAGCTTGCTCAACGGCGTTCTTAATGGCGATGCCTTGTCCGATCTTCACTTGGGGAATAAGTCCCGGGGCAAGCTTCGTAATGTAGCGAGACGCAAGCGAGAAGGCTCCGACTGTGTGGATTGAATACGGGAAGTTAACCGTCGAGGCCGTACTCTCGGGGATCTCCGCGTTCTCGCCTAGCCAAGCGGTCCCAAAGTGAGAGTCGAAGCCCGGGAAGAACGGAGTCCCTTCGAAGTTGCCGCTTGTGTCGAAGGAAGTCCCGGCTCTGGCTAAAATGCCCGACGCTAAGATCATGTGCTTCCATGTGAATGTGTTCGGCTGTGAAGCGTTCGAGAGGGAGGAACTGTTTGCCGTTGTCATATCTCGACGAAGGGTTGAACGGGTTGCCTCGGGAAGTGTGGCCCTTTCGTCGTTCGTAACGACTGAGTCGTCGAGAGAGACGCTAAAGTCCGAAGGGGCGGTGTGTTTGTATCCTCGGAAGTCGCCTTCGTCGTTAAACGTTGGGATCTGCTCCGGGCGAGCGTTCGCGATAAGGTCCGCGAAGTTGCGGTTCTCAATGGATTGATGTTGCATGTTGTTGGTTCCTTATGGGTAAGGGTTATTGCTTAAAGGTTGGCGGAGCGTTGCACTCCAAGAGGAAAGGGGACGGGGAAGTTGAAGGCCGGGGAAATGGGCTTCGTGGGGAAATTGTCTTTGAATGGTTCTTATGGTGAGACTCAACGATTATTCATCGACTATTGGGCCGAAAAGGGCCTCGAAATGGCGTCCTGTTGTCATAACGCAAGGTAAGCCTTGGTAATGCATTACTACGAGGAGATCTAAGTTTTTAAGGTCGTTAAGTGCGTTTTTAACCTGAGTTAACGAGACACCCGCTCTCGCTTTGATACGTCTTAAAGGTACATGATGCTGAGCGTGACCTTTAAGGAGTGAAATAACGGCTAACAAGACTTGCTTGTTTCTTTTAGCTATTCGGATATCGCGCTCGTTGCGTGGGATACCGTCGAAGAACTCTTGAACGTTCTTGTTGCTTATCAGTTGAAGGACATAGGGATTAACCATCGACGCTGTCCTCATTAAGACTGTCTGAATTTAAGAGAGACTCGAGGAGGCGATCGGCGAACTCGTTTGCCTCTTGTTTTTCCTTACACTGTTGCTCTTTCATCCGACGTTGAGCGAAGGCATAGGCAGCCGCAAGTTTCTTTGTCACCCTACTGCGACCCTCTCTCTTGGTCTCGTTTATCCAGTAGTGAAGAAAGACATCGAATAATTCGAAGGGAGCCATCTTTTCGCGGCCTGTTATGAATCGTAGATCCCCGAGAATTTCCTTAAGCGTCTCTTTTGAGTGAGGACGCATAAATGTGTATACATCCGGGAATCGTTTGGGTCTTATGAATGTTGCCTTTTGGACGAACGTCTTCGGCTTCTTTAGTTCAGTCTTTACGTCAATGATCTTTTTCTTCATGGGTTGTGTTCCTTAGGTGGGATTCGGGAAAGGTGAAGAAGCGCTCTCCGGTTAGTTGTCAGTGGCGGTCGCTTTGTGGCCCTCTTTGACCAGATAAGCAATGGCGACGGATAAGCTCGGCTTTATGCCTGTCAAATCAGATAAACGAGACTGAGCCTCTAAGATGTGGCTTTCGGTAGTCTTGTCGGCACAAACAACGATGCGGCGTCGAGTGGAGCCGTAAGGCGTCCGGTTTTTTATGTCGGTTCTCATGGGTGATGTTCTCCGGTGTTTATGAGTTAACGAAAGTATGCAAATTGACAAAAAGAAGACGCTCCGAGGAACGTCTGTAAGGGAATAAGGGATTGCCCGACGGCTTTCCGGTAAAAGAAGATAAACCCGGGGGAAGTCTTACGTCGGGACTTTAAGCCCACCAAGGACCAACTAAGGAAGGAGAAGACCTCAGATATTTCATGGCCCTGTAGCGAGGAGACTTGAAGAATCTTAAGTATGCTCTTTAGGGCGGTCCTTTGTCTGAGGAAACTCTCTAAGGTAGGTTGCATTTGTAATTGATAGCAACCAAAACAAAGGTGGTTCTTAAGGGGAGTCTTCGAGTTGAACCTTAAGGTCTAAGGGTTACCTACCTCGAAGGCTATCCTTAAGAACATCTTTAAGACGGACCTAAAGGTTCTGTAAGAATGTTAGTAAGAACATAAGTAAGTAGGGTCTTTAAGAACATCTTTAAGGTCGTCTTTAAGAACGTCGTTTAGACGGCCCCCCTTACCCCCCAAACGGTCCCGATGCCCCCCTTAAGGTCGTTCGGTCGTTAAATCTTGGTGGTAGGTCTTAAAGATAACCATAAGAACAATCTTTTCGACTTTTTCGTCTTGTGTTCTTTTTCTTATACGAGGGGACAATTCGGGAGGCCGCGTCCTTACTGGGTTTCAGCGATTCGGCGAACTCCCTAATTTTGGCCTAAAAATCGAAATTATAAGACCATTCCCCGGTCATATTTCCGACGGAATAATCGGCTGTTCTTTAGGTCGTTCTTTGGGAATATAATAGTGTGTGTTCTTCTTATACGGGGGGACAATTCTACAGACCACGTCTTTACTGGGTTTTAGGTAATCGATGATTTGAGCCTTTATTACCCCTTCGAGCACACTATCTAGGTCTACTTTAGGTGTGTTCTTCTTCTTATACGAGGGGACAATTCTACAGGCCGCGTCCTTATTGGGTTTTAGGTAATCGACGATTTGAGCCTTATTACCCCTTTGAGCACATTATCTAGGTCTACTTTGGGTGTGTTCTTTTTCTTATACGAGGCGACAATTCGAAAGGCCCCGTCGGACAGGGCCTCCCGTTGTTCTTCATGTTCCTATTAAGCAACGTCAGCAATCTTCTCCTTTGCTACGAAGAACAGGTCCCCAAGAGTTATGTAAGGACGGCCCTCTTTGACGATATGAGTGGCGTTCTCGGGGTTGGTTACCTTATCCCAAAGGTAAGCGAAGACGTCACTCTCGTTGGCGTTGTGAAGGTCTCGGGGAGAGGCGGCCCAAAGTTCATCAGGAAGGCAGTTCTCGGGGTAACCAAGGGCGGCGGCTTTGGACTCATTGAATAGGACAGGTTCGTTAAAGTTCATCTTCTCGTTTACTCCTTGTGGTTGAACTTTGAATAATCCTATAACGAAATAAAATCTCTGTAAATCAATTATTTAGTATCTTGTGTGGGACTGTCTCTCGAGTGGGAAGGTCGCATCGAGGAGAGGGTCTTAACGCCCCCAAAATTGGGGCCGAGAGAACAGTTCTCGAGGAGGCGTCGAAGTGAATCTTAAACACACAATGACAAGCCGCGAGATCGCGGAGTTAACAAACAAAGAACACGGTCACGTTATGAGAGACGTCCGTTCGATGCTTACAAAGTTAGGTAAATCTCACGATCCATTTTTGGATTATGAGAAATCAAGCCGAGGACGTCTCGAGCCATTATTCCGCCTAGACCGTGACCTTACTATGACCCTCGTCACGAAGTACGACACCGCGAGACGTTACGCCGTTGTAAGACGTTGGAGGGAACTCGAGGGGCGATTTTTTAAGCGTCAAATGTTAACGTATGAGTATTTTAGTAAAACAAGGAGTAAGTTGATGAATAAATATATAGGAGCATTGGTCGGTATTATTGGTTGTGTGATGATCGGTATAGAGAATTGGGAAATACTTATCGGAGTTTTATTGATTATTTGGGGTCAGAATATTTCCGCGATGAAAAAATAATGTAGAGGGAACTTGAGGAGGGGCCCGGGGGCGGAGACCTTAGCCTCGACCCCTTTTGCCCGGTTTCGGTTCGACCTTGAGGCCCTTGTACGTGATTTTGTTCAAGAGTTCGGCTTTCTCGGGAATTGTGAGTCCCGCCGAATACGTTCCGTAAGTTTCCCCGACCTTCTCGTGGCCTGTTATCTCGGCGGCTTGGTTGTGGTGGTAACCTTGACGCTCGAGGAGAGTCGAAAGGGTCTTTCTCAAGGAGTGGAAGACGTAACGCTTATCATAACCAAGTTTCGTCTTAAGTCGACCGAACGACTTCCCGATAGCCGAAGACCTTTCTCCGTTCGCTGTGACCGGTTCCCCGGGTAGAAGGTAACCGTCGGACGAGTTCTCGACGAGGTGTTCGACGAGGGGAATAATATCTTTATGAACGGGAAGATCCCGGAGTCCGGCTTCGGTCTTTGAGTCGCCAATCTCAAAGTATTTAACTCCGTCCTTCTCTTTGACGTCCTCGACCTTGAGGTCTGCTAACTCCTCGATACGCGCCCCGGTGTAAGCCCCAAGGAGGATCAGGTCGTGGAGGTTCGCGTCGTCCTTCTTAGCGCGCGCCGCGTCGACCAACTTAATAACGTCCTCAGTCTCCCACGCTTGGCGGATCTCCTTGCGACTAACCTTTTTCTTCTTGGTGAACTCCGGGTTCTCGAAAGGGTTAACGCCGTCAGGGTCAAGGTGTCCCATCCTCATTAAGAAGCCGTAATACTTCCGACAAGCTCCGATAAGGCCCTTTAGCGTATCAATAGCGGGAGCGTTCTCTCCGGACTCCATCTCAACGATCCAACGAGCGACCTCGGTCTTCTTAATGGGGAGCGCAGGGAACTTCTCGGCCATCTTCTTGATCCGTGTGTCGTGTTGCTTGAGAGTTCTCGGGATGACTTTATTCTCGAGACTGGCTTTCCATTCATCTAAGAAGGAGAGCGTCGGGACCTGATTCCCCGAGATAATGTTCGCTAAGGTCTCGGCTTCGGCTGCTCCTTTAGTCCGTGATACGTTTTCGAGATAGTCGTCCAGTGCGAGAGCTTGTGTACCAATCTCAAGGTCGTCTAAGTCGGCGGTCGTAAGTTCGTTATAGGGATTTTTCTTACGGAATGAGGCTAATAGGTCGGCGTCTTTGCGTCTCTCCGCTTCGATAACCTTTTTCCAACGAAGAGCCTCGTCGATGGCTGTCGAAGATCCTCGATACTTTTTGATTTGAGACCGCCACTCGTGGAACAACTGAGCGGCCTTATATTCGGCGATCTTGAGATCGTCCGTCTCGAGTGACTTAATAAGTTCTCCGGTTGGGAAGTGTTCCCGGACGTCTTGAGGAACTACCATTCGAGCGTACAACGTGTTACTCATCCAGTAGATCCCACGCTTACCCGTTGAGACGCGATCCTTCGACATGTATTTTAACGATCTCCATTAGTAAGGTCATTTGCGTATCGTTCAACAGAACCAGAGCATATTTCATAGTAGAAATCCCGGTAAACCTTTGCAGGAGTTTCGTTCTTTGCCGCAGCATAGCCCATGATCAAACCTTCAGTAAAAACCATCCGATCTTCATAGTCACGATCTACCTGTTCAATCGATCGTAGTTTCAAATATGCCTGTGTGAATAATGTTGTTTCTTGCTCAAGGCCTAAATTAAAAGCCACAAAAGCGCACTGTGCCATAGTTTTGGCTTGTTCATTTGCTAAGGCTACGTTCGACAAGCTAACAAGAAAGAAAATTAATAATCCGACCAAAACTCTCATTATATTACCTCCTTTTAATAAACGACCTGTAGTTTCCTACAGATAAGCTACAATATCAAGGGGTCCAAAAAGGGGGTCCAAATGGGTATTTAAAGAAAAACCCTAAATCTTTGAAACTTAACGCGATTTAGGGTTTCTTTGGGAATTGGTGGAGCTGGCGGGATTTGAACCCGCGTCCAGAAAATGTCTACCTTTGGTACTACATGCTTAGTTTGTCATTTATTTAACTGCTTGGAACTCCGACAAACAGGATTTCCTTGCAGCTGGCCTAATACTGTTTCGCGGTTCACCCTTAGACAAGGTTCCCTCGCTATCCTACTTGGATGACCTTCCGAATCCCCGCTAGCAGGAAAAGACTAGGGTGGAAGGGCCTATGCCGGTTATTAAGCGGCTAGTGCGTATGTTTCGTCGTTTGCGACTATTTAAATGCGGCTTTTTAAGAGGCAAACCGCTCCTCTGCATGCACCTCCGGCTTCCTAGATCCTGTCGAATCCTAATCAGCCCCGAGTGTGATTTTCAATAATAGCACATTTGTTACATGGTGAAATACATTCTTTTGAAAATTACTATAAATTTTAAGGGTTTGGCTATAAATCAACCAAACATAACATCTAGTTTTTCAAAAGCTTACCTGTGTGGCCCTCAGTTGAAGCTTTGCTTAAACAGCAACACACAAACATTGAGTATTATTGAACTATCATAGATATGTGGATGCTTGAGTAAAATTCAAGTGCCGAGCGCACAAGGGCTGTACAAGAAACGCAATTTATAAACTAAAATAGCGCTTTTTATTTGATTACTTTAGCGAATTTTTAAGGAAATAGTGCTGATGTAATGATGCAATTAGTAGCAAGAACCATTAAAGTACGTGAGCATAATTAAAAGGCTTGTAGTGTAAATGTCTTCAGATTCCATATTGTATTCTCCGTATACCTTGCCATGTGGCGTAACAGCGCGAAACCGTCTTGTTAAAGCTGCTATGGAAGAAAATATGTCGAGTATGGGAAATATTCCCGGAGAGTCTTTGTACTCACTCTATCGATATTGGGCCCACGGCAATTTAGGCATGGTGATCACAGGCAACGTTATGGTCGATAAAGGCGCCATGACAGGGCCAGGTGGCGTTGCACTAGAAAAAGATACCGACATCGCACCGTTTCAAAAGTGGGCAAAAATCATTAAGTCTAATGGCGCTTTAGCCATAATGCAGATTAATCACCCTGGACGACAGGTATTTAAAGCGATGAAAGGCAAAGCTATTGCGCCTTCTGCTGTACCGCTTGATATGGGTAAACACTCTAAGCTGTTTGCTCAACCACGAGAAATGACCTGCCAAGACATTCACGATGTGTGCAAACGTTTCGTTCAAACTGCTAAGCAAGCTGAAAAAGCCGGGTTTGATGGCGTTGAAATTCACGCCGCTCACGGTTATTTGCTTACGCAGTTTTTGTCTCCGCTTACTAATCAGCGTCAAGACGAGTGGGGCGGTTCTATTATTAATCGCGCACGCTTGCTGATAAATATAGTCAGTCAGGTTCGAGCGGTTTGCGCTAAAGACTTCATTGTAATGGTAAAGCTTAACTCTGCAGATTTTCAGAAAAATGGTTTTTCTTTTGATGATGCCTGTGAGGTGGTAAATCGCTTGGAAGCCTTGGGTGTTGATGTTGTAGAACTGTCTGGCGGCAGTTATGAAGCGCCTGCCATGCAAGGGCAAACCCGTGACGACACCACACTGGCCAGAGAAGCGTACTTTTTGGAATTTGCGCAGGCACTGGTGAGTAAAACTGATATTCCGCTTATGACAACTGGCGGTATAAAAAGGGCCGAGGTAGCAGAGGAAGTAATTGAGCAGGGCTGTGCCCTTGTTGGATTAGCCAGCGCCCTTGCTATTACGCCCGACTTAGCTAAAAAGTGGCAACAAGAATGGGCGTATTCGGGCATAATTCCACACTGCTCTTGGAAAGATAAATCGCTTGCAAGCCTTGCGAATATGGCCATGGTGCGAAGACAACTGAGACGCCTTGGGAATAACCTAACCACCTTAAGAAACCCGTCACCGCTGTGGAGTCTGATTCTTGATATGCTACATCGCAAGAAAATGACGAAACGAGACGTAGGTTAAACCTACTACACTTCTTTTTTGGCAGCCCAAATAAAAACACAGCGTTAAACGCTGTGTTTCATCATTCTTTCTTTTTGACGTTGCCAATCTTTGTCTTTAATGGTGTCACGCTTGTCATGGGCGTGCTTACCTTTTGCTAGGTGAATTTCTAGTTTCACCCAACACTTTTTCCAATACATAGACGTGGCAACGATTGAATAACCTTGGCGGTCTCGCGCACCCATTAAGCGGTCAATTTCTCGTTTGTTCAGCAACAATTTGCGAGCACGCTCTGGGGCTGCGATGACGTGGGTAGAGGCTTGATTCAGCGGACTAATTCTACACCCTACCAAATACGCTTCGGCATTCTGGATAATAATGTACGCATCGGTAATGTTCACTTTACCGGCACGAATACTTTTAATTTCCCACCCTTGAAGCTCAAGTCCGGCTTCGAACTTGTCTTCTAGGAAATAGTCGTGACGCGCTTTTTTATTCTGCGCGATATTTCCTGTGGTGTTTTTGTTGGCTTTATTCTTTTTCATGCTGGCTATTATACTGATTGTTCAAAGGAATGTCTTTAGTTGTCATTGTTATCTTATATTGGGGCATTTGGTTCAAAACCGAATACGAGCGAACCAAATTTTCTGTGATACAATGCGGCCAAGAGTTTTAATTGTAGTGGAATCAATGCCAAGTATTCATAGAAGCGCGCTGGTAGCCCATAGCGCAGAAGCCATGTTTAACTTAGTCAACGATGTAGCTTCCTACCCAGAGTTTTTGCCAGGCTGTACCGATAGCAAAATCCTCGACACGTCAGCGCAAAGCATGAAAGCGTCATTGTTAGTTGCAAAAGCAGGTATTAAGCAATGGTTTACAACGCACAATGTTTTAGAGCCAGGTAAAAGTATTCAAATGCAACTGGTCGACGGTCCGTTTCGCTCGCTTACCGGTGGCTGGACATTTTCAGCGTTATCAGAAGAAGCCTGTAAAATTGAATTAAACCTAGAGTTTGAATTTAGCAATAAGCTAGCTGAAATGGCTTTTGGTAAAGTGTTTAACAGTTTAGCCAGCAGTATGGTTGCAGCGTTTACAGACCGAGCGCGGAGCGTGTACGCATGAGTAAGAAGCTCATCAATATTGAGGTTGCCTACGCGTTACCCACCAAGCAAACTATCATTGATGTTGCTATTCATGAAAATGCGACGGTGGAAGAAGGGATAAACGCGTCTAACGTGCTTGAGCAGTTTCCCGAGATTGATTTGAAAGCAACAAAAGTGGGTATTTGGAGCCGCGTGGTTAAGCTTCGCGACACGCTTACCGATGGCGACCGTATTGAAATTTACCGCCCGCTTATTGCTGACCCTAAAGAAATCCGCAAGCGCCGTGCTGAGAAAGCGAAAGAGGAAGGGCGCGCTGACAAAATCACAGGTGGAAAGGTAAATCCACTTAAGGCGAAGTCATAGCAGTCAGCTGAGCGCTTCTACGCCAGCGCCAAAGATAGATACAAAAATGGCCTTCAAGTGAAGGCCATTTTTTTAAAGAAGACAAAGGCTATTAGCTTTTTTCTGAAATACTGCCTAACTCCAGGAAAGGAGAGGCATCAATATCTTCAGCATCCATCATGCTAGCAATTCGCTGAACGGTAGCGACCATTTGGCTTTGCTCCCACTCTTTAAGCTGTGAAAAACGCTCGACAAAGTGTTCTTGAAGCGGGCGAGGTGCGTCAACCACTGCCTCTTTACCGCGTTCGGTTAAGAATACGCCCACTTTTCGTTTATCTTGCGTACTTCTTATGCGCGTAGCTAAGTCTCGCGATTCTAGTCTATCTAGAATATTCGTGATGGTTGCAGGGCTTAAGTTAATATTCTCTGCAATTTCGCGCACCATTATACCCGGGCGCTCTTCAATATTTTGCATCACCAATAACTGTGGGCCTGTTAAACCCACGTGTTTACTTAGCTGCTTGCTGCGTAGGTCTACAGCGCGTATTACGCGCCGTAGTGCCACTAATAGTTCTTCTTCTTTTCGCATGTTACTTCCAACAAATGCGTAACCCAGCGGTTACTTAAGCAAATGAATAAAATGTTGGTGCTTATGATAGTGATCGATGACGTCATTAATGACCGAAATCTTCGACCAGCCCATAATATCATAGTTCTGACCACCTTCACTAAGGTGCACTTCGGCGCGATAGTACGTGGCCTTTTTGTTTTCGTCCAGTGCTGGTGCGTCACTTGGACCAAATTCAGGCTGTTCTGTCGATACAGGATGCACAGCATAAATGAACTCAGGGTCATTGCCCATATCAACGGTTAATACGAGTGCTTCGTCCGTATCTTCAATTTTTATTTCAAATTGCTGCGCTTTAAACTCCTCGCTTACTTCTGTTAGCGCAGGCTTCACCACTTTGTTGATGTAACGACGAACGGCAGTTTCATCTGGAAAGGTCACAATATTTTCAAGGCGCTCTTTCCAGTTTTTGTCAGAGTCATTATGCTGCGGTGTACCCGTTAGTACTTGTAAACTTTCACGTTTGTACGCCTCGATACGAAGGGCTTTCAATAGTCCCGATATAGCGATAAGCAACACAATAGCAAATGGCAGTGCGGCGGCAATCGTCATAGTTTGCAGCGCGCCAAGCCCACCAGCGTAAAGCAGCACTGAACTCACCACACCAACGCCAACAGCCCAGTATACTCGTTGCCACAACGGCGTATTGTTTTCACCGTGTGAACACAGCATATCGACAACCATGGCACCCGAATCACATGAGGTTACAAAGAACACAATGACCATCAATACTGCTATAAGGCTTAGTACTGAAGCGAAAGGGAACTGCTCTAAAAATACAAACAGTGCCACTGAAGTATCTTCATTTACCATTTGTGCAAGTACGTCTTTACCTTGCACTAACACCTGATCAATAGCGGCGTTGCCGAATACGGTCATCCAAAATAGTGTAAATGCTGATGGAATAAGCAGTACGCCCATTACAAATTCACGGATGGTTCTACCGTATGAGATACGCGCGATAAACAGGCCAACAAACGGTGCCCATGCTAACCACCAACCCCAGTAGAAAATGGTCCAGCCACCAATCCAATCTGTTTTCTCATAGGCGAACAGGTTAAATGTGTTGCGCACTAAATCAGACAGATAAGCCCCTGTGTTTTGCATAAACGCTTGTAGTAAAAATACGGTTGGGCCTAAAACAAGAACAATTAAAAGTAGCAGTAAGGCTAAAACCATATTGGTTTCTGAAAGACGGCGTATGCCTTTTTCCAGGCCAGTAGTTACAGAAATTACGGCTAAACCAACAACGCCTGCCATTATAGCTATTTGAACACCAGTATTTGACGGTAGACCAAATAAATAGTTAAACCCCGCATTTACTTGCGAAGCGCCAAAGCCTAGCGACGTCGATACACCAAACACCGTTGATGTAACCGCGAATATATCAACCACGTGCCCCGGCCAGCCGTAAATCCGGTCACCAATTAATGGATATAAAGCTGAACGCAGTGTAAGAGGTAAGTTTTGACGGTACGCAAAATAGCCCAAAATCAGCGCCACTACCGCATAAATTGCCCAAGCATGAACACCCCAATGGAAAAATGTGGTTTTCATTGCTTCGCGAACAGCATCAATACTTTCAGCCTGTGCAGTGGGGGGCGCTAAAAAGTGCATTAAGGGCTCGGCAACGCCAAAGAACATAAGCCCAATTCCCATTCCTGCTGCAAACAACATACTAAGCCAAGTCCCAAAGCTAAATTCGGGGCTTGCGTGATCTGGGCCTAACTTAATTTCGCCGTAGCGTGACATGCCGAGGAAAACAACAAACACCACAATTACTGCGACAGTAAATACATAAAACCAACTACCGTTGGTCACAATTGCGCTCTGAAGCTTTTGGAAAAGCGCGTCTGCTGTTTCAGGAGTACCAGCAGCGAAGATAAGTAAACATAGGATTAAAGCTGACGATGTAATAAACACCGGCTTGTTGAGTGGAGATTTATTTTCGTTCTCAATCACGCAGTAAATTCCTTTCACCTTTTATAAATTTCGGTTTATACGCAGAAATATACCGCATGGAGCATTTTTTATAAACATCAGATGAAATTATTTGATTTGTATGTATTTGGTCAATGAGTCAAAGTGCAGTCTTTTTTTTGCAGTTGTTTTTACGATAAAAATTAGACTTTCTGCTAGGTTTTAGGTGTTTTTGGTTAATTATTAATCGTTAGAGTAGAAATAATTAATAGATTGTGTATCGTAATATATGATCTTTTTGATATGTGTTTTAAGTAAACACTGTCCGAAGAATAAAAAAACAATTGAAGGAAACACACACAAATGCGAAAAACTCAGCTTAGCTGTGCAATCATCGCTGCACTGGCATCCACCTCTCTGGCTGCGCAAGAATCTAAGGCGCCCGCTAAACTTGAAACCATAGAAGTTACCGCCACGAAAAGAAGTGAATCAATCCAAGATGTCCCTGTCGCAGTCTCTGCGTTAGATGGAAAAGCATTAGAAAACCTCGGTATTGATAACTTCCAAGACTACGTAGAGTTTTTACCGAATGTGGTATTCCAAGGTACAGGTCCAGGGCAAAACGAAATATACATTCGTGGTGCGGCGACCACGCAATCAAGCATTACCCTGTCATCTGTTCAAGCACTTCAGCCCTCAGTGGCTTTCTATCTTGATGAAATGCCTGTTTCTATGGCTGGCCGAAACTTAGATATTTTTGCTACCGACGTTGAGCGTGTAGAGGTTCTACCTGGGCCGCAAGGTACGTTATTTGGTGCGAGTTCTCAGGCAGGTACAGTCCGCCTAATCACAAACAAGCCAGATCATTCTGGATTTGCTGCAGGCTTCGATACCAGTATCTCTACCACAAAAGGCGGAGATATGAGTAACACGGTGGAGGCATATTTCAACGTTACTCCAACTGACAACCTTGCGCTGCGTGTGGCTGCCTACAATGAAAGTCAGGGCGGTTGGATTGACAACATTGAAAATGAGCCAGGAAATGGTGGTTACATTGGAAGTGCAGTAGTTATTGATCGTATTTCTGGAAATGCATTGCAGAAACAGGGCATCGATCCGGCTGCTATGGATGCACGTCGTGAAATCAATGGTTTTACCCGCAGTGAAGCCGCCGTTGTATCGCCAAGAAACAGTGAACATGTTGAAGATAACTTTAATGACGCGGTCTACTCAGGGGCGCGATTCGGGTTGTCTTACATTATCAACGAAGATTGGGATGTTCTGGTTCAACACACTCAACAAACACTTGATACTGAAGGTGTGTTTGCCTACGACCCCACAGTGGAAGGCGAAAGCTCGGCAATTCGCTTTCAAAGCGATGAAAACTCCGACGAATTTGGCTTAACCACATGGACCCTAAATGGTCGTTTGGAAAAACTAGATGTGGTGTATACCGGTGGTTACCTCGATCGTGAAATAGACACGCTTACCGATTACACAGGCTACACCAACGGCGGCTTATTTTCCGCGTACTATGTGTGTACGCACTATGAAACGCCAGATAATCCAGATGACGCGCGCTGCCTCGATCCGAGTAAATACTACAAAGAAGACACTACTAGCACTCGCTTAACCCACGAACTACGTTTCAGCACAACGATGGATACACCATGGCAGCTGACGGCGGGTGTGTTTTATGACGAACAGGAAGTAGGCTCAGTAGGCCAGTTTAAAATCGCAAGCCCTGAAATCTTTGAGAACCTTGCAAGTTCATGGAATGCGCTGGCGGGTGACCGTGGAATTAACAGCGATGGTGGCCCTTTCTCTCCTGAAATTAGCTTTGTAAACGATGTTACGCATACTATCGAGCAGATCGCAGTATTTGGTCAGCTAGGCTATGAAATTACTGATACGCTTACCGCTACCATTGGTGCACGCTGGTATCAAATTGACGATATTTATCGCGGCGCTACATCAACACGCGACGTAACAAGCCGATTAGAAGCCTATGGTCAAGGCGTGCTAGATCCCGCCGTTTATGATGGTTTGGGTCTTGACGGCCAAGGTGTTGTCGATGCTATCCAAGATGGTTCATTGGAAATTGGCTTACTAGACGGTGACGGAGTACTCACGGTTGACGATACCATCTTCAAATTTGGCCTCGACTGGAAAGTAAATGAAAACGTATTGCTTTTCGCGAACTATTCAGAAGGCTTCCGTCCACCAGTAACAAACAGACTAGGCGGTGACGCAGCGGCAAATGACACTGGGGCGTTTGCGGATTTCCGTGTTCCGGTTTACTCAACAACAGATACGCTGGATAACTACGAAATTGGCCTGAAAGGTGACTTCTTAGACGGTATTTTGCGTGTTAATGCCACTGGTTACTATTCAGAAATCAGCGACTTGCAAACGTCGCGTTTTGATCCTGCGAATATTAGTTTCTTAGTCTTTACCGATAATGTTGGTGATGCAGAAGTTAAAGGGATTGATGCAGACATTACTTGGTTAGCGACAGATAACCTAGTCATTAACGCGGCATTTAGCGTACTGGATACTGAACTGGTTAGTATTAACCCTGAACTAGAAGGTATTGCGGCTGGCGTAGGCAGTGAGCTTCCGTACTCTGCTGATTTCTCAGGTAACATTAGCGCACGTTATTTCTTTGAGTTAGACGGCGGTAAAGAAGGGTATGTTAATGCATCACTTACCTACACCGGCGACCGTCTTGCTGGCATGGTGATGAACGCTTATGCCATGGAAGATGCAACTCGATTGATTTATGGCACGGGCTCGGGTCTGAAAATTAAAGATGAGGGTGACGAGTTTAAAGGTGCAACGTACCCAGGTGCAGATGGTGAAACAATTCGCGGTGGCCGCTACATTCAGGAAAGTTACGTGATTGGTAATGTATCTGTGGGGATGACGTATCAAAACTGGAAAGTTGAAGCATTCGTTGACAACGTTTTCGACAAATCAGCAATCTTGAACATTGATACACAGCAGTATACGCCTAAGGTTGTGACTAATCGCCCTCGTACTATAGGTCTTCGCTTCTCTTACGATTACTATTAATAGTCGTTTGTCGTAAACGAAGAAGTAGATTGTACACAGTGCATTAAACGGCAGGCCTAGGCCTGCCGTTTTCATTACTTATCTTAGAAAAATTCGGTAGTATTAAATACATACCCTTTTGGCTTTCGCCAATTATCACCTGCGCTACCAAGAATTATAACGAAGGCTATGACAACAGAAGATTTTCAACATCAAGTTCGCGCTATTAAGCAAGCGCTTCAACGCGGTCAGTTATCAACTGCGAAATCGTATATTCAAGATTTATTGCCCTTGTCGCTAAATGAGCAGCAAGAAGCAGAAGTACTTTATTTGGCCGCTGTCACTTACAGGCTCTCGAACCAACATAGCGATGCTTTTAAGGCTATCGACACTCTTCTATCTCTTCGCCCAGATTACGGCAGGGGATACCAAGAGCTTGCTTACTGTCATGAAGCTGTGGGAGACCAGCAAAACGCAGCAAGTGCGTTCTTTAAAGCAACGCATTTTAACCCCGCTCTTATAAGCAGTTGGAAAAAGCTGCTCTTAATCTATCAAAATCATCGTGACGCTACCGCTGAACAAATGGCATCAAATCAGATTGCGCATTTGCAGTCTCTTCCTCCGCCAATTCTGGGTGCCTACGACCTTATGTACGAAAAGCAGTTCGCTGCGGCAGAGCAAGTGTGCCGCCAATTTTTGGCTAAACAGAAGCATCACCCTGAAGCTATGATGTTGTTGGCTGAGATTGGTATGCAGTTGAAGGTGTACAGTGATGCAGAATTTTTGTTGGAAAGTTGTGTGGAATTATACCCGGACAACGAGCGAGCGGCGCTAGCGTATCAAAACGTGCTTTCAAAGTTGGGTAAGTTTCCAGAGGCCGTAAACGTTGCGCGACAAAGACTCTCAAAAAGCCCAGACAGTTTTGTTATTAAAACCAGTCTTGCCCATGCGCTTGTTGGTGTAGGGCAATTAGATGAAGCGATAGATATTTACCATGGCGTACTAGAACAAACGCCAGATAGACCTAAAGTTTGGGTGTCGTTGGGTCATGCACTAAAAGCCAAAGGCGATACTGCCGATGCGGTTAATGCTTACGAAAAAGCGGTAGATTTTGCCCGCGACTATGGTGATGCCTATTGGAGCTTGGCGAATACGAAGACGTATAAGTTTAGTGACAAGATGCTTAAGCAAATGACTGAGCAAGTCAGCAATGATGCAATTAACTTAGATGATAGAATTCATATTTGTTTTGCGCTCGGGAAAGGGTTTGAAGATAACGCTCAGTATGACAAGGCCTTTGCGTATTACCAGCAAGGTAATGCGCTTAAACGCAGTACGCTTCAATTCGATATTGGGAAAACCGAGCAAGCATTAGATGCTCAGCAACAGGCTTTTAGTCAAGACGATTTCAAAAAAACACAGGGTTGCCAAGCGCCAGACCCTATTTTTATTGTCGGCCTTCCACGTGCTGGCTCTACACTGCTTGAGCAGATCCTAGCGTCGCACTCTAATGTCGACGGAACCATGGAGCTGCATGACATTCTGGGTATAGCGTCTTCGCTCAGCCACCAATCTACGCCATATCCGTTCAATGTTTCAGCATTGAGTGAAGAAACACTGGCGAAACTTGGTGAGCAATATATTCAGCAGACCCGTGCATATCGCCAAGGCGCACCGTTATTTATTGACAAAATGCCCAACAATTTCATTCATATTGGGCTTATTAAAAAGATACTGCCTAACGCTAAGATTATTGACGCGCGAAGGGATCCAATGGATTGCTGTTTTAGTGGGTACAAACAACTATTTGGTGAAGGGCAGGAGTTTAGCTACTCGCTAAGTGATATTGGCCGATATTACAATGCGTATGAAAAGTTGATGTCACATTGGCATACGGTGATGCCCGGCGACATTTTAACGGTGCAGCACGAAGATGTGCTCGACGATTTAGAAGGGCAGGTTAAGCGTATTCTGGCGTTCTGCGGTTTAGAGTTTGAAGAGGCATGCTTAGCGTTTCATAAAACCAAGCGGATAATCAAAACTCCAAGTTCAGAGCAGGTTCGTCAGCCTATTTACAAAACGGGGATGGGGCAGTGGAAGCCATTTGAATCTAACTTGGAAGCGCTGAAGGACGCGCTTAAGACGCAGTAGAAGCGCCTTGCGTTGAGTAGCCGTACCTAGCCTGACTCGACTGAACTTGGGCTTTATCCTAAGCCAAGCTTTTGAAACTAGACGGTTACTTATTTACAGCGTTACAGCACCTTTAGAATAAAACGAGGCACGATTTTTACCGTGCCTCGTGTTTTTTGACACTTAAAGGCGTCAAGCCTGTGCCATTAGAGCTATTCCTAACGCTTATGGCTGATAAGGTAACGAAGATTGGTGAAGGATAATTCTAATTTTACCGTCGTCGCATTGCTTGAAGACAAAGCTCTTGTTCACAAAAATATGGCTGTCGTCTGCACCAATAAAATGTACGTTGCATTGAACAATGGCTAACTCGCCGTTCAATATGAAATCTTCCTTGCTATACCAAACCTTTACCCAAGGCTTAAGCTTGAACCCATTGTCGTTGGGGTAGTCGCTATTGCCACCTACGAAGTATGAAAGCGCCCCTTCTTTTGTTGGGCGAAATGTTTGAGCACCAAACGTTAAGGTAGGCTTAAATAGCACCTTGCCATTATCATAATCGTAGTTTTCAGATAAAACCTTTGATGCGAAAGCTTTCACATCGCCACCTTCAGCGTGTACTTTTCCCACCGCAACAACATTGTCGCACCAAGTCTGAAGGGCTGTATGTACCATCTCTTCTGTAAACATGACGCTAACTCCTTTAATTAATGGTTATGTTATACTGTATCAATTGCGTTTAAACAATATCGCTAAATCAATGAAATGTAACTGATTATCCGTGATAGATAATTGCTATCAGCGAAAGGTCACGGAGCATGCGATGATGCTAGCCACTAAAGAAATTAGGAGCTTCCGCTAACTATTATAAGAACTGGTTTTAACCTATACTTCATACAAAATAGACGCATTGCCATAATAATAATGAGATCTCTATTAGCCACCATTTTATTATTCCTAGCGCTTTTTGTATTTCATGCAAATGCCGCGATTAAAGATATTCAGCCTCTTTGCCAGGATAGTGTCGACGAATGTTTATCGAAAATCAGAGCGCAGCAATCTCTATTAGATAAGAACACACCACCATGGTGGGACCTTCAAGTAAGAAGGTTTGATATCTTATTTAACTTTCAACGTTATGATGAGCTTTATGCCCTTCTAAGACCATGGCTTGAGGCTACAAATTTGAAAGGAATGCCAGAGTACAAGCCACTAGTTTCTCTGTTTTTCGGCAAGTGGTTACGTGCCAGCGGCCGAGAGCAGGAAGCAAGAATAGCGTTAACTAAATCTTTGACGGGCTTGAGAGCACAATATGAAAAGATGCCGTCCCCTCAATTAGGTATAAGAATTTTAAATCTTTTGACTGTGCTTGGTAAAACGAAAGAAGCGCAGGACTTTGCTGAGCAACTGGAAGGTGAAAACTATAATGCGCCTGTCTTTTACCATGAGATCTTTGCTGAGCTTGGGCACGCCGCGCTAAAAGAAGGCGATAACGCAAAACATATTGAATATCGAATTAAATCGTTGAATTGGGCGTTGAAGCTACCCGATTATCAACAGCAAGCTATCGCCTACAGCAATTATGCTGTAGCGCTTCGCAACAATAGGAATTATCAGGAGGCAGAGCAGGCTTTCCTGAATGGTTTAGCATGTGCGGAGCAAGCGAAGGATATCGCTCAAATTAACAGTATTAAGTTACGGATAGCGGAAAACGCTACGCTTGGCAACGACCCTGAAAAAGCGAGACGTTGGCTCAAGCAAATATCTGTTGAGGGGCTTCCATCTTTACAGCTATCGCGCTACCGAAAATTGGTAAAAGATAACGCACCGCATTAATCGTTAGGTTCATTTCGATTAGCTGCAGGCAAAATGCACATTGCGGCACGCTTTTTTTACCAATTGTTAGATTCACTAATACTTACGGCGCTTCAGTCCAGTCTCGGCTAAAATCTTTGCCGAAATTTCTTCTATAGAATATTTAGTACTGTTCAAAAACGGAATTTTTTCCTTTCTATACAGGTTCTCAACTTCACGAAGCTCCATCCTACATTGTGGTAGCGATGCGTATTTACTGTTTGCACGTCGCTCTGAACGTATCTGATGTAGTCTATCGGCTTCAATCGTTAGCCCGAAGAGTTTGTTTTTAAATCGTCTTAGGGCAGGAGGCAGTTTCAGCATGTCTCCCATGTCTTCTTCTGTAAAAGGGTAGTTCGCTGCTTTTATTCCGTATTGAAGGGCTAAGTAAAGACTTGTTGGCGTTTTACCCGAGCGTGAAACACCAGTAAGAATGATGTCTGCTTCATCATAATCTTTTAGATTAGAGCCATCGTCATTAGCCAATGCGTAGTTTACGGCCTCAATTCTAATATCGTAGGTGGTTTCGTGAATACTGTGTGTGCGATGTTTTTCTGGTTTTGAAGGAACACCCAATACTTTTTCCAGTGGCGCTACGAATTGATCGAGAAAATTATAGTTAATGCCCACAGATTTCGAGATTATTTTGCGAATATCTACATTCACAATTGTATAAAAAACGAGCGGCCTTTCTCCGGTGTCTTGAAAACTTTCAGAAATTTGCTGTAAAACTTTGTGAGCTTGTTCCTCAGTTTCAACGAAAGGAATGGTGTTGTGATTGAAAGAAACGGGAAACAGGGAAAGCAGGGCGTGGCCGAAGACCTCTGCAGTGATGGCTGTACCATCTGAAATATAAAAAGCTGTGCGCACAACATATCCTTAACATTGGTGTAATTTTATTACAAAAGTAATAAAGGGTTTACATTCTGAATTTCCCCATTCTAAGATGATTTCGTCGAAAAGCTACACGGTTCTTGTGAATGATGGCAAATATCAATAGGTTTGCTGTCAAACGTAATGGACAGCGTTAACAGTGGTTTTCACCACATATCGACTACAATTTGATGAGTTTCAGGTGACAAAAAGCACAAACCTGAAATTAACCTCATACCCTACACATAAAAAAGCTGGAGGCTTGGGCTGTGCAAGAATACGTACTTTGGTATCAAGAACTGGGCATGCATGATGTGGGTCGCGTAGGCGGCAAAAATGCATCATTAGGCGAGATGATTTCAAACCTGGCGAACGCCGGTGTGCAGGTGCCGGGAGGTTTTGCTACCACCGCCGAGGCATTTAATGAGTTTCTAGAGCAAAGTGGCCTAGAAGCGCGCATTCACGAAGTCTTAGACTCGTTAGACGTAGATGACGTAAACGCACTGACCGAAGCGGGTAAGAATATCCGCCAGTGGATCATCGACACACCTTTCCAAGGAAAGCTAGAAGAAGAAATCAAAACTGCGTTTGTCACATTACAGGGTGATGCAGGTGAAGAAGCGTCATTTGCAGTGCGTTCATCAGCCACGGCTGAAGATATGCCTGATGCGTCTTTCGCAGGTCAACAAGAGACTTTCCTAAACGTTAAAGGCTATGAAGCCGTGCTTGTGGCAATTAAGCACGTGTTCGCATCGCTATTTAACGACCGCGCTATTTCATATCGCGTTCACCAAGGATACGACCACAAAGGTGTGGCGCTATCTGCAGGCATACAACGCATGGTGCGTAGTGATATCGCATCATCAGGCGTTATGTTTACTATCGATACAGAGTCTGGCTTTGAAGACGTTGTATTTATTACCAGCTCATTTGGTTTAGGTGAAATGGTGGTGCAGGGTGCGGTTAACCCTGATGAATTCTATGTTCACAAACCAACACTTGATAAAGGCCTGCCTGCTATCGTTCGTCGTAACCTTGGTAGTAAGCTTACTAAAATGGTGTACTCAGATGATGAAGCACACGGTAAGCAAGTGTCTATTGTCGATATTGATGCAGCTGACAGCAAAACCTTCTCGTTGACTGATGACGAAGTAATGGAGCTTGCTAAACAGGCGCAGATCATTGAAAACCACTACAAGCGTCCTATGGACATCGAGTGGGCAAAAGATGGCGCAGACGGCAAACTTTACATTGTTCAGGCTCGCCCTGAAACAGTACGCAGCCGTGAAGACTCACAGAGCATCGAACGATTCCAGTTGAAAGGTCAAAGCAACATTGTTTGTGAAGGCCGTGCAATTGGTCACAAAATCGGTGCTGGTGTAGCGAAAGTGCTTGATTCGATTGAAGAGATGGACAAAATCCAGGCTGGTGATGTTCTGGTAACTGACATGACAGACCCTGACTGGGAACCTATCATGAAGAAGGCTTCTGCTATTGTTACCAACCGTGGTGGCCGTACTTGTCACGCTGCAATCATCGCGCGTGAGTTAGGTATTCCAGCGGTTGTGGGTTGTGGTAACGCGACTGACAGTATCAAGAACGGCGACAAAATTACTGTGTCTTGTGCTGAAGGTGACACTGGTTTTATCTACGGTGACGAACTAGAGTTCGACGTAGTGACCTCACGCATTGACGCAATGCCTGACCTACCGCTGAAAGTCATGATGAACGTGGGTAACCCTGACCGCGCATTTGATTTTGCTCGCTTGCCAAACGCAGGTGTTGGTCTTGCGCGTCTTGAGTTTATTATCAACCGCATGATTGGTGTGCACCCTAAAGCACTACTTAATTTCGACAGCCAGCCTGAAGAGTTGAAAGAAGAAATTAGCGATATGATTGCAGGCTACGAGTCGCCTACGGAATACTACATCGAGAAATTGGTGGAAGGTATTTCAACCATTGGCGCTGCATTCTCGCCAGAGAAAGTTATTGTTCGTATGTCAGATTTCAAATCGAACGAATACTTCAACTTAGTGGGCGGTTATCAATACGAGCCAGACGAAGAAAACCCAATGTTGGGTTTCCGTGGTGCAAGCCGCTACATCTCTGAAGATTTCCGCGATTGTTTTGCCCTTGAATGTGAAGCCATAAAGCGCGTTCGCAACAAAATGGGCTTGACCAATGTTGAGATCATGATCCCGTTTGTTCGTACATTAGAAGAAGGTCGTCAAGTTATCGAGCTTCTTGAAGAGCAGGGACTTAAGAAAGGTGAAAATGGCCTTCGCGTTATTATGATGTGTGAACTGCCATCAAACGCTTTGCTTGCTGATAAGTTCCTAGACATTTTCGACGGTTTCTCTATTGGGTCTAACGACTTAACGCAGTTAACCCTAGGTCTAGATCGCGACAGTGGTCTTATCGCGCACTTGTTTGATGAACGTGATGAAGCGGTCAAAGCATTGTTGTCAATGGCAATTCAGGCAGCGAAGAAGCGTGGAAAATACGTAGGCATTTGTGGTCAAGGTCCATCAGATCACGAAGACTTCGCCGCGTGGCTGGTACAAGAAGGGATTGATTCGGTATCACTTAATCCTGATACCGTGGTTGAAACCTGGCTTTACCTGGCTGAAAAGCACGGTTAATCACGCAGCTCGGATGTGAAGGCTAGAAAGCTTAAGGGCTATTTAGTTTTCCATCTAACGTCGTGTTATTTCACGACGTTATCGCTTTGATATTATTGAAAAAGAGACCATAAGGTCTCTTTTTTTGTTAGGCAACGTAAAGTGATGGCCACTCATCTAGAAGCAAATCTTTGCTCAAGTTTCATTCCTTAAAAAAACTGTGGTTATTTAGCAAAACTATGCATTTTTGCGTGTTGATAACATGACTTTGTGTAATTAAAAATGTAATATTACAAAGTGACTTTCACTTTGAATCTTTGATTAATAATTAACTTGGTTGAATTCTCATGGCACATAATGACAGCGCAGTTTCAGTAAATACTTCCGAAGAAAACGTTATGCAATCACGCTCTGTGGTAGAGCAGTTGGCGGAAGCGCAAAAAGAAATTAACGAGCTTAAAATGCAGTTAATGTGGATGGAACGCAACTACGAGTAAGAATAACCTATTAGAATAAGGCGGGAATTAACCGTCCAACACTGAAAGTGTTTTCCTTTTAATTGTAAGCTTACAGGTTGATTTACAGTTTGAATAAAAGGAGGTCATGTTGGCCTCCTTTTTTGTTTCTAATGGTTGTTTGTTTGCTGCTCTGTAGCAATGGCTTAGTTAGTTGGAAATGGCGAATATGCTAATGACTAGGTTTTTTCGCCTTTTTGATGTGCAACAAAACTCAAGACCTTCTTATATTACTTGGTTAAATTATGTCCGGTTGGATTAGTGTGCTATTGTAGATAGCGTTTGGCTAGCAGTATGCATGAGGCAGGGAGGGAAACTGAGATGGCTTATAAATTTAAGTTTTTTGCACAACCTGTAATCAGTAACATCAGAACGTTCTGTGAAGCAGCGCTGGTTGAATTCACTATAGGTCTGATATGTGCAGTTTTCGCCTATGCAAGTTATGGTGTTTTTATTCACCTTTTTGTTGCTTGCGTTGTTATCTCGATAGCGTGTTTTTGCCTAAGTATCTATAACTTATATAGTCTTTTCTATTATTCATAAAGCAATTCGTTTTTTCGCTACTATTGAGACACACCAGAATACAGCATACATCCATAAAAAAGGGTTAACACAGTGTGTGTTAACCCTTTTTGATATGATTGCTTGTCTTAAATAGCGTTAGTATTTATTCATCAAACCAGCGATTAAGCCGAATCTATAGAATGCTTACGCTTTAAGCTGGTTACCAATAGGTAGCTGGCGAATACGCTTACCGCATGCAGCAAAAATGGCATTGCACAGCGCTGGCGCATACACGGGGGTTGCAGGTTCACCTACACCTGCTGGCGGCGCATCGCTTTCAATTACTTCAACTTCTACCTCTAGTGGTGAATCGCTCATGCGCGGTACACGGTAGTTGTGGAAGTTACTCTGCTGTACACGCCCTTTATCAAACGTTATACCGTCACTGATAGCTGTTGTGATACCGTAAACCGAGCCGCCTTGGGTTTGGTTTTTAACCGTATCGGTGTTAACTACAGTACCTGCATCAATAGCTACCCATGATTTAATCACGCTAAGATCGCCAGCGTCAGACACCTCAACTTCAACCACAGTAGCAACGTAAGTTAAAAAGCTACGGTGCGCAGCAATACCCAGTCCGCGGCCTTTAGGCATGTTGCGGCCCCAGCCTGCCATGTCAGATACTTTCTCAATTACACTACGAAGACGGCCTGTATCCAAAGGATAAACCGACTTATCACCCCAATAGTTTTGATATTCGGCTTTTTGATCCGTCACATCAATAATTCTATCAGGACCAATTACTTCCAATAGGTAATCTTTAGCGTCTTTGCCTGCTTTGTGGGCTGCTTCATTAATAAACGACTGTACAGCAAACGCGTGGAAGATGTTCGATACTGAACGCATCCATCCAATACGGGCTTTGGCTGGCGCTTCACCGCGCTCTAACTTCATGTTGGGCGTAAGAATAGGGTTATCCGTAAAGCCCAAATCTAACTCAAAGCTAAAGGGGGCGTTCGCGCCCTCTTGGAACGTAGAGGCAATAGGTGAAAACGCGGTTCTGTGAAGATAAGCGTCAATTTTACCGTTTTCATCTAGTGCAGCTTCAACATGTTGAGCAGAAACTGCGTGATAGAAGCCGTGCTGAATATCATCTTCGCGTGTCCATTGAACGCGAATTGGCTTACCCGTTTTCATTGATAGGTATGCCGCTTCCGCTGAAAAGTCAGGCTTAGACTTACGCCCGAAAGCACCACCTAGCATGGTAACGTGAACATTGATTCTTTCTTTGTCCATGCCAACCATAGCGCCCACGGTTTCCATATCAGCCTGCGGATTTTGTGTTGCTGCCCATACGTCAACGCGATCTTTATAGTACATGGCAGTAGCACATGGTGGCTCCATTGGGGCTTGTGCTAAATGCGGCACGTAATAGTCAGCAACCAGTTTGTCGCTGGCTTTTTCTAAAACGCTCAACGCATCGCCTTTTTCTCTAACAAGCGCTTGAGGGGCATTTACTGTGTTAAGCAACTGCTCTTTAAAGTTCGCTGAGTTATAGTCGCCATTTGCGCCATCGTCCCAGGTGACGTCTAACGCTTTGCGGCCTTGCCATGCTGCCCATGTGTTGTTAGCTATAATGGCTAGCCCACCTTTTGGCTGGAACTGGGGCGCACCTTTTGGCGCTGGAATTTCAATTACATCAACAACGCCATTAACCGCTTTTGCTTTATCTGCATTGAAGCTTTTCACCTTACCGCCCACTACAGGAGGGCGTTCGATTATAGCAACAAGTGCTTTTGGCTCGCGCACGTCGGCGGCGAAGGTTGCTTTACCGGTAACGATATCTTGAAGGTCGATATGCGCCATACCGGTATTGATGTAACGCCATTCTTTCCTTTCTTTAAGCTTAAGCTTATCTGCTTCTGGCGGCGTAATGCTTAATGCATCGTCTATTAAGTCTTTATACGCAAGCGTTTTACCTGAAGTGTGTGTTACCACATGCTGCTCGGCAACACAGGTACTTGGCTCAACACCCCAACGCTTAGCTGCTGCATGTTGCATCATATAACGCACGCTTGCGCCCATTTCTCGAAGACGCTGCATATTGAAGCGGATACTACGCGAGCCATCGGTGTTTTGGTCACCGTATTTGGGGTCGCCTTTGCCTTGAATAACAATGACTTTGTCCCACGCCGCTTCCATCTCGTCAGCTACAATTTGCGCAATGGCGGTTCGGATCTGTTGACCCATTTCGCTGCGGTGACACGTTACTTCAACCATGCCGTCAGGGCGAAGTGCAATGAACAAGTTTGCGCGCTTTGCGTTTTCCGCCGGCTTTGCTAATACGCCAGCCATGGCGCGAGGTGCACCACCCATAAAATAGGTACCAAGAACCAGTGCACCCGCCGCTGCTGTAGATTTTAAGAAACTGCGGCGATTCATATCAAAATAGGTATTCTCACTCATGCTTCTTCTCCCGCTTGGGTTGGGTCAAAGTAGCTCACGCCGGCGTTGCCGCTTATTGATTTCGACGCAGACTTAATGGCCTTGTGAATGCGAGGGTACGTGCCGCAACGACAGATGTTGCCCGACATATTCTGAACAATTTCTTCGTCACTTGGCGTTGGGTTGGTTGATAATAGACTGGCAGCTTGCATGATTTGCCCACATTGGCAGAAACCACATTGTGGTACTTTGTGTTCTACCCACGCTTTTTGGACAGGGTGATCGCCATTTTCGCTTAGCCCTTCAATAGTGGTAATTTTTCTGCCTTGAACGGCTGACACTGGTAATACGCAAGAGCGTTGTGCCATGCCATCAATGTGAACAGTACAAGCGCCACATTGCGCCATACCACAGCCAAACTTAGGTCCTGTAAGATTTAATTCGTCACGAAGGTACCACAACACTGGTGTTGATGGGTCACCAGAAAATTCGTGTTTGTTACCATTAACGGTAAACGTGATCATGGTCTTGTCTCCATAGGTAAGCGAAAGATATGACTTGGACCAGATTGTTTAAACCTGGCCTACCCAAGCAGCGCAATGCGGGGTCAACGCATTACACAAAATCATATCGATACGGTTACATTGCCTGATGATACGAACTATCTAAGATGCTGAGCATGCTCAGATAATTGCCACTATTATTATTGTTAAAGGCTTCGCAATTTATACTTTAGATTACGTTAACACGCATTGCATCATTACGCATTTACATAAGTTTAATTGCTAACACTTTGCGACAAAGTGGTGAGAGATGGAGAGGGGGGCGAAACGCACTGTGCGTTATGGCGTGCTCAACTTTCTATAAGCACACCTGTTAGAACAAAAACAATTAGCGCAGCTTTCGCATAAGAAGAAAACGATCAATTCTACGGGCACCACTCGTCATTGTTTTTTGGCTGTATTTGAGCCAGCTTCGCGCTTTTGGCCAGTCGTAACTTAAGAGCACTAAACCGCCTACCACTAACAAGATAGAGCCCGGAAGTAATGTTAGAACAATACCGCCGATAAACAAGATTGCTCCAAGGGTAAGTCTTACTATTCGCATGTATAAACACTCGGCTTGGTGAAGTTTTCATCTCACAGTTTCGCCCAAAGAAGCACATTTGCCAATATGAAAAATGTAAATGTTTGTGCTTAAAGTGTGAGTCAGTCGCTGTTGGTAAAATCCACAGATTGTTGGATAAGTAAGCGGTTAACACCTTCGGTGAATACATTGACATGATTGCAGTGGAAAGCAGGGGTGAAATAAAGTACAAAGATAGAAAAGACGTTCGCTACAAACTAGGGGGAAAGGTGGCCTAGAAGGTAAGTGATACGCGGATATTGTCTAGCGGTGCTAGATAAGAAACGATAATGATAATAATGAGAGCTAAGAATGGCAGATCAACCAGAAAACCAACCAATCAGTGATGAAGAACGCGCAACGTGGGTACGAGAACAGTTTCAAAAAGCTAATAAGTTTTTAGCAGAGAATGGTGTTTTGTTCGAATCTGTTGTTACAGAAGAAAGCCGCTATTTAATTCCTTACCTTGCAGTATGGAAAATTAAAGCGATGGACAGCAAACGCTATTGGGTAATTAGTGGTGATTTGCCGTCAGACTATACATCGGTAGATAACGCGAAAGATGCAAAAGAGGCACTTCGCCACTTTGCTATGCATTGGCAGTTAAAGGCTGAAAACCTGATCAATGCAAAAGATGCAGATAAAACGCAAAAAGAATTTGGCGCATTGCTTATCAATCGTGCTGAGAACTTATTTGCTATGCAAAATACGCCAGATCTTTGGGTTTAAAGCTTTAAGTCAGCAACCTAATGAAGTTGAGTCACGTCCGGAAGAGGAAATCGCTCTGCCGGGCATTTTAGACGTTGTCTTGGAACGCCTGCGTCCATAAATACTTGCCCGTCGGGAATAAAACCAATGGATTGGTGATAGGACACGCTTTCTAAATTGCAGACTACTTTGATAATGGGGACGTTGTTTTGCTTTGCCGTGTTAATCAGAGCTTCAAACAAAGCGCGATAAACAGGCAATGTTCTGTGGCAGCGCTTAACAGCAATTCGGCCTAGTTCGCCTCGTTTGGTTAAGCGCCCAGTGGCAATGGGTTCGTTTTCATCATTGACGATAAGTACATGGCACGCCGAGCTGTCGTGTTCGTCGAACTCGCTTGCCTCGGGGACGCGCCACTCTAAAACAAATACATGTTCCCTTAGTGCTTTCAGTCGATGTTTATCCTTTTCCCAATCGACGTTTTGTATCGTAAACGCCATACTTACCTGTTAACCTTCGAACCATTCCCAGTAACCATTATTGATAAGTGTAGTTAAGGTTTCTAAAAATGTAAAAGAAGGCGCGTCTTGGCAACACGTTGCGTTCAAAACGCCTCCTGATGCCAGCACTTCAAACCATTCTTGGTCACTTTTGCCAAACTCGAACTGACTGCCATTTACAAAGAGCGCGCGAGGAAGACCACGCTTACCGTCACATAGTAACGCACGCACACCCGGTGCAGGAACAAAGCTAATGCCTGCGGCAAACTCATTTGAAATTTGCTCTAGCGATACTTCGTCTTCTAGCGGATATTCAGGAATGCCTTGTTCACTCATGGCTTCTAGAAGTGCCAAAGTAAAGTCTTCACCGTTTATCGCATCTATGAGCTGCTGCTTAAGAACGGCAACATCGCTTGGATTTACCCAAGCACGATTGCCTTGCATAGAGCGGCTTGCATCGGTAAAGCGATAATTATTTGCGCCTTTATCCAACATCATCGCCAGGCTTTCCGCTAGTTGCAGATTGTCCGGAGCACGATAACCCACAGAGTAGGTCAGGCTATCTTCAATTGTCGCTCCATCATGAGGCCAGCCCGGTGGTACGTACACCACATCGCCAGGCTCAACCACAACATCTATAACAGGGTCGAAGCCTTCAATTTGTCTTAATTTTGGATGTGGAAAAACTTCTTTATAGTCCGCCGGCTTGCCCACACGCCAGCGTCTTTGGCCCTTACCTTGAACTAAAAATACATCATATTGGTCGATGTGAGCACCAACGCCTGCACCATTGGTGGCGAAGCTCACCATCAGGTCGTCCAATCGCCAATTAGGGATAAAAGAAAAGGGATCTAGTAGAGGGGTTACGTCGGGCACATATTTATCTACGCCTTGAACTAGTAATGTCCATTTGCCCTGACATGCTTTGTCAAAATCGGTAATTGGCCCTTGTTCAACATGCCAGCTGCCTTTCACGTTGCTAATAATACGTGCATCCACTTCCGACTCTTGTGCTAGACCGGCAAGATCGTTCTCATCGATAGGATCTACAAAGTTGTCAAAGAAGTGTTTGATGACTACCGGCTTTTGCTGCCAGTAGTTTTTTAGAAAGGTTTCTGCATTAAAGCCGTTTCCAGATTGTGCATCAATAATGTACGAATTGTCGTTTGTGGGCATAGTGTCTCTTATAGTAAGCCAATCAAATGGGTTTAATCTGTTGATTTAAGTATTGTGCGTGGCGTTACAAATATGCGGTAAGCGTTAGCACTTTGTCAAAAGCGAGGTTGAAGCTTATGGGGGGCATTATCGATTATTAAAACGTTTATTGCTACCTTGCATTTGCTTCACCTGATTCAACAGGGAGAGCCGAATTCATAACGGTTCGCATAGATAATTACCCACTCAGCGAAACTTAACATGTTCGTACTCGCGGCGAGTTACTGCAGGTGTATTTCATCTAACTTAGAAATCACGTGCTTTTTAGCTCAATGTTTACATGGCATGGGTGGTTATCAGATGCGCTAGACAGGAGTTAGCAAACGTATGCGCTCATTAGCATTGTTTTCGTGTGCAGCTGTTTTGGTAGGAATGTGGTTTCTTTGCAATATTCGCTACACATTTTTGACTCACTGAGTTTCCGCTCGTCGTGTTCACGCGTTGAAAGCTCAGTGTTAGCGTTTATATTTGAACCACAAGTGAAGTACGTATTAAAGGAACAAGGGTTATTCGCACTCGCGCTAGAGTGATGAATAATCTGTCGTTTAACCAGGCTGTAAGACTTCTCACAAATAGCAATTGTATTAGGTGCTGTGTATTGCTCTAACATTGCAGCCCTATTTACCGTAGTCCCCCAAATATCAAAGCCTGCAAGCGGGCGAGAAGATTGGCCGGCAAGTAAAGAGCCTGTCGCAATGCCAACTCGCAGTTGGCTTGAAGATGAAGCTAAAAGGTCGTTGCTATTTACAAGCTCGCGAGCGCGAAATGCGAATTCGATGGCGTTCACCAGAGCGTTCAAAAGCGAGTGTGTTGTACTACTGTGTTCGCCGCTAAAACTAACCGCAATATATTGATCGCCGTTTGTTTTTAATGGCGAAAGGTGTAAATCAGCGGCAAGCACATCGAATTCAGAAAACAGGCTATCTACAAGTCTGGCGCATGTAATGTCGCCATATTTAACTGAGAGTTGTTGGAAGCCTGATAGGTCACAAAAAATGACGACGGCATTTTTTATACAGCTTTTTAAATTCGCGGCACTACTTTTGGTTTCTAGCGTTGGACTTAACACCTTCGAAACCGTGGGAGAAAGTACAACACAGTGTTTTTCCTGCAATGAGAAAGGAGTGTGGTTCGTGTTGCGTAAATCCATTTGCTTGCTCCCACGGGTAGGTGAAAATTCAATGTAGAGAAATTTAGGAATAAAAAAAACGCGGTACTAATGACCGCGTTTTTCAGTGTAGTGGAAAGCGTAAGGGCTTATAACTGATCTACAAGCCTGATTGCATCACCAATGTATGTAGCAGGCGTTAATGCTTTAAGCTCTGCTTTGGCCGCTTCTGGCATATCTAGGTTATCAATAAACTCAGCAATGACCTCAGCGTTTACTTTCTTACCACGGGTCAGCTCTTTTAGCTTCTCGTATGGCTTTTCAATACCGTAACGACGCATAACAGTTTGAATTGGCTCTGCAAGCAGTTCCCAGTTGTTGTTTAGCTCGTTAAGTAAGCTTTGCTCATTAACTTCTAACTTGCTGATCCCTTTCAAAGTGGCCTGATAAGCAATGACTGCATATCCTACACCTACGCCAAGGTTACGTAGCACGGTTGAGTCAGTAAGGTCACGCTGCCAGCGAGAGATAGGAAGCTTAGCTGCTAAATGGTCAAAAATAGCGTTCGCCAGGCCTAAGTTACCTTCCGAGTTTTCAAAGTCGATAGGGTTAACTTTGTGTGGCATGGTAGAAGAGCCGATTTCGCCAGCTACCGTTTTTTGCTTGAAGTGACCCAGTGCAATGTAGCCCCAAACGTCACGATCGAAATCGATAAGAATTGTGTTAAAGCGCGCAATGGCATCAAACATTTCTGCAATATAGTCATGCGGCTCTATTTGCGTAGTGAACGGGTTCCAGGTTAGACCTAGTGAGGTAACAAACTTCTCTGAAACTTCGTGCCAATCTACATCTTTATACGCTGACAAGTGTGCATTGTAGTTGCCCACTGCACCGTTAATCTTACCAAGTAACTCAACACCTGCGATTTGGCTACGCTGACGCTTTAGGCGTATAGCCACGTTTGCCATTTCTTTACCCATGGTGGTAGGTGAAGCAGGCTGACCGTGAGTACGTGCCATCATAGGTACGTTCTGGTAGCGCTTAGCAAGCTCTACTAGCGCTTCAATTAATTTGTCACAGTAAGGAAGAATAACGGTCTCGCGGGCTTCGCGAAGCATTAAGCCATGTGAAAGGTTGTTGATGTCTTCAGACGTACACGCAAAGTGGATAAACTCATTTACTGCTGAAAGCTCACTATTGTCGGCAACCTTCTCTTTAAGAAAGTATTCAACCGCTTTCACATCGTGGTTTGTTGTGCGCTCGATTTCTTTGATGCGCATGGCATCTTCAACACTAAATTCAGCTACTATTTTGTCTAGTAGTGCATTTGACGTGTCTGTAAAAGCAGGAACTTCTTCAATTTGTGGGTTAGTAGACAGCATTTGTAACCAACGTACTTCTACTTCTACACGGTATTTTAATAAGCCGTACTCACTGAAAATACTGCGTAATTCTACGCTTTTGCCAGCATATCGACCATCGACAGGGGAAATTGCAGTTAACTGACTCAGTTCCACCTTAAGCTCCTCACTAGTTTATTAATCGTAGTGCTTTAACAGCACTGTTAAGAATGTGTTTGCGTTTAAATAAAATGTTTCTTCGTTTTCCACCCATCTGACGCCACATTACTGCAGCCCTAACACCTGCAAGCAAAAGCGCACGCACTTTATGCTGAGTAGCAGGTTGGCTTAAATAATCTGGGTTACCAGCTACCTGAATACGCGGTGCTAGCGGACTGATGATATCGCTGTAAATGCTCGCTAAAGAGGAGACTATTTGTGGGTTTTGGAAATCGATGTGAGCAAGCTGGCGCTGAACATGGGAAATACGTTCGCCCAGTTCCTGCATTGCTTTAGGCTTTCTCGCTAGCTTTCTTTCAAGGCCTAGAATACTAGCAATATAGCGGGTTAATTCCGTATCTTTTGTTGCTTGTTTGTCAGATAGCTGTGCTGCGAGTGTGGTGTAACCGGTTTTTAAGTTAGCGAGCTGGCCGAAAACCTGTTGAGGTGTTTCTGGGTCAGTAACCAGTATGCTCGATAAGCTGGCCTCTATAGCCTCGTTGTCGGCTGAACCTCGTCTGGCAAGCTGCTGAACCAGCGCCGCAGCTTGACATACACCAGCAAGAGCTAGGTTATTTTCTATGTCGGTATCTAACATCAGCGAATATAACTCTCAATAATACCGCCGCCAAGGCAAACTTCGTCACTATAGAACACCGCTGACTGCCCCGGCGTTACCGCCTTCTGCGGCTCATCAAACATCACTTCAATGGTGTCGTCTTGAGTTGGCGTTATTGTACATGGGATATCGGCCTGACGATAACGGGTTTTAACTACCGCGCGCACAGGCTCTGTAATTGTTTTTCTATCCACCCAGTGTAGCTGCTTTGCTACCAAGCCTTTCGAGTATAGGCGAGGGTGGTCGGCACCTTGGCCCACAATAAGTACGTTGCGTGCAACATCTTTATCTACCACATACCAAGGGTCATCACCGTATTTGGCTAATCCACCAATGTGTAAGCCTTTACGTTGACCTAGCGTGTGGTACATCAAGCCTTCGTGTTGGCCAATTTCTTCGCCTTCTGCTGTTTCAATAACGCCAGGCTGAGCTGGAAGATAACGTGCTAGGAAGTCTTTGAATTTGCGTTCACCAATAAAGCAAATCCCGGTAGAGTCTTTCTTATCATGAGTGATAAGACCTTGCTCCTCGGCAATTTTGCGAACTAATGGCTTTTCGATGTCACCCACAGGGAAGAGCGTTTTAGCAACGTGCTCTTCGCCTAATGTGTAAAGAAAGTAGCTCTGGTCTTTGTTGTTATCAAGACCGCGTAGCATTTGCCATTTACCGTCAACTTCTCGGCGACGAACATAGTGACCAGTAGCAATGTAGTCAGCGCCAAGGTCTTCTGCTGCAAATTCAAGAAACGCTTTAAACTTAATTTCTTTGTTGCACATAATATCTGGGTTTGGCGTACGGCCCGCTTTGTATTCCTCTAAGAAATACTCAAACACGTTATCCCAGTATTCTGCTGCAAAGTTAATGGTGTGCAGTTCAATGCCAAGTTTGTCAGCAACCGCTTGTGCATCTTTTAAATCTTCCGCTGCGGCACAGTATTCATCGTTGTCGTCTTCTTCCCAGTTTTTCATGAAAAGACCTTCAACCTGATAGCCCTGTTGTTGGAGTAGGTAGGCTGAAACAGACGAATCGACACCGCCGGACATTCCGACGATCACTTTTTTGCTGGCGTTAGATTCAATATCACTCACTATGGATTGCACACTCATTTGATTAATAAAAAAGAAACCGTATTTGTTAAATCAGTCACCAATTAACATGTTGATAAATATGCTAAGGCGCTTACCCACTCAGTGGGCCATACCACTAATCAGCCACTTACAAATAGGCCCGTTTTCGAGGTCGCGGATTTTATCAGATTCCGATAGCTAATTCACATTTAATCCTTATCTGATTAAGTAATTAAATATGTGCCAAGCGGCCGTTGGTCTTTGCTGTAAAAAATTGTCTATATGCAAAGATGAACAGGAACCTTTAACAGCGCTAAAAATCCGTGACGTTTCGGTGCCTCTTTTAGTGTGGTCAAGGAAGGTGATTTCAAGTATTAGAAATTGAATTGCCTTTAAAAGTGAACGTAGCTGCCATTATCAATACCATCAATGGTCCAATTACCCACGCGATATCTGATGAGCCGAAGGGTGGGGTAGCCGACGTGCGCCGTCATACGTCGCACTTGTCTGTTTCTGCCTTCTGTAATGGTAATTTCTACCCAGCTAGTAGGGATCGACTGTCTAAAGCGTACGGGCGGATTCCGCGGCCACACGCTAGGTGCTTCCATGGCCTTTACTTTAGCGGGGCGAGTCATTCCATCTTTTAATTCCACGCCGTCACGCAGCGCCTGCATTGCTTTTTCGTCCATAATACCTTCAACTTGCACCCAATAGGTTTTGCTGGTTTTAGCTTTTGGGTTAGCAAGTTTATGCTGAAGCTTTCCGTCATTGGTGAGTACGAGAAGACCTTCCGAATCTCTGTCGAGTCGTCCTGCGGCATACACACCGGGAACATCAATATAGTCCTTTAGGGTTTCTCTACCGTCTGCATCAGTAAATTGAGAAAGAACTTGAAAGGGCTTATTAAAAAGCACCACTTTAGCGTTTGAAGACATATTACTTCCGCTTGTTTAAATTCAAAATTTCGGGGGGGGATTTTACGACAAATGACGATGCTTCGCATGGGAAAATCAACCGCAAATAGTGGTTTGCTCAATGAAGTTTGTCGATAAATTCGGTGATCTTATGAGTTAAGACAATGGTATGACTTGTAACTCAAACTTTCGACCCTATACTAATGGTCGCTCCCATTTTTATAAGAGAGCGCATCTGCATAATTATTAGACAGTTTTAGCAGTGATAAGCGGGCTTGCTTATACATCGTATCTCGAAATTGCGTACGACTAAGTAGTCGAGTGCAAAGCCATGAGATGCATATTGCTAACATAGGGAATTGAATAATATGTAGGGAAGAAAACAGCAAGTGACCTAGTGCTTAATAAAAGCAAAAGGTGGAAAACATCAAATACGTTTCGCAATGACTGTGGGCGTGACATGAACATGTTGCGGGTTGTTGCGACCTAATGGACTAAAGACGACAGTACCCTGTCGAGAAAATTGAGGTATATAATGACCAAGTCTAAGATCATCTACACGAAGACTGATGAAGCGCCAATGCTGGCGACTTACTCACTTCTTCCAATCATCCAGAAGTTTGCTGCGGCTGCAGATATCGACGTTGAGCTAAGCGATATTTCACTTGCTGCACGTGTTTTGGCAAATTTCCCTGAGTATCTTTCTGAAGAACAAAGAGTGCCAGACGCGCTAGCTGAACTGGGTGAGATGACCCAAGACCCGAACGCTAACATCATCAAGCTTCCAAACATCAGTGCCTCAATTCCACAGCTTCGTGCAACTATCAAAGAATTAAACGCAAAAGGCTTTAATGTACCAGCGTTCCCTGATTCACCTAAAACAGCTGAAGACGAAGAAATTCGCGAGCGTTACGGTAAAGTATTAGGTAGTGCGGTAAACCCTGTGCTACGTGAAGGTAACTCGGACCGTCGAGCACCGACAGCGGTGAAGAACTATGCCCGTAAGCACCCGCATTCAATGGGTGAGTGGTCTCAAGCTTCTCGTTCGCACGTAGCGCACATGCGCGGTGGTGATTTCTACTCTGGTGAGAAATCAGTGACAGTTGAGAAAGACGGTCACGTTAGCATCGAATTTACGGGTAAAGATGGCAGCAAGAAAACCCTTAAACCGCGTGTAGATTTGCTAGCTGGCGAAGTTATCGACGGCATGTTTATGAGCAAAAAAGCGCTGTGTGAATTCTTCGAAGAGCAAATTGAAGATGCGAAAAACACAGGCATTCTTTTCTCACTACACGTAAAAGCGACCATGATGAAGGTGTCTCACCCAATCGTATTCGGTCACTGTGTAAAAGTATTTTACAAAGACCTATTCAACAAATGGGGTGACCTGTTTGAAGAGCTAGGGGTTAACCCTAACAACGGTCTTGGTAGCGTTTACGACAAAATTGCAAGCCTACCTGAGAGCCAACGCTCTGAAATTCAAAAAGATATCAACGCATGTTATGCCGACCGTCCGCCAATTGCGATGGTTAACTCTGACAAAGGTATCTCGAACCTTCACGTACCTAGTGACGTAATTGTTGATGCCTCTATGCCTGCAATGATCCGTAACTCGGGTCAAATGTGGGGACCAGATGGAAAGGCGCACGACACTAAAGCAGTTATTCCAGAAAGTACTTATGCAACCATTTACCAAGAAGTTATCAACTTCTGTAAAACGCATGGTGCATTCGACCCGACAACGATGGGTACAGTACCTAACGTTGGTCTAATGGCGCAAAAAGCAGAAGAGTACGGTTCACACGACAAAACGTTTGAACTAGAAGCAGACGGTACTGTTTCAATTGTTGACCAAGACGGCAATGTTCTTATCTCTCACGATGTTGAAGAAGGTGATATCTGGCGTATGTGTCAGGTGAAAGACGCACCTATTCAAGATTGGGTGAAGCTAGCGGTAACGCGTTCACGTCAATCTGGTATGCCTGCGGTATTCTGGCTAGATGACGAACGTGCTCACGATGCGCAACTTATCAAAAAAGTTGAAAAGTACCTACAAGACCATGATACCAACGGTCTAGACATTCAAATTATGTCTCCTGTACGCGCTATTCGCTACAGCATGGAACGTGCAATTCGCGGTCTGGATACCATTTCAGTAACGGGTAACGTTCTTCGTGATTACCTTACTGATTTGTTCCCAATCCTAGAGCTTGGTACCAGTGCTAAAATGCTTTCAATTGTTCCGTTGATGGCTGGTGGTGGCCTTTATGAAACGGGCGCGGGCGGTAGTGCACCTAAGCACGTGCAACAGTTCGTTGAAGAAGGTCACTTGCGTTGGGACTCACTCGGTGAATTCCTGGCACTTGCTGTATCGCTAGAAGATGTTGCTATTAAGCACAGCAACACCAAAGCAAAAGTTATTGCTACTGCACTTGATAAAGCAACGGAAAAACTACTAAACAACGGTAAGTCTCCGCTTCGTAAAGCAGGTCAGTTGGACAACCGTGGTAGCCATGTTTACCTAGGCCTATACTGGGCTGAAGAAGTAGCGAACCAAACGGAAGACGCAGATCTAGCTGCGCAATTTAAGCCAGTGTATGAAGAGTTGTCTGCGAAAATTGACGACATCTTGGCTGAGATTGATGCAACGCAAGGTAGCGCGCAAGAAATTGGTGGTTACTACTACCCTGACGAAGACAAGCTTTTCGCAACCATGTCTCCAAGTAAGACATTAAAAGCTATCTTAGGCGCATAGTATTTTGTGTATATGCGTTAGGCTTATAGGTCTAGCGCATAGAATAGTACTCTCAAACCTGAGAAGCTATTTCAAAACAACGTTTAAAAGCCCTCTCTTCAAACGAGAGGGCTTTTTTTATGTAGAACCACTATACCTACGCTAACACGCCGCGATTACGAACATTTTAAACCTAGCTGAGTAGGCAATGGTCTACGCGGACTGGTATAAGGGGTAATAAGGGGTAGGGCGATATACCTTATGTTTTGGAAACGAATGTATAAGCGGGAGATAAAAGGAACAGGAAAAAAGCTCGTTGATTGTCTAATTTGAGCTAGTACGCAACTTTAATACACAACGTTAAGATAACGTAATGCTTATTTTTGTGGGGAAAATTTAAACGCACTTATCCGCACGAGCGCTTTACCGCACCTACACATTTTGAATGGCAAGAAAAGCAAAAGCCCGACGTAAAAGGTCAGGCTTTAAAAATTCTTTTCTTAACGCTCTGGTTCTTCTTTGAAGCCAATGTTCTCAGCGTGAAGACCTTTAGGCCCTTGCTGAACTTCGAACGTTACTTCTTGACCCGCTTTTAGCGAACGGTAGCCTTCCATCTGAATCGTTGAGTAATGCGCAAAAATATCTTCGCCGCCGTCCTCAGGAACGATAAATCCAAAACCCTTTGCGTTGTTAAACCATTTAACTTTGCCAACCGCCATACTTCGACTTCCTCTTAATCCTTGAACTCACGAGTATATGCCCCCATTATAGATCCGGAGACACGGTGGAAAGAGTATTGATTGTAGCTGCTACGCAGTAAGTTATGTCGTAGCTAACGTGCAATACTCAAAACCACTATACAAAATGTAGATTTTTTAACCATATTATGTCAAGGGCAAATGTGAATAAATTTATCCAAAAGTTTGTACACATATGTGCCATTAAACCACTATTATTAAGTTATGAGTAAAGACAACGCTATTAGTATCGAAAAGGAAAAACAGAAAGACGCGCAGCGACAGAAGCCGCAGCCGCCTCCCATGTATAAAGTGTTGTTGAACAATGACGACTATACACCGATGGATTTTGTCATTGAGGTACTCATGCAGTTTTTCAATATGGACGCTGAGAAAGCCAACCAACTTATGCTGACCGTTCATTATCAAGGAAAAGCCGTGTGTGGCATTTTTACTGCTGAGATAGCAGAGACAAAAGTGATGCAGGTTAATCAGTACGCACGCAAACATCAGCACCCGTTGATGTGCACGATGGAGCAGGCATAAGGTTTTTTGTAGAGGGCGAGCAATATGTTAAATAAAGAATTAGAACAAACGTTAAATAACGCGTTTGTATTTGCCAGAGAGCATCGTCATGAGTTTATGACGGTTGAGCACTTGTTGTTGGCATTGCTTGATAACTCAGCTGCTCGCGATGCGCTCAAAGCATGTGGTGCCGATATTGAGGCAATTAAAAGCGAACTGTTAGCTTTTGTTAAAGATACTACGCCTCTCATTTTAGATGACCAGTTAAACGAACGCGAAACTCAGCCCACGCTCGGTTTCCAGCGCGTGCTGCAGCGTGCGGTATTCCACGTTCAGTCGTCTGGTAAGGACGAAGTTACTGGCGCCAACGTACTTGTTGCTATATTCAGCGAGCAAGAGTCTCAGGCCGTTTATATTCTCAAGAAGGCGGATGTAACGCGCTTGGATGTGGTGAATTTCATTAGCCATGGCGTAAGCAAAGCGGATGATGATGAGCCCGTAAACCCTGAAGCGTCGGAAGAGGCTGAAGCAGGCGAAGAAGGTGGCTCAGCATTGAGCAAATACGCAACTGATCTAAATCGTCACGCGAAAGACGGCAAAATAGACCCGTTGATTGGCCGCGATTCGGAAGTAGAGCGCACTATTCAAATTCTATGTCGTCGTCGCAAAAACAACCCGCTGCTTGTGGGTGAAGCGGGCGTAGGTAAAACGGCGATCGCAGAAGGTCTTGCATACAGAATCGTTAACGAAGACGTGCCTGATGTTATTGCTGAAAGTACTGTTTATTCACTGGATTTAGGTGGCCTTCTTGCTGGTACCAAATACCGTGGTGACTTTGAGAAGCGTTTGAAAGCAATTCTGAAAGAGCTTGGTAAAGACAAGAACGCCATTTTGTTTATTGATGAAATCCATACCATTATTGGTGCAGGCGCTGCGTCGGGCGGTGTAATGGACGCGTCAAATTTACTTAAGCCTAAGCTATCAAGCGGTGAACTACGCTGTATTGGCTCAACCACATATCAAGAGTATCAAGGTATTTTTGAGAAAGACCGCGCCCTTGCACGTCGTTTCCAGAAAGTTGACGTTACTGAACCTAGCGTCAGCGATACCACAAAGATACTGCTTGGCCTTAAGAGTCGCTACGAAGAGCACCACAATGTGCGTTTCACACAAAAAGCGATTCAAGCTGCGGCGGAATTGTCGGCTAAATACATCAACGAGCGTCACCTTCCGGATAAAGCCATTGATGTAATGGATGAGGCGGGTGCAAGCCAGCGCTTATTGCCGCCTTCTAAGCGCAAAAAAACGATAGGTGTGGGCGACATTGAGCAAATTATTGCAAAAATGGCGCGTATCCCTGAGAAGTCTGTATCGGCTTCTGACAAAGAGGTGCTTAAGAACCTTGGCCGCAACCTTAAAATGGTCGTGTTTGGTCAGGATAAGGCTATAGAGACGCTTAATGACGCTATATTGCTATCACGTTCTGGACTTGGAGCTGAAGCAAAACCAATTGGTAGCTTCTTATTTGCCGGTCCAACTGGTGTTGGTAAAACAGAAGTAACCCAACAGCTGGCTAAAATCATGGGTGTTGAGCTTGTACGTTTTGATATGTCTGAGTATATGGAACGTCATGCAGTTAGTCGCCTCATTGGTGCGCCTCCTGGTTACGTTGGTTTTGACCAAGGCGGTCTGTTAACAGATGCGGTAATCAAAAACCCGTACTCAGTAGTGCTGTTAGATGAAATTGAGAAAGCGCATAGCGATATCTACAATATTCTTCTTCAGGTTATGGACCACGGTACGCTGACTGATAACAATGGACGTAAGGTTGACTTTAGAAACGTAGTGTTAGTGATGACCACCAACGCAGGTGTTCAAGAAACCGTACGTAAATCTATTGGCTTTAAGCAGCAAGATCACAGTCACGATGCGATGTCTGAAATCAATAAGGTGTTTACACCTGAATTCAGAAACCGCCTGGACGGTATTATTTGGTTTAACCATCTTGATCCTGAAATCATCTTGCAGGTGGTAGACAAGTTCATTATTGAGCTTCAGGCACAGCTTGACGTTAAAGGCGTGTCGCTAGAGGTCACTAGTGCAGCCCGCGCTTACATGGCTGAGAAAGGCTATGATAAGGCAATGGGTGCACGTCCTATGGCGCGCGTCATTAAAGATGACCTGAAGAAAGAGTTAGCGAACGAGCTATTGTTTGGCGAGTTATCTAAAGGCGGAAACGTTAAAGTAGACTGCGTTGATGACAAACTTACCTTTGAGTACACAGGTGTAGGTGCAACGTCTGAAGAAGCAGAGCCAACCTAATGTAATAAAGCATGTAGCGCTAGGTAGAAAGACTAATGTCGTCTATCAAGCGCTATATCTTCGTTAGTAACTTTGTTTTTAGCGATAGTGCTTCGAGGATGAAATAGGTAAAACCCAGATACGAAAAAGCCCGATCTTAATCGGGCTTTTTTTATGCGTTACCGCTTAAATGGCTCATTATCTTGCGCGATAAACGATACGACCTTTGGTCAAATCGTAAGGAGTCATCTCAACGGTGACCTTATCGCCAGTAAGAATACGGATATAGTTCTTACGCATTTTACCAGAGATGTGTGCAGTCACTACGTGACCGTTTTCTAGTTCAACGCGGAACATAGTGTTAGGTAGCGTGTCTAACACAGTACCTTCCATTTCAATACAATCTTCTTTTGCCATGTAAAGCAGTTACCTCAGTAATTCAAAATTTTTGCCGCGCAGACCTTACCCAATCTTGGGTTCGGTGTAAAGCAATTAAGTGGGTATTTTACTATTTTTGCTAAATAGATGCCATTCATTGTCACTAAACTGCTCAAATGGCAAAAATTTGTGTTTATAAGACATTTTTTGACAACCCTCTACGTAATAGCCCAAATAAACATAGTGGTGGCCTAAACGCCTCGCTTCCTCAATTTGCATGAGTATCATCCATGTTCCTAAAGACGCAGAGCTATAGTCAGGGTCGAAAAACGTGTAGAGCGCAGAGAGGGCACCCATATGTTCGTTAGCATCGACGACGTCAGTGACAGCCACTGCAATGAGCTTGTCGCCATCATAGGCCTCTAGGTAATGGGTTGTCATCCAATCACACAAAACGAAATTGTCGAACTGGGTTCGTGAAGGCGGATACATACTACCGTCGGCATGTCGCTCCGTAATGTAGCGTTCATACAACGGGTAGTATGTGCTTTTAGTTTCACTAACTAGCTGAACGCGAAACCCTTGGTTGGCCTTTAACAGCCTTTTTTGACTGCGAGAGGGGGTGTAAGCATTTACCGGAATTCGCACCGACTTACACGCCTTGCAGGCTGGGCAGTGTGGACGGTAAATTTGTTCACCGCTTCGTCGAAATCCCACTTGAATAAGTTGCGAGTATCGCCACGCCTGAAAATCATTATTTTCGGCGTATACTAATAATTGCTCTTGCTCATCGGGCAAATAGCTACATGAAAATGATTGGGTTATACCAAACTTCACGGAGTAATCACTCTTGGCTTCCAACGATTAAGGTAGTCTTCTGACAGGCTACCGTCTTCAGTTAAAGTGTGGTTGTTGTTTTCCAGTTTTTCAATAAAGTTTTCACGGGATAACACATTCGCACCAAGGGATGACAAATGATCGGTAGGAAGCTGGCAATCAATAAAGGCCATATCGTGAGACTTCATGTGCTCAACCAACGCCATCATAGCAAGTTTTGAGGTATTACTTTCCCGGTGAAACATCGATTCACCGCAATATACCTTGCCAATTCCAACGCCATATAGTCCACCCACCAATGTTTCGCCGTCCCAAACTTCCACAGAGTGTGCTAAACCCAAACCATTGAGCTGCCGGTAAGCCCCAATCATGTCATCGGTAATCCATGTTTCGCTATTGAGTTCACCTGTGTTTGGGTTTTTACGAGGGGTTGATGAACAGGCTTCAATTACTCGGTCGAACGCATAATTTAACGTTACCGTGTATTTTTGTTTTCGAGCAAGCTTCTTAAGGCTTTTCGATGCGACAAAATTGTCGAGTTCAATAATGGCTCTGGGGTCGGGTGACCACCACAACAGCGGTTCGTCATCACTGAACCAAGGGAAAATGCCCTGTGAGTAGGCAGAAAATAAACGTGCAGGACTGAGGTCGCCACCAAATGCTAGCAGGCCGTTAGGTTCGTCTAATGCAGTGTCGACTGGAGGGAAGGGCGCGCCTTCTTCGATGTAATGTAACGCTATCATAATCGGGCCAGAAAAAAGCCCCACTGAACAGCAGGGCTTGGGAAACAGTATTAACCTTGTTCGGGCATCGTACCGTCTAAGTATTTTTCAGCATCTAGCGCCGCCATACATCCTGTACCTGCTGATGTAATGGCCTGACGATAAATGTGATCGCTCACGTCACCTGCAGCAAAAACACCTTCAACGCTTGTTTGCGTCGCATTGCCGTTTGTACCGCTGTTTACAACGATATAGCCATCTTTCATTTCAAGCTGCCCATCAAAGATATCGGTATTCGGTTTGTGACCGATAGCAACGAATAGACCCATAACATCAAGCTCTTCAGTGGCATCACTGTTCGTATCTTTAATACGGACTTTGGTTACACCCATTTCGTCACCGAGCACTTCATCTAGCGTACGGTTTAAGTGTAATACCACGTTACCGTTTTCTGCTTTATCACGAAGGCGTTGCTCAAGAATTTTTTCACTTCTAAAGCTATCTCTTCTGTGAATAACATGTACTTCTGATGCAATGTTTGAAAGGTAAAGCGCCTCTTCAACAGCGGTGTTACCTCCACCAATTACCGCTACTTTTTGATTGCGATAGAAGAAACCGTCACAGGTTGCACAAGCAGATACACCTTTACCCATAAACGCTTGCTCTGATTCAAGACCAAGGTATTTAGCTGAAGCACCTGTAGCAATGATTAGTGCGTCACACGTATAAGTACCGCTATCTCCGTAAAGCGTGAAAGGGCGCTTCGAAAAGTCGGTCTTATTGATGTGATCGAAAATAATTTCAGTATCGAACTTTTCAGCATGCTTTTGCATACGAACCATTAGATCAGGACCAGTAAGGCCCTCAGGATCGCCCGGCCAGTTTTCTACTTCTGTCGTGGTAGTAAGCTGTCCGCCTTGTTGAATACCAGTTAACAGTACAGGTTTAAGGTTTGCACGTGCAGCATAAACCGCTGCTGAATAACCTGCAGGGCCTGAACCCAAGATAAGTAGACGGACGTGTCTGCTTTCTGCCATTTTCCTCTCCAAATAATTCACCCAATAGGGTTACTTATAAAATTTCTCTTAGAAAGCTAGGTAGGGGCGAAAATCTGTAAATCAAGCTCAACACCTAGTTACTTTTATTATAGTAATTTGCCAGCGCAACATCTGCAGGTCGTTATTCACTTGCTTTAACAAAAGTAACAACAAAGCCATGCAGCACAATGTTTAGGCTTAAGCTCTATATGATGCCTTTAAGCGAGAAAAATGTCACTTAAAGATAGATTGAACTTATACCTTTTAATTATTAACGTACGGTATGTTAGTTACACAATGCCGATCTTCACAGCAGACCATAAGGCAGCCGCCACATCAACGAAACTTAATTAACTACAGTGCAATCGTATTTGATAAGATCGATGTTGATAGTTTATCGCTGTAATTACGTACTGATTTAGAAGAACCAGTTTGTATTAGCCAAAAAGCGGATTACAATTTAGTTATAACTATCGAATAATGACGTGAGTGATATCAGTATTAATGCTGATAGTAAGGTTTATCAAAGAGGTGAGGCATGTCTCAATCAATAATGACAATGTTGAAAAACGGTCAGCAGTACATGAAGACATGGCCTGTAAGAAAAGAACTCTATGCCTTTTTCCCAGAGTGTAGAGTTGTAGCAGCGACTAAGTTTGCAATTAAAACCATGCCGCCAGTGGCTATGGTTTCATGCGCGCTGCTCTATCAGAGTTTAGGCGCCGATTATCTACCTCAAACCATTACCATAGGTGCTTTCTTCTTAAGTCTGCCTATGCAAGGTTTGCTTTGGCTAGGACATCGCTCTGACCAATACCTTCCACCACAACTGAAAAGCTGGTATCAAGAAATCCACTCAAAAATGCGCTCGCAAGGTGTAGCTATGACCAATGCTAAATCAAAACCAAAATATAAAGAGCTAGCGCAACTTCTTAAGACAGCGTTTAACGATTTAGACAACGCATTTACTAAACACTGGTTTAATTAACAGCACGTATCCTGTAAATACCGCTCGCCAGACAGCGTCTTGGGTCAATTGGCTTTTAGGCTGCCAACGTCTGGTGCGCGAAGCAAGGCCTGACACTTCCTACATTTGTATTGTGCCCCTTTTGAAATGTTATTGTGTCTGCGTGTACTTAGCGCATAAGTGTCACAGTCACACACATAATGAAAAGTGCGGGCTACCCGTTTCACGTCAAATTGATGGGTAGCATTAGGCGTGCAGTTAAATACGCTGCGCATTATCGACTGCCATTCTTTGCCGTGGGGCTGAACTCTGCCAAACAGAACCCATACCAATAAATGGCTGACTTCGTGTGGTACCACGTCACTTAAAAAGGCATCGATATTATCTTTAAACAGAAGTGGGTGAAAATTCACGCGGTTTTGCTGTAAAAACGCAGTGCCCGCATTTTTCCCCGACCGTCTAAAAGTGATGGTCGGGCGCTTGAACGTTTGCTTGAAGTATTGCTCTGCTTGCTCATAGCAATAAAAAACAGCGTCGGTAATAACGCGACGCTGTTCTTGAGTTAAGTCATTTGAAGCGATGTTGCTGCCTCTGTCTTTTTACTGTTTCTACTTATTTGCTGCGCGTATTATTTAACGTCACAAGGTAAACATAGCACGTAGGTACCCTTAGGGTCGTTTAGTTGGTTTACTAAACTGAACTCTTTAAGTACGCGCTTAAATTCATTTACCAGTGCAGAGTCAGCATGGGCAAATTGCCATTTGCCCACAAACGTCATTGCCTGGCCAAAGAATTCCTTCCAGAAAATTTCCTGGGCACTCAGCGTACGTTGTACGTAGAATGTATCATAATTTTCTAGCTCGGCGAGCTCGGCCGCAGCAACTACAGCATCGTCAACCGTACCAAGCTGGTCTACCAAGCCAAGTTCAATTGCATCTTCGCCAATCCACACGCGTCCTTGGGCAACCCTATCCACTTCTTCTACCGACATACCACGAGCATTTGAAACCAACGACAAGAAGTTTCCGTAAGTGTTTTCAACGTTGCGCTGAAGAATCTGACCGAATTCTGGTGCTAGTGGACGCACAGTAGAGAAGCCTGCAAGCTCTGTAGAGCCCACACCGTCACTGTGAATACCTAGATAATCCAGTGAATTCTCGTAGGTCATAAACATTCCAAACACGCCAATCGAGCCTGTAATTGTGCTAGGGCTTGCAATTATTCTATCGGTACTTGCTGCAATCCAATAACCGCCTGAAGCTGCATAGGTGCTCATAGAAGCAATAACGGGCTTACCTGCTTGTTGTAGCTGCAACACTTCCTGACGGATAATTTCAGAGGCGAATGCGCTGCCTCCAGGAGAATCAATCTGTAGAACCACTGCTTTTACGTTGTCATCAAGACGAGCCTTACGCAGAAGACGCGCAGTGCTGTCGCCACCTATAGTACCGGCTTTTTGATTACCGTCTAAGATGGTGCCCTTGGCAACTACAATCGCCACTTTATCCATATCTGACTCGATAACCGGCATAGGCGGGTTAACAACTTTAAGATAGGTATTGAACGAAGTGAGGTTAACGCCGTGATTGTTTTCATCTTCACCGACTAACTCAGTAAGCTCCAATCTTACTTCTTCGCGGGTCTTCAATGCGTCTACCCAATTATTCTCAAGCGCATACTGTGCGAAATCGCCGCCTGCCGCTTCAAACTTTGCTAATAAACCTTCAAGGGTCTCGTCAAAGTTTGCTTCATCGATACCGCGAGCTGCTGCTACATCCGCTTTGTATTGCGCCCAGTAACCATCTAACCACTGTTTCTCCGCTTCTTTTGCTTCTTCAGACATATCATTTCGCATGATAGGCTCAACAGCAGATTTATAAGTACCAACCCGGAAGATATGCGTGGTTACTTTTAACTTTTCTAGCATGTCTTGGAAGTACATGCCATAACGGCCGTAGCCTTCAAACATTAACCCGCCCATTGGGTTCAGATAGATGCTATCAGCGTGTGCTGCCAAGTAATATTGGTCTTGGGAAAAGTAATCGCCAATGGCATAAACGGGCTTTTCAGATTCTTTAAATGCGTCAATAGCATTAGCTACGGTGCGTAACTTGTCTAAACCACCGCCGGTAAGACCTTGAAGGTCAAGAACCAAAGCTTTAATACGGCGATCCTTTTGCGCATTTTCAAGCACTTTCACTACATCGCGTACCAGTACTTCTGGGTTTTCAGGTTCACTGCCTAGCGATTCTTGTAAGAACTGTTCGAAAGGATCAATGCTTTCTTTTTCTATAACTAGCTTGCCGTTAAGCGTAAGAAACAAAGCACTGTCTTTGTTTACGGTAAACTGTTCATCGTCCTGACCAGTTATTGCGATTATCAATCCAACAAAAATAACAATGAATATCAAATTAAAGAAAAGTTTGCGGGTGAAGTTAAGCACCGTCCACAAGCCAATAAACAAGGATTTAGTCCAATTTCCTTTGGCTGCCATTTTAATCACTACCTTTTTTTGAATTAACTAACCAGAGCAAGATAGATCAGGCATACCTTACTCACGTACTGCATTCTATTATGTTACCTAAATCGAGTAAGATCGCGAACTTAATTGTAATTTTTTGTGAGTGTCTTTGTTTTCGGCGACTTACGATGACTTTTATTCTGCGTTCTTTTTTTCGTCTTGTTCCAGCCACTTTCGAATGAGGGAGGCAATACGTTTGTGACTATCCTCGCTCATCGTCATAAGAAATTTTCCATTCTTTGCTTTATAGCCGGTTTTTCCATGGCCCTTTTTCATTAGTCGCAAAAACGGTGAGGGCTTATTTTCGCGCGATGAAATTTTTTTCATAAAGTGCCGTTCTTATTTCTTAATCACACAAAGTAGGCAAAACAATGACACACATTTACCAACAAATCATAGCCCGACTGCAAGTGGCAGATGGCATTCCTTTACTTTTATTGCGCTTGTATTTAGCACCAGTGATGATACAGGCTGGCTGGAATAAAGCATCCAGTTTCGACAGTATTGTAGATTGGTTTGGTAACGATGATTATGGGCTTGGTTTACCAATGCCTTTTGTAATGGCGTTCTTAGCTACAGCCGCAGAACTCGTGGGCGGTGTTCTATTGTTATTGGGTGCATTGACCCGCTTGGTGAGTATTCCATTAATGGTAACCATGATAGTCGCTATGGTGAGTGTTCACGCTAAGAATGGATGGCTCGCTATTGCTGATGCGTCTTCATGGTTGGCCGACGGTACAATCTTACTGAATGAAAACATTATGGCTGCGCCAGAAAAGCTTGCGGCAGCTAAATCATTGTTACAAGAGTATGGCCATTATGACTGGCTTACATCCAGCGGTAACTTTGTGGTACTTAACAACGGCATCGAATTCGCTGCGACCTATTTTATTATGCTTTTAGTTTTGTTTATCTATGGTGGTGGACGCTTCTTTAGTGTCGATTACTATATGAATAAAGCCATGCGTTCTAAAAGTAATTAGGGACGCTCCATTTCCTGTACAAAAGGCCGGAATTTTCTGGTCTTTTTCGTTTATGAACCGTAGGATCTAGCAATCAGGTTAGGTAAATTATTGTTGTTGGCACGCTTTTCTCGATTATGAAAATCGAAGCGTGATAACAGCAACGCGAAAAAATAAAGTAGGGACGTAAATGGACGCATTAACATTGTTACTCAACAGAAGTTCTCAGCCTCGATTGGAAGCGCCAGCACCTAGTGGAGATGCCTTAGAGAATATTATGCAGGCTGCACTACGTGCCCCAGACCATGCTTGTCTTACTCCGTGGCGTTTTATCGTGTGCACAGGAAAAGGGCTGGATAAGCTAGGTGCACTCTATGAGCAATCCGCTATTGAAAATGAAAAGTCGCAGAAAGAAATTGAACGTGCCGTGCAGCTTCCTCACCGCGCACCTATGGTTATCGTAGCCATCGCAAAGCATGTGGAACATGAAAAGGTACCGCGTGTTGAGCAGATAGCGTCGGCAAGCTGTGGCGTTATGGCGATGCAAATGGCAGCAGTAGCACAAGGGTTTAACGGCATGTGGCGCACCGGAGGCTACGCACACTGTGAGACGGTAAGAAACGGATTAGGTTTAAGTGAAGAAGACGAGCTGGTAGGTTTCTTATATTTAGGAACACCAGCGTTTGAGCCTGCACCTAAACCGCAAAGAAATAGTAACGACTACTTTGAATTCTGGCAGTAGTTGATACCTATTCGAATAAACTGCCGCATTAGATAGCTAGCTGCGGGTAATAAGGGTCTTATTTTTATAAGTAAACTAAAATAAGACCCTAACATTTAACCTAGAAAGATAGGTCTACATTATAACCAGCGAACTTCCTGATATTAATAACGCGATCGCCATCTAGCATCCAGTATTGCCCTTTGATACCTTGCAATACACCAGTAAATGACGGTGTCTTATCTAAGTTTAAAGATTTTATCTTTACCGGATAATCTTCAACAGGGTAATGAATATCATGGATAGGCGTAGTCACTTCTGATACTGCTTGAAGCCCTTTTTCTTGCTTCAGCGCTTCTAGCTCACTTTCAATTTTACCCATTAATTCGGTTTTGACCTGTTCTAAATCAACCTCGTCAGGTTTGCCCTTTAACATTGTTCGCCAATTGGTTTTATCTGCAATGTGATCTTTGCATAACGTTTCAACCAAACCACTGGTAAGCCTGTCAGGAACTCGCAGCATTACGGTAGCTTGCGTAGCTCCTTGATCCATCCACCGCGTAGACACGCCTTCGGTGACTTGACGAGTGATGCCCACTTTTACCGTACCTGTGTTAGCCAAATAAACAAAATGCTCACTAAAGCAATGTTCTTCACCCCACTGAGGTTCTCTGCACGTCCCTTCGTGGTAATGGCACTTTTCTGGTTTGATAATACAGCTATCGCATTGTGCCAGCGATATCAAACACGGGTAGCAGTATCCTTGGTTGAAGCTTTTTTTGGTTTTGCGGTTGCAGTGAACACAGTTGATTTCACCAGAGTAGGTTACCGTTACTTCCTTGCCGATAAGAGAATTGATATCTACCAACTCATCACCAATTGGAAGCGAGTAGTGCACGGTATTGTTTTCATCGGCGGAGGTACGCATTTTTTTAAGCATACCCGAATATGTTGTTGTCACTTGTTGAAACCTTTTTCTTAAAAACTTTATTTGTAACGCTGTTAGTCGCTTAATTCGCCGCGCAAGTTTTGCGTTAATAGATGGCTTATTTCCTCAAAAGGAAGCCCTTTACTTAATAAGTAGTGCAGTTTCGCGAGGGCAGCCTCGGGCGTCATATCGCTACCCGATAAAACTCCTACTTCTTGTAGGCCATGGCCGGTGGCATAGCCACCCATGTTTACGCGACCGCGCATACACTGGGTACAATTCAAAACAGGAATTTCTCTGGCTTTTGCGTATTTTAACTGTGCAATAAGCTCAGGGTTCTGAGGTGCATTGCCCACACCATAGCTCAGTAAAATCAGTGCATTCACCGGCTGCTGCAGCGTGTTTTTTATGACCTCCGGCGCAATACCTGGATACAAACTAACCATGCCGATCGGTTGGGCTTTGACGTTCGATACCGTTAAGGTGTTATTTGGTGTCTTCGCTAATTCACCGGCTTTCAGACGAATGTTAATGCCAGCTTCTAACAGTGGAGGAAAGTTAGGGGAGTCAAAGGCACTGAACCCATCTGCATCTACTTTACGGCTGCGGTTGCCACGAAGTAGTCTGTTGTTGAAGAACAGTCCGACTTCGGCAATGGGGAAGTTCGCGGCAACGTATAACGCGTTTAGAAGGTTGACTTGACCATCTGAGCGAAGCTCTGCCAGTGGAATTTGAGAACCGGTAACAATGACAGGTTTTGACAAATCCTCAAGCATGAAACTCAACGCCGAGGCGGTGTATGCCATGGTGTCTGTACCGTGCAAAATAATGAAGCCATCGTACTTGTCGTAGTTGTCGGCGATATCATCGGCAATACGCTGCCAGTCAGACGGATCCATGTCTGATGAATCGATAAGGTTATCGTATTCATGTAGTGTAAAAAGGGGCATTTCAGAACGGTGAAACTCCGGCATCTGTTTCAGTGTGTCTGACAAGAAGCCTGCAGCGGGTACGTAGCCTTGCTTAGACGGCTTCATACCAATAGTTCCACCTGTATAGGCAATATATATATGTTTGCGCATGAAATGACCTTACCCTTAATTTGGGAATACTTTTCAAAAGGGGATAGCGTAATTTGACGGGCATTCTAACAATACCCACGGGTTTGTCACCCTGAAATACGAAGGCACAAAAAAGCGGTGAAGATCACCGCTTTTATTCTGTATCAACTTTTTAGCAACGTTAGGCTGAGCCCTATGCTGAAGTTCGGTACTACTTAACTTCTTTACCCGCTGCTTGTTGGTCTGCATGGTAGCTCGAGCGGACCATAGGGCCACATGCTGCATGCGTGAAGCCAATTTCTTTTGCGTAGTCACCAAGGGCGTCGAATTCCTTAGGGTGTACGTAGCGCTTAACCGGGTAGTGGTGGCGGCTTGGCTGAAGGTATTGACCCAATGTAAGCATGTCCACATTGTGAGCGCGCAGATCATTAAGTACGCCTTGAATTTCTTCGTTCTCTTCGCCCATACCCATCATCAGACCAGATTTGGTCATCACGTCAGGGTGTTGCGCTTTAAACTTCTTAAGCAAATCCAACGACCATTGGTAATTCGCGCCAGGGCGACATTCACGGTATAAACGCGGGATCGTCTCTAAGTTGTGGTTAAACACATCAGGCACGCCGTTTTTGAAAATCTCAAGTGCACGATCCATACGTCCACGAAAATCGGGTACTAATACTTCGATTGTCGTTGTTGGACTGTGTTCGCGAATGGCGTTAATACAATCTACGAAATGCTGAGCGCCACCGTCGCGAAGGTCATCGCGGTCAACAGAAGTAATAACCACATAGCGCAAATTCATTTCTGCAATGGTTTTAGCCAGCTTCTCAGGCTCTTCTGCGCTCGGAGGCAGTGGTTTACCGTGGGCTACGTCACAGAAAGGACAACGACGGGTACAAATATCACCAAGAATCATAAAGGTGGCTGTACCGTGGTTAAAACACTCGGCAAGGTTAGGACAACTCGCTTCTTCACACACAGAGTGAAGATTGTTTTTGCGAAGTGTCTGTTTGATGTGATCAATTTTCTCGGTAGTACGAGGAAGCTTGATTTTAATCCACTCCGGCTTGCGCAGCATTTCTTCCTTTTCAGTAGGAATAATAGTGACGGGAATGTGTTTTACTTTTTCATCATCACGGAGTTTTACCCCCGCTTGAGGTCGTGCATTACTCATCAAAACCTTCTTTGTATGTTGGCTGTGCAATGGAAAGCGCTTCTAGCAACAAATGCGTTAATTCATTACCAGCGGTCTCAAGCGTAGTTGGACCATTGAGGCGCGCGGTATCGATCATTTCCATACCGGCATAACCGCAAGGGTTAATACGCTGAAACGGTGATAGGTCCATATTAACATTTAAAGCTAAGCCATGAAACGAGCAGCCATTACGTATTCTTAAACCTAATGAACAAACTTTCTTCTCATCGACGTATACGCCAGGCGCATCGGGCTTTGGGTACGCGGTTACGCCATATTTTTCGAGTAGTCCGACCACCGCTTCTTCCATAGCAGTGACTAAATGACGAACACCCAGTTTTCTGCGCTTAATGTTTAGCATCAGATAAATAACTTGTTGCCCTGGACCGTGGTAGGTCACTTGGCCGCCCCGGTCAACCTGAACAACAGGAATGTCACCAGGCATAAGTATGTGTTCAGCTTTGCCCGCTTGTCCTTGCGTAAAGACAGCATCGTGCTCAACAAGCCAAATTTCATCCTGGGTGTTTTGGTCGCGTTCATCGGTGAAGCGCTTCATCGCCTCGAAGATAGGCTCATACGGCTGACGCCCTAACTGACGTACTATAACGCCGTTTGCGTCAGACGCTATCGACTGCTCATTCACTTAAAGTACAACCCTAACCAGCTCTAATTTGGCAAGTTCAGTGTAAATGGTTTCCATGTGCTCTTTGCTGGTTACACGCACACTGATAGAAACCGAGTGGTAAGTACCTTTACTACTTGGTTTTACGTTAGGCGAGTAATCACCTGGCGCGTGTTGCTGAAGGCAGCTCACTACCTGTTGAGGTAGGTCTTCATGAGCAACGCCCATGACTTTAAACGTTTGGTTTGTTGGAAAATCTAGTAATTCGTCGAAACGGGTATCCATGCGATATCCTTGGTACTTAAAATATCATATAAAAAAACGGCCAGATTGTAACAAATCTGGCCGCTTCACAACTAGCTTTTTAACGTATTCAGTAAAGGTGTTTACTCGTCGTCAAATCCTAGCTGAAGCATAATGTAGTCTTTCATGCGATTAAAGAAGCTGCCTTCTTTTACTTCTTGAAGGGTAACTAGGGGATAACTAGCCACATCTTCACCGTCTAGTTGTAGATAAAGTTTTCCAACAACCTGACCTTTTGCAAGTGGTGCTTCAAGCTTGTCATCAAGTTCGAAGTTAGCTTCTAAATTAGCCGCCTGACCGCGTGGAATAGTAATGGGGGTAGATTGATTAATTCCAAGGTCTACTGTCTCTCTATCACCCATATAGATGCGGTGAGCAACGAAACTATGACCGGCTTGGTATGGCGTAAGTGTCTCGTAAAAACGGAAGCCATACTTAAGTAGCTTTTTGTTTTCAACTTTACGTGCACGTTCGCTATCAGTCCCCATAACTACAGAGATTAGACGCATACCGCCTTGCTCTGCAGAAGTGATTAGGCTGTAGCCCGCATCAGACGTGTGGCCAGTTTTAATGCCATCAACGTTTAAGCTTTTGTCCCACAACAGGCTATTGCGGTTGTATTGCTTAATGCCGTTGTAGGTGAATTCCTTCTCGCTATAAATCTTGTACATTTCTGGCGTTTCTGCGATAAGCGCGCGAGACAGAATCGCCATGTCACGAGGGGTAGTGTAGTGGTCAGGGTCGTGAAGACCGTGAGCATTAACCCAGTGAGAACCACTCATGCCAAGTGATGCCGTGTGTGCATTCATCATGCTGGCAAAAGCAGATTCTGAACCTGCTACGTGTTCTGCCATAGCAACACAGGCGTCGTTACCTGACTGCACAACAATGCCACGCAGTAAGTCACGTACTGAAACTTGTGTACCTACTTCAATAAACATTTTTGACGAGTCAGGGAATTTCTTCGCCCATGCGTTTTCCGAGATAGTCACTTCGTCGTCTAAGCTGATGTTACCGGCCTGTAATTCTTTGCCAATAACATAAATAGTCATTATTTTCGTTAAGCTCGCAGGAGCAAGCTGCATGTCCGCATTTTTAGATGCAATCACATGACCCGTTTCAAAGTCGGTTAGAAGAAAACCTTCTGCGGCAACTGAAGGAGCAGGCGGAGTGACTACGGCAGCATTTGCTGTGTGTAGTAAAGTGCCTATCACCAAAAAGGCAAATGAAAGTAATGACGGTTTAGCGCGTTGAATTATTCTGAGCATGGTTCTAATTTCTTTGACCGTTTTATCCGTGTGAGTTAAAGCTTACCCTATTGTTGCGATGACCGCGAAACGATGACCGCAAAACATGGCTACCCAATTTTAGCTTTTGTCCAGTTCGTAACCGAATTCTGTTGTTTCACCTACTTATTAGCTGAGGTGACGAGAGATCTTAACGAAAGGCTGCTTATAAGACTAGGTTTTATCAAAAAAGTTTACGCGATTGTAGGTATTAGGCGAAGAAACCGTGATATTGCCTGCTGAATGACACAATGCTGCCACAATGTCGTTGTTTTTATGAGCGTGCGACAACCCAACTAACTACATGGTCTGCGTAATCGCGTAAGCGTTGGGATAGCCATTTTGCTTTAATTGTTCAAGAACCTCCGCGACGACTGCTTCATCGTGGATAGGGCCTAACTGTAGTTTATAAATGTTATCTGCTACTGGCAGGTGAGCGGGAATTTGATATAACGCCGATAGCACGTTAGAGATAGATTTTGCTTTCTCGGCGTTTGAAAGCGCAGCAACTTGAATATAAATCGCATCACTTACCGCGTTGCTACTTTTCTCACTGCTGCTTGTGTTGGTATCCGCGGTGTTCGAAGAGGGGGCTAATGGCGGGGTGGGTGAAGTTGCTGCCAAGGCCGGTGCGGGTACTACCGCAATACCCAAGTATTCATCGTAAGTAACGGTTGGACTGTTTCCCACCGTCACATTGTTTTGTTCGTCAAAGTGGATAACTTCAAGTTTGACTCGCGCTGTGCCTTTGCTGTGGTAGCCTAGTTTTACTGCGGCTGCATACGACAAATCGATAATTCTATCATCGTGAAAAGGGCCGCGGTCGTTAACGCGGACGATCGCTTGTTTGTTATTTTCCAAGTTAGTAACACGCACGTAAGAGGGCAGTGGCAATGTTTTGTGAGCCGCGCTCATGGCAAACATATTGTAAGTTTCGCCATTTGAGGTTAAGTGACCGTGAAACTTCTGACCATACCAACTGGCATAGCCGACCTCTTCATAGCCTTTGCCACTATCCATTGGCGTGTAGTGCTTGCCCAGTACCTTGTAAGGCCTGCTGTTAAACATGCGGTAGGCTTCGTATTTTGGTACAGCATCAAGTGTTTCTGGTTTCTTGGCTACGTGCTTAGGCGCTGAGTCTTGCTTTTGGGTATAGCGACCAGATTGTGTAGGTGCACTTTGGCATCCCACTAATGCCAAAACTATAAAAACAGCTGAGCCATAGCGAAAGAACTGCCCGTTTGCCAGATTCTGGTTAACAAGACCCGCATTAACTAAACCCGCTTTTACAAAATCAAGTACCGAAAAAAGGCGCTGCAACATACAAGTTATCTAGACATTAAACGTTTCTGAGTGGCAATGGCCATAAGAATGCCAAAACCTGCCATTAAAGTCACCATAGATGTTCCTCCAAAGCTCACTAGAGGAAGGGGAACACCCACCACGGGAAGTAATCCGGACACCATGCCCATGTTTACAAATACATAAACAAAAAAGGTAAGGGTAATACTGCCACCAAGCAATTTTGCATAGGCGTCTTGTGCCCGGCTAGAAATTATAAGGCCGCGCATAATTATAAAAATGTATATTGCCATTAAACACATTACACCGGTAAGACCAAACTCTTCGCTGAATACTGAAAAGATAAAATCGGTGTGACGTTCGGGTAAAAACTCGAGTTGTGATTGCGTGCCTTGCAGCCAGCCTTTGCCGTCTACACCACCAGAACCAATGGCAATTTTAGATTGGATTATGTGGTAGCCAGAACCTAGTGGATCGCTTTCCGGGTTCAAAAAAGTAAGAACCCGCTGCTTTTGATAATCCTTCATTAAAAAAAACCACATCACAGGCGCAAACGCGCCAATGAGACCGCCCACTACTGAAATAAGACGCCAGCTCATACCTGCCAGGAATATGGCAAAGATACCTGAACTGGCGATGAGTAACGAGGTTCCTAAATCGGGCTGCTTTGCAATGAGAATGGTGGGCACGACCACCAAACCAAACCCAACGATAATGTGGGTCGTGCGTGGCGGCATAGTGAATTTACTGATATACCATGCAACCATCATAGGCACGGCAAGCTTCATCAGTTCAGAGGGCTGAAAACGGATAAAGCCCAGATCTAGCCAGCGCTGTGCGCCTTTGCCCATATCACCAAATAATAATACGGCAATTAGCATGAGCAGACCTGCACCATAGGCATAGGTTGAGAAAAACCTAAACACGCCCAAAGGGGCTTGGGCTAATCCGAACATAACGATAAAGCTAAATCCCAGCCTGATAAACTGGCGCTCCATTTGCTCCATATCCTGACCTGACGCCGAGTACAGAGTAAATAGTCCAACACAACTTAGCACGAGTAGCCCGACTAACAGCCAGCCATCGATGTGAATGCGCTGAAGAAAACTTATTTTATTAGGGTTTATGGTGGTTCTCTTCACTAGTTTGTCCCTAATTCATTATCAGTGTTTGCCGAGTCAGCTTCGGCAGTTTCAAAAACTCGGTCCCTGAAATAGAAATCCATGATTTGACGGGCGACGGGTGCTGCGTTCTTACTACCTCCGCCTACGTTTTCAAGAACCACGGTTACCGATATCTCTGGATCATTGAAAGGGGCAAAGCCAACATACATGGCATTGTCTCGAAGACGCTCATCAATTTTAGTAGCGTCATATTTTTCATTTTGGCCAACGGTAAACAACTGCGCTGTTCCTGTCTTACCCGCAGAGTCGTAAGGGGTATCTGCAAATGCATGACGCGCGCCGCCTTCTTCGCCACTCACAACATCGCGCATGGCGTTTAACACCACATCCAAATTGTTACGGTTCTTAATCTCTATAGGCCGCAGCGACTTAAGCGGGATAAGGTCGACAGAACTATCGGTGTTCATATAACCGCGAATGATTTGTGGAATATAGCGTTCCCCAGCATTGATCAGCGTGTTAACAGATGTATTTAACTGTACCGGCGTGGTGGTCCAATAGCTCTGTCCTATACCAACGGGGATGGTGTCACCAATATACCAAGGTTGATTAAAGCGAGCGCGTTTCCAGCCTCGGCTAGGCATGTTGGCATCTGACTCTTCGTAAAGATCGATACCCGTGAAATCTCCGAATCCGAATTCGTACATAGATTCACTGATTTTATCGATACCCAATTTATACGCTAGCTCGTAATAATAAGTATCGCACGACACTTCTATTGCTTTTGATACGTTAACTTTTCCATGTCCCCATCGACGCCAATCGCGCCACACGTGCGACACATTTGGCAATTGATAGCGACCTGTATCGTTAATGGTGTAGTCTTTGGTGATAATGCCTTCTTCTAGTCCAACAAAACCAAGGTGTGGTTTAATGGTAGAAGCGGGAGGGTATTGTCCTTGTGTCGCCCTGTTAATTAGCGGGCGGTCTGGCGAATTCAGTAGAGCAGAGTAATTCTTGCTGCTGATACCGTGCACGAATAAATTGGGGTCGTAACTAGGGTTAGAATAAAGTGCTAGTACGCCACCTGTTTTAACATCGGTAACCACTACAGCGCCGCGCATGCCTTCTATTATTCGCTGGGCTTCTAACTGAAGCTCTAAATCTAGGTTAAGTACGATATCTTTGCCCGGTGTTGGTGGCTCAACACTGAGTACACGAATAATTCGGCCTTGGTTGTTTACTTCGACCTGCTGATAACCCACTTTTCCATGAAGCAGCTCTTCGTGATATTTCTCTATGCCTAGCTTACCGATATCGTGGGTTGCGGCGTAATTATCTTCTTGGCCTGCTTCAACGAGTTTTTGTAAGTCTCGCTTGTTAATGCGTGCAACATAACCCAGTGCATGGGTAAGCGTTTCTTTATAAGGGTAATGACGAGCTAAACGCGCTTCAATTTGAACACCTGGAAACTTGTGTTTGCTGGCAGAGAACAGCGCTACTTCTTCTTCGCTTAGCTGAGTGCGAAGCGCAACGGGTTTAAATCTTCGCGTTCCTTTAAGCGTAGAGTGAAAGCGATCAATTTCATCGCTGGTGATGCTCATTAATTCGGTCAGATCTGCAAGGGTTTGTTCAATATCATCCACTTGCTCTGGAATAACTTCCAAACTGAAAACCGGACGGTTCTCAGCTAAAAGCACGCCGTTACGGTCATAAATGAGACCGCGGTTAGGCGCTACGGGCAGCACTTTAATTCGGTTACCGTTAGACCGGGTTTGATAATCTTCAAACTGGGTGACCTGCAAAGAATAGAGGTTGTTAAGTACAATGCCCAACATGGCCACAACAATAATAAAAGCAATGGTCGCTCGGCGCGCGAACAAGTTCGCTTCAGCGGAGTGGTCCCGTATTGCTTGACGTTTTCGTTGCATTGACTTCCTTTGCATTAATAAAGCGACCAATTACTCACGGTGATAAGGGTGATTTTGTGTCACCGACCACGCGCGGTATAAGCTTTCTGTAAGAATGATCCTAACAAGTGGATGGGGTAGAGTTAAGGCTGATAAGGACCACTTTTGTTCCGACGCAGCAATACATTCTGGTGCTAGCCCTTCTGGACCACCAATAAGCAGACTTACGTCGCGCCCGTCCATTTTCCAATTGTCGAGTTGTTTGGCAAGCGTGGGAGTGTCCCAAGGTTTACCCGTTACTTCTAACGTAACAATGCGATTTCCTTTGGGAATAGCGGCTAGCATTTGCTCGCCTTCTTTTTCCAAAATGCGCTTAATATCGGCGTTTTTGCCTCGTTTTCCGGCGGGTATTTCAGTAAAGGACACTGGCATGTCGCTAGGGAAACGACGAATAAACTCATCCACGCCTGTACTTACCCAGCTTGGCATTTTTGTTCCGACCGCGACGATTTGTATACGCACTTCTTTTACCCTTACCGCAGGAATTAGTATTTCACTTATACAATAAAGGCCATACGCATTTGAGTATGGCCTTTATTGACCGTGTTACTGCATGTTTATAGCAGGCGTTTACGCCACTACGACCACAGTTTCTCTAGCTGGTAGAAATCACGGGTTTCATCTTGCATAACGTGCAAAATAACATCACCAAAATCAACCAGAACCCATTCGCCGGTTTCCTTACCTTCCACGCTTCCAGGTGCGTGGCCCGCTTTCTTCGCTTCTACCATGACATTTTCTGCAATAGATGAAACGTGGCGCTTTGAGTTACCTGAACAAATGATCATGGTATCTGTAATACTTGATTTGCCGCGAACGTCTAGTTCAATAACATCACGGCCTTTCATATCGTCAATTTTGTCTTTAACAAACTGTTTGAGCTGTTGACTCTCCAAGAGTTTTCCTCACTTACTTAACTTTTATATAACTGATGTTCGTTTATGTAATCTAAAACGCTTTCTTCTAACCATAAGTTAGATAGGTCAGCATTTGAACTGTTTGGCGTACCCGATTTCTCGGACGTGGCAGCACTTGCTAGTACGTCACGAATTTCAGTAGATGAAACACTAAAAAGCGGTGTGTTGGTTAACACTACATGGCCTGCAGGCTTTGCGTGAATAACACTTTTATCGTTAGCCACATGACAATCTAACCAAGCTTGTATTGCGGGAGGAGGCGAAAATTTCTCATCGTCTCTGCGCATAACCACTAAGTGACAATAATCGAGCAGGTGTTCCCACTCGTACCATTTGTCCAGATTATACAGTGAATCTGCGCCAATGAAAAAACAGATTGTGTCATCGCTTTTCTCTTTAAGTGCACGCAGTGTTTTAACTGTATAAGAGGGTGACGGAAGCGTCAGTTCAATTAACTCTGGAATAAGTCTGTCATTGTTTTGGGCGCAAAGTTCAATCATTTTTACCCGATGGCTTTCTGACACACCTACTGACTTATGCGGAGCCAATTTACAAGGCATGAGATGAACGTGGTTTACGCCAATTTCATCTGCCGCTTTTAGTGCCGCACCAATATGGCCTTTATGCGGCGGATTAAACGTACCACCAAGAATGGCTTTCACCGTTGGATATGCTCGAGAAGCGCCGGAAAGACTCACTTAGACTTGCCCATTATGCCTGTAACAAAGGAATTTCGCGAAGGTCCATACCCATGAACATCATGCACAGGTGACACATTTCAACGTAAGGGCGGGCAATGACATTTTGTTTGAATGCATGATCTGACTGAGTCAACGCTTTTTGGATGTCTTCTAGCTGCGCGACGCTCAAACGATTCAAGGCACTTTGATAAAAACCTTGTCTATTACGCCAAATACCGAATTTTTGCCACTGAATGGGGGCACCGCTTTGCTGCGCTAGTTTTAGTTTCCATAACTGTTCCCACTCTCGAATCAGCGCCCAAATAATGATGTTAGGCTCCAGACCCTCACTCTCTAATCGGTATAGCATTTTTATGCAGCGGGTACTGTCGCCGCTAAGCATAACGTCAACTAGTTGAAACACGTTGAAACGCGACTGATCGACCATCGCCTTTTCAATTTGTTCGTCTGAAATAGACTGGTGTGGATAGAGTAGGGCGAGCTTATCAATTTCTTGCTTAGCAGCAAGCATGTTGCCTTCGCAGAAATCAGCAATCATCTTAGCACCCGACGCTGATACGGAGAGTTGGTGGGCATTTAACTGCTGGTTTAGCCATGCATTGAGCTGCTTGCCTTCCAACGGGTAACACAATACCGACGCGCCCAAATCATCAAGCACTTTAAACCATTTGCCGCGCTGCACGTCTTTGCCAATTTTGGGGCCGTGAACCAGCAACAAAATATCGGGGTTTAATGATGCCGCGACTTCTTGCAGCATTTTACTGCCTTCAGTGCCCGGTTTTCCCGTAGGCAGCTCTAGTTCAATAAACTGTTGGCTTGAGAAAAGCGACATGCTTTGCGTGGCTTCAATCAACTGATTCCAGTTAAAGCCCGTTTCAGCAACAAGTACTGTACGTTCTTCAAAGCCATTGGCTTTTGCTTTAGCGCGTATTTGCTCAATGACATCAAACTTCTGCTGGGGTTCATCTCCAAACACCAGATAGCACGGGCGAAGTGCCTTGGTGATATCTTGGCTAAATTGGTTTGGATAAATCTGCATGAAAAATTCTGATGTTTACTGACTAACGGAAGTTGATGCATTTGGTGCAGCGGCTGCCTGACTGGAAAGGCGTCTGATCATGATATCAGCGGCTTCATCGCGCATTTCACTTAGCATCAATTCAAGTTCGCGAGACTTTGCCAACACTTGGTCAGGGTCGTCTTGATAGTCACGTACTACTTCAAATTGCACCATTACCGCTTCCTTACCAGGAAACTGCACGCGGTAACGCACAACATATATCAGTTCATATTCAGCAACTTGACCCGAAGGATAAACCGACAGCAGCTGACGTTCTAATTTCTCTGGAAGCAAATAGATGTTTACGTTTTGGTTAGAGCGCGATGTTTTATCTACGCTAACACTGGATAAACCGTAAACGTTTAAGCGTTTATCAAGCGCACGCGCCAAGGGCGCGTGTGCTCGGGCACTTTCAATAGCAACGGTGTTTATGTCGTCAGGTAAGCTAGGGCTACTTCGCAAATGAAAGCCACAGCCAGTAACCAATACGGTTCCCAACACAGCGACTGCGAATTGTAAGTGCTTTTTCATCAGTATCTGACCTAGTTAGCTACAATGTTTACAAGCTTGCCAGGCACAACAATCACTTTACGAATGGTCTTACCTTCGATGAATTGCTGAACGTTAGGCTGTTCTTTCGCAGATGCTTCAATGCTCTCTTTGCTTGCATCAGCAGCAATTGTCATCTTAGCGCGCACCTTACCGTTAACCTGAACAATGATAAGCTTCTCGTCTTCAACCAATGCGGCTTTATCAGCCTGTGGCCATGGCGCTAAATCGATATCTTCACTGTGACCCAACACTTTCCATAGCTCGTGAGCGATGTGCGGCGTAATAGGGTTTAGAAGCAACAAGATAGATTCACAGGCTTCGCGCATAATTGCGATGTCCTGCGCGTTTTCTTGTGGTGCTTTTTGAAGGTGGTTTAACAATTCCATCACCGCTGCAACCGCAGTGTTAAAGGTTTGACGACGGCCTAAGTCATCAGACACCTTTTCAATGGTCTTATGTACTTCACGGCGAAGTGCCTGTTGGTCTTTCGACAGTGCCTTAACATCAATCGCTTCTGGCGTGCCTTTTTCAACGTGTTCGGTCACTAATTTCCAGATACGACGTAAGAAACGGTTTGCACCTTCAACACCAGAGTCTACCCACTCAAGGGTTTGCTCCGGTGGCGCAGCAAACATGGTAAATAAACGCACCGTATCGGCACCGTATTGGTCAATAACTTCTTGCGGGTCGATACCGTTATTCTTCGACTTAGACATTTTCGTCATACCGCCGTGAATAACTTCTTCACCGTCAGCGGTTAGCCATGCTTTAACAATACGGCCTTTGTCGTCTTTTTCAGTGCTTACTTCGGTAGGCGAGAACCAGGTTTTCTTACCCGACGCGTCTTCACGATAGTACGAGTCGGCTAATACCATACCTTGACACAGCAAACGCTTGAACGGCTCATCAGAGTTTACCAAGCCTTCATCGCGTAACAACTTGTGGAAGAAACGCGAGTAAAGTAAGTGCAAGATAGCGTGCTCGATACCACCAATGTACTGATCTACTGGTAACCAGTAGTTAGCTGATGTTGGATCAAGCATGGCGTCGTTGTTAGTAGCACAGGCATAGCGCGCGTAGTACCACGATGACTCCATAAAGGTGTCGAAGGTATCCGTTTCACGTAACGCGGCTTCGCCATTGTATGTGGTTTTTGCCCACTCAGGGTCAGCTTTAATTGGCGAGGTAACGCCATTCATTTCTACGTCTTCAGGCAAAACAACCGGTAGTTGGTCAGCAGGAACCGGAACAGATTCACCGTTTTCCAAATTTAGCATTGGAATAGGTGCGCCCCAGTAGCGCTGACGGCTTACGCCCCAGTCACGAAGACGGTAATTTACTTTGCGCTTTCCACAGCCTTTGCTTTCAAGTTCATCAGCAATACCATTAAATGCGGCATCGAACTCAAGACCGTCGAACTTATCTGAATTGATCAAGCTACCTTTTTCAGTAAATGCAGAGGCGGTAAGGTCGCACTTATCTTCATCACCTGCGTTTGGCGCAATGACTTGTTGAATAGGTAGGTTGTATTTAGTCGCAAATTCCCAATCGCGCTGGTCGTGGCCAGGAACAGCCATTACCGCGCCTGAACCGTAGTCCATCAACACGAAGTTAGCGACCCAAATTGGAAGCTTTTCACCGGTTAGTGGGTGAACAACCTCAAAACCCGTGGCGAAACCTTTCTTCTCCATGGTTGCTAATTCAGCTTCAGCAACTTTGGTGTTTTTACATTCGTCGATAAAGGCCGCTAAATCTGGGTTCGATTTTGCTGCGAATTCGGCAAGAGGGTGCTGCGCAGCCACTGCAACGTAAGTAACGCCGTAGAAGGTATCTGGGCGCGTGGTATATACCGTCAAATCGGCAATGTCGTTAACCGCTGACGCTAAATCGAAGGTAATTTCAACACCTTCAGAGCGGCCAATCCAGTTTGCCTGCATTGCGCGTACTTGGTCTGGCCATTCTTCAAGCTGTTCTAAGTCTTGTAAAAGTTCTTCGGCGTAGTCAGTAATTTTAATAAACCACTGAGGGATCTCTTTTTGCTCAACCAGCGCACCAGAGCGCCATCCGCGACCATCGATTACCTGCTCGTTAGCCAAAACAGTTTGGTCCACAGGGTCCCAGTTCACAGTAGAGTTTTTCTTGTAAACAAGACCTTTTTCGTAAAGGCGTGTGAAGAACCACTGTTCCCAGCGATAGTAATCTGATTTACATGTGGTTACTTCGCGATCCCAGTCGTAACCGAAACCCAACGAGCGAAGTTGGTTTTTCATGTAATCAATATTTGAGTATGTCCATTTCGCAGGTGCAGTGTTGTTGTTAATTGCTGCGTTTTCAGCCGGAAGACCAAAAGCATCCCAACCCATAGGCTGCAATACATTTTTACCCTGCATGCGCTGGAAACGGCTGATCACGTCACCAATGGTGTAGTTGCGCACGTGGCCCATGTGAAGTCGGCCACTAGGGTATGGGAACATAGACAGGCAGTAGAACTTTTCTTTTTCTACGTCGTCATTTGCTTTAAACGATTGGTTTTCTTCCCAGTATTGCTGAACGCGTTGTTCAATGTCTTTCGGATTGTACTGATTATCGGCCATGAAACTTAGGCTTCCGCATTAAAAGTTAAAACGTTTATGGGGCGGCATAAGGCGAGTTTGTAGCAACGCCAACTAACCGCACGTGGGATTCACCCACTTAACATACATATAGCCCAATAGAATAACCCAGCGCTAAGCCATGCCTCAATAGCTTAATACCGAACTTGGCAATATTTATTGTTGCTTGCTTGAAAAGTGAGCATTAATGACACAGTTTACGCCGATTGAACACCAGAACTCGCCCCATTTGCTCATCTTACTTTCTCTTGGCGCCATCTTATCTTGTCGATAAACAGGCCCCGGTGTCACATCTAATTATTGTCACTAAACGCGGTTAGCGCATTTAGTTGTTGCGCCTGCACTTTGTCGACTACTCGAACTAAATTGGCGGCGTCTTCGTTAGATGCTTTTTGGCCATTAAAGTGAATATTGCCTGAGGCGTGGTAGGTAAGGGTGACTTTAGTTTTCGGTATGCGACCGTCTTGTGTGTTTGCATCCGATGAAGTGCTCGATGCTATTGTGCTGAATTCCCATGTCAGTGCACCTGACATACCCATTTCTTGAAGCGGGCCTAAGCCACCTGTCATCACCACTTTTTTGTTCGGTTCAACATAGCTTACCTTCATATGCGCTGCACTCGCCGTGTCTGTCGTTTCACAGAAACAGCCACCAGCCTGCTCATCTATGCGCAAAGCACCTTTCCACCATGTGTGGTCTTTCGGCCACCACATATCCACATGTTGAATAAAATGAGAGTACACGACTTCAACTGGCGCATAGCTTTCACTCTCATTGGTGATAGAAAACCCTGAGTTATCTGCATAGTTTACGTTAGCAATACTCATTGAAGAAAATGCCGTACCCAGAAAAGTAGCAAGGAAAGCGGAGGTGAGCAGAAGGGGTGAGCGAGTTTTCAATTTTTTTGTCATTGTTATTACCCTGTTTTTGTTCATTGGTTATTGCGCGCGAAACCTGGTCTCGTCGCCAAAACGAATTTCGGTTTTTGTGTTTTCTAAGGTAATTGAAAGCAGCTTGCGTTGCTACCTACTTTAAAGCCTTACTGTTACAGGATTCTTCAGAGCTTTGTCTTGACCACATTGTCCTTACGGCTCTGACCTTGGCGCGCTTTTCTTATCGCTGTGATTTTAATGCTCTGATCCAAATTATGTGGCAGAAATAAATGCAGCGGTTAAATTGAAGTAAGTTCTTTCGTACTTAACTCCTTTTCGGCTTTAATTAAACGCTACACCTTGTGTCGCAAGTTATCAGTTCTAATGAAGGCCACAAAAAGCTCGTAGTGCTTGTCAATTCCTCTCTAAAATCATGAAGGTGGTTGTTTGTTGTGCAATTAGCGATGCAAAGCTGCCTTATTCAGGATAAGCGTTTGACACTAATGTTAATTAGGGTTTCACTTAAGTAAAGAAACAAAGATAGAACAGACATGTCTGTAGACAGTAAATTATATGCGTTAGATGTAGACGCGCTTTCACCTACCATAAATCGCCGAGCGATAAACAGTGCCTTAAAAGATGATGAAGCGCTAAATGCGACCTTCATTGGGCAAGAGCGCGCGCGTGAAGCACTTACGTTTGGGTTAGGTATTAACACCAAAGGCTACAACCTTTACGTGATGGGTGAGCCCGCTACGGGGCGCTTCACTCTAGTGAAGGATTACATTGAACGCCAAGTTGCCCAGCTACCGGCGCCTGATGATTGTTGTTATATCAACAATTTTGACGAAGAGCGCGAACCTGTTGCGCTAAAATTTCCTCCCGGTGGTGGAAAAGCATTCCACAAGGACATGGCTGCGCTTATTGACGATGTCTTAGACTCACTGCCCATTGCTTTTGATAACCCGGGATATCAGCGCCGTCGCGCGTCAATTTCCAGAGAATTCGAGCAAAAGTACGATGCGGCTATCGATGCGGTAGAGCGTTACGCACAAGCGAATGATGTTGCGCTGTACGAAGAGGGTGGCTCTATTACGTTTTCACCTATCGTTAACGGCAAGCCAATAAGTGACACAGAGTTTGCGTCCTTAACTGACGCACAGCGGGAAGGGTTTTATACTCTTATTGACGAACTAGAAAATAGGTTAAGCGAAGGTCTGTTAAGCCTGCCTACGTGGAAACGCGAAAACTCTGAGCGTCTGCGTGAGCTTGACAAAAAGACCGCAGAGCAGGGGATTAAGCCGCTGCTAAAAGTGCTTGAGCACAAATACGCGTCTGAGCTAGGGGTAATGAAGTACCTCAAGCAGCTTAAAACTGCATTGGTCAACGCTATCTTAGTCATTCACAGTGAAGAGCAGAAAGAAGAGAAGAGTGATGACTTCGACAAGAAGATATTTTTAGAAGAGCAATTTCTTCCTAACGTTTTGGTGTCGAATAAACTCGATGACGCAGCCCCTGTTATTTATGAGCCGAACCCTACTTATCAAAATTTGTTTGGCAAAATAGAGTACACCAACATTCACGGCAGCGTGTTTACCAACTATCGCATGATTCAGCCCGGTGCGCTCCATCGTGCAAATGGCGGTTATTTGTTGTTGGATGTCGACCAACTTATTGAACAACCTTTCGTGTGGGATACTCTTAAGCTTGCCATCAAGTCACAGCGCTTGCGCATGGACTTACCTCAGCAAGATGTGGGTATGGTGAACAACATTACGCTCAATCCACAGCCCATCGACTTAAATGTGAAAATCGTTCTGTTAGGTTCGCGTGATTTATACTACACGCTGCAAGATTACGATGACGAGTTTGATGAACTGTTTAGAGTGTTGGTGGATTTTGATTTGGAAATTCCCGTCACCAGACAGGCGCTTTTTGATTTCGTGGGCAAAGTACGTGCGCATCTTATTCAGTTAGGACTTAAAGGCATTACCGCTAACGCGATGTGCAGGCTAGTTGAGTACTCGTTAAGAATGGCTGAACACAAAGAAAAGCTATCTGCGCACTTCGCTGAAGTTATCGAGCTAGTTAATGAAGCCTATTATTTCTGTCAGAAATCTAATGCCGACACACTAGAACTTGATCATTTAAAAACCGCATTAAGTGCCAAGAAGCGTCGCACCGGCCGCGTCAGTCAAACACTATTAAACGATATTAAAGAAGGGCACGTGCTAATTGCCACTGAAGGAAAAGCGGTAGGCAAAGTAAACGGGTTAACGGTATTGGATATTGGTGACACTGCATTTGGTACGCCAGCACGCATTACGTCTACTGTATTTGCCGGCGCAAGTGGTGTCGTTGATATTGAGCGTGAGGTAGAGCTTGGACAGCCTATTCACTCAAAAGGCGTTATGTTGCTAAACGGCTACTTGGGCAACAAGTATGCCCAGCATTTCCCGTTAACCCTATCGGCAAATATAGCGCTAGAGCAGTCATACGGACATATTGATGGCGATAGTGCATCCCTTGGTGAACTGGTTGCGCTTATCTCTGCGTTGACTGAAATCCCTTGCTTACAAACCTTGGCTATCACGGGTTCCATAAACCAGTATGGTGAAGTGCAAGCGGTTGGCGGTGTGAACGAAAAGATAGAAGGTTTTTTCGACTTGTGTCAACACCGCGGCCTTACCGGTACGCAGGGCGTGATTATTCCTAAATCAAATGCGATTAATTTGGTATTAGATGCCACCGTTATCGACGCAGTGAAAAAAGGGCTGTTCCATATTTACACTGTAGAGACCGTTGATGATGCGCTATCTATTTTGATGGAACAGGAAGCGGGTAAAATAAGCAGCAAAGGTCGTTACCCCAAAAATTCAATCAACTACCATGCCGTAAACCGTCTATACAATATTGCGCTTATTGTTAATGGGGGCGATGGAGAATAGATAAAAACGAAGCGCGTACTTGCAGTGTCGAGACGCGCTTCTTGATTTTTGCATTAATCTTGGTTGGTGCGCTAATAAAGAAGCGCTTTTTCAATAGAACGCGCACACAGCCATTCAATGTTAAATGCAAGTACCAGAGCGCGCTAATCGCGGGTGCTGATGACCAGAGTTTCTGAAATTTTATCTTGGATCGCTTGTCGGTTAGGATCCCAGTAAATTTGCACAAATCCCAACAAGCCAGTTGCTAAACCCGCACCATAACCTCCATAACGACCAAAGCTCTCCCATAGCGACAGTCCAGAACCATCGAGTTTGAGCACTTGTATATTTAGCAGTCGTTTACCTGGAGTTTTTCCGTTAAACCAAGCGGTAAACACGCTGTAATAAAGCGCGGCCCAACCAAAGCCTAAGCCAAGCTCAGTAATTAACCCTTTGATCCACGCGACAATGCTGTATGTGTTTGCTGAGGGCTCTGAAGTTGCGTCATCGAAATCTGCTAGGTCACTTTCAATACCTTCAGCTTCCTGTAGGCGATTTTCATGCACACCTTTATTTACAAATTGCTCATTTACTCCAATATCATCATTCGCACCATTTTTCTCACCTGGGCGATTAGGCGAGTCGATCACGTTGCTGACAGTTGCATCGTCACGAAAGTAATTAGCCTCATTGGCAGCATCTAACGTAAGCAACACTGTCCAAAAGAGCATGAACGCTCCACCTATTCGAAGAAATGAACGCGTAGTTTTTTTATGGCTTTGATTGGCTACGTTGCGGCTAGCTTTATAAAACGTCACTGTAGCAATAATCGCCAAAAACAGTGCATCCAGTGAGCTCAGAATGGCGACAAATAGTAGGTCAATACACTGAGCCAACCCTCGTTGAAAAGGTGTAGCCAGACGCTTGCCCAACAGCGAGCTAGCAACGCCAAACGCATAGGGCGTGACTATATCCTTTGTTTCAACGGTTTCTAATTTATCTGCAGTATTATTTTCGACATCACTACTAATAGGTGGCGTATCAATATGTTGATGAGGGTGAGACATTTGCCGTCCACTGTGCTTAACCTAATTCCATAACACTACTTTACACAGTAAGGCGTATTATTTTAACTCTTTTATCTGAAGGGTAAGCACCTCACAAATACCCATGCAGGATACAGTGTAATCTCTTCAATAGTCGGAATATTTTTCTTTTTTGGCAAATAGATAATTTAAGTGTATTTCACTTAAGTTATTGATTTATATGTGCGGCATTGGGTTTGCATCAGAGATTATCGAATGGATAACAATGATGCCTTTAAGGAGGTTACGATGTTTAACTCAAAACGAACGATTACAGCAACTCTGGTTTCAGTCGCTATGATGGGCTCATCTGCTATGGCACAAGCTAACGTTGACGAGATGAAAACTGCGCAAATGCAAGCAGCTTCAGCGTCAGTGCAACCTGAGTCCAGAACATCTGAGTCTGGTGATACGTGGATTACGTTGACCGGTGAGGTGTCTGCTGTAGATTCAAAATTCTTTACGTTAGACTACGGTGACGGGAATATCTTTGTTGAGTTAAGAGACACCGACCTTGACAGTAATGCCTATGCAAAAATGAAAGGCGAAGAAGTCATGGTAACGGCGCGTCTTGATGATGGCATGTTTTCGAGCGAAAGGTTAGTTGCTCAGAGTGTGATTGTTGATGGTATGGATACTGTGTACTTAGCTGAGTCGGTTAATCAGGCTTCGGCAGATCTTTATTTAAGTACAGCAAGTAACATTGAGTTTGACGATGAAGAAATGGTGCTTGTAGGTACGGTCAAATCAATTGGCAAAGAAGCGTTACAAATTGACGTGGGCGATACCACCCTCACGGTAGAGCTTGATGAGTTAGAGGACGCACCTGTGGATGCGGATGGTTACCTAACGCTAATGAAAGGCGAGCGCGTACGCATCACCGGCGAACTAGAAGACGATTTCTTTAATCGTTTCACGGTAGAAGCTGATACGCTAATCAAAATGAAAAGTTAATTATTACTGATAGATAACGCTTTAAAAAAAACCGCCGAAATGAAGTGACCCCCATTAGTTGGACATTCCAATTATTGGGGGTCTTTTTATGTCAAAACACAATAGAGCGTTTAAAATAAAGCTCGCTCAGCTAGTCGAAGAGAAAAATTCTGAAGCTTTAGGTAGAAAGTACAGAGTAAGCGCTCGGCTTATTCGC